>NZ_JAGXJW010000008.1:4570-163940 GCF_019091135.1 Cohnella sp. GbtcB17 | reverse complement strand
ACACGAACGTGCCGGGAAGCCTGCGCAAGAAAAGGTACGAGGATGTCATCCGCCTGCTGGACAGCGGCATTTCCGTCATTTCTACCGTCAACGTGCAGCATCTCGAGAGCCTGAACGACGCGGTGGAGCAGCTGACGGGCGTTCGCGTGCGCGAGACGGTGCCGGACGCGATTCTGAAGCTGGCCGACGAGGTGGAGCTCATCGACGTGACCCCGCAGATGCTGCAGCAGCGGATGCGCGAAGGGAAGATCTATGCGCTCGAGAAGGTCGATCAGGCGTTAGCGTCCTTTTTTAAAATGGGAAATCTGATCGCGCTGCGCGAGCTCGCGCTCCGGGAGCTGGCGGACGACGTGGACGAACGGCTCGAGGCATGGGATCGCCATACGTCGCTGCGGGGACAATGGCGGAGGCAGGAGACGATCTTCGTCTGCGTGGACGCAGGGCCCCGCTCGGAGCGGCTCATTCGCCGCGGCTTCCGCATCGCGCACCGGCTCAAGGCGGAGTGGCACGCGCACTACGTGCGGCCGGATAGGGAAGCGGGCGCGGAGACCGACAAGCGGCTCGACACGCTGCGCCAGCTGTGCGAACGGCTCGGGGGCAAGCTGGAGGTCGCCCCGCCGGGCGACCACCGCCGGATCGGCGAAGCGCTGCTGGCGCGCATGAGCGAACTAAACGCGACGCTGCTAATCATCGGCCAGTCCCGCCGGCCGCTCTGGTACTCGCTGCTCAAAGAGACGGTTGTGCATTTCATGCTGCGCCGCGCGCGCGGCACCGACATGCTGATCGTCGCGGATTTTGACCGGGGCGCGGCGGAGTGAGCGGAGCACGCGTCGCACGCACGGCCCGGGAGTTCCTGGATAGGAACTCCTGCGACCCACACACCGTACGAGCCGTCCGGGAGTTCCTGGATAGGAACTCCTGCGACCCACGCCCCGCACGAGCCATCCGGGAGTTCCTGGATAGGAACTCCTGCGACCCCACACACCGCACGAACCGCGCGGGAGTTCCTGGATAGGAACTCCTGCGACCCACACACCGCACGAACCGCCCGGGAGTTCCTGGATAGGAACTCCTGCGAACCACACACCGCCCGAACCGCCCGGGAGTTCCTGGATAGGAACTCCTGCGACCCACGCCCCGCACGAACCGCCGGGGAGTTCCTGGATAGGAACTCCTTCGACCCACGCCCCGCACGAACCGCCCGGGAGTTCCTGAATAGGAACTCCTGCGAACCAAACACCACACGAGCCGCCCAGGAATTCCTGGATAGGAACACCTGCGACCCACACCCCGCACGAACCGCCCAAGTGTTCTTAGATAGGAACACCTGCGCCACACACACCGCACGAACCGCCCCGGAGTTCCTGGATAGGAACACCTTCGACCCACACACCACACGAACCGCCAGGGAGTTCCTGGATAGGAACTCCTGCGACTCACGCCCCGCACGAACCGCCGGGGAGTTCCTGGATAGGAACTCCTGCGGCCCACACACCATACGAACCGCCAGGGAGTTCCTGGATAGGAACTCCTGCGGCCCACACTCCGAACAAACCACCCAAGTGTTCCTGAATAGGAACACTTGCAGCGTTCTGCATACAAATATCCGAAATTCAAAGCGGCTCGCAAACAAATCGTCAAATTTGAGACTATGAAAATGTATGCGCTTCCAACATGATGGAGACGGGGGGCGAATCTCCGGTACCGCGGCAAGCAGACGAATGCCCGGTCCGCCGCCGCCCCGCGGCATTCCGCGAATGCCCCGCCCGCCGCCGCATCTCGCGCCAGGCCGCGGATGCCCCGCCGCCGCATCCCGCCGTCGCATCCCGCCGCCCCCGCTGCATCCCGCCCGCCGCCGCATCCCCCCACTCCGCGGGCTTGAACGAGCCTGCACAGAACATGGCACTTCATCCAACCGAAGAGGAGATGAACGAATGAAACGAGTATTCGGAGTTGGCGTCAAGTGGCTGCTGGTCGCCATGGTAGCTCTCACAGGATTGATCGGCCTGAACCCGGCGAGGACGGAAGCCTCGTCCGCTTATTTTGTAGCGACCAACGGCAACGACGCCTGGTCGGGCACGCTGGCGGCCCCTAACAGCGCGGGCACGGACGGCCCGTTCAAGACGCTCGCCAAAGCGCGCGATGCGATGCGAACCGGCGCCGTCAAGACGACGTATGTGCGCGGCGGCACCTACTACATGGCGTCCACGCTTGTCCTGAATGCCAGCGACAACGGTGTCAAGTTCTCGGCCTATAACGGAGAGACGCCGGTGCTGAGCGGCGGTCAAGCGGTGACCGGCTTCGCCGCGGAGGCGGGCGGCCTGTATGCGGCTCCCCTCTCGACGCCCAGCGACCTGGAGCTGATCGTGGACGGCCAGCGGCAGCGCGTGGCGGAGAAGAAGTCGTACGATGCGGCCAACCCGTATACGTACGGACACTTTTTCGCGGATGCCAATACGGCCTTGAACAAGGTCGTCTTTAAGTCCGGAGAGATGACGGCTGCCGACTTCGTATCCAATCTGCGGATCGAAACCTACGCCGTGACCCGAATGCAAAACGATCTGTTGCGCGTGGCCTCCATCGACGAAGCGAACCGCACGATCAATCTGACCGGCAACGCCAAGTACGCGATCGGAACCAACGGCACGTACCGGCTGCTGAACAATCCGGCCTTCATCGACGAAGCCGGCGAATTCGCCTACCGGGTGTCGGACAGCAAGCTCGTCGTCAAGCCCGCCAACGCCTCGACGCTCTTGTCCAAAGGCGCCGTAGTGCCCAGACGCACCATTCTGTCATTGGACGGAGCCGACAATGTCACGATCGAGCGGATGACGTTCTCCGACACGCCTTATTCGCTTCCGGCCGTCGAGCTGAAAAACGGAGCGGACTTAAACGGGTTCTACAACAACCGGCTGGTCAACGTGGGCAAGGGCTTTATGCTGACAGGTTCGAGCGACAATACGATTAATCACAATGAAATCGCCCAAACCGGCGGCAGCGGCGTCGAGATCACGTATAACGCCGATCGCAACGCCATCAACTGGAATTATATCCACCATATCGGGCTTGTCGAGAAGATGGGAGCGGGCGTATGGGGGTATGGCGTCCACGACAACCGGATCAACAATAACCGGATCGAATACACCGCCCGTTACGGCATCTCCGTCAAGCAGTGGGATGCGGCGACCGACAACAGCAACAATACGATCGAGTACAACAAAGTGCTCCATACGAACCGGGAAACGTCGGATACCGGCGCCATCGAGATGCTGGGCCGGGGCGCGGCCGATACCGCCTCGAAGATCCAGTACAACTACATCGAGGATACGGGCGGGCTCCGGCCGGACTGGACGCAGCCGATCTTCCGGTACCCCTACGGCGCCGACGGCATCTATCTGGATGACGAGACGAGCGGGGTAACGGTACTGGGCAACTTCATCAAGGACCAAAGCCGTGCGGCCGTATTCGTCCATGCGGGGGACAACAACGCCATTCGCAACAATGTAGCCATCATCGGCAATGCCATCTGGAAAGGGCTCGGTCACGAGGACGGCAAAGACAAGTTCGTGCGGCTGGAATGGGGGACGAATCAGCGGGTAAGCGCCAACAATACGATCGAGAAAAACATTATTTATTCCAAGACGGCGTCCTGGCCCAAATATCTGGATTACTTTAACGGAGGCACCTATACGACGGACTATAACGATCTGTTCAACGTCCCGAAGGTCAGCGGCAAGGACGCGAACTCCGTTATTTCCGATCCGCAATTCGTAAACTTCGGCGGAGGGGATTACCGCCTTCAGCCGGGTTCGCCGGCCTATCCGCTGGGATTCGTCGACCTGCCCTGGAGTGCCTGGAACGACACGCAGAACGTAGCGGGCATCCAGCCGTCAACCTGGGTGTTCTATAAAGGGATCAATTTGAACGGCGGAGCCGTCACGATCGAAGGGAACGACTGGATCTCCCATTCTGCCGCTCTATCGCAAGGCCTATCCTTCCCTGCAGGCGCGAATCTGTCCGCCAACGGCACGCCGCTCGTGCCCGCTCCGGCTGCGGATGCCGCTACGGCCGGCATGCTGAACACGAACGTGTGGAAATTGGGCGCGGCGTTGCCGATCAACCAGACTTTGCCGAACGGCAAGTATCAAATTTACTTCTGGGTGATGGAAAATCATCAAAGCAATTACCGGAAATTTAACGTTGTTCTGGAAGGCGCGACGGTCGATGCCGACATCGGAAATATGCCGATCAACGAATGGGTCAAATACGGCCCCTACGATGTGTCGGTCGGCGACGGCGTGCTGAACATCGAGCTGCAAAACACGCTGAAGGACCCGATGATAAACGGGATCGCCATTTACAAACGCCGATAGTCTCCCGTCACAAAGGAATACGGCAGCGACAAGGAGCCTCGCATATGCGGGGCTTTGTGCCGTATGGCGAGACAGACGGCCGGGCTTAAGCAACTTTGAAGGGGGGAGCCTGTTGGTCAGGGAATGGCTTAACAATCTTCGCATTTATCCAAAGCTCGTGATCGCCTTTCTGCTCGTTTTTGCGCCGATCTTTATCGTTGGCCTTATTATGAATGCGCGCGCTTCGGACCGGGTCAGGGAGGAGATCTCCACCTCCATGGAAAATCAGGTCGATTTCTTCCTGGCTTCCTTTCAATCGGAGGTCGAACGCATTTTGACCTTCAAAACGGCGTTCGTAACCGACAAGGATTTCGAGCGGACCAGCGCCTGGTTCGGGGAAATGTCCGATTACGAGCGCGCGCAAAGCGTGATTACGGTGCAGAACAAGCTTTCGATGTTCCAGCGGACGAGCCCGTATATCAAGGATGTGGGCGTCTATTTTCCCGCGCTCGGCCGCATGCTGCATGCGGACGATTACGGTCCGGGGTTGTCGGAGCAAGAACTTGCCGCGCTGAAGGCGCATCCGAGTCTCGAGGGCACGCCCATATCCGGGTTTGCGGACAGTCTGATCATCAACCAGGTGTATCCGGTATTCGCATACGGGACGGCGCCCGTCTCGTTCGCGCTCAAGGTAGAATTGTCCAACGAACGGATCGTGAGCTCGCTAAACAGCGTGACCGGTCAAGGCGGGGCGTTGATGGCGAGCGCGTCCGGCGATTGGCGAATCTCCGATCCGGACTATCGCATGCTGATCGGGCCGGTTTCCGAATATTTGGGCAGGCTGGGTCCCGGCAGCGGCAGCTTCGGCCATACCCTTATCGAGCAAGGCGGCACCCGTTTCTGGGTTTCCTATAAATATTCTCCCTATATTAACGCTTATTTGGCCGTATATATGCCCGAACGAACGGTGATCGGGCCTCTGAACGAATATCGCCGATGGCTTTGGGGGCTCTCCCTTTTGTCCCTGCTGGTGGTGGCCGGCTTTTCGCTGGGCGTTCACCGCATGGTGCATCGGCCCGTGCGCGAGCTGGTGAATGCTTTCCGGAAGGTCGAAAAGGGGGATTTCGCCGCCAAGGTCGAGGAAGGCAGCCAATTCGAGTTTCGTTATTTAAGCCGGCAGTTTAATTCGATGGTCCAACGTTTGGACGTGCTGATCAGGGAAAATTTCGAGCAGGACATCCGCATGAAAAACGCCGAACTGAAGCAGCTTCAATCGCAGATCAATCCCCATTTTCTCTATAACTGTTTCCTCACGCTTCATTTCCTGGCCAGAAACGACAATTTGGACAATGTTATCAAAATGACCGGCCATCTTGGCGGTTATTATCGGGGCATCACCCGGAACGCTTCGGCGGAAGTGTCCATGGAGCAGGAAGTGAATCACCTGAAGGACTATGCCGCCATACAGGCGATTCGCTTCGAGAGCCGGATCGAGCTGAGAATCGGAGACCTGCCGGAGGAGTGCCGCACGCTGCGCGTTCCCCGGCTCATCTTGCAGCCGCTTCTGGAGAACGCGTACGAGCATGCGCTTGAGCCTATGACGAACGGCGGTCTTATCGTCGTCCGCTTCGAGACCGGGCGGCAGTCCTTGAAGGTAACGATTGAGGATAACGGCAAGCAGCTGTCGATTGAGCGGCTGGACGCCCTGCAGCGATTGCTGTCGTCGCCGCCTGCGGCGCATATAGAAACGACCGGCATGATCAATGTTCATCGGCGGCTGCAGCTTTATTTCGGGGCCGCTTACGGACTCGAAGCGCAGAGAAGCCATTTGGGCGGATTAGCCATAACGGTAAGGCTTCCGATCGAAAAAGAGGAGTGAAGGCATGAATAGCGTCATCGTGGTCGACGATGAACCGATCATCGTAAACGGAATCGTGCAGTTGCTGCGGGAGCATTTTCCCGAGCTGGACATATACGCCGCCTATCATGCCGGCGAAGCGCTGGATCGGATGTCCCGAACGAAGGTCGATTTGGTGCTGACGGACGTTCGGATGCCGGGCATGGACGGTCTCGCCCTTCAGACGCGCATTGTGGAGAAGTGGCCGCGCTGCAAAGTCGTTTTTCTGACCGGGTACGACGATTTCGACTATATTCGGCAGGCCGTTCGCAACGGCGTGCTCGATTACCTGCTGAAGACCGAAGGGGAAGCGGCGATCGTCCAGGCCGTGCGCAAAGCGATCGACGAATATGCGAAGGAATTCGACGCCGATGCGCTGCTGAAGCAAGCGAGGGATCAGCTTATGCTGGCCCGTGCTTCGCTGCACAAGGATGTGCTGTCGGGCATCCTGAACGGGGATGTCGATTCGGAAGCGGCGATCGCCAAGCAGTTCGCGGAGCTGGATATGGGGCTGGACAGCAAGGAGCCCGTGCTGCTCGCGCTCGCGAGGCTGGACGAGTGGCAGGACGAGCGCGACACGGCGGGCAGGACGCTATTGATCTACGCGCTGCAAAATATCGCGGAGGAATACTTGTCTCCTAAAGTCAGGAGCAGGTCCGTCATGCTGGACAAGCATCGGCTCGTCTGGTGCATCCAGCTTCCGGAAAGCGCACGAGATCCGAAGTCCTGGCAGGAGGCTATTTCGTTCGTACACGGCATTTTGCAAAATATTCAGGCCGCGTGCAGCGCGCTGCTTCGCCGGCACGTGTCGTTCGCGGCAGCGCGCGAGCCAGTCGCATGGCGCGAAGCCGGACGCAAGCTCGGTGCGCTGAGGCTGCTGTTCACCTTCGGCCTGGGGCTTGGCAAGGAGATTCTTCTGATCGAACCGCCGGCCGCGCAGCCGGAGGCAGGGAGCCCGGATTCTTCGTCACAGCAGCTGCGCATCGGCAGAGCGCGAATCGACGAGCTGGGCATGCTGCTCGAGACGGGCAGGCGCGAGCTGTTCTTCGACCTGTTTCGGGAAACGTACGAGACGTTTTTTCTTTCCGGCGAATGGGAGGATCGCTTCAAGCTTGAAATCTATTATGCGTTGGTCACCCTCTTCCTCTCTTATTTGAACCGAACGGGAGGCGCGGACGAACTGGAGGAAAAGCTGCCGCTCTCGCGATTGCTGCGCATGGATACGGGCGTTTCCTGGGTGGAGGCATTCGGTCTGTTCGGCCTGTTCGCCGCGGAATTGTTCGAGCGGCTCGAGCGAGGCGCGCGTTCGCGGGAAAGCGAGCTTGTGGGAACCGTTCAGGCATTCGTCGTCCGGCATTTGTCCGGCGATCTGTCGCTCACCCGAATCGCCGATGAAGTGTCGCTCAGTCCGCCGTATCTTTCCAAGCTGTATAAACAAATCACGGGTACGGGATTGTCGGACTATATCAACGGCATCCGGCTGGCCAAGGCCAAGGCGCTGCTTCGCGAAGAAAGCCGCCGCATTCAGGAGGTTGCCGCCGCGGTCGGCTTCGATGCCGATCCGTCATACTTTTATCGCTTTTTTAAGCGGCATATGCAGATGACGCCGCAGGAATATCGCGATCAAGCCAGGAGGGCAACAAACGACAGTCTATCGTAAGACTGTCCAGTAGAGGCGCCTTCATTCCCCGTCTTATAATGCAGGCATGGAGGGCGTGCGCACGCTTTCATATATAACGAGGAGGGGAATTTTTTGCGGACGAATACGAGACGATGGGCATTTTCGCTTTTCCTTGCCGCAGCATTGACGACGGCGGGCTGCAGCGGCGGGAACGACGCGTCCAACGCGAATGCGAAGTCCGGCGCCGGAGGCGCCGGGAGCGGCGGAACGGCCGCGGCACAGACGGGCGAAGCGCCCGATCCGTTCGGCAAGTACGATCCGGCCATCGAGGTGCATGCCGCCAAAGCGGTCAACAAGGTGTGGAAGTTTCTGCCGGGCGACGATATCGCCAACAACGTATGGACGCGGGAATACGAGAGCGAGCTCGGGATCAAGGTCGCGTACGACTGGACCGCGGAGGCGGGGGACGCGTCCGAATCGAGCCCTTACAACCAGAAGCTGAACGTATCCATCGCTTCGGGCAATCTGCCGGACATCTTTACGGTCAGTCCCACACAATTGAAGCAGCTTGCGGATGCGGGACAGCTGGAGGATCTGACGGGCGTATTCGATCGATACGCCGCGCCCTGGACGAAGGAGCTGATGCAGGGAGACGGCGGCATCTCGATGGCGTCCGCTACGTTCGACGGCAAGCTGCTCGCGCTTCCCAACATCACTGCGAACATCTACAACGCCCAGGTGTTATGGTTGCGCACCGACTGGATGGAAAAGCTCAAGCTGACGCCTCCCAAAACGATGGACGAACTGCATGCGATCATCGAAGCGTTTACGACGAAAGATCCCGACGGCAACGGAGCGGCGGATACGTACGGAATCGCGCTGAACAAGGGGCTTTACGGCGCGATCGCCAGCATCACCGGGTATATGAACGGGTTCGGCGCCTATCCGGGGCAATGGGTGAAAAAAGCGGACGGGCAACTCGCCTACGGCAGCACGCTTCCCGAGACGAAGGCGGCGCTTGCCAAGCTGCAGGAAATGTTCAAAGCGGGCCAAATCGATCGGGAATTTGCCGTAAAGGACCCCAACAAAGCGAGCGAGAGCTTCGCGCAAAATAAAATCGGCGTACAGTTCGGGGAAAACTGGAACTCCTACTTTCCGCTCGCCGACGCGCGCGGCCAAAATCCCGGCATGGACTGGAAAGCCTATGCGATCCCGACCGTGGACGGGTCGGAGGCGAAGCCCGGCGTACCGTTCCCGGCCGCGCAATATACGGTCGTTCGCAAGGGCTTCAAGCATCCGGAAGCGGCGGTCAAGCTGCTCAACTTCTATCAGGAGAAGTCGTACGGGAAAACGAGGGACAACGCCAAGTACCGTTCCGAGGTCGATGCCAAAGGCGAGAAGATGAATACGGCCAATTTCCCGCTCGTCATTTCCGACAAGCCGAACGCTGCGGTCGTGCAGGACATCCAGAATCTCTGGGCAGCGATCGACAAGAAAGATCAGAGTCTGCTCACCGATTACGAGAGCGCGTACGACGCCTATAACCGATACGCCGGCGGCGACGAATCGGGCTGGGCGGATGTGCGTCAGAACGGTCCGCAGGATTCGGCTTTCACCGTGCTGTTCAAGCAGTACACGGACGATCTGAACGTCAATTTGTTCGGCGGGCGGACCGAGACGATGGCCGGCAAATGGTCGGCCTTGCAGAAGCTGGAGGGCGAGACGTTCACCAAGATCATCATGGGCGCGGCGCCCATCGACGAATTCGACAAGTTCGTCAGCTCCTGGAACAGGCTGGGCGGCGAGACGATCACCAGCGAGATCAACGAGATCATGGACGGCCGGTGAAGAAGGGGCGGTGAACGGAATGCTGAGCGGCAAAACGAGACGCGAACTCCCCCTCTACCTGATGCTGCTTCCCGGGCTTATCCTGATCGTCCTCTATCAATACGTTCCGATGGCCGGCATCGCCATCGCCTTTCAGAAGTTCACGCCGTTCAAAGGATGGTTCGGTTCGGAGTGGGTCGGTCTCGACAACCTTCGGTTCGCGCTGGCGCTCCCGGATGCGGAGCAGGTCATCTGGAACACGGTGTATATCTCCGCTATGAAGATCGCAGCCGGTCTGGTCGTACCGCTTGCCATCTCGCTGCTCCTGAACGAAGTGACGCGCACCGTCGTCAAAAGGGGCGTGCAGACGCTCATTTACCTGCCGCACTTTCTGTCCTGGGTCATCCTTGGCGGCATACTGATCGACATCCTCTCCCCGTCGGAGGGGATCGTCAATCAGGCGCTTCAGGCGATCGGCTTCAAGCCGGTATTTTTCCTCGGAGACAACCGTTGGTTTCCTTACGTGCTGGTGCTGTCCGACGTCTGGAAGGAATTCGGCTTCAATACCATCATCTATTTGGCCGCGTTGACTTCGATTAATCCGGTGCTGTACGAGGCGGCGGTCATCGACGGCGCGAGCCGCTGGAAGCAGACGCTGCATGTGACGCTGCCGGGCATGCTGCCGATCATCGTGCTGCTTGCGACGCTTAGTCTCGGCAACGTGCTGAACGCGGGATTCGATCAGGTGTTCAACCTGTACAGCCCCGTCGTGTACGACAGCGGCGACATTCTGGATACGATGATCTACAGAGTCGGCCTGGTCGACGCGCAGTACGGACTCGCGACGGCGTTCGGCCTTATGAAATCGGCGGTATCCTTCGTGCTTATTTCCGCCTCGTACTGGCTGGCCTATCGTTATGCCCATTACCGGATATTCTGATCTTACGAAACGGAACGGAAGGAGGCTTGGGCATGGTTCTTTCCGGCGGTGTCGGAACCAGAATATTTCGAGTATGCAATCATATTTTTCTGATCGCGCTCGCCCTGCTGTGCATACTGCCGCTCGTTCAGGTGCTGGCGATGTCGTTCAGCGCAAGCTCGGCGGTCGCGGCCGGTCTTGTCCGGCTTTGGCCGGTCGATTTTACGCTCAAATCTTACGTCTATATTTTGAAAAACGCGCAGTTCTTAGGCTCCTTCGGCGTCACGCTGCAGCGCGTAGCGCTCGGCTTTCTGATCAATATGGTCCTCGTCGTGCTGACCGCGTACCCGCTGTCCAAAGGGGTGCAGGCGTTTCGCGGCAGGACCCTGATGGTCTGGCTGTTCGTATTCACGATCCTGTTCCAGGGCGGGCTGATCCCGTCCTACATGACGATCCGGATGACTGGGATCATGGACTCGGTATGGGCGCTGGTGCTTCCGGGAGCGGTACAGGTGTTCAACGTCATTCTGCTGCTTAATTTTTTTCGCAACTTGCCGAAGGAGCTGGAGGAATCCGCTTTTATCGACGGCGCGGGACATTGGACGATCATGAGCCGCATTTTCGTGCCGCTGTCGCTGCCGGCCATGGCTACCATCATGCTGTTCACGATCGTGGGCCACTGGAATTCGTGGTTCGACGGGCTGATCTATATGAACAAGCCGGAGCATTATCCGCTGGCGACGTATTTACAGACGCTGATCATCCAGATGGACTTCAAGAACATGCGGACCGAGGACGCTTATTTGCTGGCGGAGATATCGAACCGTACCTCCAAGGCCGCACAGATCATCATCGGATCGCTTCCGATTCTGGTCGTCTATCCGTTTTTGCAGCGGTTTTTCGTCAAAGGCATCGTGCTTGGCAGCGTCAAGGAATGACCGGCGGCCGGAGCGGCTGCAACGATTCGAAGCGAAAGGTTGTGCGAAGCGAGATGCTGGAAGCGCAAGAGCGGGAATCCGAATTTATGCACAGACTGGCGCCTGTCGGGCGCATTCTGGAAGACCCGGATCACTATGTCTGGTGCTGTTCGCCCATCTACGGGCCGGACGGCAAAGTTCACGTCTTTTATTCGCGCTGGGACAACGCCTACGGCTTCGACGGCTGGGTGATGGCGAGCGAGGTCGCGCATGCCGTCGCCGATCGTCCCGAAGGACCCTATACGTTCGCGGGCGTCGCGCTGAAGGGGAGAGGCGGGGACCACTGGGATTCCTGGTCGATCCACAATCCGACCGTGTATCGCGTGAATGACGGCTATATGATGCTGTATATGGGCTCGGACGGCTCGACGCTGGGCATAGACCAAGCACAAATCCGCCAGATGTCCAAAGCGCAGTATTTACCTTACTTTCACAGGCTGGTGAATTCGAAAAGAGTGGGAATGGCGATCTCCAAAGATCTGTTCGGCCCTTGGACGCGAGTCGGAGACGAACCGGTGATCCCCGTCGGTTCGAATTCTTCCTGGGACGACTTCTGCACCTCCAATCCCGGCTTCGTGGAGACGCCGGAAGGCAAATACCGGATCTACTACAAGGGATGGGATCGCGTCACGGCCGCCAAGTTCAACGGCAACCGCAAATACGGCTTCGCCGAATCCGAGCGGCTTGCCGGCCCCTATGTCAAGTTTGCCGGCAACCCGGTGATCGATTATTCGTCTTATGGCGAAGAGATCCAATGCGAGGACGCTTACGTCTGGCTCGAGGACGGCAAATATAAAGCCATCATGCGCGATATGGGCTTCTTTAACGACGAATACGGCTTGTACGTCGAGTCTTCCGACGGCATCCGCTGGAGCGAACCGAGCATCGCGTACAAGGACGCCGCCAGCTACTTCAACGAAGCGATGCCCGGGCTGGATCGGGAGGGGAGATTCGAACGGCCGCAGCTGCTCATGCGGGACGGCCGCCCGGATTATCTGTTCTGCGCGTACCGAGGCGGGAGGTACCGGACATCCTCTGGCGTCGTTCTGAAAATCAGGTAAACGCCGCCCCCGCAGAACGATCGTACCGGCAGAGAAGCCCCCGAGTACAAATGAGGGAAATTCATACACGCCGATCATACAAATCCCGGCAATAGAAACTGTACGGAGGCAAGGGCCGTGAACCAATATAGGTGGTAAGCGCGGCCCTCGGCCTTGCCCGGTCCATAAAAGGCCGGGGCCGGCGTCATGCCCATCTAAAGGGAGGTCCTTGCACAAGTATGAGACGAATGAGGATCGCAGCAATCGCATTATGCATGTTCAGTATTTTGGCAAGCGCTTTCAACCCATTGCCCGCACAAGCGGCAGAGGCGGCTGAGATGGTTGAGGCAGTTGAGGCGGCTGTCCCGATCGTCGTGAAGGCAACCCCCGATACGGCGGCCCCCGACGAGACGGTGCAGCTCATCGGCCAGGATCTGGGGGGCAGCCGGATCGGCATCCGCCTCCTGCCGGATACGAGCTTCGACAGTACCGTGGGCGCGCAGCTGGCGGCGAACAAGACCGAGGCGGATATCGCCGGGGAGCCGCAAGAGCTGCTGCCTCCGCTTCAATCGGACGCGAACGCCGTGGCTGGCGTCTTGCCGGCGAACGAGGTGCACGGGCAATACGCGCTGTGGGCGGTCAATTCCGCCGGCCAAAGCAATCCTGTATTCATCAACAAAACCGACGTCATGTACGTGTATCCGAACGTCGTGAACGTTGCCGAATCCCGGGAGGTTACCGTGATCGGGACGAATCTGACGTACCGCAACGAGCCGGGGATCGAGGGCAGCCGCGTTTATTTGCGCAACAAGACAACCTCGGCGTACATCCAGGCCACGCTTAAAAGCGCTGCGCCTTACGAGATGGTGTTCCAGGTTCCGGATTCGGCAGGTGCCGGCAGCTACGACGAGGTGTGGGTGAACAACGGACACGGCGGCGAGTTCGGCTGGAGCAAGACCGATATTACGCTGATCGACGCGCCGTTGCCGGCGGCCGTATACGATGTGACAGACCCGCTGTACGGCGCGATTCCGGATGACGGCGCGGATGACGGACCGGCCATCCAGAAGGCGATCGACGCTGCGGCCGCTGCCGGGGGCGGCACGGTCATGCTGCCGGCGGGCGTGTTCAATCTGGACAAAGAAGGAACGCCCCCCGCGGCCGGCTTGACCAAGCTGGTGGATGAGAGCACCTTCGGAGCGACTCCTTCTTACGGGACGGACCGTGAATATTTCCGGGCGTTCGACTCCAATTCCGCTACGTTTTTCGATTTTTCCGGCACGGGGCCGGGATATCTGGGAATCGATCTGGGAGCGGGCAACGAGCGCCCCGTGACGGCGATCCGGTTTTTTCCGCGCCCGTCCACCAATGCGACCATCGATGCCGATATGATCGGGGGCAAGTTCCAGGGCTCCAACGATAATGTCAATTATACGGATTTGTACACCGTCGCGGCCAAGCCTTCCTTTAGCGGCAATGTCGTGCAGACGTTGGACAGCACGACCCCCTATCGCTATCTGCGCTACATTCAGCCGGATACGACAAAGAAAGGCTACATTGCCGAGATGGAATTTTTCACGGGCACCCCCCAAGGTCCGCTCGCCGTCGGAGCAAAGCCAGAGACGCAGCTGCAGAAGCTGACTTTGAAGGCCAACGTGACGTTAAAGGGACAAGGCGCCGATCGGACGACGCTGAAGTATCTGGATACCGGCTCCATCGGGGGAAGGGATACCGGCGTCGGTCCGGAGATGATCACCGTTGCCGGCTCCGGGACGAGGATCGAAGGCCTCCGCATCGAGGGCAGCGACAGCGTAGACCGGGGCATCGTCATCCAGGCGGGTCTGCAGAATATCGTCATCCGCAACAATGTCATAGATACCTGGTATCCGGGCCCGGCCAAGAAGGCGATGATGGGCGGCATCTGGGGGGACGGCGGGACGAACGGCCTGACCCGCATCCTGGTGGAAAATAACGAGATTACGTCCGGCGGCACGCTTAACTTGTATAAGCTGTCCAACAGCAAAATTTCCGGCAATACGTTCCGGGGGAAAAGCTGGACGCCGGTCACCATGACGAATGCGTACCAGAACATCATTACCGGCAACAAGATCGACGGCAGGGACGATGCCGGCAAACGGGGCGGGTCCCGCGGCTTTAACTTCACCCTGCACCCGAGCTCGGGCTCCTACAAGCCAACGGCAATGAACTACATCGCCCGCAACGACACCCAGTACATCGGCAACGAATCGTCGCCGACGAACGACGGAGAGATTCTGCTGTTCGACGCCCTCGTGGACGTGGACACGGACTTCACGGGCGCAGGCAACAAGATTCTCCATTATGGAAACGTAAGCGCTTCCGGACCCAACCAGGCGACGATCAAGGGGATGAACTGGAACGCCAACGTGCTGAAGGACGAATATGTCCTGGTCGTAGAAGGCAAAGGGCTGGGCCAGTTCCGGACGATTACGGCCAACACCGGCGATACGATCACCGTCGACAAGGACTGGACGATCGTTCCCGATACGACCTCCAGGCTGGCGGTCAGCCGGTTTTTCTACAAGAACATCGTCGCCGACAATACCGCAGCCAACAACAAGGGCAACGACATGAGAATGTACGGACAAGCGGTCGGCAATATTTTCGACGGCAACAGGTCTGCACTCGGAGACGGCGGTTCCCCGACGGCGGGCAACGGAGGCGTCGCCATCAACAGCTTCGACCGGAATTTGACCACGTACCATCCGTCCTACTACAACGTGATTAAAAATACTTCCGGCGCAAGGGCGTATATCAACTTCGGCGGCAACCTGCGGATCGATTCGCCGCGCTCGGTATCCGCCTTGGGCAATACGGTGAAGAACAATCGGGTGGACGCGATATACGTCGCCTCGGGCGGCTACGACTTCTTCCCGGCGCCCAAGCAGAATATAAGATACAACGTGTTCGAAGGAAACGAGGCGTCGAGCCCGTTCCGGATCGACAGCCCGGTGGCGGGAGCCACCATCGTCCGCAACAACATTCTTCCGGGCGACGCGCCCGAGGAGCGATACAAAGACTACGGGACGGGAACCGTCATCATTGAAAACGACGTAACGCTGAATGTGGCCAAACCGAAGCCGCCGCAACCTCCGGAGCTGCCCGACAACGGACCGATGCCCAATCCCGGCGGCAACAAGCTCGTGCTGCAGCAGGGCGTGAGCGGATACTTGGGCGCCGCCGATGCCTCGCTCATGTCGCATTGGCAAGGGCTGAACAATAACAACGGCGCCTACGGCGAATTCGAGATGGCACGCTACAATGGCGGCGGCGTCGACGACAAGTACGGACTCATCAAATTCGACTTGTCGCTGATCGATCCGACGAGACCTATCCTGGGCGCGTATCTGGAGCTGTACCACTCCCAGACCCGCGCCTCCTCGGAAAACTTCAAAACGGTCGACGCTCACTTGATCACGAGCGACTGGGAAGAAGGAAACGGCGACGGCAACGGTACCTCCATCGACGGCAACACCGTGGGAACCGTGGTGAACGGCGTCGAGATAACGGGCGTCACGATGAACACGAAGCCGAGCTGGGAGACGGGGACGGAGACGACGCTGGACAGCGTCGTTACCTCCTACGTGCCGGGCAACTGGTACCGCTTCGACTTGACGCGGGCAGCCAAGGAATGGGTGCTGCACCCCGAATCCAACTTCGGCGTAGTGCTGTTGGAGGACCGGCCGAGCAGCGCCAACGGTACCCGGACCTTCGCCTCCTCGCAATATGCCAATGTGTCGCTTCGGCCGAAGCTGACCCTTTTCTATGGGGGAGATCCCATCGTTCCGCCGGTTGACGACATTGCTCCGGGCGACGCGACGGAGGCGGCGGCCGTCGTCGACGACGGGCTGATCAAGCTGACCTGGAAAGACAGCGCCGATTCGGATCTCATGAAGGTCCGCGTATATGCCGGCGACCGTCTGCTCGCCGAGGTGGACCGGGGCGTTCAGGCAGCGACGCTAAGCGGTCTGGACAACGGACGCGTATACCGGCTTAACATCGTCAGCGTAGACGGTTCGGGCAACGAATCCGGGGGGACGACGCTCGAGGCAGCGCCAAGAAGCAGTCAATCGCTTTTCTATAAAGGAATCAACTTGAACGGCCAAGGCGTGACCATTAACGGCAATCCATGGATCTCTTACGAACAAGCGAAGGCGGAAGGTCTTGCCGTTACGGCAGGAGGAGCGGCTCCCGCCGCGGGCACGACCGCCAACTTCCCGCTGCCCTTCGAGGATATCTACGATGTGACCCATATGCTGAACACGAACGTGAGCGCATCGAAAAAGCCGTTAAAGCTGGAGCAAACCGTGCCGGAAGGCAGCTATCGCGTGTACCTGTGGTTCATGGAGACCAGTGCGGACCGGTCCCGCAGCTTCAATCTGGATGTGGAGGGACGGCGGGCGGCCACGCAGATCGGCAGCGAGATCAGGAACCGGTACGTTCGTTACGGTCCCTTCGACACGACCGTCGCCGACGGCGCCCTTACGCTCGACATCGGCAACGTCAAAGGCGATCCGGTGCTGTCGGGGCTGGAAATTTACCGGGATTACCGTTCGGCCGTCCTGCTGAAGGATTTGCGGGTAGCCGGACAGTCGGTAGCCGGCTTCGTGTACGAACCGGCGGACTACACGCAATTCCTGCCTCCCCTTACGACGGAGGTCCCGGAGGTGACGGCGGAGATGCTGGACCCGTCCTCGCGGCTAACGGTCGCCCAGGCGGTTTATCTGCCCGGCACCGCGGAGGTCCGCGTTCAGTCCGAAGACGGCAGGATGTCGTCGGTGTACCGGGTGCACTTTAAGCTGGAGGAGCCGAGCGCCAACAATCTGCTGTCGGAGCTTACGGTGGACGGCGTCGCGCTGCCGGACTTCCGCCCGGAGCGGACGGACTACAGCCTCCAGCTGCCGCACGATGCTTCCGTCATTCCGGCGGTGTACGGATCGCCCCAGGATGCCAAGGCGACCGTGAAGATCGTGCCCCCGCTGGCGCTGCCCGGCACCGCCTCGGTAGAGGTCAAGGCGGAGAACGGGGAGAAGCGGGTCTACACGGTTCGGTTCACCCTGGCCTCGCCGCCGGAAAACCCGGAAGGCCCGGGAAGCAGCGGCGGAACCGAGACGCTGCCGCCCGTGAACGAACGTGAAGCCGCATTAAACCGGTTCCTGGCCCTCCTGAAGCCGGGGGCGACGCCGGAGCAGCTGAAGTCGGGACTGAGCGAGGCGTTGAAGGCGATCACCGGCGTCCCGTCCCGGCTGCTCGACTTGGATCACACCGAGGGCGGATCGCGCGCGGTAGCGAAGAAGGAGCTGGCTGCGGCGATACGGGAGATCGATGCCGCGCTGACCAAGCTGAAGCAGGAGTTGAACAGCGCCGGACACGAGGAGCTGTCTCGGACGCTGAACGACCGGCTGGAACTGACCGTCCCGGGCCAGGGGCCGTCCCTTGTGCTTAGCTTGCCGGGTGAGGCGGTTCAAGCGCTGAAGGATACCGGCCTGGAGGTCCGGCTGATCATGAAGGGCGTCGTATTCCGGATTCCGGCCGATGCCTGGGACGCGGGGGCAGGAACGGCCGGGGCGGAGCTGACCGTCAGCAATGTCGGCCAGGGAGCGGCCATGGAAGCGGCCGACAAGCTTGCCGCGAGTCGCGGACGGATGGAAGGCGTGTATGAAAAACGGTCGAGCCTTTATTCATTCAGCATGACGCATCCGGGCGGCGGCCCCGACGAAGCCCGCTTTAATCGCAGCATCGCCGTGGAACTGCCGTATGCGGCCGGAAGCGCGGAAGTCTCCAAGCTGGGCGCCTATGTATTCAATCCCGAACGTCGGACGTGGGATTATGTCGGCGGCAGGGCGAACGAAGAGACGATGACCGTCTCCTTCGCTACCGGGCACTTTAGCATCTATACCGTGATGGCGTACGACAAGAGCTTTCCGGATATCGCCGCACATTGGGCGAGAACGGATATCGAAGAGATGGCTTCCCGCCACGTGGCGGAAGGCATGGAGAACGGCCTGTTTGTGCCAGAGCGGTCCGTATCCCGCGCGGAATTCGCGGCCTGGGTCGTTCGCGGGCTGGGGCTGACGGAGGATGCGGCGGGCTTGCGGTTTGACGACGTAGCGGCCGATGCCTGGTACGCGCCTTACGTGGCCGCCTTGTCCGCCCAGGGCTGGATGACGGGCGCGGGCCAAGGGCAGTTCCGTCCGAATGCGCCGATCACGCGAGAGGAGATGGCGACCGTGCTCGTTCGCGCATGGGGGACGGCGATCCCCGTCGTCGCCGGAGACAGCCGACCGTTCGCAGACCAGCAGGAGGTGAGCGGCTGGGCGTCCGACGCCGTCTTGACCGCGGCGCGGTCGGGACTCGTTAAAGGAAACGAGGCGGGCGCCTTTAAGCCTCAAGCGCAGGCGACGAGAGCGGAGGCGCTGGTCACGATCGGAAGATGGCTGAAGCTTTCTTAAAGAGCGGAGGCTGAGGAAGCCTTGCCGGATCTCGCGAGCCGGCAAGGCTCCTTTGTCTGACCAATCGCAGAGCCGGCCTGCATTTCGCACAATTCCTCAAAAAACGGACACCCGAACAAGACAATATCCGAAGACGCGCACTGGCCCTGGGCGCCGCTGGTTTGACACAATCGTAATAAACGGACGCAGGGCGATAAGCGGCGAGGAGGAAGGCCGGCGCTCCGTTTCACCTTACATAAAGGAAGTGGGCCGGATGGGCAGCATACAAGTTAAGGGAAGGTCGATTCTGATCGACGGCCGGGAGACGATGCTCCGGTCGGGCGAGATTCATTATTTCCGCATCTACAAGCGCAATTGGCGGGAGCGGCTGCGGCAGGCGAAGGCCAATCGACTGAACGCGATCGCAAGCTACATTCCTTGGGATTTCCACGAGCCGGAGGAAGGGGTATTCGACTTTGAGGGACGTACCCTACCCGAGCGGGATCTGAAGGGATTTCTGAACATGCTGGCGGAGGAGGGGCTGTACTTCATCGCCAAGCCGGGACCGTTTATCAACGCGGAATATATCGACGGCGGACATCCCCGCTGGATGTTCGAGCATTATCCGGAGACGGTCAGCAGGCGGCCCGGCGGCGAGCAGGCTTATTGGATCGGACAGGGCAATCACGTCCCCGCCCAGCTTGACGATACGTTCCTGCTGCTCGCGGAACGCTGGTATGCGCAGGCGATTCCGCTGCTGGCGGAATACAGCATCGACCGGGGCGGGCCGGTTATTTTGCATCAGCCGGACAACGAGATGAACCTGCTGTTCACCTGTCTGGACCCGAACGGCTCCTTGTTCGATCCTGAGGTGTTGGGAGAGGAAGGCCGCCCCGGTCGGTTCCACCGGGATTTGCTGGAGCAATACGGTTCCCTGAAGGCGCTGAACCGCCGGTACGGAACAAGCTTTACCGGCGTTGAACAGATCCTGCCGCAGCGGCCTGCCGGACATCCTGAGGGGGAGGCACGGCTTTATCTGGATTGGATGCGCTTTCGCATGCGGTACGTATACCGATACGCTCTCACGCTGGCGCAATGGACAAGGCAGTACGGCCTCGAGGTGCCCAATACGTACAACGAGCCGATCAACGGCTTCTTCCGGGGACCTGGCAACCATGCGGAATTCGTCCGATATATGAAGGACAGGGGCCAGGACGTAATCACCACCTGCCACTCCTACTTGCGATACGCTTACCATATGGATGCCAACGGCGTACCGAAAACCGCGCTGCGCCTGGAATGCCTGAAGTCGCAGGCGGCGGACCATCCGACGATCGCGATCGAGGTGGGGGCCGGCTGGATGACCCTCGATTCGGTGGCCAACTACGCCAATTACCCCGTACATTTGCGGGTGCTGTTGGGGCACGGCATGGACGGCTACAATTACTTTATTTTCGCCTCCGGCGACAAGGGCTTTAGCCGCACATACGTGACTGACGCATACGATCTGTTCGCCGATCCGGTGAGCGCCGCCGGCAAGGAGCATGAGGTGTATGCGATGACCGGCGCGTTCAACCGGTTCGTCGCCCAGTGGGAGCAGGAGCTGGCGGACACGCGGAAGCAGTACGACGTCGTGATCGGGCTGACCGGGGATCTGTACCTGATGAGCCAATACGCCGTGGAGGAGACGGCGGTATTCGAGGATCAGATGTCCGGAGCGGGGAGCTTGTCCGCCGGCAAGGCCAAAAACGCGGTGGACAGCGTCGAACAGCTGGCCAAGCTGCTCGCGATGAACAATATCCAGTTCGCCGTCATGAACCTGGACTACCCCAACCGAAAGCCTGGCTTCGACGAGCTCCTGATCGTTCCCAACGACGGCTCGCTCTCGACGGAGGCCTTCCGCTATCTGAACGAGCACGGCGACCGGGGCGGACGAGTCGTCTTGTATCCGGAGGTTCCCGGCATGGATACGGACGGGAATCCGGTTCCCGGCCTGGCGGAAGCGCTGAAGTATCGCAAGCGGCGCGAGATCCCGCGCTTCGGCATGCGCGCAGGCGACATCGGCCGCCGGTTTATGTCCATGAAGGAGCTGGGCGGCATCCCTGCGGACCGGTTGACGACGATGGAGCTGCCGGCCGGCGCGGAGCAGATCGTCTCCTTCGAAGGAGAGACGAGCGCGTACCGGGCGCCCTTCCGCAACGGAGAAGCGCTGGTGATGGGCTTCGCCCCCCAGTTCACGGGACTCGACAACGTGACCGCCCTGAAGCTTGCGCTGGTGCCGCTGCTGAAGCGGAGCCGGCGCTGTCATACGGCGCAGGACCGCTATCATGCCGTGTGCCGGTCCGGCAGCCGGATGAGCCTGGTCACGGTGGTGAACATGACCGGCTGCGCGGGCGGCGACCGCGTCGTCGTGCAGACGGAAGGCGGCGCCTTGGAATTCCCGCGGTTGTCCGCGCTCGAGGTGGCGTCGCTTGGCGCCCTTATGCTCCCGGTGGACGCGAAGCTGCCCTACGGGACGCTCAAATATTGCACCAGCGAGCTCGTCCCGCTGGACGATGCCCGGTATTGCTGGCAGGCGACGGGCGCGCCCGGTACGGAGGGCGAGATCGCGTTCGACCGGCCGGTGCGCGTCGTTGCGGACGGCAGGCAGCTGGAGACAAGGGAGGTCGACGGTCTGTTCATCGCCGTATACCAACATGGGCTGAAGCCTGTCGAGCTGCATATCGAGCCGCTGGCCGAAGCATTCAATTGACCTGCGGTCCTATGCTATAATAATTTTTCACTGTTCATAGATCGGAGAGAGAACGATGAAGCTCGTGAGCGCTTATCGGTCCAGGAAATATCTGCAGAGAATCTCCATATCCATTTCGCTGCTCATCGCGTTGTCGCTCTCCCTGACGGCTCTGACCCTGTACCGCTATTCCGAGAAAATCGTGCAGGAGATCCAGTACGATGCCAACAAAAAGGTGCTGTCCCAGGTCAACTACAATATCGGGTTCCTGGGCAAGATGATCGACGGCCTGGCCTACAATCTTTTTGTCGATAACGACTTTATTCCGCTTCTGTACGGGGACGGCATCAATACCTTCGATCTCGTCAACAAGCTCGGCAAGCTGGACAAATGGGTCAACAGCAATTCCTACGTACATTCGGTCATCATGTACAACGGCCGGGCGGACCGGATCTTCGCCGGCGGCAATATCGACATTCAATACGAGAAGGCGCTGGAGGAAAAGTACCGAAGCTTCCTTCGCCTTACCCCGCCCCGGGTCAAGGCTTCCCTGGTTCCGATGATACTGCCCCTGTCCGGGCACCCTGCGGACGTATTCTCCTACATTCTCTACGACAAAGTCGGCGCCTACCGGTCCGGCGACAGCGTCATGTTCGTTAATGTGAAGCCGGACTGGCTGTTCGACAACATCCGGAGATTAAACGGTCTGGGCACGGAGGTGCCCGGACAGATCGTCGTCCTCGACCGGGACGACCGTTCCTTCGGCACGGATCTGAAGGAGACTTCCCTGGACCCCGGCGTTCAGGCGGAATTGAAGAAGCGGAGCGGGACAGGAAGCTCCGCGCCGGACTTTTTCAAGACCCGGATCGGCGGAGAGCCCTACCTGGTCACGTATATGCCCTCGGACGCCTTCGGCTGGACGATCGTCAGCCTGCAGCCTTACGATGCCATCTTCCACAAGATCGACCGGTGGAAGTCGTTTACGCTAATGTTGTCTGGCGTGTTCTTCTTGGTGTCCATCGCGCTGTCGGTCCTCGTCTCCCACAGGCTGTACCGTCCGATCGAGAATCTGATCAATCAGGTCCGGCGGACGGGCGCTTGGGAGGCGGGCGAGGAGATCGTCGGCGCCAAAGACGAATTGGCCTTCCTGTCGGAGACGTACCGGCGGATCGTCGACAAGAGCGAGGTAGAACGTACGCGGTTCCGCGCCGATCCCAACGTGGTCAAAAACTACAATTTGCGCCGCCTGCTGGCGGATAGCGCGGCCATCACCGGCCGGGAGCTGGCCGAGCAGATCGAACGCAGCGGGATGCGCCTGAACCCCGATTCCCCGATGGTGTGCTGCATTCTCTCCATCGACCGCCATTGGCAGCTGGATCGCGCGGCGCAGCAGGCGGAGAAACGGATGTACGCCTTTGCCGTCATGAACATCGCGGTAGAGGTGCTGTCCCGCGACTATCTGTGCGAGAGCGTCGATATGCGAAGCGGCCATTTCGCGATGATCGTAAGCGGCGCCGCTTCGGCCGCCGGCATGGAAGAGCAGGTCGCAGGCTTGCTGAAGGAGATTCAGCAGATCGTGGAAGCCTACTACCGGCTCAGCCTGTCGGCGGCGGTCAGTCCCGTGTTCGAACGGTACGAGGAGCTGCACCGAAGCCACGAACTGGCCCAGCAGATTCTCCATTACCGGATGGTATTCGGCTATCGCAGCGTCATCACGCACGATATGGTCAAAGGACGGCTCGAAAACCGGGACTTCCAGCTGCCTGCCGAGCTGGAGAAGAAGCTGGCGGACAGTCTGCGATCCGGCCAGGCGGAAGCTTTTGAGGAGTCGCTGCACAAGCTGTTCCGGCACATCTCCAGGCTGCACCCCGATATGATCTACCATTCGCTGCTCCTGCTCCTCACCTCGATGAGGCAGGCGGTGAACGGGCTGAACGCCAACAAGCTGTCCCCCATCTCCATCGATTGGAACATCGTCCAGAAGCAACTGCTGGAGAAAGAAACGCTGGACGAGATGGCAGCCGAGCTGCTGGAGGTTTTCCGAAGCATCGAGGGAGAGCGGGAGGACGCCGATTACGCCAAAAACAAAATTCTGGTGGACACGATCAAGGAGTTCATCGAGGACCATTATCAGGACCCCAACCTGTCCCTGCAAGGTATCGCGGCCATGCTGAAAATGTCGTCCGCGCATGTGGGCAAGCTCTTCAAGCTGAGCGAGCGGCAGTCGGTCTCGGAGTATATCACCGAGATCCGCCTTTTTCATACCGCGCTGCTGCTGGAGTCCACGGACCGAAGCGTAAGTGAGGTCATGGAGAAGGTCGGCTTCGTGAACCGGAGCAACTTCTACAAGCTGTTCAAAAACAAGTACGGCGTGACGCCCAACGAATACCGGCTGAAAAAGACGATTTACTAGCGGAAAAAATGCACGCTTCAGGACGCCGGCGACGGCGTCTTTTTGCGTATTCTGTGCCCGGTATGCGGCGTATGCGGAGGCGTCCATACAAATCTTTCGTTTGCATACACGCCAAACGCCGGATTTGCGCACAATCGTTCATTATTCGGACTTCCGGCCGCGTTGTATGCTGTGCCAATATGGGGATGCGGCAATCACTGGAAAGGAGGGACGCCATGGAAACGGCAATCTCAAAATCGAAGTCCGGGACAAAAAGGAAACGCGTCTTCTGGCCGGTGCGGGAATGGAGGCATCTGAAGCAGAACCGGGAAATACTGGGCTTGTTTTTCCCCGGCTTCATTTATATTCTGATCTTTGCTTATCTGCCCATGTTCGGCATCATTCTGGCCTTCAAGCGGTACCGGTACGACCAGGGGATTCTGGGCAGCGAGTGGGTCGGCTTCGAGAACTTCAAGTTCTTTTTCGTCTCGGAGGACGCCTGGAGAATAACGCGCAACACGGTGCTGTACGAGATGGGCTATATTGTTCTGACGCTGGTCTTTGCCCTCTTGTTCGCCATCCTGCTTAACGAGATCGGGAGAAACGCCTCTAAAATCTATCAAACCGCGCTGTTCGTTCCGTACTTCCTGTCCTGGGTCGTCGTCAGCTACATCAGCTACGCCTTCCTGGACCAGCAAACCGGTTATTTGAACACGATCCTGCAATGGTTCGGCATGGAGCCGCACAAGTGGTATTTGGAGAAGGAGCCTTGGCCTGTTATATTGAACGTCGCCAGTCTGTGGAAGAAGGTCGGCTTCTCCGCGCTGGTCTACTACGCAGGCGTCATGGGCATTAATCAGGAATATTACGAAGCGGCGAAAATAGACGGAGCGACCCGGTTCCAGATGGCCATGAAAATCACGATTCCGATGCTGACCCCGCTCATTACGATTATGCTGATCTTGTCGGTAGGCGGCATTTTCCACGGAGATTTTGGTCTCCATTACTTCATTCCGAACAACCAGGGGATGACTTACCCGACGACCGATATTATCGATACGTACGTATACCGGGCGCTTCGCAACGTCGGCGATGTCGGCATGTCCTCCGCGGTCGGACTGTACCAGTCCCTTGTGGGCATGGTGCTCGTGATCGCGACGAATGCCGTCGTCCGCAAGCTGAACAAAGAAAACTCCCTGTGGTAGAGAAAGAAGGTTGCCCCAGATGAAAAGCGCATCCGTGCCTCGTTTCTCCAAAATGCTGGTCCATCTGATGTTCATCCTCGTGTCCATCGCGATGATCGGGCCGCTGCTGCTCATCGTCTCCATATCCTTCAGCAGCGAAAGCGACCTGCTGCGCAACGGGTATTCGTTCTGGCCCCGGGTATTCAGCCTGGATGCGTACGCCATCGTGCTGAAGGCGCCCAAGGTGATCGCGCAGGCCTATGGCGTGACGATTCTCGTGACGATCGCCGGTACGATTGCCGGCCTTTTCCTGACGGCGACGACCGCGTACGCCATCTCGCGGACCAACTTCCGCTACGGCCGGATCGGCACCTTTTATATATTTTTTACCATGCTGTTCAGCGGCGGATTGGTGCCTTCCTACATTCTGATGACCCAGGTGCTTCATCTGAAGGATACGCTATGGGCGCTCATTCTGTCCGGGCTGCTGACCCCATTCAACATTATGATTATGAAGGGCTTTATGGTGAAGGTGCCGGGGGAGATCATCGAATCGGCCAAGGTGGACAGCGCGAGGGAATGGACCATTTTCTTCCGGATTATTTTGCCGCTGTCTACGCCTGCGCTGGCCACGCTTGGACTGTTCATCTCCTTTAATTACTGGAACGCCTGGTTTCCGGCGATGCTCTATATCGACAATCCCGACCTGGTGCCGCTCCAGCTCATGCTTGTCCGCATCATGGACAGCATTGAGTTTCTAAGTCAGAACGAGCAGATGCTCTCGCAGATGGGCTCGGTGCAGGCGAACTTCCCCGCGCTGTCCGCCCGGATGGCCATGGTCGTGCTGGCGGCCGGACCGATGCTGATCGTATTTCCGTTTTTTCAACGGTTTTTTGTGCAGGGGTTGACGGTCGGGTCTCTCAAAGGTTAGCGGGGACCCGCCTTATCCAATATAAATCGACTTACATCCATAGGGGAGGTTGTTCAAATGAAGTTGGTTAAAAAAGCGTCCTGGACGGGCGTGTCCGTTCTGCTTGCGGCATCCGTGGCCGTAACGGCGTGCGGGAATTCGAACAACGGCAATTCCGCGGAAGGCAGCGCTTCGCCAAGCGCCCAATCGACCGGGAGCGCATCATCGACCGCGAGCGCACCATCGACTGCCAGCGATCTTCCGCCGGCGGAGCTGACCTGGTATTACCTGGAGAGCACGCAGCAGGCGGATTTGAAGTCCGTGGAAGCCGAGGTCAACAAGTACATTAAGCCGAAGCTGAACGCCACGGTAAAGCTGAAGCCGATCGCCGGATCCGACTACGAGCAGAAGATGAACACGTCCATCGCATCCGGCGAGCCGTTCGACCTGGTCTGGACGTCCGATTGGCGCTTCGACTTTAACTCGAATACGCAGAAAGGCGCTTTTCTGGAGCTGGATGAGCTGCTCGACAAATACGGTCAGAAGCTGAAGGCGAGCCTGCCTGCCGCCGCATGGGAAGATATGAAGGTGAACGGCAAAATTTACGGCATCCCGAACTACCAGATCGCGGCCAAGTCCGCAGGCTTCGTGGTGCAAAAGCGTTTTGCCGACAAGTATCATCTCGATCCGGGCAAGATCAAGAGCTATCGGGATATGGAGCCTTTCTTCGAGCAGATCAAGCAGAACGAACCGGGCATCATTCCGTTCGGCATCAACTCCGATTTCTTTGAAGCGCGGGCGTACGGCGTGGACTACTTTAACAAAATGCCGCATAAGACGGTCGACGGCAAAGTAACCGTCCTGGACCAGTTCACCATGCCGGAATATAAACAGCATGTCGCCATGGCACATGAATGGTACGAGAAAAAGTATATCAATCAAGATGCGGCGACCTTAAAGAACAAAGCCGATGTCGAAAAAACAGGCGTATACGCCTCTACTTTCGACTACACCCAGAAGCCGGGCGGCGAGGCGGCGGCCAAAGCGGGCAACGGCGGCAACGACGTCGTGTTCGTGCCGCTGGTGGAACCGCTGTTCACGGGCGTGACCGCCAGCATCACTGCCGTAAGCGGCACCTCCAAAAATCCGGAGCGCGCCGTCATGCTCGCCGAGCTGGTCAACACCGACCCGACGCTCTACAACCTGCTCGCCTTCGGCATCGAGAACAAGCATTATACCAAGATCGGCGACAACACGATCAAGGTTAATCCCTCGGCGGGCTACAACCCGGGCATGAACTGGGTAATGGGGAATGTCACCATCGGCTACCTGACGGAAGGCCAGCCGGCCGATACTTGGGAAAGAACGAAGCAGGCCAACGACAGCGCCAAAAAAGACGTCCTGTACGGCTTCAAGTTTAACGTAGAATCGGTGAAGGCCGAAGAGGCCAACCTGAAGGCGGTGGAGAGCGAGTTCAAAAAGGTGCTGGACACCGGTACCGTCGACCCGGACAGCTATTTGCCCCAGTACGTGGAGAAGCGCAAAAAGGCCGGACTCGATCGCTACATGGCCGAATATCAAAGACAGGTGGATGAATTTTTGAAGAGCAAAGGCCAATAAGGCGAGGGTGCTGCAAGGCAGGTAAGGGCAAGCGAATGCGCGATCCCTTACGGCCATGCCCGTCCTGGTGTTCCTGAACAGGGTCACGCAAGGGCAGCGCAACGTGTGAAAGGCCCCAGTGTTCCTGGATAGGAACACCAAGGGGCAGCGCAACGCGTGAAAGGCCCCAGTGTTCCTGGATAGGAACGCCATGGGGTAGCGCAACGCGTGAAAGGCCCCATTGTTCCTGGATAGGAACACCAAGGGGCAGCGCGCCGCGTGAAAGGCTCCAGTGTTCCTGGATAGGAACGCCAAGGCGCAGCGCAACGCGTGAAAGGCACCAATGTTCCTGGATAGGAACACCAAGGCGCAGCGCGCGCGGAGTTGCGCGACCGGACGTTCATCGAGCGGAAGCAGCGCCGCATCGCCAGGCGAAAAAGAAGCGGCAGCCCGCAAAGGCTGCCGCTTCTTTTATTTCGCGCGCATGAAGTGGTACATGCTGCCCGCCGGCTGCGGAAGATCCGGCCAGGTGCGGCCTTCGCCGTTGAACTGGGGCAGCCAGGGCGCGAGCGCCTCCAGCATCTCGTCGACCATGCTCCACACCTGCTCGGTACTGCAGACGGCGGCCGTGAGCGGATCGTGCAGCACGGCGAGCTTGACGAGCTCGCGGTTGCCGGTCAGCGCGGCCTCGACGGCCATCTCCTGCACGCTGATGCTCGATCGGCAGGTGGCGGCGCAGGCCATCGGGAGATCGCCGATGTATGTCGGCGCGATGCCGTTGCGATCTACGTAGCACGGGATCTCGATCGTGGCGCCGTCCGGCAGGTTCGTGATCATGCCGCGGTTCTCGATATTGAAATTGCCGCGGTACGTCTTGCCTGTCTCCAGCGCTTCGATGATGTACGAGCCATGCTCCTCTGAACGCTGTCCGAGCGGGATGGACGCAATCTCGCCGCTCAGCATCTTCGGGTACATCTCCTTGTAGTCGACGAAGCGCGTCAGGCAGTGCTCGAGATAACCCGCCGTCACTCCGCCGATCCATTCCTTGTCGTTGATCCACTTGGACATATCGGCGGACTTCTTGCGGTACCAAGGCAGGTACTCGCTCAGGTGGCCGTTCGACTCGGTCGAATAGTAGCCGAATCTGCGCAGCACGTCGATGCGGCAAGGCTCTCTTTGCGGCAGCGTCGGATGGTTCTCGAACGCCTCGAGCAGATGCGGTGTCAGATCTTTGCCTTTATGAGAGATGTTGATGAACCACGTCTGGTGGTTGATGCCCGCGCAAATCTGGTCGATCTCGTCCTGCGGCAGGCCGAACGCCTCGGCGATCTGCTCGTGCCCGTGCTGCACCCCGTGGCATAGGCCGACGACCCGAACGCCCCCGGCGCGCCGCACGGCCCACGTATTCATCGCCATCGGGTTGGAATAGTTGAGCAGCAGCGCGTTCGGCGCGAGCTCACGCATATCCTTGGCGATGTCGAGCAGCACCGGGATCGTGCGGAGGGCGAAGAACACGCCGCCCGGTCCGAGCGTGTCGCCGACGCATTGCTCGACGCCATACTTGAGCGGAATCTCGATGTCGTGGCGGTACGCCTCGAGTCCGCCGACGCGAGCCAGACAGATGACGTAGTCGGCATCCCGGATCGCTTCCCGCTGGCTCGTCGTCGGCACAATTTTCACGTCTGTCAGACCGTTCGTCTCGAGCATGCGCTCGCTCAGCTTGGTCACCATCTCGAGCGTCTCCGGATCGATGTCCATGAGCCGGAATTCGGTATCGCGGAATTCGGGCACCGCCATCAAGTCCATGATGAGCCTGCGCGTGAAGTTGATGCTTCCCGCCCCGATCATTGCAATTTTCAGCATTTTATCATGACCTCCGTATGAAATAATTGCGCATTACATCCTCTCGGGTAATATCATAGATTCCTGATACATGGGGCGTAAATAGCATAATATTTTCACCGGATTGATAAAATATTGCGCGGTACTCAGTCGATAAAAATGTGATGCTCGGGGATGTCGTCCGTACTGTCGCGGAATTGCTGGGGCGAGACGCCCATCAGCTTGCGGAACACTTTGCCGAAGTAGCTGCTGTTGTCGAAGCCGGTCGCGGCGGCGATGGCCGCTACGGGCTGGTCGGTCTGCCGGAGGAGCCGGGAAGCCTGTTCGATCCGGATCTTGGTCAGATGGTGGATCGGCGTGACGCCGACATGCTTCAGGAACAGCCTGCAAAAATGGTACTTGGACGCGCCCGCCTCCGCGGCGATCTGCTCGAGCGTCAGAAAGCGATGATACTGCGATTCCATAAACTTCAAAGCGGCGGCGACTGCATCTGGAGCGGGACGGCCCGCGTCCGGCTTGCCGTCGATCGCCCGCAGGCAGGCGACGATCCACTCGTACAGGCGGACGGACAGCTCGTATTTGTCGAGACCCGTCTTCGACTGCGCGTTCTCCATCATCTCCCACAGCATGGCGATCGGCTGCGCGTTCGGCTTGAACGATACGACCGGCCCGGTTTTCGCGACGATATCGTTCCAGTAGCCTTCGACATGCCGGCCCGCCGCCGTCAAAAAAATAAACTCCCAGGGCTCGCCGCCGGCATCCGGGCTGTAGTAGTACTCGTGGTTATCCGGCACGGTAACGAAGAAACCATGGTGCTTCGGGATGCGATAATGTTTGCCTCCGCTAACCAGATTGCCTTCGCCGGACAGCGTGTACTGAAACACGACGAACCTGTCCCCGCGCGCCCGCCCGTTCCATCTGTAGCTGTCGTTCACGGCGCTCTCCCAGCCGATCGTCCGGATCGCCATCAAGGCGTCCGTCGGCTCCGCATACCTGAATCCAAAGTTGGTTCTGAGCAATATAATGCGACCTCCAACTCAATTATTTACGATTGAAGTAAGGACGAATATGGCCTACATTCGAAAATAGGAACGCGAAATTTGCAAATATTGTACTACGCAGGAAGGTGCGATGGAAGATGCCTACGATCGATATGCCGCTTGCGCAGCTAAGCGCGTACGCGGGGAGGAACCCGAAGCCCGCCGACTTCGACGCCTATTGGGAGCGGGCGCTCGCGGAGATGAAGAATGTCGATCCGGCGGTGGAAATCGTCGAGAGCGACTTCCAGGTTCCCGGCGCGGATTGCTTGCATCTATACTTCACCGGCGTCGGCGGCGCGCGCATTCATGCCAAGTACGTCCGGCCGAAAAACGTCCCGGAGCCGCATCCGGCGGTGCTGCAATTCCACGGCTACGCCCATCATTCGGGCGATTGGATCGACAAGTTGGGCTACGCGGCGGCGGGCTTCTCCGTGCTGGCGATGGACTGCCGCGGGCAGGGCGGGCGTTCGGAGGACAAGGGAGGCATCCGGGGAACGACGTTCAAAGGGCACATCGTCCGCGGGCTCGACGACCACCCGGACCGGCTGCTGTTCCGCGATATATTCCTGGATGCGGCGCAGCTCGCCGGCATCGCGATGTCGCTGCCGGAGGTGGACGCCGGCCGGGTGGGCACGATCGGCGGCTCGCAGGGCGGCGGACTCGCGTTGGCCTGCGCGGCGCTGGAGCCGCGCATTCGGCGCACGGCGCCGAGCGTGCCGTTCCTGTGCGACTACAAGCGCGTATGGGAGATGGATCTGGCGAGAGACGCGTACGAGGAGCTGCGCACCTATTTCCGCCTCTTCGATCCCCAGCACAAGCGCGAGGAGGAGCTATTCGAGCGGCTGGGCTATATCGACGTGCAGCATCTGGCGGACCGGATCCGGGGCGAGGTGATGATGGGCGTCGGGCTGCTGGACACCGTCTGTCCGCCGTCCACGCAGTTCGCGGCCTACAACAAGATCGTCGCGGGCAAGCGGATGGAGATTTATCACGATTACGTGCACGAAAGGCTGGCCGACTTCGAGGACAAGGCGCTGCAGTTTATGCTGGGGATGTAGCGCGGAAGGGGGCGGCGCGCGCAGTAGGCGCGCTAGGCGACGCGATGCGATACGAAGAGGAGCGACGCCGCCCCTCTTTTTTGTTATTCTGATGTGGAAGCGGCGTGCCGGCAAGCTCCCGGCGCAGCCAGATCGCGGCGGAGGGTTATCATCATGGGATCTTTTTTGAAAGCGCTAACAATTTATCCCAAGCTCGTGCTGTCTTTTTTGCTCATGATCATCCCCATTTATCTGTCCAGCCTGTTCATGAACCAGTCGGGCCATGACGTCGTCAAGCAGCAGATCTCCGCTTCGATGGCATCGCGCGTCCATTTTTACTTGTCGTCTCTCGAGACGGAGTTAGCGAGGCTCCGCCGTCTCCAGATGGAGTACGTGAGCGACGACGATCTGCTCAGTCTGGGGACGACGGCGTCCCGGATGAACGACTTCGAGCGCTCGCGCACCATTCTGTCGGTCAAAAGCAAGCTCTATCTGCTGAAGAGCTCCAGTCCGTTCGTGGCAAACGTGAAGCTGTACGTTCCTGCGCTCGGGCGCAGTATTATGGCCAACAACTACGACGACACGATCCCGGCGGCAGAGCTAGGCGCCATGCTCGAGCCGCGCAACTTGAGCGCGCCCGTCTTTGGCTTCGGGGACCGGCTGCTGCTCAGCGGCGTGTATCCCGACGCGATCTACGTGAACCGCAAGCCGGTGCTGGCCATCGAGATCGAGCTGTCCAAGGCGGAGATCGTCCGGACGCTTTCGTCCATGGCGAACGGGGAGCAGGGCGGGGCGGCGTGGTTGAGCGCGGACGGCGCGTGGAACGTGGCATCGGGCCTCGAGACGCAGGCGTTGTCCGAGCTGTCCGGGGCGGTCGGCGCCAAGCGGGCGGAGAACCCGGACAGCGCGTCCGCGCCCGGCCAGTTCACGATGAAGACGAACGCCGGCTCCTTTTTCGTGGCCCATGAGTATTCCCCTGTCCTCGATTCGACGCTTGCGGTGCTGGTGCCGGCGGAGAAGGTGATGCAGCCGCTCAACCGCCATCGCGACTGGATCTGGCTGCTCTCGCTCATCGCGCTCGTGCTGGTCGTCGCCTTTTCCTACTGGATCCACCGGCTCATTCACAAGCCGATCAAGCGGCTGGTCGTCTCCTTCCGCAAGGTGGAGAAGGGCGACCTCGGCGTGCGCGTCTATCACCGCAACCAGGATGAGTTCCATTACCTGTACAACCAGTTCAATCACATGCTGGGCCGGATCGAGACGCTCATCGGCGAGGTGTACGAACAGCAGATAAGATCGCAGCGCTCCGAGCTCAAGCAGCTGCAGTCGCAGATCAATCCGCACTTTTTCTACAACAGCTTCTTTATCCTGCAGGGACTGGTGCAGATGCGGGAGCACGAGCTGGCGGACAAGATGTTCCGCCATCTGGGCAGCTACTTCCAGTTCATCACGCGAAACGGGGCGGAGACGGTCACGCTCGAGCAAGAGATGAAGCACGCAAGCTCGTACGTGGAGATTCAGAAGTTCCGCTTCTCGGGAACGGTCGAGGTGGAGCAGGAGGAGCTGCCTGCCGCGTGGGCGCAGGCTGAGGTGCCGCGCCTCATCGTGCAGCCGCTGATCGAGAACGCCTATTTGCACGGCCTTGAAAACAAGACCGGCGACGGCCGGCTGCGCATCGGTTTCCGGGAGGAGCCGGACGGCCGGCTGCATATCGAAATCGAAGACAACGGCGAAGAGCTGGACGAGCTTCGGCTGGAGCGGCTGCGCAAGTCCGTCTCCGCGGCGGACCGCGCGATCGAGACGACGGGCCTCTTGAACATTCATCGCAGGCTGCAGCTCAAGTTCGGGCCGGACTGCGGGCTGACTCTGTCGCGCAGCGCGCTCGGCGGGCTGAAGGCGGAGCTGACGATACGCCAAGACAAGGGGGATGCGGCATGATTCGATTGCTGATCGTGGACAATGAGCGCTGGATCGTCGACAGTCTGCTGGACCTGTTCGGGCGTCCGGCTAAGCTTGAGCTGGAGACGTTCGGCGCATACTCCGCCAAGGAGGCGTTGGAGGCGCTGGGCCGGATGAAGATCGACATCGTCCTGTCGGATATCCGAATGCCGGGCATGGGCGGGCTCGCGCTGCAGCGAGAGATCGTCAGGCAGTGGCCGTGGTGCAAGATCATCTTCCTGAGCGGCTACGACGACTTCGACTATATCCAGCAGGCGCTGCGGGGCGGAGGGGTCGACTACCTGCTCAAGACCGAGGGGCACGACGCGGTCGTCGCAGCCGTGGAGCGGGCGGCGGCGCAGCTGTACGAAGCGGTGGAGTCGCGCCAGCTGATCCTGAACGCGGAGCGTCAGATGCAGCTGGCGAGGCCGCTGCTCGTGAGCGAGTACCTGCTGGCGCTGGCGGGCGGCGATCCGGAGGCGCTGCGCAAGCGGCATGCGCGGCTGCCGGAGTTGCAGCTGCCGCTGGACGCGGACGCCGAGACGCTGCTTGTGCTCGGGCGGGTGGACGATTGGCGCGACGGCTTCAGCGGCGGCGACAAGCATCTGATGCTGTACGCGATCGCGAACATTGCCGAGGAATACTTCGCGAAGTCGGTGTTCTGCACGACCGTCAGCTTTGAGCAGAACAAGCTGCTGTGGCTCGTTCAGGCGAAGCCGGACGCGGGCCCGGCGCCGGACGTCGCATCCGGCGCATGGCCGCAGGCGGAGGACGCGCGCAGGCGTCTTGTCCGGTTCGTGCAAGGGACGATCGAGACGATCCAGGGCGCGTGCAAGCAGCTGCTCCAGCTCAGCGTCTCGTTCGCGGCCGCGGACGAGCCGAGGGACTGGGCGCGCATTCCCGGACAGTTCCGCGCGCTGAAGCGTCTGCTCGGCCGCGGTCTGGGCCTGGGCCAGGAGCTGATCCTGCTGGACCGGCCGTCTCCGGACGGCGCAGGGACGCAGCCGGATATACGGACGCACGAGACGCGCAGCCGACTCGACCGAATCGGCACGCTGGCGGCTTATTTGGAGAACGGCGAGAGCGCGCAGTTTTTCGCCGAATACGCGGGGCTGATGGCGCTGGGAGCCGAGGAAGGGCAGCGGGACGAACTGCTCAGGCTGGAGATCTACTATTCGCTCGTCCCCGTCTTTCTGTCGGAGCTGAACCGCTGGGCCGCGCACGAGGAAATGGGCGGGACGACCGATCTGGGCAAACTCACCCGGTACGACAGCCACTCTTCGTGGCATGCGGCGGAGGAATATTTCGCGGAGCTGGCCGAGCGCCTGTTCTCGCTCAAGCGCGCCGAGCGGTCGGATCGCGAGGACGACCTGATCCGTCACGTCCGGCGCTATGTCGAGCACAATCTGGCAGGCGATCTGTCGCTCACCCGCATCGGCGAGGTCGTCGGATACAATCCGTACTACCTGACCCGCCTGTACAAGCAGCTCACCGGCGAGGGGCTGACGGATTACATCGCCGCGACGCGCCTGGCGCGGGCGCAGAAGCTGCTTGCGGGCCATCAGCTGACCGTGCAGGACATCTCGCGAGCCGTCGGATTTATGACCGAGCAGTCCTTTTACCGCTTCTTCAAGAAGGAGACGGGACTCACGCCCCAGGAGTACAAGGAGCGGCAAGCGATATCCAAAACGGATAATGGAATGTAAAAATCGGCGAGTAGAGAGCGCGTCCGCGCCGGCTCTATAATGAGCTCATGCAAGGCAAGACGTATTCATTCATGAGCTCGAAGGGGGAACCGAGATTGAAAAAGAATCAACGAATCGCGCTCGTCTGCGGCATCTTGGCTTGCGCGCTCGCGGCGACCGGCTGCAGCGACTCGGGCAAAAACGCCGCTGGCCCGGAGTCGTCCGGCAAGGCGACGGGCTCGTCTGCGGCAACCGGCACTGCGCCGGCGTCCGCATCGGCGCCAGCGGAGAAGGAGGATCCGTTCGGCAAGTACGACCCGCCGATCGAGCTTCATGTCGCCCGCGCCGTCGACCAGACCTGGACGTATCCGAAAGGCGACAGCATCGACAATAACGTCTGGTACCGCGAGTACGAGAACTTGCTCGGCATCAAGATCGTCCACGACTGGACCGCGCTGACGAGCGAGTACAACCGCAAGCTGAACGTTTCGATCGCCTCCGGCAGCCTGCCCGAGCTGTTCTCGGTATCGGCCAGCCAGCTCAAGCAGCTCGCGGACGCCGGACAGCTGGAGGACCTGACTGAAGTTTACGAAAAATACGCCTCCGACCATACGAAGGAGCTGCAGCACGGCGACGGGGGCGCGGCGCTGGCATCGGCCACGTTTAACGGCAAGCTGCTCGCGATCCCGGTCGTCAACGCGCCGATCTACGAGCCGAACCTGCTGTGGATCCGCACGGACTGGCTCAAGAAGCTGAATCTGTCCGAGCCGAAGACGCTGGACGATGTGCTTAAGATTGCGGAAGCGTTTACGAAGCAGGATCCGGACGGCAACGGCAAGCCCGACACGTACGGCCTGGCGGTCAACAACTACTTGTACGGCCCGATCACCTCGATCACGGGGCTGTCCAACGCCTTCCATGCCTACCCGCAAACGTGGGTGAAGGACGCTTCGGGCAAGGTCGTCTACGGCTCGACGCAGCCCGAGATGAAGCAGACGCTGGCCAAGCTTCAGGAAATGTACAAGGCCGGCGAGCTCGACCGGGAATTCGGCGTCAAGGACGGCACCAAGGTCGCCGAGGATATCGCCGCTAACAAGTTCGGCATGGCGTTCGGCGCCAACTGGAACCCGTACGTATTCCTTGATGCGGTCAAGAAAAATCCGGGCATGGACTGGATGCCGTTCCCCGTGCCTTCCGTCGACGGCACCCCGACGAAGGCGAACGTCGGCTTCTCCGCCAGCGGCTACGTCGTCGTGCGCAAGGGCGCCAAGCATCCGGAGGCGGCCATTAAAATGCTCAACCTGCACGAGGAGGTCGTGCACGGCTCGCGCCGCAACGAGGGTCAGTTCATCACCGTCGAAGAGAACGGCGAGCGGATCAATACGTCGCCGATGTCGCTCGTGCAGTCCGGCGTCTCCGACCAGGGCGTGCTGGAGTCGCTGACCCTGCTGCGCAAAGCGATCGAGAACGAGGACGAGAGCCTGCTGAAGGACGCGCTGACGGAGACCGACAAATACGGTCCGACGGTCGACTACCTCAAGACGGGCAATATCGAAAACTGGGCGGTCGCCCACCAGTACTTCGGCTTCGTGACGACGATGGACAATTACACCGGCGACCGGCTGCTCATGACCGCGTTCGGCGGCCAGACGCCGACGATGACCGACAAATGGGCGACGCTCGACAAGCTGGAGAAGGAAACGTTCACGAAGATTATCATGGGTGCCGCTTCGGTCGACGAATTCGATACGTTCGTGGCGGACTGGAACAAGCTCGGCGGCGAGGCGATCCTGAAGGAGATCAACGACTGGCTGAGCGCGCAGAAGTAGAAGCGAATGCGCGGACGCTCGCGGCATAGACAGGCGGAAGGGGAGACGGTCCTGGCCATCGTCCCCTTCTTCCGTCATGCCCCGAATCGGCGTCCGAACGCGCTGAATGAGGAAAAAGGCGGTGAAGTACGAAATGAAAGCGGCAAAGTGGATGCGGGAATTGCCTTTGCACCTGCTGCTCCTGCCCGGTCTCGTCCTGGTGCTCGTCTACAGCTACGTGCCGATGCTGGGCGTCGTGATCGCGTTTCAGAAGTTCGCGATTTTCAGCGGCTGGTTCGGCTCCCCGTGGATCGGGCTGGACAACTTCAGGTTCGTGCTGGATATGCCGAACACCGGCCAGGTCATCTGGAACACGCTGTTTATCGCCTGCATGAAAATTATCGCGGGGCTGTTCGTCCCCATCTTCATTGCGCTGCTGCTTAACGAGGTGACCCGCTCGTTCATCAAGCGCGGCGTGCAGACGCTGATTTACTTGCCCCATTTTCTGTCCTGGGTCATCCTGGGCGGCATTCTGATCGATCTGCTGTCGCCGTCCGAGGGCATCGTGAACGCCATGCTGGGCAAGCTCGGCATCGAGCCGATCTTTTTCCTGGCGGACAATCGCTGGTTCCCGGCCGTGCTGATCCTCTCCGACGTCTGGAAGGAGTTCGGCTTTAGCACGATCGTCTATCTGGCCGCGATCACGAGTGTGAATCCTACGCTGTACGAGGCGGCGGTCATGGACGGGGCGGGACGCTGGAAGCAGACGCGCCACATCACGCTGCCCGGCATGATGCCGATCATCGTGCTCATGGTGACGCTGAGCCTCGGCAACGTGCTGAACGCCGGCTTCGACCAGGTGTTCAACCTGGCCAATCCGCTCGTATACGAGAGCGGAGACATTCTCGACACGATGATCTACCGGATCGCGTTCAACGACGCGCAGTACGGCGTGGCGACGGCCGTCGGCCTGTTCAAGTCCGTCGTATCCTTCCTGCTCATATCGGTCTCCTATTGGCTGGCCTATCGGCTGGCGAACTATCGCATTTTCTAGAGAGGAGAGATTCCGCTTGCATCATATCTCCCCGGCCAGACGAGTGTTTCTTGTGGCGAACGCCGCGTTTCTATGCTTGCTGGCCGTCCTGTGCTTCCTGCCGCTCGTCCACGTCCTCGCGGTGTCGTTCAGCGAGAGCGCGGCGGTCGCCGCCGGGCAGGTCACGTTCTGGCCGGTCGATTTTACGCTCAAGTCGTACGACTTTATCATCAGCAGGCCCGAATTCATGCGCTCCTTCGTCATTACGCTCGAGCGCGTGCTGCTGGGCACCGCCATCAACATGCTGCTGACGATCATGATCGCGTATCCGCTGTCCAAGGACGTAAGGACGTTTCGGATGCGCACGTTTTACGTCTGGATCTTCGTCTTCACGATTCTTTTCGCAGGCGGACTTGTCCCCTGGTACATGACGATCAAGTATACGGGCCTGCTCGATTCGGTGTGGGCGCTCGTCATTCCCGGCGCGGTCCCCGTGTTCAACGTCATCCTGCTGCTGAATTTCTTCCGCGGCCTGCCCAAAGAGCTGGAGGAGTCGTGCTTCATCGACGGCGCCGGCCATCTGCGCACGCTCTGGACGATCTACGTCCCGCTGTCGCTGCCGGGGCTCGCCACCGTCGGCCTGTTCACGATCGTCGGGCACTGGAACGCCTGGTTCGACGGCCTGATTCTGATGAACAAGCCGGAGCATTATCCGTTGTCCTCCTATTTGCAGACGATCATCATTAACTTCGACTTTTCTCACGTGAAGCAGGAGGATTTGTACAAGCTGGAGGCGATCTCGACCCGCACCTCCAAGGCGGCGCAGATTATCGTCGGCGCGCTGCCGATCCTGCTGGCGTATCCGTTTTTGCAAAAATACTTTGTCAAAGGCATCGTGCTGGGGAGCGTGAAGGAGTAAATGAGCGACTTTTTTTACCGGCCGGCGGACGGCGTGCTGGCGGACGTCATCCCGTTCTACGAGGACGGGGAGTTCAAGCTGCTGTATCTGAAGGATTGGCGCGACAAGGAAAACTTCGGCGAAGGGACGCCCTGGTTCCTGCTCGGGACGAAGGACTTCGTGAACTATACCGAATACGGCGAGGTGCTGCCCAGAGGGGGCGAGTCGGCACAGGATCTGTACATTTATACCGGCTGCATCCTCAAGGTCGGCGAGCTTTATCACATTTTTTACACGGGCAACAACTTCCACTATCCCGCCCAGGGCAAGCTTCAGCAGGCGGTCATGCATGCGACGAGCACCGATCTGCTTCACTGGACCAAACATCCGGAGGAAGCCTTCTATGCGCCCGCCGACCGCTACGAGCAGCATGACTGGCGCGATCCGTTCGTCTTCTGGAACGAGGAGGCCGGCGAGTACTGGATGCTGTTGGCCGCGCGGCTGAAGGAGGGGCCGAGCCGGAGGCGGGGCTGCGTCGCGCTGTGCGCCTCGAAGGATCTGAGCGGCTGGGAGGTGCGCGAGCCGTTCTGGGCGCCGTCGCTGTATACGACGCACGAATGCCCGGATTTGTTCCGGATGGGGGACTGGTGGTATCTCGTGTACTCGACGTTTTCCGACCGCACCGTCACGCACTACCGGATGAGCAGGTCGCTGTCGGGTCCCTGGCTGGCGCCGGAGAACGACACGTTCGACAACCGGGCGTTCTATGCGGCGAAAACGTGGACCGACGGCGAGCGGCGCTATGCGTTCGGCTGGAATCCGACGCGGGAGGGTGAGCACGACGAAGGCACCTGGCAGTGGGGCGGAAATTTGGTCGTGCACGAGCTCGCACAGCAGGCTGACGGCTCGTTGATTGTGCGGATGCCGGAGACCGTGCGGGCGGCGATGTCGCGGCCGGCGGAGATTGCGCTGCGGGAGTCCGCGGGCAACTGGCGGATTGGCGGGGGAAGCGGGGGCGCGAGCGCGACATCGATTCGAGCGGCGGATGCAGGCGAGAGCGATGAAGCTGCGGGTGTATGCACCGCGGCCGCTGAAGCTCCGGATTCGTTCGCGGCTGCCGCTTCATCGTCGCTGCCGTCCCGATGCAGGCTGTCGGTGAGCGTGACCTTCGGGGCGGACACGCGCGGCTGCGGCGTGCTGCTGCGGACGGACGAAGCGCTCGACCGGGGCTATATGATCCGCCTCGAACCGGGACGGCAGCGACTTGTTTTCGATCGCTGGCCGAGAAAGGGAGACGTTCCCTTCGAGGTCGGTCTCGAGCGGCCCGTCGCGTTGACGCCGGGCGTCGTCAGCCGGCTCGACATCGTGATCGACGGCACGGTTTGCGAGGTGTACGTGGACGACAAGGTCGCGATGAGCGCGCGGCTGTACGATCACCGAGAGGGGGGATGGGGGCTCTTCGTCAGCGAAGGCAGCGCAAGCTTCGAAGCCGTATTGCTTGAACCGTAAGGCACGGAAAGCAACGATCGGAAGGGGATGCGACGATGAACGCGAGTTGGCGCGGGAAGTGGAGAAAGACGATGATGACGGGGCTTGCCGCCGTCATGGTTTGGGGAGGCGCGCTAGCCGGCGGCGATTCGGCTGCGGCCGAAGGTCCGGCCGTGACCTTGAACGCCTCGACAGGCGCGCTGAATTTTACCTACGGCACGGTGACGCTGGCCAAGGGAAGCGGCCCGGCGCTAACCGGCATCCGGCACCGGACGCTGGGCGGCGGCAGCGGCTTGTGGAACGACACGGCCGTCTCCGCCTCGACTGTCAAGAAAGGGCATACGACCTACGCACAGACTTGGGGCAGCGGCCAGAGCCTGGCCGAGCTCGAGACGACCGTGGCGACCAAGTACGACGGCACGCTCACGATCAGTCAGAACGCCGATACGCAGGCGGGCGGCATCTCGGGCGTGCAGTGGGGAATGGTCGTGCCCGATACTTACGATCTGATCCTCCCGGTGCTGGGCGGCATCCGGCTGACGGCAGAATCGCCGGACGCGGCGTACGGCTTCCAGCAGTTCGATTACCCCAACATCTGGGAAGCGCAGATGTTCATCATCCAGGGCAGCGGCGGCGGCATGCTTGTTCACGGCGACGACGACGCCCGGTTTTTCAAGTCGCTGCATGTGAAGCATGAGAACGGCAACTTTTACGTCGGTGTGGAGACATATGCGCCCGCGCCGTTCGCCCAGGTGCGCAAGGCCGTGTCCACCGGCTGGCGGCTGAAGGCCTATACGGGAGACTGGGTGAACGGGGCTACACTGTACCGGACCTGGGCGGACAAAAAGTTCGACCTGTCCAAGCTGTCCAAGCTGCAGCCGGCGTGGGCCAAGGACGTACAGTTCACCGTGCTGACAGATCTCGAGGACGCGCAGACGCTGAATGTGCTGGCGCAGGAGGTGGAGCCGTCGCAGACGCTGCTCGTCGTGCCCGGCTGGCGCGAGGACCCGTACGACGTCGACTTCCCGGACTACACGCCGAAGGCCGATATCGCGGCCAAGATTCAGGCGGCGCAGGCGCTCGGCTTCAAGGTCATGCTGTATGTCAACATTTTCGGCGTCGATCCGAACAATCCGGCATTTGCGGCCATGCAGCCGTACCAGGTCAAGGATCCCTTTTCGCTGCAGCCCGTTTTCTCCGAATACACCGCGGGCTCGAGTCACATCAAGTTTGCGCAGATCAATCCGGCTTCGCAGGCGTGGCGGACGCTGTTCGTCGGCAAAATGGTGCAGCTCGTCCAGTCGCTCCATCCGGACGGCATTCATCTCGACCAGTCGCTGCTCATGTATAACGATGCCAACGGCACGATCGACGGGCGCAATATGCTGCAGGGCAACATCGCGCTGCACCGCGAGCTGAGAGAGCAGCTGCCTACTAATGTAGCGCTAGGCGGCGAGAGCCTGAACGAGATCACGACCCGATACGAGTCGTTCGCGCAGCGGCACGCGTACGGCATTTTCTCTCAGACCGGCACCTGGGACGACAGCAAGATCGAACAGGTCGTGCCGGCGAGCTCGGCCATCTTCGCGCCTTATACGACCAGTTACGGACACCCCGATCATGCGAATCCGCTGACCGAGGACTATTTTATCGCCTGGCACAAGGTCGTCCAGAACCGGCTAGGCGCCGTTCCGATGCTGACCCGGCCGACCTACGCGCAAGTCGCGAACCCGTCGCCGCTGATGGCGCAGCTGTTCGCGGAGGCGCGCTGGTACCAGGACAACAAGCCGCAGCTCGACTTCAGCCAGTGGAACGGCGATTCGCTGTTCACCTTCAAGACGGCAAGCGGAAAGTCGGCCAAGTACGAGCGGGATGCCTACGGGGAAAAGCTGACCGCTTACGGGGCCGGGGGCTCGGGCGGGGACGTCGGCGTGCTGCGCTACTTGTACGGCTCGGACAGCGTGACGCTGCCGGGACGGATCCCGGGCTGGTATCTGTATGACAGTGATGAGCTGTTCGGTCTCAACCCAGATAAGACTTATTTGTATCTTGATCTGCCGCGCGATCAGACGGCTTTCCATATCGACGGGATGCCCGCAGACGTCAGGATGAAGTCGGTGGCCGTCCATACGAATCATACCGTGCTCTCTCTGCAGGACTTGCAGCAGCCGGCGAGCGTCGACTTCATGAATTACGCCGGTCCGATTCGCGCGGGCGAGAAGCTCGCCGACGGTACCGTGCACCAGACGGCGACTTCTTTTTCCTCGACGAACGGATTCTCGTATTCGTTCGCGCAGGGCGGGACCGTGCAGCATTGGGGCGATCGCATCCTCGCGCATCCGCCGTACTCAGGCGTGTGGCAGGGCGGGCATACGTGGCTCGAGTTCGACGTGACGCTGCCGGCGGACCGTACGCCGACGTTCGAGACGGGCGTCCAGCTCGGCTCGGAGGCGAACGTGGCGAGCAGCGACGGCGTGACGTTTAAGGTGTATGCCTGGGAAAAGGCTGCGCCTGCCGCCACGCGTCCGGTGCTGAGCGCGGAGCAGTTCAGCCACAGCGCGACGCCGACGCCGGTATCGCTGGATCTGTCGTCGTTCAAGGGCAAGGAAGTCACGATCCGCATGGAGACGCATCCCGGCACGACGGTCGACAACGACTCCGCCGTCTGGGTGGCGCCGCATGTTGCGCTGGCACAGACGGGCGCTGCTCGCAGTGTGGATCTGACGCTCGTCAGCCCGCGTCCGCTCGCGTCGGTGGCTTCGGCGTCCGGACTGGCGACGTATACGTCGCTTGGCACGAACCGCTACAAGGTCACGGCGCCTGCGACCGATCAAGTGTATCTGATCTACAGCACGGGCGGTGCCGTGACGTTGCCGCTGTCGCTGTCCGCGCAGCCGTTCGATTCGAGCCTGCAGTTCGAGGACGGTACGACGGCGCCGCCGCAGGATCCGTTCGGCGGCAAGGCGGGCACCGGCGCCGTGCTGGGCGTGCAGAAGCAGGGGCTCGACGCGCATCCGCCGCAGCGCGGGCAGACGCGCATCGACTACGTCGTGACGCTGCCGGCGGGCGGCGCTAAGCTGACCGGCTTCGCGGGTATCAAGGACGGCGCGGAGGACTCGCAGGGTGTCGGCTTCCGCGTCGCCGTCAACGGCAGCGAGCTGTGGTCGGACGATCTGCAGCCCGGCGGCGCGTGGACGCCGTTCAGCGTCTCCCTTTCCGCCTATGCGGGCAAAACCGTCGTCATCACCTTGATTACCGACTCGCTAGGGGATTATGGCTACGATTGGGCGTTCTGGGGAGAGCCGAAGCTGGAGGCGCTGCCTTAAACGCACATTAGGTGAGTAGGTAACTTTGAGAAATAGCAAGACGATGAGCCGCGCGGAGGACCGTGCGGCTTATTGGCGTGCGCAATGGGGGAGGAGTCGGGGCGCGGAGCAGAGCGTGTGGAGCCGATAGAGGAACTTTCTTCCGCTATCGGCTCCGAGGTAGTTGGTTTGGGAGCCGATAGAGGAACTTTCTTCCGCTATCGGCCCCGAGGTAGCTGGTTTGTGAGTCGATAGAGGAACTTTCTTCCGCTATCGGCCCCGGGTAGCTGGTTTGTGAGTCGATAGAGGAACTTTCTTCCTCTTTCGGCTCCGAGGTAGTTGGTTTGGGTGCAGTAGCGGAACTTTTTCCGCTATCCGCTCCGAGGTAGTGGGATGCGCAACAGCTAGCGGACATTTTGTCGATATCGTGGCACCCGCCGGTTAGCCAAAATACGGGTTAGTCGGCAGTCCCCGCACGCCGACCTCGGCGCAGAAGAGCCCGCCCGCGTGCGGCTGCTCAGCCAGCTCGGCTTCGCCGAGGCCGGCGCGCGCCGTCGTGATGTACAGCCGGTCCAGCCGCTCGCCGCCGAAAGCGCAGGAGGTCACCTGCGAGGCGGGCACCGGCACGGACAGCAGCTTCTCGCCGGTCGCCGGATTCCACCGAGACACCTGCCAGCCGCCCCAATGGGCAATCCACAGCATGCCCTCGGCATCGATGGTCATGCCGTCGGGCGAGCCCTCGTCCGTCGGCACCTCGACGACTACGCGGCGATTCGCGACGGCGCCCGACGCCGTGTCGTAGTCGAAGGCGACCACGCGCTGCGTCGGCGTGTCGATATAATACAACGTGGCGCCGTCGCCGGACCAGGCCAGTCCGTTCGAGATGCCGACGTCTTGGACAAGCGTCGCGACGGCATGTCCGGCGTCCAGGCTGTACAGCGCGCCGCGGCCCGGCTCGTCGTTCATCGACATCGTGCCCGCCAGGTAGCGTCCGGCGGGATCGCATTTGCCGTCGTTGAACCGGTTGCCGGGCACGGACGCTTCAACCTCCGCGAGCCGCGTCAGTCCTCCGCCGGCCGAATCGCAGACGTAGAAGCCGTCCTGCAGCGTGAGCGCGAACCCGCCCGAGCGCCGCGGCACGATGGAGCTGACATAGGGCGCCAGCTCCATCGCGCCGTCGCCGGCCGGCTCCTGCGGATGATGAATATGTACGCGGTGGGACAAAATGTCGACCCAGTACAGCTTTCCGTCGCGCGCGTCCCATACGGGGCCTTCGCCCAACCGGGCTTGCGCGTCGCTGACGAGCTCGACCGTTATTTTCGCATCTGCGGTCATCGTCTCCAACCTCCATGAACAAATGATTGCTTGCGCTTAACTTAACATGCATGCCGCGCCGCGCTCAAGCCGCAATATACGTGTTTCTAAAAAAAGATTCGCCCGAACGCGCTACCGCCACGTCAGCTTGAGCATATGCACGTAGTCGAGCAGCGCCATCCGAAACGGCTCCGGGCCGGCAGCGACCGCCTCGATCAGCTTCGCGACCTGCACGCGGGTCCGGACGGCATGAGGCGCCTGCCACCGCGCCACGTTGCGATGCCAGAACAGGCGGGAAGCGTACGTTTGAAAGGCTTTGGCCATCTCGCTATTGTTGCAGCGCAGGATCAGTCCGTTCAGCAGCTCGTATTCGAACGCGGCCAAGGCGCCGCAGTCCTCAGGCTCGCCGCCGCTCAAGGCGCGGTACGTATCCATCATGCCGTGCGACCACGCCCGCAGCGTATCCTGTTCGGCAGGAGACGCGGCGCCGACGGCGAACAACGCCATCGAGGCGATCAGCTCGAGCAGATCCCCGACGCGCTGCGACGAGGAGTCGAGGATCAGCACGCCGTGCTTGGAGGCGATTCGCACATAGCCTTCGAGCTCGAGCTGCTGCAGCGCGGCGCGGACCGGCGTACGGCTCATGTCGAGCCGGCGACCGAGCCGAATCTCCGACGTGACCGAGCCCATCGGGCATTCTCCGGTCTCGATCATGTCCAGGATGCGGGCGTAAGCTTGTTGGCGCAGGGTCGGTTTGCCCATACTTCAAGTCCTTCTCTCTCGCGAGATTCGATGAATCGAGTATGATAATCATAGAACATGCGCCATCGGAAAGGAAGATCGAGAGACGATGCCCGAGATTGGTACGACTTTAAGGGACGCGGCTTTTCGGCAAATCAAAGAGCGGATCGTGCAGGGCGACTGGGGCGGAGGGACGTTCCTGTCCGAGCGGAGGCTCAGTGAGACGCTGCAGATGAGCAAGACGCCGATTCGGTCGGCACTGGACCGGCTGGAGATGATGGGACTGGTGAAGCTGATGCCGAATCAGGGCTTTGTCGTACAGGAGATTTCACTGAAGAAGATTATGGACATCTATGAGCTGCGGCTCTCGCTCGAGACGTTCGCGGTCGTCAGGCTGACGGGCAACATGGACAGCGCTTTTTTCGACAGACTGGGCGAAAATCTGGACAAGCAGGCGGAAGCGGCGGGGCGCGAGGACATCGTCGGCTATGTCGAGCTGGACCGGCAGTTCCACGAGGCGATCATCGCCGGGCTGGCCAACGAAGAATACGCGGACGCGATGTCCCGTATTCAGGACAAGTTTCTGATGGCCGTGCGAACGACGTTTTACAAAAACAAAAGCCGGCTGTGGGGCAGTCTGGAGGAGCATCGCCGCATTCGGGACGCGCTGGCCGGCGACGACCCGTCGCTCAGCGAACGACTGATTCGCGACCATATCGAATTCGTGAAGCAGATCATGCTCTGAAGCTCTGAAGTGCCGAAGCGCTCGCTGATGTATACAAGTGCGACATCTTGAGCGTCTAATTTGGCCGTGCTACGTTTAACTCATCCTTTTGAAGGCGGAGGTTATGCGGCATGAAGATTACGGACGTGCGCACTTATATCGTGGGGAATCCGTGGAAAAACTGGCTGTTCGTGCAACTGGATACGGACGAGGGCTTAACCGGCTTGGGCGAAGGGACGCTCAACGGGCTGGCCAAAACGGTCGAAGCCGCGATCCACGAGCTGAAGCATCTCGTGCTCGGCATGGATCCGTTCGACGTGGAGACGATCTCGCTCAAGCTGATTCGCGACGTCTATTCGGACGGCGGACAGGTGCAGGGCTCCGCGCTGGCGGCTATCGAGACCGCGTGCTGGGACATCATGGGCAAGGCGACCGGACAGCCCGTCTACAAGCTGCTCGGCGGCAGGTGCCACGACAAGCTGCGCTGCTACGCGAACGGCTGGTACCGGGGCGGCAACGACGAGGAGAGCTTCTACAACCAGGCGAAGGAAGTCGTCGCAAAAGGCTACACGGCGCTGAAGTTCGATCCGTTCGGCGCGGCCTGGCGCACCGTCGATCGGGCGGATTTTACAAATGCCGTTCGCAACATCGCCGCCGTCCGCCAGGCGGTCGGACCCGACGTCGATATCCTCATCGAGGGGCACAACCGATTCAGCGTGCATACCGCCCTTCAGTTCGCGGAAGCGATGGCGCCCTACAGCCCGACCTGGTTCGAAGCGCCGGTGCCGCCGTCCCGCGTCTCGTCGGTCGTCGAAGTGGCGAAGCGCAGTCCGGTGCCGATCGCATGCGGCGAGGACTACTACAACCGCGAGCAGTTCGCCGAGCTGCTGAAGCATGATGCCGTGCACATTATCCAGCTCGAGCCGCAATTCCTCGGCCTGACCGCCTCCAAGCAGATCGCTGGCATGGTCCACGCGCACAACGGCGTCACCGCACCGCACAGCGCCCAGGGCCCGATCTGCTCGATCGTCTGCTCCCACCTCAACATGGCGACGCCGAACTTCTTCATTCACGAGATTTTCGACGACTTCAACCATTCGTGGGCCCAGGATATTTTCAGCCCGCCGTTCAAGGTCGTGGACGGGTATCTCCAGCCGCCCGAACGGCCGGGCCTCGGCGTCGAGTTCAACTTGGAGGAAGCGGCCAAGTATCCGTACGCGCCGGGTCACTGGCTGCCGCTGTTCAAGCAGGGCTGGGAGAAGCGGGAGCCGGTCGAATCGTGAGGAGGAAACGGACATGAAGGCGTTAGTCTACGAGGGACCGCGCACGATGAATATGAGGGAAGTCCCGCGACCGGCGCTGCAGCCGGACGAGGTGCTCGTGCGCGTGTCGCACGCGGGCATTTGCGGCTCCGAGCTGGGCGGATATCTCGGACACAATTCGTTGCGCAAGCCGCCGCTGATCATGGGGCACGAGTTCGCGGGCACGATCGCGGAGGTCGGCGAGCAAGTGAGCGGCTTGGCTGCCGGCGATCGCGTAACGGCGAATCCGCTCGTCACCTGCGGCGAATGCGGGTATTGCCTGAACGGGGCGTCGCAGCTGTGCGGCGCCCGCCGGCTGCTCGGCGCGCACCGGCCGGGTGCGTTTGCCGAATTCGTAGCGGTGCCCGCGCGAAATGCGTACCGGCTGGACGACCATGTCTCGTTCGCCGAGGGCGCGCTCGCCGAGCCGTACGCCTGCGCGATCCATGTCTGCCGGCTGCTCGCGCTCGCGCCGACGGACCGGCTGCTCATCTACGGCGCGGGTCCGATCGGGCTGTTCGCGCTCCAGGCGGCGGCCGCTTATGGCATTCGCGATGCGGTCGTCGTCGACCTGAACGCGTCGCGGCTTGAGATCGCCCGGGAGCTCGGCGGCATCGCGGTGTCGAGCCTGGACGAACTGCCGGGCGGCATCGGCGAAGGCTTCGACGCGGTCATCGGCGCCGTCGGCGCGGAGGCGACGCGGCAGCGGAGCGCGGCGGCCGCGCGGCCGGGCGGGACGGTCGTCTTCACCGGTCTGCACGAAGCGGACAGCCGTCTGCCGGTCAACGACATGATCCGCGCCGAGATCGGCACGAAGGGTGCGTTCGCCTACTCGTGCGACGACTTCGAGACGGCGCTGCGCTGGATCGGGCAGGGGCGGATCAACCTGCTGCCCTGGACGGAGACGACGCCGCTTGGCGAGGGCGGCGCCGCCTTCGAGAAGCTGATCGGCGGACCGGGCAAAATCGCGAAGATTTTTCTAACGTTAGAACAGGAGGCGCAGCTTGGATGAAGCTCGTGCAATTTTACGATAGGCAGGATGAAACGCGCAAAATACAGGTAGGCGTCCTCAGGGGCGAGGATGAGGTCGGTGCCTTGAACGCGAAGGGGACGATGCGGGACGTCATCGAGGCGGGAGACGTTCGGGCGCTTGAGGAAGGAACGGTTTACCGGCTTTCGGACGTGAAACTGCTGTCGCCGCTCACCGATCCGGAGAAGATCGTCTGCATCGGGCTGAACTATCACGACCACGTGATCGAGTCCAACATGCAGGTGCCGAAGGTACCGGTTCTGTTTCCTAAATACAACAATTGCCTGACCGGGCATGAGGACGAAGTGGCCATACCTGCCGAAGTGACGCAGTGCGACTACGAGGTGGAGCTGGCGGTCGTTATCGGCAAGACGGCCAAGCGCGTACCGCTTGAATCCGCCATGGAGTACGTGTTCGGCTATACGGTGCTGAACGACGTGAGTGCGCGGGATATTCAGCTGAACGAGCCCCAATGGACGCGCGGCAAGGCGATCGACGGTTTCGCGCCGACGGGTCCTTGGATTGTGACCGCCGACGAGATCGCCGGTCCGGGCAAGCTCGGCATCTCGCTCAAGCTGAACGGAGAGACGATGCAGGATTCGAATACGAAGGAGCTTATTTTCGATGTTCCGTACCTCGTTTCTTTTCTCTCGAACACGATGACGCTTCGGCCGGGGGACATCATCAGCACGGGGACGCCGCCGGGTGTCGGCATGGGGAAGAAGCCGCAGGTGTGGCTGAAGCCGGGCGATGTCGTCGAGGCGACGGTCGAAGGGATCGGCACGCTGCGCAATACGTTCGTGTCCGAGCGAATCCGATGAGCGGCGAGGTGCGGCGATGAGCTGGGAAAATAAAGTCGTAATCGTCACGGGCGGCGGAGGCGGCATCGGACGCGCGGTCGCGATGCGGTTCGCGGGCTCCGGCGCTTCGGTCGTCGCGGTCGGACGCACGCTGGCGAAGGTGCAGGACGTCGCCGACGAGATCGTCGCGGCGGGCGGACGCGCGGTCGCGATGGCCGCCGACGTTTCGTCCGAGGCGGATGTGACGCGTGTCATTCGGGATGCGCGGGAAGCGTTCGGCCGGATCGACGTCATGGTCAACAACGCGGCGGTATGCCCGCAGGTCCGGCTGACCGACATGAGCCTGGACCAGTGGAACGGCGTCATTACGAACAATCTCACGTCAGTCTTCCTGTTTTGCCGGGGCGTCGTACCGGTCATGCTGGAGCAGGGCGGGGGCGTGATCGTCAACGTCAGTTCGGTGCACGCGCTCGCGACGTTGGACGGCTACTCGGCCTACGCGGCGTCGAAGGCGGGCATCGCGGGGCTCACGCGGGCGATCGCGCTCGACTTCGCGAAGCAGAACATCCGCGCCAATACGGTGCTGCCGGGCGCGGTGCGGACGCCGATGCTCGAGAGCAGCGTCAAAAATCTCGATACGCCGCGGGACGAGATCATGAAGCAGTGGGACGAGTCGCAGCCGATCGGCCGCGTCGGGCAGCCGGAGGAGATCGCGTCCGTCGTCATGTTCGCGGCCAGCCCCGACAACTCGTTCATGACGGGCGCCACGCTGGTCGCCGACGGCGGCATGACGGTGGAGCTGTAGTCGCGAGCATAGCGCAATTTTGCGCTATCGTTGAGCCTGAAGCGAGCGGGCGGCGGTCGGCGGCTGAAGTGCGTGCATGCGAGCATAGCGCACTTTTGCGCTATGATTGAGCCTGAAGCGGGCGGGCGGCGGTCGACAGAAGTGCGCGCAAGCCATCATAGCGCAATTTTGCGCTATGATTGAGCCTGAAGCGAGCGGGCAGCGGGCGACTGAGTGCGTGCAAGCGAGCATAGCGCAATTTTGCGCTATGATTGAGCCTGAAGCGAGTGGGCAGCGGGCGACTGAAGTGCGTGCAAGCGAGGATAGCGCACTTTTGAGCTATGATTGAGCCTGAAGCGAGTGGGCAGCGGGCGACTGAAGTGCGTGCAAGCGAGCATAGCGCACTTTTGAGCTATGATTGAGCCTGAAGCGAGTGGGCAGCATGTGTGTGCATGCGGGCAAACGGGACGAAGCGGGAAATTCCTAGCTTCGTCCCATTTGCGTTTTGTAGCGTCTAATTGTTTACCGGATGGATACAATCTTTCTGCATTTTTGAAATATCTCGCAGATACATTGATAGAAAATGATTGCGAGGTGATCGACTTTGAAACGTTGGCGCAGACCCTTAGGCCTATTGGCCGTCGCCGCGGCGCTGGGCGGATGCGGTGCGCAGCCGCCTGGCGGCTCGGCGGCCCAGCACGTAGGCGCTCCCCATACGCCGCCAGCATCGCACGCCGGTGCGCCGATCTCCCAGGCCGTCTCTCAGACCGGCAACTCGGCCGGCGAAGCGATGCCAATTCCGCTGTCGGTTAAGCAGACGAAGCCGATCGAGATGGTTTTCGCGGGCGATACGATGATGGACGGCAGCGTCAAGGACGCGATTCGCCGGCATGGCGCCGATTATCCGTTCACTCAGATCAAGGCCGAGGTGAGCGCCGCCGATTACGCCGTGCTTAATCTGGAGACGTCCGTCACGGAGGCGGCGGACAAGGACCGGAATCAGCGTTTTAACTTCAAGTCGGAGGCCGGATCGCTGGACGGTATCAAGCATGCGGGCTTCGATATGGTATCGCTCGGCAACAACCATGTGCTCGATTATAAGGAGAAGGGGCTGCGAGACACGCTCAAAAACGTCGAGAAAGCGGGCTTGCGTCATGTCGGCGCGGGCCTCGACGAGGAGGAGGCGTATCGCTTCGAGACCGTTCGGCTGAACGGTGCTACGGTGAAGATCGGCGCGGTGACGCGTTTCATGCCGACGACCGCCTGGAAGGCGACCGACAAGAAGCCCGGCGTCGCCAGCGCTTATGAGCCGGAGAAGATTCTGAAGGCGATTCGCGCCGCGAGCAAGGAGGCGGATTATGTCCTTGTTTTTATCCATTGGGGCGTTGAAAATACGACTTCTCCGCAGCCCTGGCAGCGCAAGCTGGCGGCGGATATGCTCGACGCGGGCGCCAGCGCGGTCGTCGGCAGCCATCCGCATGTGCTGCAAGGCTTCGAGTTTCATAAGGGCAAACCGATCGCGTACTCCATCGGCAACTTCCTTTTTCCCGATTATGTCAAAGGAAAGAAGGCGGACACGGGCCTGCTCAAGCTTACGCTGGACAAAGGGCAGGTCGGCATTTCCTTTCGTCCGCTCTCTATCCGGAACAACCGGATCGTGAAGCGGGATGCGGCGTACGAGACCGCGCAGCTCGAATATTTGGAGGACTTGTCTTACCGCGTAGAGCTGCACGACCAGGCGTTTTTCCAGCAAAAATAATCGCGCAACGGCGCCGGTGCAGGACCTCCGGCGGATAACCGGAACCGCTTCCGGTCCGGCCGCGAACTCATCTCAAGACCGTTTCGGCATGCCAGTCCTTTCCAGTAAAGTGAGGATACCAACTCACGGGAAGGGAAGCGGCGGCTATGCAAAGGGACACGGTATATGGGGCGACGCAGGGAAGACGATTGTTCGAAGGCGAGAAGGGGCTGGTCTTGACTGGCCTTCTCGGATTTATGCTAGCGGCGGTGTGCGGCATCTGGACGCTGATTAACGGAGGCGAGGTCGCGCCGGGAGGCGACGTCTCGAAGGCGTTCTCGTTCGATGCGGCGCTGGGCATTTTTCTGCTGTCGACAGCGGCGATTCTGCCGCTGTCGGCCTTGGGCGAACGAAGCCGGTTTTGGTTCAGAAGGGTTTATATCGGTCTCGCTCTTTATTCCTACGGCGCGGAGACGATTCAAAATTTCCGCGGCGTCAATCCGAGATTCGTCGATAGCGATGCCGCTTTTGATCAAGCGGTCGGCAACATTTTCACGTTCGTCGCGTTATTTCTCGTGCTATTCTACCTGTACTTGGGCATTCAATTTTTTCGGTCGAGCGTTTACAAGCTGCGTCCGGAGATGGCGCTCAGCGTTCGTTACGCTATGATCGCCGTTACCGTCTCGTTCGCGGCCGGCATCTGGATCTCGGCCAACCAGGGCCGCTTCACCGGCGCGGAAGGCAACATCATCTGGCTGCACGGACTCGGCTTTCATGCGCTTCAAGCCGTGCCGCTCGTCGCATGGCTCGTCCTTCGTACCGACGCGAACGCCCGGGCGCGGCGCGCCTTAATCCATATCGCCGGCAGCGCGTATCTGCTCGGCCTGGCCGCGATCGGCTGGCAGACGGCGAACGGCCAGGCGCTGCTGTCGTGGTCGCCGCTTCCGATCGCAGCAGCCGTCTGCTTCGCGATCTCGTTGGCGGCCGGAGCGGTCGCCCTGCGCCGGGTCGTGCGCGGACCGCTCTCTACTCGACGCCGCGCGCCGCAGACCGATACTTCCCCGGCGACATCCCGGTCGTCTTTTTGAACAAGTTCTGAAAGTACGTCTCGCTCTTGTACCCGACCTTCTCGGCGATCTCCGCCATCGCCAGCCGCGTCGACGCCAGCTACTGCTTGGCCACCTCGATGCGGTTCCCGATTAAGTACTGGATCGGACTCATGCCGGTCTCCGCCTTGAACACGTGGATAAAATGATACGGATTCGTATAGGTGAGGTTGGCCAGCGACTCGAGCGTCACGTCGAACGGATAATTTTCCTCCATATAGCGCCTCGCCAGGTGAACGGTTTCCTTGTGCGGGCGCTTTTTCACTTGGTCCGCCTCCGAATAATGCAGCAGGCGCGCGAGCTTGCCCGTCAGCGCGTGAAGCAGTCCGTTCGCGATGAAGGCGGATTCGGGCAGCGGGCTGCTCCATTCCTCGATCATGTCGACGAACAGCTTCTTCACCGGCAAAAAGTGTTCGCCGAGCTCCAGCATGGCCGGCTGGGCGGCGCTCGACAGGCAGTCGGCCGGCATGCCTTGCAGCTGCAGGCCCGCATACGCGACGTAGACAGCGGCAAACTTGTCGCTGATCGATCGTTCCTCATGCCAGATGCCCCGATTGTACATGAGCAGGCTGCCCGCTTTGGCGCGGTAGAGCCTGCCGTCCACGCGAAATTCCCCTTCGCCCTCCGTGATCAGGAAGATCTCGCCGTTCAACTCGTGCTGGTGAAGGGGGAAGTAGAAGGGCGCGTCCTTGCTGCCATAGATAAGCGACCCGCTCAGAATCTCCGGCGTCCCGGCAACGATCGAATGCCGCATGATCATTTCTCCTCCGAATCCCAATTTTCAATAGCCAAATCCCGCAACTCTCCGCATTGTCCCTTGATCTGTCTGTATTGTAGATTATAAGCGACAAGACAATCAACAGCGCTTTCACAACGAATCCATAGACTTGCGGAGAGAGGGACATGCGCATGCCCATCCAATTCAACAAGCGGAAGCTGAGCGACGAGACATTCGAAGCCTGCTCCGTCTTCGACGTCGACGGCGACGGCACGCTCGATATCGTGAGCGGCGGCTACTGGTACGAGGGCCCCGACTTCGTCAAAAAACACAAAATTTGCGAGTTGGCGACCTTCGCGCATTACCGGGACGACTTCTCCGACTTCCCGATGGACGTGGACGGGGACGGGCGGATCGATATCGTGACGGGCTCCTGGTGGGGAGGCGCGCTCAAGTGGAGACGCAACCCGGGGATCGCCGGCGCGGAATGGGAGACGATCGAGATCGACCCCAGCACGCCGATCGAGACGATTCGTTACTTCGACATCGACGGCTGCGGCGTACCCGAGATTTTTCCCAACACGCCGGGATCGCCTCAAACCTTCTACAAGCTGATCGTCGACGAGAACGGCAAGGGGACGGGGAAGTTCAGCAAGACCGTCATCTCTGAAGGTCCGAGCGGGCATGGCATGGGCTTTGCGGACATTACCGGCAACGGGCGCACGGACATCGTGCTGTCGAACGGCTGGCTGGAGCAGCCGGAGGATCCGTTCGCGGGACCGTGGACGTTCCACCCCGAGTTCTCGCTCGGGTCCGCCAGCGTGCCGGTGCTCGGCTACGACGTGAACGGCGACGGCCTGTGCGATCTGATCGTCGGCCAGGCGCATGACTACGGCCTGCACTGGTACGAGCAGCGCCGGGAGGTGGACGGTTCCCGCAGCTGGATCCGCCACGACATCGATACGACAGCCTCGCAGTATCACGATCTGATGCTCGTCGATCTCGACCTCGACGGCGAGTTGGAGCTCGTCACCGGCAAGCGGTACCTGGCGCACGACAACGATCCGGGCTTCGACGATCCGCTGTTCCTGTACTACTTCAAGATCAATGGCGGCGCCTTCGAGAAACATGTCATCGATTACGGCCCGGCAGGCGAAGGCTCAGGAAACGGCATCTACATGTGGATTCAGGACGTTACCGGCAACGGCTACCCCGACATTGTGGCGCCGGGCACGGAAGGCCTTTATTTATTCGAAAATTTGGGACCAAAGGAGTGAGCGCGATGAGCAAGCTGAAAATCGGATTCGTCGGCGTCGGCGGCATGGGGCAGGTGGCCCACTTGTCCAACTACGCGGTATTGCGCGACCAGTGCGAGGTGGTGGCGTTGGCCGAAGTGCGCCCGGGGCTCGCGCGTATGGTGGCGGACCGCTACGGCGTACCCACTGTGTACAACAATCATCTGGAGCTGCTGAATGACGCGAAGGTGGACGCGATCGTCGCGCCGCAGCAGTACCGCACGCATATCAACCTCATCCCCGACATCCTGAAGGCGGGCATCCCGGTGTTCACCGAAAAGCCGATCTCGCTCACCGTCGAAGCCGGCGAGGAGCTGGTCCGGCTTGCGGACGAATACAAGACGCTGCACATGGTTGGCTACCACAAGCGCTCTGATCCCGCGATGGAACACGCAAGCGCCGTCATCGAGCAGTGGAAGGCTAGCGGCGAGTACGGCAAAATGCAGTACGTCCGCGTGACGATGCCGCCGGGCGACTGGATCGGAGGCGCGGACGCGCCGCTGAATTCGGACGAACCGTATCCGGACGTCGCGGTGGAGCCGGGCCCGGATTACTTCACGGAAGAGCAGACCCGCCACCTCGATGCTTTCGTCAACTATTACATCCATCAGGTCAACGCCATCCGCTTCCTGCTGCGCGAGCCGTACAAGATCACGTTCGCGGATCGCCGCGGCGTGCTGCTGGCCGGCGAGAGCGACGGCGGCGTCACGGTCGCGCTGGAGATGTCCCCTTACAACACGTCGATCGAATGGCATGAGAGCCTGCTCGTCTGCTTCGAGCGCGGCTTCGTCCGCGTCGATCTGCCGCCGCCGCTCGCCCGCCAGCAGGCCGGCAAGGTCACGATCATGCGAGACGGCAACGGCGCGCCTTCCTACGAGATTCCGGTCATGCCCAACCTGCACGCCATGCGCAAGCAGGCGATGAACTTCATCGCCGCGGTGCGGGGCGAACGGCCGGCACCTTGCGAGTCGAAGGAAGCGCTCGAGGATCTGAAGCTCGCCAGAGACTACATCCGCCTCATGCAGCAGTACCAATAATCCGCGAAAGGACGGGATCGTACGATGAGAAGAGTGGCGATCATCGGAGCCGGCAGCATCGTTTTCTGCAAGACGCTTATGCTCGACATTATGGCGACGCCGGAGCTGGAGGACACCGAGTTCGTGCTGATGGCCCCCTCCACCGGCAAAACCTCGCAGGTCAAAGCGTTCGCCGACAAGGTCATCGAGAAAAACGGGCTCAAGTCGCGCGTGCTCGTGACGACCGACCGCAGGGAGGCGTTGGCCGGCGCTAGCTATGTCATCACGTCGTTCCAGGTGGGCGGCGTCTCCGCGTTCGAGCTGGACTACAAGATTCCGATGAAATACGGCGTCGACCAGTGCATCGGCGATACGCTCGGCCCGGGTGGCGTATTCCGCGCGCTGCGCAGCATCCCGGTCATTCTGGACGTGGCGCGGGATATGGAGGAGCTGTGCCCGAACGCGACGCTGCTCAACTACGTGAACCCGATGGCCATGATCTGTTGGGCGCTCGGCGAGACCAACATTCAATATGTCGGCCTGTGTCACGGCGTGCAGACGACGCTCGATCTCATCGCGGGCTATACCGGCGTACCGAAGGAAGAGATCGACTACGTATCCGCCGGCATCAACCATATGGGCTGGTTCACGAAGCTCTCCCACAAGGGCGAGGATCTGTACCCCGTGCTCCGCGAGAAGTTCGAGCAGCCTGAATTTTACGTCAACGAGAAGGTGCGCGGCGAGGTGTTCCGCCACTTCGGCTACTTCATGACCGAGTCGACGGGGCATCTGTCCGAGTACGTACCTTGGTTCCGCAAAAACCAAAAGGCGCTCGACCTGTACTGCGACGAGCCCTCCTTCGGCGGCGAATCCGGCGCGTACTATACTTGGTGCGCGTACGTCGCCGAGAAGTACAAGGACCAGGACATTCTGGCGGACGAATCGTACGACCTGCCGCCCCGGAGCGTGGAGTATTGCGCTTATATTATCGAGGCGTTGGAAACGGGAAAAACGTTCAAGTTCAGCGGCAACCTGCGCAACAACGGCATGATCTCCAACCTACCGGCCGATTGCTGCGCCGAAGGCGCCGTATTTGCGGACCGTACGGGCATCCACCGGACCGTCATCGGCGACATCCCGCCGCAGTGCGCGGCGCTCAACATGACCAACATCAACGTGCAGCGGCTGGCCGTGCTGGCGGCCAAGTCCGGTGACCCGGAGACGGTCGTGCAGGCGATCGCGCTCGATCCGCTCACGTCGTCGGTGCTGACGCTGAAGGAGATTCGCGACATGGTGACGGAGATGCTGACCGCGCAGCAGCAGTGGCTGCCGCAGTTCGAAGGGCGCCTGCCGCGGCCGACGCCGACGATCGAGACGCCCGAAGGCTTGCAGCGGGCGGAAGTGCCGATCGATCCGGCGCTGGCAGTGTTCTCGCGGTTCGGCGAGCTGGCGAAGTAGAGCGGGACCCCGTCGCAGGGGATTGACAACTTCGCCCTTTTTCGACCATAATGAGGGAAAATAATCGGGGAAGCACCCCGCAGAGCGCGCGCGATGGATCGCGGGGCTTTGCGGGGTGTTCTGCGTGAGGGGGATGGCAAAATGAGCGAAAAGAAAAGCGGAGGCAACGGCAAGGTCAAGGAGACGCACGGCACGTATTTTATCGACGAACGCTACGAGATCATCGGCGGCGTACGGTACGACTTCCTCACCTCGCCGAAGTTCGTGCATCAGGATGTGCTCGGACAACTTCACCTGGCCTTCCATGCCTCCTGCGCGTAGGACGGGGTGATCCTGCTCGCGCCGATGGACGTCCACTTCGACAAGGAAAACATTTTGCAGCCGGACTTGCTCTATATTAGCAGAGAGCGCAGCGACATCATCCGGGACGGCTACGTCTACGGCGCGCCGGACCTGGTCGTCGAGATCTTGTCTGACAGCACGGCCCGCAATGACAAAACGATTAAGAAGGCGACCTACGAGCGGTTCGGCGTCGCCGAATATTGGCTGGTCGAGCCCGAGTACCGGCTGGTCGATCAGTTCGTGCTGACGGATGGCGAGTACCGGCTCGTCAAGACCTGGACGGTGGAGGACGAGATCGTCTCCTCGGCGGTGCCGTGCCTTGCCATCCATCTGTCGGAAGTGTTCCGGCGTACGCTTTAACCTACCCCGTGGCGGAGGCACCTTCCCCTCCTGTTTTCCCGTAGAGCTCCCGGTACTGCTTTGGCGTCAGGTCCGTATACTTCTTGAACGCGGCGAAGAAGTGTCCCTTGGACATGAAGCCGCACTGATCGGCGATCTCCATGACCGACAGCGGGGTGGAGATCAGCTTGGCCTTCACCCGCTCGACGCGTTCCTGCAGCATGTACTCGGCCAAGGAGACGGTCATAATCTCCTTGAACAGCTGACGGATGTAGCCGGCCGAGAGGGAGAAGTTGTCGGCGATCCCTTCGACCGACAATTGATTGTCGTGCAGATTGTCGTCCACGTACGCCTTGATCTCTTGGACGATCTCCTCCTTGCGGGTCGGCGACTTCGGCACATCGATCTCTGCCGCGAGCCCTACGACGATGCATTCCAGCCAAGCCTGGAATTCGGCAAGCGTGCCGTACCGGTCGAGCAGATGATGGATGCTCCCGACCTCCTGGATGACGCTGGATTTGTTGAAGCTCTTGAGCAGATCGTAGGTAAAGTAAGTCAGATACAGCTTGCAGTCCCGATACGGCATCTCCTGAATGTGTTTCATCTGCTGGCGCAGCAGGGCGACGGCTGTCTCTGGACGGCCGATGCGGATCGTCTTGATGACGTCTACCGGATCCAGCGCTTCGGAAGCGACGGGATAGCCTTCCATAAACGCCTCATAATCGCTCTCCAAAAAGATCCGTCTCTCCCCATTAAGGAATCGCAGCATCGTCAACTCGTAAATATGATCGTATACGGTTCGGATATTCGCGTCGATATCGTAAGCATTGCTGATTGCGGCGGTTGTCTCGACTTTCAGGATGCGCATAGTCTGTTCGCGTATTTCCTGCAGCAGCGTCTGAAGCGAATCCGCGTCGGATTTACGGCCGCCGATGAGCAGCACGAGATGATCGCCGCCCATGTCCAGGCCTTCGGACGCGAAGGAGCCGGCGCCGAGCACTTCTTCGCCGATATTGCGAATGGCGTACTTGATCAGCTTCCGGGACAGGAAGTCGTAACGTTCGCAGAAGACGGGGTAAGCATCGATCCGAATGACGGCCAAGTACAGGGCATCGCAGGAAGCCAGCCTGGTCTGACGCTGGATGTATTCATAGTTTTTGATGCCCGGCGTTCCGTGCAGCACCCACTGGGTGAGGGCCTCCGTCCGGAAGAGCTCGGAGTGATTTCGCATGGAAGCATGAAGCTGTTCCACGTTCGTGAGCAGCGCTTCGATGCCGTCGTCGATCCACTGGATATCCGGCTTTGAGCCGGAGGCGGAATCGGGAAGCGGGAGCTTCCGCCGGAGCTTCTCCGACAGGAACATCAAGGGCCGCAGCGAACGCCGCGAGCTCCAGAAGAACAGCGCCGAGACGATACCGAGCAGGAGCAGCGTATATGCGATCAAATTTCGCTTGTAAGAGTCGATATGACGGGTCAAAATACGATATTCGTTCGAATAGTATACCGTCCAATTCTCGAACGACAGTTCGGCCGTATTCACGAACCATCTCTGTTTCGGAAGCCGGACTTGAAAGCTCTCCCCCTGCCGATTGCGCGCTTTTTCATAGAGCCGATCGGTCAGCCCGGGATCGGGCTTGCCCAGAATCAAGCCGCCGTTCTCGTCGAGAACGACAATGTTCTGCTCCGATGAGACGGTCTCGCCGAACAGCAGCCTGGACAGCTGAGACTTGTCGATCAGCAGCACGAGATAGAAGTCCGAAGGCTTCTCGGGGGTTGCCGGCAGCAGCAGCGCAAGACTGTCCGCGCCATTTAAAGTATGGTTGAAAAAATGCATGTATTGACGGCGGAAGACCTTCACCCGCTCCAGCATGCCCGGGTCGGCGAACGATCGGAACGGCACGATCCCGGCTTTGGAATCGACGACGAGGCTGTCTTTCAGATTAATCAAATAAGAACGGCTGATCAGAGGATCCGTCGACATGAAGTTGGACTGGGCGACGAGCGCCGCGTGGTCGACGAGCGGATCTTTGCGGGTATTGAAGTACCAGTTCTGGATATTCTGGTCGGCGTACATGCTCAGTCCGTAAGCTCTCAAGTTGCCGAGAATCGTCTCGGCCTTTGAAGCCAGATTGTCGGCTTCGTGCTGCGAATTGCCGCGAACCTCCAGCATGGAGTATTTTGAGAATTCCGCAGACAGGAAGTAGACGAACGGAATGATCGAACAGATCAGAATGCCGGTGAGAAAAAGAAAGGTGCGGATATAAGTCTTTTTAAAAAAGAGCTTGATCATCGTGAATCAGCACCTCGTGTTAAATGATCACTCCCAGCCTGCGAGCACCCCCAGCATACCACAGGCTCCCCTGATTCATAACCCTCCGAAGGGCCGGATACCTTCGCCCAAATACTTGCTTCTACTTAACCATGTGCGGCATTTCCTGTGAAGTCCTCATTTTATAACTCCCCGAATAAAGACCTGATCGCAGCTGCTTATCCTCGCAAAAATGACAATCTCAGTACACGCAGCGACAGAATGAAGACTATTCCGTCAACCCGATGCCGTTCATAATGAACATCGTCGGGATACGGCACGCGTCGGACGAAATGGAGTGAACCGGGAGCATGAAGCGTTTGTTGAAGGACTTCGTCAGAAACCGTTACTTGTATTCGATGGCCATACCGGGGATCGTCTTCCTCGTCGTTTTCTCCTATATCCCCCTGGTCGGACATCTGCTGGCGTTCAAAAACTTCCAGATCAGCCGGGGCATATGGGGCAGCGACTGGGCGGGATTGGACAACTTCCGCTTCTTCTTCTCCGGCAAGGATTGGATCCAGGTGACGTTCAATACGCTTTATCTGAATGTGCTGTTCATTATCTTCGAGATGATCTTCGCGCTGTTCATCGCAATCTTCTTGAATGAGATTCGCCTGAAGTGGTTTAAACGTACAGTCCAATCTGTCGTGTTCCTGCCCTACTTCATCTCGTGGGTCGTCGTCGGGTATATGACGTTTGTCCTGTTCAACAATACGGATGGCTTGGTTAACCATCTGCTGAAGCAGCTCGGTCTGGAAGCCTTCAATTGGTATCAGACGCCGTGGGTATGGCCGATCATTCTAACCTTGACGCGCATCTGGAAGAGTGCGGGTTATCTATCGATCATTCTGCTCGCCGCCATTGCCGGCTTGTCGGTCGATTATTACGAGAGCGCGCGCTTGGACGGGGCTACCCGGCTGCAGCAGATGAAGTACATCACGCTGCCGCTGCTCAAGCCTCAGATTATCATTCTGATTCTGTTGGGCGTCGGTCGAATCTTCTACGGAGACTTTGGCATGATCTACGGCATTATCGGCGACAACGGGATTCTGTTTCCGACGACAGACGTCATCGACACGTATTCCTATCGGGCGCTGCGGCAGCTGGGCGACTTCAGCATGTCCTCGGCGATCGTGCTCTATCAATCCGTCATGGGACTCATTGCCGTCGTTTCGTTTAATGCGCTCATTCGCAAAATCGACAAAGACTCGAGGTTGTTCTAATTCGGCGGAAAGTAACGGAGGTGAGCTTCAAATGAATCATCCGATTGTACCGGTCGCTCCCGAGCGGAAATGGCGGGGCGGCGGACTATCCGAGCGAATCGCCATGCCGCTGATCGGTCTGTTTCTGATCTTGTTCGCATTGGCGTGCTTGTTTCCCTTCTGGCTCATGGTCGTCAACTCGTTCGCCGGAACCCGAAGCCTGGCGCTCAACGGATACGCCATATGGCCAAGCGAGCTTACGCTCAAGTCGTACCGATTCCTCCTGCAGGGCAAGCAGATGTTCACGAGCTACGGGGTCACGGCTACCGTCACCATTGCCGGAACCGTCGCCGGCCTCGTCGTCACGGCCTTGTTCGCATACGTGCTGGCTCATCCCAAAAACCGTTACGGAGGCTTGCTGTCGTTCATGACCTACGTACCGATGATTTTCGGCTCGGGGCTCGTCGGTTTCTACCTGCTGGTCGTTCGGTGGCTGCATCTGAAGGATACGTTGTGGGCGCTCGTGCTTCCTTATATTATGAATCCGTTCTACGCTTTTATCTTCGTCTCGTTCTATCGATCGCTGCCCCACGAGCTGAACGAATCGGCCACCGTCGACGGGGCGAACGAATGGGTCATCTTCTACAAGATCATCCGGCCGATCTCGACGCCGGTCATCGCGACGATCGGCTTGTTCTACGCGCTGCAATATTGGAACGATTGGTGGCTGTCGCTCCTGTTCGTCGACAACAGCGACCTGTATCCGCTCCAGCTGCTGCTTCGGCAGTTGATGTCGCAGATGCAGCTCACGTCGCTTAATCATGGCAACGTCCTGACGCTGCCGCCTGCGGAAGGGGTCAAGCTGGCGACGGTATGCCTGACGATCGGTCCGATCATCTTTGTTTATCCGCTCGTTCAGAAGTATTTCGTCAAAGGATTGACCCTTGGATCGGTGAAGGGATAACAATCGAAATAGGCGGTCGTGCCGCTTATATAAAAAATCGCTACCATTTGAAAGGGGTATTTTACATGGTCAAACCCAAAGGTTGGTTCGCGGCGGCTGCGCTGCTCGTACTGGCGAGTGCGATATCCGGCTGCGCAGGCGGCGGGAACGCCCCCGAAGCTTCCGGTTCGGGAAGCAGCACCTCTGCACCTTCCGGTTCCGCAAGCAGCGGCGACAAGTCGCTGGATCCGGTCACCTTGAAGGTCGTTGTGCCGGGCGGGAAAGGAGCCAACTTCGACGAAGTGCTGGCGGAAGTCAACAAGCGCCTGAAGGCCGAACTGAACACGACGGTCGAATTTACGATCATCGACTTCGCCGACATCGTCCAGAAGACGAACGTCATGCTGTCCTCGGGAGAGAACGTGGATCTGATTTTCGACGCCCCCTGGCTTCACCTGGACTCGATGGCCGCCCAGGGCTACTACGAGGAACTGACCGATCTGTTGAACAAATACGGACAGAATGTGCTCAAGACGAGACCGCAGCAGATGTGGGATGCGAACAAAATCAACGGCAGCATCTACGGCGTTCCGCTGGGAGCCGCCTACACACAGGCGCGATCTGTCTTCATCCGCAAGGATCTGAGGGAGAAGCTGAACGTGCCGGCCGTGAAGACGCTGGACGATCTGAAGACTTATCTCTACGCCGTTCGCGACAAGGAACCGGGCATCACGCCGCTCATTGCTGGCGGGGACGACGTCACCTACAGCTGGGTCAACTGGCTGATTCGGGACGATACGAGCGTCAGCATTCGCCCGACCAACGTCTTCGGGGCCAGCCTGATGCTGTACTACAAAGGCAACGACGGAAAGGTGTACAACTTCTTCGACACCCGGGAGCCCAAGATCTGGTCCAATATTCAGGACGTCCGCAAGCTGTTCACCGATAAGGTCATGTCGCAGGATGTATTAACGAACAAGACCTCCCAGGCGGATATGATGCTCCAGAGCAAAGTCGCGGCTTCGCCTCAGATGGCCTTCGGCATTCCCAAGCCGTTTAACGACCAGCTCAAGCAGGTCGTGCCGGACGGCGAGCTCGAAGCGGTCCGCTTGTTCGATCTGACGCCGGGCGCCAACCTGTCCAATTTTAAGATGGATAACTTCATCTCCATCGTCAAAGCGAGCAAGCATAAGGAGCGCGCGATGATGTTTCTCGACTGGGCGAACCGGCAGGAGAACTACGATCTGCTGGAGCACGGGATCGAGGGCAAGAACTGGAAGGCGGTCGGCGAGCATCAGTACGATACGCTGAACAATGACGGCGGCATCGTTTCGTTCCAGCTCATGCTTAATCCGACGCTGGAGCGGGACTGGGTCGGCACGGACGAAGAGACGCTGAAGTACAACCAGTTCATTGCGAAGGCGGATAATTTCCAGAAGGATGTCTTGACCGGATTTACGTTCGATCCCACGCCCGTGAAGAACGAAGTGGCCCAGTTCTCGACGATCCAGGCGAAGTATTACAACGGCCTGTTCAACGGCGCGCTCGACCCCGACGAATACTTCGCCAAGTTCAAGGCGGAAGGCGAAGCGCCGCTCAAGAAGATTCAGAACGAGCTGCAGAAGCAGGTTGACGCCTTTTTGACGAAGCAGTCGTAAACCGGACCTTAACGGACAGCCTGCAGCAGCGCATCCGGATTCAGAGAATCTTGTATGCGCTGCCAAGGCGCCGCAGGGCAGCAGCGAGAGGGGGTGACGGCACCGCTTGTTCTAAAGGGAACGAGGGGCGAATTACATCTCGGATCCGACAAAAAGCGCAACAAAAATGTATCTCATTGGAGGGATCAAGATGAAAACGAGTTCGTGGAAAAGACCAGGTCTGTGGGCCTGCGCGGTACTCTTGGCGGCGATGACGCCCGGCGTGACGGCGGCCGCAGCCGCGGACGGCACCGGGGCGGCGCAGACGGACACCGCTGTCGCGGCCAAGAAAAAGCAGGAACCCTTCAAGATCCAGGTCGTGGACGCCGAGACGGGGCGGGGTATTCCGGCCGTGGAGCTCAAGACGACGAACAACATGCTGTATTACACCGACAGCGCTGGCTATGTCGCTTTTGACGAGCCGGGACTGATGAACCAGAAGGTCTTCTTCCATCTGTCCAGCCATGGCTACGATTACCCGGCCGACTTCTTCGGCAACCGCGGGCAGGCCGTCGATGTGACGCCCGGCGGAAGCGTGACGCTGACGATGAACCGCATCAATATCGCGGAGCGGCTATACCGGATTACCGGCCAGGGCATCTATCGGGACAGCACCCTCCTCGGCCTCAAGGCGCCGATCAAGGAGCCAGTGATCAACGGTCTGGTCATGGGCTCGGACTCCGTCCAGACGATCAAATATCGCAACCGTCTGTACTGGTTCTGGGGCGACACGGACAGACCGAGTTACCCGCTCGGGAACTTCCGCGTCACGGGCGCTACATCGAAGCTGCCGGAGAAGGGCGGGCTCGATCCTGACGTCGGCGTGAACCTGTCGTATATAACGAACGACGAAGGATTCGCGAAGAGCCTGGTGCCGCCGCTGCCCGACGGAGCCGGGATCGCCTGGGTGTTCGGCCTGATGACGGCCAAGGATTCACAAGGAAAAGAGCGGCTGCTCGCCGGCTACAGCACGCACAATCCGGAGACGACCGCCTTCGGCATTCTCGTCTTCAACGACGACAAGCAGGAGTTCGAGCAAGTCGTCCAGTTCCCCGACAAGAACGACTGGCGTCATCCCGGCGGCCAAGCGACCTATTACGAAGAGAACGGCCAAGGCTATTGGTTGTTCACCGAGCACCGGGCGCCGAATCTCCGGGTGGCTGCCTCCTACGCGGCGATTGCCGATTACACGCAGTACGAAGCATTTACCTGCCTGGCGCCGGGCACGACCTACGACGGCGCAAACACGACGCTCGAGCGCGACGCCGACGGCAAGCTGGTGTGGGGCTGGAAGAAGAACACGCCTCCGCTGAAGCAGGACGAGGAGAAGGAATTGATCCGTCTCGGACTGATCGGCGCCGACGACCCCCATTATTTCCAGTTGAAAGATACGGATACCGGAGCGGAAGTTCAGCTCGCCAGCAGCACGGTCGAGTGGAACGATTACCGGCAGAAGTACGTCCTGATCGGCCAACAGGTGGGCGGCAGCCCGTCGGGGCTCGGCGAGGTCTGGTATGCAGAAGCGCCCGCTCCGCAAGGACCGTGGACGACCGCCAAGAAAATCGTGACGCACAACAACTACACCTTCTACAATGTCGCCCACGACGAGTTTTTCGACAAGGACGGCGGGCGCGTCATTTACTTCGAGGGCACTTATACGAACACCTTCACGAATGCGGCCCCGACGCCGCGCTACAACTACAACCAGATGATGTACCGATTGGAGCTGGACGACCCGAAGCTGGGTCTGACGCCGGCTTCCGTGCCGGGGCCGGTGCCGGAATCGGGGACGGATTCGCAATAAAACGGATTTAACCGATCGATCCGGACCTGGCACAGATTCCCGCGTTGTCCCCATCCCCGAATCTATAGTAGAGTAGGTCCATCAGACACCGGGGAGACACATCCAGAATCATGCATAAGTCCGCTTTAACGCAATTAATCGTATCCATGGCCATTTTCGGATCGGTCGGCTTTTTTTCTTCGCGGACGGGCCTCCCGGCCGTCGAGCTGGTATTCGTCCGCTGCGTCTGCGCCTTTGCGATCCTGCTGGCGGCCTGGCTGCTCACCGGCAGCTTTAAGCGTGAGCGCTGGGACGCCAGAGAGACGCTTGTTGTCGTCGCGTGCGGCGTGTCCAACCTGCTCAACTGGGTATTTCTGTTCACCGCGTTCAGGCTCATATCCGTGACGATCGCGATCTCGCTGTATCATCTGGCTCCGATTTTTGCGCTGGTCGCAGGCGGCCTGATCTTCCGGGACAAGCTCGGCAGGGCGGCGATCCTCTCGCTCGCGGGATGCTTCGCGGGTACGATGCTTATCATGGGCGCGGGCGGCCTCGGCGGCGCTCCCAGTTGGGCAGGCATGCTTTGCGGCGTGCTGGCGGCCTTTTTCTACGCGGCGACGATGCTGCTCGGCAGAAGCGTCCGGCAGACGAGCGTGTACGCGACGACGTTCATCCAGATGGCGATCGGGCTGGCGCTGCTGCTGCCGTTCGTGCATTTCGGAGCTTATGAAAAGCTCGTGCGCGGCGAATGGATGTATGCCGTCGCGACAGGCATCGTCCATACGGGGTTCGTGTACCTGCTCTTTTTCGGCAGCATCCGCCGCTTGCCGTCTCCGGTCGTCGCCGTGTTCGTTTTCGTCGATCCCGCGGTGGCCATCCTGCTCGATATCCTCGTCGACGGCTTTCGGCCGGATGGGCTGCAGTCGGCGGGTATTGTGCTGCTGTTCGGCAGTTTGCTCGCAGCGTTCGTGGTTCCGATGGGCAGGGCGGCGCGGCCGCGCGCGAAACTTTAGCCCAAGAGCCGGCGTTCTCTGCTATACTCAGCTTTAAATGAGAAGAGAGCGAAGAGGAGGATCGCCGGCATGGCGCAAGCGCATCACAGACCCGAGCTTTTTCGCAGCAGAGGCCTTAGCAATTCGGGCAAAGTTTCGTTTATCGAGCTGTTCTTTGATTTGATCTTCGTATTCGCCGTTACGCAGCTGTCCCACTCGCTGCTCGAGAACTTCACGTGGATGGGCGCGCTTCATACGGCGATGCTGACGATGGCGGTATGGTGGGCGTGGAACTATACGACCTGGGTCATCAACTGGCTAAGTCCGGACGCGCTTCCGGTGCGTATTATGCTGTTCTCGCTTATGCTCGTCGGCCTCGTGATGTCCACGTCCATTCCCGAAGCTTTCGAGCACGCCGGACTATACTTCGGCATCTCGTACGCCGCGTTCCAGATTGGGCGCACCGCCTTTACCGTATGGGCGCTCGGGCACGGCGCGCCGGTCAATCAGATCAACCTGGTGCGAATATTGTGCTGGCTCATTTTGTCCGGCGTCTTTTGGGTCGCGGGCGGAACGCAGGAGGGAGAGATTCGACTGGCGTTGTGGGGCGTGGCTCTGCTCATCGACTATGTGGCGCCGTCGCTCGGCTTCTGGGTGCCGCGAATCGGCCGCTCGACGGCCGAGGATTGGGCGGTCGAAGGGGCGCATATGGCGGAGCGCGCCGGTTTGTTCATTATTATCGCGCTCGGAGAGTCCATTATCGTCATGGGCGCCACCTTTGCCGGATTGGAAAGGAATACGGAGACGGTGTTGGCGTTTCTCGTCTCGTTCTTGGGCACGGTGTCCATGTGGTGGATTTACTTCGAGACCACGTCTCGTATCGGCCATCACTATATCGTGAACGCGAGAGTCCCCGGAGAGCTGGCGAGGGCGGCCTATACCTATACGCACTTGTTGCTGGCGGGAGGCATCGTGCTTTCGGCCGTCGCGGACGAATTTCTGCTCGCGCATCCTGCCGGGCACTTAGAGCCGGGCGTGGCATTGGTCATCTTGGGTTCCCCGGCCCTTTATCTGCTGAGCAACGCGATCTTTATCTGGATCGTATCCCGCATGTTCGCGGTTCCGCATGTGACGGGGCTTGTCGTCCTTGGCACGCTTGCGGCATTCTCCCATGCGCTGAGCCCGCTGGTCCTGTCGGCCGCGGCCGTGTTTGTTCTGCTGGCCGTCGCCGTCTGGGGCAGCCGATTCTCCAGCCGCTTGTGCACGCTCATCCCCAAGCATCACGGCTAACTATGTAGTCCAGCCATTCGCCGCCGAGCGGCCGTCCGTATGGACGGTCCCAGCGGCGTTTTTTGCGTGAGAATGCTTACGTCAGAGCGCTATCCGGCCGCAGGAAGTCCCATGTAGAAACAAACCGGCTCTCCGCAACACCGCCACATCGCTGGAAGTCCCAACGAGGAACAAATCGGCTCACCGCGACACCACCACGCGGCTAGAAGTCCCATCTAGAAACAAACTGGTTCTCCACGACACCGCCATGCCGATGGAAGTCCCAACGAGAAACAAACCGTCTCTCCCGGGCACCTCCGTACCGCCGGAAATCCCATCTAGAAACAAACGAGTTCTCCGCGACAACGCCGCGCCGCAGGAAGTCCCATGTAGAAACAAACCGGCACTCCTGGACACTGCCGCGCTGCTGGAAGTCCCATGTAGAAACAAACCGGCACTCCTGGACACTGCCGCGCTGCTGGAAGTCCCAGCGAAGAACAAACCGGCTCACCGCGACACCTCCACGTGGCTAGAAGTCCCACCTAGAAACAAACTGGCTCGTCGCGACACCGCCACGCCGCTAGAAGTCCCGGCGAAGAACAAATCGGCTCGCCGCGACACCGCCATGACGCGGGAAGTCCCACATAGAAACAAACCGGCTCTCCTGGACACCGCCACACCGCAGAAAGTCCCATGTAGAAACAAACAGGCTCTCCTGGGCACCACCGCACCGCAAGAAGTCCCAATGAGAAACAAACCAGCTCTCCAGCACACCGCCACATCGCAGGAAGTCCCGCCGAGAAACAAATCTGCCCTCCAGAACGCCACCACATCTCAAGAAGTCCCACCTAGAAACAAACCAATCTTGCGCAAGAAATAGCCTTCCCAAAACTCTCTAAAAGGGGTATTGACAAATCGCTCGAAATCAATTATCTTTAATTCAAGACATAAACGAACCAAACAAAATCACCCCATCAACACTCGCGAAATGAGGAATGACAAATGACCGGCGCACAGGGAACTAAGAGGAAAATGACGGCGAGCTCGACGCAGCTTCCGATGCTCAAGCAAGGCCAAAGCTGGCGGGAGCCGATTTAGAAGGCGAAGTTTTCGCGCACTAATATCTTCAATTAAAGAAAATTAAAATTAACATTTTAAAGGAGAGAATTATTATGATGGATACGGGATTGCTGATCATTCGAATCGTTGTAGGTTTGTTGTTCGTAGGGCACGGTGCCCAAAAGCTGTTCGGGATGTTCGGCGGCTACGGACCGAAGGGGACGGGCGGCTGGATGGAGTCGGTCGGCATCAAGCCGGGCGTCGCGATGGCCGTGATCGCCGGACTGATGGAGTTAATCGGCGGCGCATTGTTCGCGGTCGGCCTGCTGACGCCAGTCGCCGCCGTCCTGATCGCGCTCGCCATGATCGGCGCTATCAAAGTCCACGCACCCAACGGAATATGGTCGACCGCCAATGGCTACGAGTACCCGCTCGTGATGCTCGCCATCGCGATCGGCGTGGCATTCGCCGGGGCAGGCGCATATTCGCTCGACAGCGCGCTCAACTTATTTTAACCAACTAAATTAAACCGAAGCGAAGCTTCCCAAATAAAAACAAGGAGTGATTCCATCATGACCGCGATCCAAACCGCAGGCATCCACCATATCACCGCATTCGCCAGAAACCCGCAGGAAAACGTCGACTTCTACGCCGGCGTCCTGGGCCTTAGGCTCGTCAAGAAGACGATCAACTTCGACGCTCCCGAGGTGTACCACCTCTACTTCGGCGACAAGTCCGGCAGTCCCGGCACGATCATCACCTTCTTCCCGCATCCGAACTCCCGCAAGGGACGGGTCGGCGGCGGCCAGGTCGGCGTGACGACTTACGTCGTGCCGGTCGGCGCCTTGAGCTTCTGGGAAGAGCGTCTCGCCGGCTTCGGTATCTCGTTCGAGAAGACGTCGCGCTTCGGCGAGAGCTTCGTGCAGTTCGAAGACAATGAAGGCCTGCGCCTTGAGCTTGTCGAACGCGAAGAAGGCGCGAACAGCGAATGGTCGTTTGGCGGTATCACGCCCGATAAGGCGATCAAGGGCTTCGGCGGCGCGATCCTGTTCAGCGCGAACGTCAAGCAGACCGGTGCGGTCCTCGAGCATGTGCTCGGCATGGAACGCGTCGGCGAAGGGGACGGCTACACCCGCTTCCGGGCATTCGGCGACATCGGCAACATCGTCGACGTGCCGACTGCGGATATGCCGTGGGGAACGCCGGGGGCCGGCACGATTCACCATATCGCCTGGAGAGCGAAGGACTTCGAAGAGCACGTACAGTGGCAGCAAACGGTCAGCGAAGCCGGCTTCCATCCGACGGAGGTCATCGACCGCCAGTACTTCAACGCGATCTACTTCCGCGAGAGCGGCGGCATTCTGTTCGAGATCGCGACGGATCCGCCCGGATTCGCGAACGACGAGCCGGCCGACGCTTTGGGCGGCAAGCTGATGCTCCCTTCCTGGTACGAGCCGCACCGCGAGCAGATCGAAGCGAACCTGCTGCCGATCGAAGTGCGCGAATTAATTCCGCAGGCTCTTCAATCCGACCCGGATAAGGTGTAAATTGGAGAGGTACGCGCAGTCAAATTAAATTCATACCTATCGGAGGGCAAACATGGGCAAAATCGCGGTATTCGGATTCGGACGCATCGGCAGGCAGTTGCTCAGGGTCGCTCTTCAAGACAATCTTTTCGTGCCGGTGTCGATCTCGGACATTAAGGACGAGGCCACTTTGGCCGCGCTGTTCGAAGTCGACACTAATTATAAAAGGTGGCCGGAGGCGGTATCCGGCAGCGAAGGCAGCATCGTCATCGGCGGCCGGGACATCAAGTACATCAATTCCGCGAGCGAAGTGCCGGACTGGCAGGCGCTCGGCGTGGATCTGGTCATCGACTGCACCGGCCGCGCCGTGACGCGTTCGGTCGCCCAGGTTCACCTGGACCGGGGCGCCAAGCGCGTGCTCGTCAGCGGCCCGAGCAAGACGCTCGACGATTGCGACGCCGTGCTGCTGAAGGGGATCAACCTCGACCACTTCGATCCGGACAAGCACAAGATCATCAGCATGGCGAGCTGCACGACCAACGCGCTGGCGCCGGTCGTCAAGCTAGTTCGCGAGAATTACGGCATCAAGCACGGCCTGTTCTCGACCGTCCATTCCTACACGAACACCCAGTCGCTAACGGATCAGCCGATGAAGGACCGCCGCGACTCGTGGGCGGCAGCCGAGAACATTATCCCGTCGTCCTCCGGCGCGGCCAAGGCGCTCAAGTTCATCTGGCCGGACCTGCAGATCACGGGCAAGGCGTACCGGATTCCGACCCGGACCGGCAGCATCGCCGAGCTCAACCTGATCACCGACAAGCCGGTCACCGCGCAGGAGATCAACGACATGTTCCGCGCCGCGGCGGCCGAAGGCGAGCTCAAGGGCGTGCTGGACGTGCTTGAAGGCGAATGGGCGTCCTCGCGCATCGTCGGCGATTCGCACTCGTCGATCATCGACCTGCCGCTGACGCAGGTACAAGGCGACATCGTGTCGATCGCGGCCTGGTACGACAACGAGTGGGGCTACGCGTCGAGACTTGCCGAAGTCGCGGCGTACCTCGCGAATCGCTAATGCAACGAAGGGATGGCCGGCCGGTCAGGCGGTCGTCCCTTTCTCTATCAAAGGAGGCGTATGGGGATGAAAAAAATCGGCATTATCGTGGGGAGTTTGAGGGAGCAGTCGTACAATCGCATGATTGCGGCCACCGTGCCGGAGCTAGGCCTGGCGGAAGAAGCCGCTTACGAATACATATCGATCGCGGATTTGCCTTTGTATAATGCGGACGTCGACGCAGGCGACGGTCCCGACGCCGTGCGGCTCTATCGCGAGGCGATCCGCGGCGCGGACGGGCTGCTGATCGTGAGCCCGGAATACAATTCGGGCATTCCCGGCGTATTGAAAAACGCGCTTGACTGGGCGTCGACGCCGACCCGGACGGCCGCGCTCATTCACAAGCCCGTCGGCATCGTCGGCGCCACGCCGGGCCCGAAGGGCACGATCCTGTCTCAGCAGCAAATCCGGCAGACGCTGGAGGCCACGCAGGCGTGGGTGCTGCCTTTTCAGAAGATGTATATCTCGCAGGTCATGGACAAGGTCGACGCCGAACGCGGCCGTCTGACGGACGAGACGACGCTTAAGTATTTAAAACGGTATGTGCAGACGCTGCTTGGCTGGATCGACCAGTCGCAAGCGCTGCAGTAAATCGCCGACAAACCGAATGCTCTGTTCAGGTCAGCCAGGAAGCTCTGGGTGGCCTGTTTGCGTTTGAATCGCGCAGGTGCTTGGAATCGACTACCATCTTCGTAAAATCACGCCTTATAGGCGAGGGGAGCGCCTCACTATAATAAAGCTGTACTTTAAGTTCAGGAAGGGAAGGTGGACGGACGCAGGCCAAGGTAGACGAAGCAGTCGGCAGCTGATCGGTTCGACGTTAATTGTAACCGCTATCATTCCGTGAGACTTCGCAACATCGGCTTCAAAACCATTTTGAGGAGGACTATAATGCGACACAAGCACGCAGCATGGACGCTCGCTCTCCTATTGCTGATGACCGGATGGATCTCGGCCGCAGGCTCCATTTCTCCCGCGTTCGCGGCCGGGGGAGCGAATCTGACGATCGGCAAGACGATTACCGCGAGCGGTCAATCGCAGACGTACGCGCCCGACAACGTGAAGGACGGCAATGCAAGCACCTATTGGGAGAGTACGAACAACGCATTTCCGCAATGGATACAGGTCGACCTGGGCGCGAGCGTCAGCATCGATCAGATCGTGCTGAAGCTGCCGTCAAGCTGGGAAACGCGCACGCAGACGCTGGCCGTTCAGGGCAGTACGAACGGCACGACGTTTGCCAACATCGTCGGTTCCGCCAACTACACGTTTAATCCGGCCGTAGCGGGCAACTCGGTTACGATCAACTTCACGGCGGCGTCGACCCGTTACGTTCGTCTGAGCTTCACCGCCAACACGGGCTGGCCTGCGGCTCAGCTATCTGAGCTTGAAATTTATGGCGCGAGCGGGACGACACCGACGCCTACGCCAACGCCAACGCCGCCGCCGGGCACGTATCAAGCGGAGTCTGCCGCGCTCTCGGGCGGCGCCAAGGTGAACACGGACCATGCGGGCTATGCCGGCACCGGCTTTGTCGACGGCTACTGGACGCAGGGCGCGACGACCACCTTCACGGTCAACACGGCAGCGGCGGGCAGCCGGAACGTGACGCTGAAGTACGCCAACGCGAACGGCGCCGCCCGAACGCTGTCCATCTATGTGAACGGCGCCAAGATTCGTCAGACCACGCTCGCAAGTCTGGCTAACTGGGACACCTGGGCCACGCAGACGGAGGCTTTGACCTTGAACGCCGGCAGCAATACGATCGCCTACAAATACGACGCTGGCGATTCTGCCAACGTAAATCTGGATCAGATCACGGTGGATGCGGGCACGTCGCCGACTTCCACGCCGACGGCGACACCTACGGCGACCCCGACAGCAACGCCAACCGCGACCCCGACGGCGACGCCTACGGCCACCCCAACGGCAACGCCGACAGCTACGCCGCCGCCGGGCGGCAACATCGCGATCGGCAAGCCGATCGTCGCTTCCTCGAACACCCAGTCCTTCGTGGCGACCAACGCGAACGACAACAACACCGCCACGTACTGGGAAGGCGGTGGCAATCCGAGCACGCTGACGCTCGATTTCGGCGCCAACCAGAACATCACGTCCATCGTACTCAAGCTCAACCCCGCGACGGAGTGGGGCACACGCACCCAGACAATCCAGGTGCTCGGCCACAATCAGTCGACGACGACTTTCTCGAATCTGGTGTCCTCGCAGACGTATACGTTCAACCCCGCATCCGGCAACACGGTGACGATCCCCGTGACGGCGACGGTGAAGCGGCTGCAGTTGAACATTACGGCGAATACGGGCGCGCCTGCGGGCCAGGTCGCGGAGTTCCAGGTGTTCGGCACGCCGGCCGCCAATCCCGACCTGACGAGCTCGGGCATGTCCTGGTCGCCGGCCTCGCCGATCGAGACCGATGCGATCACGCTGAACGCGACCGTTAAAAACAACGGCACCGCGGCATCCGCGGCGACGACGGTCAACTTCTACCTGAACGGAGACGCCGCCGGCACCGCGCAGGTCGGCGCGCTGACCGCGGGCGCATCCGCCAACGTGTCGGTGAGCGCAGGCGCCAAGACCGCGGCATCCTATACGCTCTCGGCCAAGGTCGACGAGAGCAACGCCGTCATCGAACAGAACGAAGCGAACAACAGCTATACGAACGCCGCGCCGCTTACGGTCGCGCCAGTTTCCAGCTCGGATCTGGTCGCCGTGACTTCCTGGTCGCCGGTCACGCCGACCGTCGGCAACGCCGTCAGCTTTACGGTTAACCTGAAAAACCAGGGCACAATCGCTTCGGCCGCCGGCGCTCATGCGATCTCGGTTGCGATCAAAAACGGGGCAGGCACGACCGTCCAGACGCTGAACGGCTCCTACAGCGGATCGCTCGCAGCGGGCGCTTCCGCCAACGTCGCCATCCCGGGTACGTGGACGGCGGGCAGCGGCAGCTATACGGTGACGACCACGGTCGCAGCGGACGGGAACGAAGTCCCGACCAAACAGACCAACAATACGAGTACCGCCAATCTGACCGTCTATGCGGCACGCGGTGCCAGCATGCCGTACTTCCGTTACGACACGGAGGACGCGACGAGAGGCGGCGGCGCGACGCTTCAGGCTGCGCCGAACTTCGACCAGGCGCTGATCGCGTCGGAAGCGTCCGGGCAAAAATACGTGGCGCTGCCGTCGAACGGCTCCTATGCGCAATGGACCGTACGCCAGGGACAAGGAGGCGCGGGCGTCACGATGCGTTTCACGATGCCTGACTCCGGCGACGGGATGGGCCTGAACGGCTCGCTTGACGTGTACGTCAACGGGACGAAGGTAAAGACGGTATCGCTATCGTCGTATTACAACTGGCAGTACTTCTCCGGCGACATGCCGGCGGATGCGCCGGGCGGCGGACGTCCGCTTTTCCGCTTCGACGAAGTGCACTGGAAGCTGGATACGCCGCTTCAACCCGGTGATACGATCCGGATCCAAAAGGGCGGAGACAGCATCGAATACGGCGTCGACTTCCTGGAGATCGAGCCGGTGCCGACAGCGATCGCGCGTCCGTCGGGCGCCGTATCGGTGACGGACTACGGTGCGGTGGCGAACGACGGACAGGATGATCTCGCGGCGTTCAAATCCGCGGTGACGGCGGCCGTCTCTGCGGGCAAGACGCTGTATATTCCTGAGGGCACGTTTAACCTGAGCAGCATGTGGGAGATCGGCTCGGCGAACAATATGATCAACAACCTGACCGTGACGGGCGCAGGCATCTGGCATACGAACATTCAGTTCACGAACCCGAACGCGGCGGGCGGCGGTATCTCGCTGCGCATTTCCGGCAAGCTAGATTTCAGCAACGTGTATATGAACTCCAAGCTTCGGTCTCGTTACGGCCAAAATGCGATTTACAAAGGTTTCATGGATAACTTCGGCTCGAACTCCACAATTCACGACGTATGGGTCGAGCACTTCGAATGCGGCTTCTGGGTCGGCGATTATGCGCATACGCCGGCGATCTACGCGAACGGGCTGACGATCGAGAACAGCCGCATCCGCAACAACCTGGCCGACGGCGTCAACTTCGCCCAGGGCACGAGCAACTCGATCGTTCGCAACAGCAATCTGCGCAACAACGGGGACGACGCGCTCGCCGTCTGGACCAGCGACACGAACGGCGCGCCGGCTGGCGTGAACAATACGTTCTCCTACAACACGATTGAGAACAACTGGCGCGCGGGCGGCATTGCCTTCTTCGGCGGCAGCGGCCACAAGGCGGACCACAACCTGATCGTCGACACGGTCGGCGGCTCCGGCATCCGCATGAACACCGTGTTCCCGGGCTACCATTTCCAGAACAACACCGGCATCGTATTCTCGGACACGACGATCATCAACAGCGGCACGAGCCAGGATCTGTACAACGGCGAGCGCGGCGCGATCGACCTCGAAGCGTCCAACGACGCCATCCGCAACGTCACGTTCACGAACATCGATATCCTCAACACGCAGCGCGACGCGATCCAGTTCGGCTACGGCGGCGGCTTCCAGAATATCGTGTTCAACAACATCAACATCAACGGCACAGGCCTGGACGGCGTCACGACGTCGCGCTTCTCCGGACCGCACCAAGGTGCCGCGATCTTCACCTACACCGGCAATGGCTCGGCGACCTTCAACGGCCTCACGACGAGCAATGTCGCCTATCCGAGCCTGTACTACCTGCAGCCGGGCTTTAACTTGACGATTAACTAGATACGGTCTATTGATAGGAAAAGATACGGTCAATAGACAGTAAAAAAATCGCCGACTCCGCAAGGCCTTTGGCCGAGTGGAGGGCGATCTTTTTTATGGCAGCCAGCGGAATGCTCGCTTACAGCTGCTTCTCCGCTCTGCAAGCGCACAATTCTCGCTTACAGCCGGCGTCGAACTCGCATCTTGCGCTACAACCGTGGAAACCTCGCTTCGCTTACAGCTGCTCGGCCGCCCTGCAAGCGCACATTTCTCGCTTACAGCCGGCGCCGAGCTCGCATCTCGCGCTGCAACCGCGGAAACCTCGCTTACAGCTGCTCGGCCGCCCTGCAAGCGCACCTTTCTCGCTTACAGCCGGCGTCGAGCGCGCGTCTCGCGCTGCAACCGCGGAAACCTCGCTTACAGCTGCTCGGCCGACTCTGCAAGCGCACATTTCTCGCTTACAGCCGGCGTCGAGCTCGCGTCTCGCGCTGCAGCCGCGGAATGCGCGCTTACAGCTGATCATCCGCACTGCAAGCACACATTTCTCGCTTACAGCCGGCGCCGAGCTCGCATCTCGCGCTGCAGCCGCGGAAACCTCGCTTACAGCTGCTTCTCCGAGTTACTCGAACTGCAGCACGACCATCTGGTGGCATTCGACGACGGGGACTGTGTAGCTGACCTTGCCATCCTGCGTCGTGAACGGCAGCTCGGTCATCTGCGGCGCCAGGTAGACGCTTCCTACCGGGCGGTCGGTGCGCACAGTGCACGCGACGTCCCGGATCGGGACCAGGTCCTCGACGATCTCGACGTTTTTTCCGCGACGGACGGGGGCGGCGTACAGCAGGTGATGAACGAGACGGCGATGGGCGGGCTGTTCCTGCAGCGTTGTCACGCCTTGCGCAGGCAGCGTCGTCTCGAGCGTAGGGGCGGCGAGCAGGCGGTCGAGCGCGTAATCCACCATCTGCCGCAGCACGAGATTGCCGTGTTCGGCATAGGCGCCGAAGACGTTCCAGGCGATGTAGATGCCGGCGTCGTGCTCGATCATGCCGGGCTCGCGGCTCTGCCTGTCGTTCGGCGTATGGAGGTGCGACGAGAAGGAGAAGGCGTCCCGGTTAAAATACGGATTCTCGCGGTACCCGAGCACGCGTCCGCCGGCGGCTTCGATGCGCTGGCCTTCGCCGTACATGACGGCTGAGGCGCCTTCGCCCGGACCGAACGGGCCTGCCGGTACGAAGTAGTCCGGACGGTACGGATTGGAGCCGACCCAGCGCGCGCCGAAGTCGAGAGCGAAGCCGGAGCCGTCGGGGCGAAGGCCGGCGTTTCCCGTGGCGAGCACCCGACCGCCCTGGCCAACGTAAGCCGCGAGCTTCGCTTCGATCTCGGCGTCTGCGGGGATCAGGTCCGGCAGGATGAGCACGGGATAGGCCGTCCAATCCGACTCCAAGTCGACGACGTCGAACAGCCGGTTCGTCTCCAGCAGCATCCGCGCCGCGCCTTTGTCGGCGTCCGCGACGTTGGTGCCGGTGCCGCGGTGTCGGCCCGATGCCTCTACGCCGAAGATCGCGATATCGGCCACGTTCGCCGCGCCTGCGCACCAGGCTTCTTTTTCCTCGACTTCCTTATAAGCCGCCCCGATCAGCCGATACGTCGCTTCGTCCATCAAGCCATCTGGATGGAGCTGGTCCCCGACCGAGCAGCCCGCGCCGTTTGCCAGGCTCAGCGCGGCCTCGTACCGAAGGGCGTTCGGATGCTTGTAGCCGCCGAATTCGCCCCAAGACAAGTGGAACTTGCCGGTCATGCCGAGAAAAGGACGGCCGAGCTGCTGAACGTAGCGCGCGGAGAGCGGGAAGTGGTCGTAGCCCCAGCCGCCCGTCGGCAGCGATTCCAGCTCCAGCTGGTGCGTGTTCAGGAAGGCCAGGTCTCGTCTGCCCTGCGGGATATGGCCACCGTTGTGGAATACCGGCAGACCGGGACGATGCTTGTGGACGGCCTCGTTCGTCCGCTCAGCATAACGGAGGTAAGTTCGCTCGCGCAAAGGCCGCATCGCGATCTCGTCGCGAGGGTCGATGCCTTCCGCTCGCGCGGACCGGACGCAAAATTGGCAGTAGCATTTGCGGATGCCGACGATGTCGAGAAAGATGCCGTCCGCGTCGTACTTCTGCACGACCTCCTCGATCTGGGCGACGAGAATATCGAGATAGGGCGTGTTCATGCAAAACTCGTGATAGCCCGGCGAGAGGAAATCGGGCGCCCATTGCGTCGATTCGTCGGCGCGGCGAACGAGCCATTCCGGATGAACGCGGGCGAGCTTCTCGTCAAGCCCTGCCGACAGATAGACCGGCGTCTTGACGCCGATCGCATGCGCGGCTTCGATCTGCGCGCCGAGCAAGTCGAACGTCAGATGCGGGTGCATCTCGTTTGCGGTCGAAGGATGGTACGCCCAGCCGTGGTGGCATTTCGAGAACACCGTGATCGAGTCGACATGTCCGAGCTTCAGCATCGCCTGGAACTGCTCGGCCGAAAAGGACGAGCCGATCCCTTCGATCAGCTCCGACGTGTGGAAGTCCAAATGTACCTGGCGAAATCGCATCGTGCAGCCCCCTTGGGATACTTGGTATGCCCTCAGTGTAATGCGGGCAGGCTCCCGCGGATAGGCATCGAACCGACGACCTCTAGCACAAAACCGACTTCAGCGTTTATGATGGATAAAACGGTAGGAATGGGAGGTCCGCAAGTGGATTGCATCCAGTGGCAAATGCCGCCGATGCCTCAGCTGGTGACGGCGGGGCATGGAACATGGCGTTCGGGCATGCAGCATTTCAGGCGCTCCTTCGATATTTACGACATCATATTCGTCAAGTCGGGATGCTTGTATATGGCGGAGGATGGCGTGGAATACGCGATCGGTCCCCATCATTTACTCGTGCTGGAGCCGGGGAAGGTGCATGAGGGGTATCGGCCTTGCGAAGCGGAGACGGAGCTATACTGGTTTCATGTTAAGCACGATTCCGAACACCGGGTCGTCGCCTCCGATGACATCCCTTGGTCGCTCGTGCTGCGCCAGGGAACGGACAAAGACCTTCAGCCGGGCATGCAGCCCGCCTATATTCCGAAGTTCGGGGCGTTTCGGATGGACGAAGCTTGGGCGGCGCTGGATCGGCTGGTCAAGCTGCACGACAGGCTGACGGTCGAGGGCGTATGGCGCTTGCAGGCCGCGTTCGTGCAGCTGCTGTCCGTCATGCAGCAGTTCGTCCGGGGATCGGCGACCGAGACCCGGTCAAGCCGGCTGGCCGAGGAGGTATCCGCGTATTTGCGCCGCGTCGCCTTCGAGCCGTTCGAGATGGAGTCGCTGGAGCGGGAATTTCATTTTCATCCGGACTACATCGCCCGCTGCATGAAGCGGTACGCCGGCATGAGCCCGGTCGAGTACGTGCGCCACATCCGTGTGGAAAGGGCCCGCAGACTGCTGGAGCACTCGCCCGAGCTATCCGTGAAGCAAATCGCGGAGGCCGTCGGAATCGCGGACCCGAATTATTTCGCCCGCCTGTTCCGCAAGGAAGCGGGGATGTCGCCCGCGGCCTATCGGAGGCTGCATGCGGGATATGCGTAGGGCGATCGTGCGTGCAGCTTCACGCCTGGCGAGTTGGCGAGCGCACGGGGGTCCAAGTATGAACGTAGATCGATACTTGGGGTGTCGTCGAGCACGCGGCGGCTTTGCGATATTTATAAACGCGCGTTTATAGCAATTGCAATCTCAAGTCTTACGGGTTAAGGTAAAGTTATCCGATGGAAAAAGGAGACTCGATCATGGCGGAACAACGCATCGTAAAGTGGGGCATCATGGGACCGGGGGGCATCTCGGACAACTTCGCCACGGAGCTGCCGCACGCGCCGGGCGGCCGGCTCGTCGCCGTCGCCGGACGCTCGCTGGACAAGGCGCAGGCGTTCGCCGACAAGTTCGGCATTCCGCGCGCTTACGGCAGCTGCGAGGAGCTCGCGGCCGATCCGGACGTCGAGATCGTCTATATCGGCACGCTGCACCCGATTCACAAGGAGAACGCGCTGACGCTGCTGCGCGGCGGCAAATCCGTGCTCTGCGAGAAGCCGTTCACGATCAACGCCGCCGAGGCCCGGGAGATCGCGGAGCTGGCGCGCGAGAAGGGCCTCTTCCTCATGGAGGCGATGTGGACGCGTTACTTGCCCGCGATCGCCAAGGTGCGGGAATGGCTGGACAGCGGCGTCATCGGCGATGTGCGTATCGTGAAGGCCGAATTCGGCTTCGACGCAGGCTGGAATCCCGAGGGCCGGCTCCTTAACAAGGAAAAAGGCGGCGGCACGCTGCTCGACGCCGGCATCTATCCGGTGTCGTTCGCTTCGATGGTGTTCGGCGGGGAGCAGCCCGCCCGAATCGAGAGCGCCGTCGTCATCGGCGAGACCGGCGTGGACGAGCAGTTCTCGCTGCTGTTCGAATACGGCGGCGGGCGCACGGCTTCCCTGCACGGCTCGGTGCGGCTGTCCATGACGAACGAGGCCGTCATCTACGGCACGAAGGGGCGGATCGAGGTGCCGGGCTTCCTGTTCGCGAAGGCGGCGACGCTGCACGTGAAAGGGGCGGAGCCAGTCGTCTTCGAGCACGAGCTAGAGCCGTCCGGCCACTTCTACCAGGCGATCGAAGCGATGGAATGCCTGCGGGCGGGCCGCAAGGAGAGCGCGATCATGACCGTAGACGAAACAGTGCGCATCATGGAGACGCTCGATCGGGTCCGCGAGCCATGGGGGCTCAAGTATCCGAGCGAACAAGGTTGACTGCGAGAGCGCGTCGGCAACCCAAGGAGCCGGCGCGCTTTTTTGCTGCGGATAAATGTTCCTGCCGAGGGATAACCTACACTTGCGCAGTCGCGGCGAATCGCGATTTGTCGCTTGACGAAGGACATGGTCTCGAGGTGAACCGATGAACAATTTTTCCGATCCCTTTCGCGCCAAACGCTACCTCGCATTCGTCAGCATGTTCGGAACGACGCAGATTCACAAGCGGAGCCCGTATACGATCGCGTTTTGGTCGACGGCGTTCCCGGGCTTTGGCCATCTTCTGCTGAACAAGTACATCCGGGGATATGCGCTCGTTTTATGGGAGGTTTTTATCAATCAGAAAATTCATCTGAATCTTGCTATGGTCCATTCGTTTAACGGTCAGTTCCAGGCGGCCCGGGATGTGCTGGACCCCAGATTCATGTCTCTGTACATCCCCGTTTATTTGTTCGCGATCTGGGACAGTTACCGGACGACGGTCGATATGAACAAGGTGTACGCGCTGGCGCGCAGGGAAAACGCTCCGTTCGGCGAATTCAGCATCGGCGCGCTCGAAGTGAATTATCTCGACAAGCGCAAGCCGTGGATCGCCGTCGTTTGGTCGATGGGTATTCCGAGCGTCGGACAGTTGTACCTACACCGCATTATATTGGCGACATTTATCCTGATCAGCACCATCGTGCTCGTGTACGAATCTCATATCATACTCGCCGTGCACGATCTTATTCTGGGCGACATCCGTTCGTCGGCTGCAGTCGTCGACGCCCAGTGGTTGTTGTATATTCCTTCCTTTTACTGCTTCACCGTGTACGATGCGTATGTGAGCACGGTGGAGAACAACAAGCTTTTCGACCATGCGTTAAAAAATCATCTCCTTCGAAACTATCAGCCGCCAGGCGTCACATTAACGATCGGGAGCAAAGTAGACTGATGCAAATTTTTGCGACGTTCGACTACTCGACTCTGCTCGAGGTTGCCATTACGGAGCTGGAGGCGCACGGCATTTCATCGATTTACGCCGTCCCGCTCGATCTGCGCAAGGAAGAGCCCCGCCTATTGGACAGCATGCACCGTGCGGACGGCTTGTCTTTTATCGATAAAGGCATGGTTCTGGCGTTCATGTTCGCGACGATCGGAGCGAGCAAAGGCTTCGTCTGGACATGGGGACCTGTGATCTGGGGGCTTATCGGCGCAGGGACCGGCTTCGCCCTCGGCGTAGCGATCAATGGGCTCCTTTATTTGAGGAAACGCCGCAAAAAAAGGACTGCGATCCTTAAGGGCAAGCGGGGGGAAGTCATCCTGGTCGTCACCTGCGACGAGGATAAAGCCAAGATCGCGGCCGATATTTTGTGGGATCACAAGGCGCTCGGATTGGCCAAAACCAAATAACCGACATCCTATCGAGAGGTGATGCCATGCAAGCCGGGAATTGGTTTGCCTACGCCAGCGCAGTGGCGGCCGTCGCCGCGCTGATTTTTTCGCCGAAGCGGCTGACGAAGCTGGAAATATACGCGACGTACTTCGCTATGATCGCTCTTACGATCTATACCGATCTCTTTTTCGGACTTCTGCTCGATCTATACGACTTCATCAATCCGGACATGACGCTATCGGACCTCATCCTGCAGCTTGTGCTCCCGCCTACGGCAGGCGTTCTGATCCTGAACTATATGCCGCGTCGCAAAAAGCTGTTCGTGCCCTATTGGATTCTCACTATCGCCTCGGCGGTGTTTTTTGAATGGTTGTCGCTCAAAGCCGGCTATCTCGTATACAAAGGGTGGTCGCTGTTCTATTCGGCAGCAGTGTACGCGCTCGGCTTGTTATTCCTGCGTTGGCACCTGCGATTCATTCGCCGAAATGGCGACAGGGCCGGCATGCGATAGAGGCTTCTCTCCGGCACAAGCGGAGCGAAGTCTTTTTTGCGTGGAAGGACGACTTTTAGGGGGATTGTAATGTTTGTTTTTCATGCGATAATGTTCTAAAAGAACAAGGGTTCATTGGCAAAATGAATGGACCAGCGCGCGGGGGAGACTGAACGTCGATGAAGAAGCTGATGCCGAGAAGGACGCATATCCGGATTTTCCTGGGCTCGTGCCTGCTGTTCGTCCTCGTCTCCGTGCCCGTCGTGTTTTTCATGACCCGGCAGTTCTCGAACTATGCGCTCAACCAGATCGACAAGGTGAACAAGACCGAGCTTGCGCACTCCAGGGACAACGCCGAGTTTATCCTCGACAAGCTGATCGCATACGGGTTCACCATGTACGCCGACAAGAGCGTGCAGGCCTGGATGACCGCGGACGTCGAGACGCAGGATCGCGAGATCGAGGCGATCGCCGCCGCGGCCAAGTACAGGACGACCGAGCCGTTTCTCAAAAACGCGTACCTGCTCAATATGCGCACCGGGCACGTAATCGACATCGCGTACGGCATTACTTCGTTCGCCGAGTTCGCGGACCAGGATATATTGCGGCTGGCCAAGGCGCCGGCCAAAGCGTACCAGCGCTTCTTCGTCCATCGCGTCGACGGGGAGCGTTCGCTCGCCCTGATGATTCCGACCGTGCCTTCCGGTCAGCCCTCCTACGGATATTTGGTGCTGCTCCTGGACGACGCGCTGATGAAGCAGTATTTGCTCAAGGAAAATAAGGCCGCCGGATTCATCTCCTTTATGCTCGACGATGAAGGACGGATGATGCTCGGTCCGGACGAGGCGGATCGTGCGACTGCCGCTGCGGAGACGTCCGCGGCTTCGAACGAAGGCTTGTACAAGGAGCTGGCGTCGCGTGCGGAAGACGCTTCGGGCAGCTTCAAGCAGCGCTACGATCGCGAATCCTGGTCCGTACAGTACGCCCGGATCGAGCCGCAGGGCTGGACCTTGTATCAGATGGCCAAGCTGGAAGGCATCAACGCGGACTTTTACGCGTTCCGGACGAAGCTGATGGTCGTGCTGGCAGGGCTCGTGGCGCTGCTCCTTGCCATCCTGTTCTGGAATTCGAGGCGCGCCTACAGGCCGTTCTCCCAATTGGCGAGCCAGCTGGAAACCAAGCTCGGCTCCTCATTGCAGCGCGGGCAGACGGGCGAGCCGCTGACGGAGCACAGTGTGATCCGATACGGCATCGAGCTGCTCGAGAACCGGATGGTGGCGCTCGATTCTTCGATGCGGGAGCACCGGGACGTCATCAAGACGGAATACCTGCGTCAATGGATTCTGCAAGGCAAGCTGATCCCGCCTGTTGAGCAGTATTTGCGGGAGCACTCGGGGCTGTTCGCGTACGGCGAGCTGTATATCGGTGCGATCCGCATCGACGGGTACAGCGCGTTCAAGGACAAGTACGAGTTCGCCTCCCGGAAGCTGATGAAGTATGCGATGGGCAATATCGCGGAGGAGATTTTGCGCCGGGACGGAGCCGCCGAGGGGGTCGATCTGGGAAGCGATCATGTCGTCCTGCTGCTCTCCGGGGACGGCATGTCGACGGAGCGTCTGACCGGGCTGCTCGAGGAAGTCAAGGCGCAGATCGACCGGTGGACGCAGATTCGGGTGACGGTCGCCGTCAGCGAGGCGCGGGCGTTCGGCGACGATATCCGGGGGGCGTACCAGCACATTCTCGAGTTGACGATGCTGAAGTTCGTTTCCGGCGAAGACAAGATTTATGTGGAGCGGGATTTTGAAAATTATATGCGTAGCGTGCAGCCGCTGCCGGACGATCAGCTGCTCGACGAGCTGATCAAAAGCGTGCGCATGGGCAAGCCCGAAGATACGGCGGCGGGTCTCGACCGATTGTTCGCCCACATGCAGACGATGCATTACGCGCAGAGCAAGATTCAGCTGTCGCTTATGCTGTACACGCTGTTCAAGACGTTCAACAAGCTGCCTTCGGTGGCGTCGATCGAGGGGATCGAGAGCATCCTCGCGTCCTTCGACACGCTGGCGGGCGTACGGGCCTGGCTCGAGCGCGAGCTGCTCGTCATCATTGAGGAGCTGAGCAGCAAGAAGGGCGCGAGCCGCCGGGACGAGATCGTGACGGACATCGTGGACTACGTGCGCAACCATCTGCACGACCCGATGCTCACCGTCGAGGAGATCGCCGAGCACGTCTCGCTCTCTTCGCGGCATGTGAGGCAGCTGTTCAAGGAATCGCTCGACGTGACGCTGTCCGAATATATTTTGCAGGAGCGCATCGCCAAGGTGAAGGAGCTGCTCGCGACGACGGACTGGACGGTTACCGATATCGGAGAGCGAGCCGGGTTCCAGACCAAGAGCCACTTTTTTACGATTTTCAAAAAAGCGACGGGATTGACGCCGAGCCAGTACAGGGACACGGCGCTGTGAGAGCAAGGGAGGAGGCCGGACGCGGAGTCGCAGGGGCGACTTGACGTTCGGCCTCTTTGCGCGCGATTCGCCATGGCGGGACGCCTGCGCGCTCAGTCCATCGGCAGCTCGAGCGCGAAGCGATAGTTGCCGTCGCGGTACGTCAGCCCGAGCCGGCCGCCGTGCAGCCGCGCGATCTCGCGGGCGATGGACAGGCCGAGTCCCGCGCCGCCCGGTCCGCCAACGGAAGACGCCGGACTGCGCGCCGCATCCGCCTTGTAGAAGCGCTCGAACAGCCGCGCCTCCTGCTCCGGTCCGATCGGCGCGCCCCGGTTCTCGACCTCGAGCACCGCCCGGCCGTCCGCTGCCGCCAGCCGCAAGCGCACGATGCCGGGCTTGTCGGCATACTTCAGGGCGTTGGTCAGCAGGTTGTCGATCGCGCGGCTCACGAGACCGGGATCGAGCGTCAGCTCCAGGCCGTCCGCGGGCAGACGAGCCGCCACCGACAGTCCCTGCTCGGCGGCGAGCGGCTCGAATTCGGCGAGCAGCTGCCGGACGAGCTCCCGCAGGTCGATCCGGGCCGGCTGCAGACGGGCTTCGCTGGCGGACAGCCGCGTATAGTCGAACAAGTCGTCGATGCGGCTTTTGAGCTGGACCGCCTTGCTGTACGTGTTGGCGAGGAAGCGCTCGCGCTCCTCCTCGTCCCGGTAAGCACGCCCGCGCAGCAACTCCAGGTAGCCCAGCATGCTCGTGAGCGGCGTGCGCAGGCCGTGAGAGATGCCCGTGATCAGCTCGAGCTTGGCCTGTTCGCTCTGCCGCTCCGCCCGGATCCGGGTCTCGAGCTGCTCGGCCATGGCGTTGATGTAGCCGGCTACGTAGCCTAGCTCGTCGCGTCGTCCGGCATCGAGGCGGTGCGCAAGATCGCCGCCGGCCATCGCGTCGAGGTCGTCCTTCAGCCGCAGCAGGTAGCGAATGCTGCCGCGCGTCAGCCCGTAGAAGGCGCCGAGGAAGCCGGCGGCGAATAGCGTGAACGACAGAGGGACGGCAAAGACGCCGTAGTGCGGGACGCGCGGAAGGAGGAGCGGCACGAGATAGGCGGCGGCCAGGCCCGCCGCGATGCTGGCCGCGAACGTCCAGAGCAGCCGGATGCGGATGCTGCCGATGCCGATCAGCCGGGCCAGCCGGTCACTTTTCGATTTTATAGCCGACACCCCACACCGTCTTGATATAACGGGAATCCCGCGGATGATCCCCCAGCTTGTCGCGGATGTTGCGGATGTGCACCATGACGGTATTGTCGCTGAAGCCGCGGGCTTCCTTCCAGACGCGCTCGTAGATCTGGTCCGCGTGGAACACCTGGCCCCGGTGCGTGGCCAGCAGCTCCAGAATGGCGAATTCCAGCGGCGTGAGCGAGAGCTCCTCGCCCCGCAGCGTCGCCCGGTGCTGCGGAATATCGAGCGTCAGATCATGGATCTCGATCACGGACGCCTGCTCTTTGCCGGTCCCGATGCTCTGCCGGCGCAGTTGGGCGCGCACGCGCGCCATGAGCGCGAGCGGGCTGAACGGCTTGGCCACATAGTCGTCCGCGCCGATGGACAGGCCCGCGATCACGTCGATGTCGGCTTCCTTGGCCGACAGCATGATGATCGGGACGTTGGACCGCTTGCGCAGCGCGATGCACGTCTCGATGCCGTCCATCCGCGGCATCATGACGTCCAGAATGACGAGCTTGACCGGCTCGCTGCCGAACGCCTCGAGCGCCTGCGCGCCGTCCTCCGCTTCCAGCACGCGGTAGCCTTCGTTGCGCAAATATACGTGGACGACGTCCCGGATCTCCGGGTCGTCGTCCACGACCAGTATCGTGCCGTTATTCATGGGCCGGCATTCCTCTCCTGATGATGACGTACGACGCCGTCAGCGCAAACGCCAGCCACAGCGCCTGCGGACCATGCCGCTGCGCGAAGCCGACGATCCGTCCGGCCTGCCCGCCCAGGGCAAGCCCCGAAGCGAAGTAGAGACAGGTCCAGAGCGCGCCCGCGGGATAGGCGTACAGGGCGAAGCGGCGGTAAGGCATGCGGCTCACGCCAGCCGTGAACGGCAGCAGATGGCGGACGACCGGCAGGAAGTAGCTGAAGCAAAGCGCGAGGCTGCCGTGCCGCGCGATCATTCCGCGCGCGGCAGCCGCATACTTCGCCCGCCGCCCGCCGCGCGCGAACCGCCCGAGCACGGCGGGACCGGCGATTCTTCCCATATAATAGCTAAAGGTCAACCCCGAGGCAATGCCGAGCGCCGTGAAGGCCAGCGCCGGCAGCGGAGCGAGCAGGCCCGTGCCCGCGGCCGCGCCTCCCGCGACGACGATCGCTTCGTTCGGGATCGGCAGGCTGATCATGCCGAGCCACAGCGCGAAGAACAGCGCGGCGTAGCCGAATTGCTCGATATAAGGGAGGAACGGAAGGCTACTCATCGCCGTCATCTTTTTTGCGGCACACATAGACGAACGCCGGCGGCAGATTGAGCGGCACGAAGCGGATGCGCAGGATCGCAAGCCGCCGGGCCAGCTGTCCGCGCATCTGGAGCGAATACTGGAAAGCTACGAACAGGCCGCCGGGCTTCAGCGAATCGACGATCTGCGCGAGCAGCCGGTCCCGCAGCGGCTGCGGAAAGTTGAAGAACGGCAGGCCGCTCACGATGGCGTCCAGCCCGCCGCTCCCGTCGCGTCTCAGCGTATCCGCCATGCCGGCCGCGTCGCTGAAGCAGCGGAAGTCCGGGTAGCGTTCGCGGAGCCGCCGCCGCATCTCGGCGTCCTTTTCGAACAGATAGATGCTCGTGCCGGGCTCCCGCCGCCTCGCGATCTCCCGCGTGATCGCGCCCGTCCCCGATCCGAGCTCCGCCACGGCTCGCGCTTTGCCCCAATCGATCTCCCCGGCCATGGCCCGCGCCAGGCGAGCGGAGCTCGGCACAAGACTGCCGACCTGCCCCGGATTCTCCATGAACTTGCGCGCGAACGCGCGGCTCTCCTCGTTGAACAGTCCCATTTCCGCTCGACCTCCTTCTGTTTGTCGGTCTTCAGCTTAACCGTCAAAAATAAGGCGCGAGGGGGGAGACTTCTAAAGGTTTTCTAAAGATTCGGTACGGATGCGGTACAGATTTAAGCTCGAACGGCTCGGATTTCCGGTCCGATTTCCCGTTTGCGAACCCGATTTCCGGATTCAGCACCTTGACGAACCCGCGCCGCCGCGGGCTTTTTCCGCATGCAGCACGCCGCTTCCGCCCGACTTCCCGAACGAGAACTATACAGACCGCTCCGGCGCGCCCTATTCTTGGGACATCGCCAATCAAACGCAGCCAGCAGGAGAGGAGAAGGGATTCAAGGTGCCCATCGTAAGAGAAATCGTACGCAACAAATATTTATACGTGCTCGCGCTGCCCGGTCTGTTGTTTCTGATCGTGTTCGCCTACGTGCCCATGGCGGGCCACCTGATCGCGTTCAAAAAATACCGGCTCGCCGACGGACTATGGGGGAGCGAGTGGGTCGGCTTCGACAATTTCAAATTTTTCTTCATGAGCAGCGACTGGTACAAGGTGACGTTCAACACGGTGTTTCTGAACGGACTGTTTATCGTCTGCGGCCTCGGCATCGCGCTGCTTCTGGCGATCTTCCTGAACGAGATTCAGAGCCGGCTTTATAAAAAGATCGCGCAGTCGCTCATTTTCCTGCCCTACTTCATCTCATGGCTGGTCGTCAGCATGATGACGTTCGCCTTCCTCAATACGACGGACGGCATCCTGAACAGCTTGCTGATCGACAACGGGATGGATCCGCAGAACTGGTATCTGAAGCCGGGCATCTGGCCGGGCGTGCTGACATTCATCTATGTGTGGAAATTCGCCGGTTACTATTCGATCATCTTCCTCGCGGCAATCACGGGCATCTCGGGCGAGTACTACGAGAGCGCCAAGATCGACGGGGCGACCAGGTTCCAGCAGATTATCCACATTACCATACCGCTCATCCGCAACGTGCTCATCGTGCTCGCGCTGCTCGGCGTCGGACGGATCTTCTACGGCGACTTCGGCATGATCTACGGCATCGTCGGCGACACCGCGCCGCTGTATCCGACGACGGACGTCATCGATACGTACTCGTACCGGGCGCTACGTCAGTTGGGCGACTTCAGCAAGTCCTCGGCCATCATTATGTACCAGTCGGTGATGGGGCTCGTGACGATCGTGATCTTTAACGCCATCGCCAGACGGATCGACAAAGACTCCAGCTTATTTTAAACTCCGGATTTTTCCGATAGAAAGGCGGCAATCACGCATGGAAAGCTCCATCACCCAGGCCCCATCCGGCAAGCTTGGCCGAGCCGGCAAGGCCATGAAGATCAAGGCGGACCGCTCCCCGTCGGAAAAGGCGTTCGTGGGCTTCATCTACGCCTTCACCGGGCTGTTCGCGCTCGTCTGTCTGCTGCCCTTCTGGATCGTGGCGATCAACTCGTTCGCCGACGAGTCCGCGATCAAGCGTTACGGCTATCAGCTGATCCCTAAAATTTTCTCCACCGGCGCCTACGAGTTCTTATTCCGCGGCAAGCAGGTGGCCAGCAGCTACATGGTCTCGACGACCGTCACGGTAGCCGGCACCGTGCTCGCCGTGCTGATCACGGCCATGTACGCCTACGTGCTCGCGCATCCGAAAGTGAAGTACCGCAGCGCGCTGTCCTTCCTGACCTATTTCACGATGATTTTCGGCGCGGGGCTGGTCGGCTTCTACATTCTGATCGCCAACTGGCTGCATCTGAAGGATACGCTCTGGGCGCTCATTCTGCCGTACCTGCTGAACCCCTTCTTCGCCTTCATCATGGTGTCGTTTTTCCGGACGCTGCCCTACGAGATCAACGAAGCCGCGACCGTGGACGGCGCGAACGATCTGCGCATCTTCTTCGGCATCATCCTGCCGATCTCGAAGCCGGTCATCGCGACCGTAGGCCTATTCTACGCGCTGCAATACTGGAACGACTTTTTCCTCGCGCTCCTGTTCATCGACGATTACAAGCTGCATCCGCTGCAGATCATGATCCGCCAGCTCATCTCCAACATCAACATCGGCGCTTATGTCGGCGGCAGCCAGACGAACTACGGACAGCCGCTGCCGACGTACAGCGTCCAGCTGGCGACCGTATGCGTCACGATCGGACCGATTTTCCTGCTGTATCCGTTTATTCAGCGATATTTCGTCAAGGGCATTACAATCGGCGCGCTGAAAGGTTAGTCTTGATTCGGAGACATCCGGTTGAGAATAGATCACCACCACTCTAGGAGGTCACAGCAATGAAAACCAGAAAAAGCCTGACCGCGCTCATGGTCGCCTCGGCCTTCGCGGCTACCCTCGCCGGCTGCAGCTCCAAATCGAACGACTCGAATGCGGGGGGCGCCGGCAGCGCTTCGTCCACCGCCCCGGCCTCGTCCGCTGCCGCATCCGAAGGGAGCAAGGCGACCAAGCTGGATCCGGTGACGCTTAAGATCGTCATGCCGGGCGACCGGCCTGCGGACATGGACGTCATTATCAAGGAAGCCGAGAAGCGCATGGCCGACAATATCAACGTCAAGCTCGACCTGGTGTTCGTGCCCTGGTCGGATCTCGCGCAGAAGACGCAGGTCATGCTCGCATCGGGCGAAAATGTCGATTTGATTTTCGACGCGCCGTGGCTCCATATGGAGCAGATGATCAGCGCGGGCTACTACGAGCCGATGGACGATCTGCTGCAGCAGTACGGGCAGGACGCGATCAAGGTGCGTTCGCAGCAGATGTTCGACGCCAACAAGTTCCAGGGCAAGATTTACGGCCTGCCTCTGGGCAACACGCACCTGGCCGGCCGGACGTATCTCGTCCGCAAGGACTTGCGCGAGAAGTACGGGCTGCAGCCGATCAAAACCTACGACGAACTGATCCAATACGCCTACAAGGTCAAGGAAAACGAAAAAGACGTCATCCCGCTGCTCGCGTACGGTCAAGGCGCTTCGACGGACCAGGCCTGGGGCGCATTCCGGGAATACATGGAGTACCCGCAGTTCATCCGTTCCGACGCGCTCGGCCAGAGCCTCGTGCTCTACTACAAGAACAACGACGGCAAGGTTTACAACCTGTTCGACGAGATGGAGCCTACGATCTGGTCCTGGGTTCAGGACGCCAGAAAGCTGTACACGGACGGCCTGATCCACCCGGACGTGCTGGCGCTCAAGGACATCGACTCGGTCATCAACTCCGGCAAGGTAGGGGCGGCCGTATACAACGAATTCGGCGTGCCGTCCAGCCTGAACACGGCGCTCGCCAAGAACGTACCCGGCGCGGAGCTGGAGGCGGTCACCTTCATGAAGATGGAGAAGGGCGCGAACATCACCAACTTCAAGCAGGCAAACTTCCAGGCGATCCCGAAGGTGAGCAAAAACAAAGAGCGCGCCATGATGTTCCTCAACTGGACCGCGCAGAAGGAAAACTACGACCTGCTCGCCTACGGCATCGAAGGCAAAAACTACGAAGCGGTCGGCGAGGACCAGTACAAGCAGATCGGCACCGACTATTCGTATTTCCCGTACGCATGGGTTTGGAATCCGACGACGGACCGCCTGAACGCCGGTTTCGACGAAGAGACGATCAAGCACTACCAGTTCAACAAGGACGCCGCCAACCTGACGCCGAGCATCCTCACCGGCTTCTCGTTCGATCCGACCCCGGTCATGAACGAGATCTCGCTCTACAACGCGACGGAGGCCAAGTACTACAACTCGCTGTTCGACGGCGTCACCGATCCGGACAGCACATGGGCTTCGCTGAAGAAGGAAGGCGCGGCCAACGCCAAGAAGATCCAGGTTGAGCTGCAAAAGCAGATTGATGCTTTCCTGGCGCAGAAGAAGTAAGGCGTCGGGAGCGGTAGGCATCGGGGAATTCGACTGCGAAGCAGTCGCGCAATGGGAAGGGGATTCGGCAGCGGCTCGTGCCGGATTCCCTCCAAATTTGAATGGAAGAGAAGGGCGCCAAGGAGGCACAGCCGGATGAAAGGTCCTTGCGTCGCGACGACCGTCGCGGTAAACGGCATCGAGGGGGTGAGGCTGGAGAACGAATGGCTGAGCGCCGTAATTCTGGTAGGCAAGGGCACCGATATTTGGGAGCTGATTTACAAGCCGCTGAATTTGCAGCTGTTGATGAAGACGAGGGCCGGCTTGTCGCTCTGCGAAGGGAGGGATTTGAGGAAAAACAGACTGAGGCATTACGCCGAAGGCTATCCGGGCGGCTGGCAGGAAATTTTGCCGAACCGGGCTTCGTTCGACGAGGGCCGGCTGGAGGTTGGACGGGACCGGGAGGGCGAATCGGCCGGCGTGCCTTGGACGTACGCCATCGAGGAAGAAGGCGGATCGCGCGTGACGCTGCGCTGTCGTTTGACGCTGCCTTTTGCGCCGCTGGCCGTGGAAAAAACGATCTCGCTGGCGGCGGGCGACAGCGTTCTGCGCATCGCCGAGCGCGTCGTCAACGTCGGGCGCGATGACGTCCATTTTATATGGACGCATCATCCGGCATTCGGCAGCCCGCTGGTGAGCGAAAGGGCCGAGGTGCTGCTGCCGAAGGGCTGTCGCGCGTTTAACGTGCTGCGATACGAGCGCGATCGGGAAGCTTCGGCCGCAAGCTTCGCAGAGCCTGTGGAAGCGGTAAGCTTGCCGAGCGGGAAAAAGAAGGACCTGAGAGTGGTCGACCCGCCAGCTTCGGACGGCGAGACCTGCTACATGCCGCTGAACAATCTGGAGGAGGGCTATGCGGGCATCTATCAGCCGGCGCTGAACGTGAAGCTGACGCTGGAATGGGACCACCGCGTCTTCCCGTGCCTTCGATACTGGTCGAACACCGACGACGAATTGTACACGGTGGCGCTCGAACCGTCGACATCATGGTACTCGGATATCGAAGATTGTATGCGCCACGGCAACTGCATCTCGCTGGCCCCGCAGGAGGAACGGCGGTTCTGGTTAAACTTGCGCGTGGAGCAGCATTAGCGCAAACCAAGCCACGGGGCCGCTCGGGGGAGAATAGCGGAACTTTCTTCCTCTATGCCCCCGGCAGGAGCTCGAAAGATGGGCATAAAGGAACTTTCTTCCTCTATGCCCCCGGCGAGAGGCTCGAAAGCTGCGCATAGAGGAACTTTTTTTCTCTATCAGGCCCTAGGTGGCTGGTTTGGGAGGCGATAGAGGAACTTTCTTCCTCTATACCCCCCGCCGATGGACCGCTAGCGCCACATAGAGGAACTTTCTTCCTCTATGCCCCAGCTGACAGCTCGAAAACTGCGCATAGAGGAACTTTCTTCCTCTATGCCCCCGGGCGGTGATAAAGCCAGCAGCTTCCGCCATTATACGTAAGCGCTTTCCCGGCAATCGGTAACACCCATTCAGAAGGAGGTTATCCGAACAAATGAGCCTAACAACGAACCCATGGGCCGCCATCGCCCGAAAAGCCGTCTGCAGCTTGCTGCTCTGCGCGCTCGCGCTGGGCTATTGGCCGGCCACAGGCAAGGCTGCCGCAAGCGGCGAAGAAGAGGTACTGGTCGATTGGTTGAAGCAGGATATGGATACGGGGTTCGACAGCGGCGTCAGCCCGTTTGTGTACGATGCGAACATAGCGGGGACTTCGCAGTCCGTGGTGCAGGTGAACGGCAACAACGCGGTCGAGTTCCGCGATGCTTCGCTGGGCTCGAACGCCGGCAGCTACTTTTACTATCAACTGTCGAGCGGAGCGCTCCTATCGCGGATCAACGCGATCTACTCGCTGCCAACCGGGACGGAGCCGGTGGAGTTCGTATACGAATACCGGCTCCGACGCAGCGCGGCGAGCGACAAGCCGGTCAATGCGGATATTTACAGCCAGCTGCAATTCGGCAACTACGACAACGTGCTGGTCCCGCGGTTTCCGGTGCCCGACAAGCAAACGATCACGGGGACGGCGGCTTATCTCAATACGACGCCGAACGAACTGAAGACGGTTAACGATCACGATATCGCATCCTACCGGTTCCAGATCGTGCCGAACGGCGGGCAACGACTCGTCAGCTCGATCAAGATCGCCTTTGGCGTACGGGTCAATACCGGCGGCACCGACGAAGCCATCGTCGTCGACGATCTGGCCCTGTACGAGGCAACGCACGACGTCGGCCTGGACACCGAGGCGCCGTCGTCGCCGACCGGCCTCGCCGCGGCTTCCAAGACCGATACGAGCGTCAGCCTCTCGTGGACGGCTTCGACGGATAACGTCGGCGTGAACCGCTACGACGTTTATCAGGACGGCCAGCTCGCCGGCTCCGCGCCCGGAACCGCGACGAGCTATAGCGTCATCGGCCTCACCCCGAAAAAGACCTATCAATACACGGTCAAGGCGCGTGACGCGGCCGGCAACGCCTCAGCCCAGAGCGCCGCGCTGGCGGTAACGACCAACCCGTCTGCATCGGGATTGCCGGAGCCGTTCGGCGACCGCGATGTCGGCACCGTCAACGTGCCGGGCAGCGCGAGCTATGCGGCGGCGGACGAATCGTTCACGGTGAGCGCTTCGGGCGTCGATATCTGGGGCACGGACGACGCGTTTCACTACGTGTACCGGCCGTGGACGGGAGACGGCCAGATCGTGGCGCGCGTGGGCGAGATGACCAATACCGTCGCCTGGACCAAGGCGGGCGTCATGATCAGAGCCAATATTACGAGCCAATCCCCGCATGCGTTGATGGCGGTATCGCCGACGAACGGGGTCATTTTCGAGGATCGCCTGACGCAAGGAGGGGCCACGGTGCTGACGTCCGGCACCAAGTCCCCGGCGCCTTACTGGGTGAAGTTGACCCGCGTCGGCAATGTTATCAGCGGCTACGAGTCTTCTGACGGAGTCGCCTGGAATCTCGTTAAGAGAGAGGCCGTCAACCTGCCCGAAACGGTATACATCGGCCTGGCGCTGACGAGCCATGACGCCAACAGGCTCAGCACGACGAAGTTCGACCATGTCATGGTGGGCGAGGTTCCGCCGGCGGACACCAACTACGCGCCGTTCCCGGGCACGGTCGAGACGCGCAAGCAGTGGATCTGGAACAAAACCAAATCGATGTCCGAGATGGGCGGCGTGACCAACATCGCGCAGATCGCGGCGCAGCTCGTGGACAGTCAGAATGTCGCCGTCAACCTGCAGAAGCTCGACACGATGTTCCAAACCTACGACTGGGAGCAGTACAAGACAGTCAGCAAAATGTACGCCTACTTGCTCGCCAAAGACAAGATGGACAGCACGATGATCGGCCACGTGAAAAGCTACTTCGCGGGTTACGCGTACGCGAAGCTGCCGCAGACCGAGAACCTGCGGATGAGCAACTATACGGCGGGCTATCTGGTCGGCCAGCTGCTGCCCGACGTCGTCGACCTGAACGGCGCGTCCGGCGCGGCGCTGAAGAGCGCGAACCGAGCCAACATCGAGGAGATGCTCGATGCGGCGGTACGCGGCGGCTGGGCGGAGTACGAGAGTCCGGAGTATACGTTTATGACGTATTTTTGCCTGAACGCGCTCTACCAGTATTCGGACGAACCGGACTTCAAGCAAAAGGTCAAGATGGCGATGGATGTCATGTGGTTCGAGTGGGCGAACGACTGGATCGACGGCAACTTCATCTCCAGCACGAGCCGGTCCAAGGGAGACGCTACCTCGGCCAACGACCCGACCTGGAGAGGCGCGGACCATACGCTGTTGTCCTGGATGTACTTCGGCGCGCACCGCGCCCAGCAGGGATTCGGCGACACGGACGCGGGCGTGCCGGCAGCCTATCGGCCGTTCCTGGAGTACGTCGGGATGGTGCTCGCGCCTTCGATGAGCTATTCGCCGCCCGCGATGGCGGTTCGGATCGGGCAGAAGACCGACAAGGATTACGAGTCCCGCAAAACGAATCTGCAAAATTCCAGCGGGCGCGCCATGAACGTATACCGTCAAGCTTACGTGAAGCCGACCTGGGGTCTTGCCACTGAGGTGACGTACAACCGGGTCGACAACTGGATCGAGAACATGCAGGCGGTGCTGCGCTGGCAGTCCGACAAGCCGGACAGCCTGTTTCGAATTAATGCAGACCAGGGCAACAGCCCGATCGGCAACTACGATCAGATCGAGAATCACCGGATCATGCAGGACGGCAAAACGGCGGTAGGCGTCTACAAATCGCTGAGCGGCGCCGGCGCGACCGACAACTACCTGAACGCCATGTTCCCGGATACAGGGTCGATCCTCGCGAAGGAAGAGCAGGGCGGCTGGGTGTTCGTCAAGACAGGTCCGATGTACTTCGCCTTCAAGATGATCAAGCCGTACGCCTGGTATACGCAGTCGCCGACCGATCCGTCCAACAAGGTGAAGACGACGACGCAGCTCCATCCGACCGCGCAGCTGTCCTACAGCTACAACATCCTGCGCAGCCAGGCGGACAAAAACGGTTGGGTGCTGGAGACGGCGGGCACCTCCGAATATGCAGACTTTGCGGCGTTTAAAAATGCCGTACTGACAGGCACGACGGTCGACAGCTCGCATATCGACGAGAGCAATCCGCGGCTGATCTACACGAATCTGAGCGGCGATACGCTGGACATCACCTTCGATCGTGCTTCCGGCGCCTATGCCGGCACGCACAAGGTGAACGGCCAGCCGATCGACTATGCGTCGTTCAAGCTGTTCGATACGCCATGGCTGCAGCAGGAACGCGGCTCGACGACGTTTACGGCAACCGAGGGCAATGAACGGCTGACCTACGACTTCGGCAACTGGACGATCACAGCCAGCGATCCGACCGTGCAGGTGCCGGTATCCGGCGTAGCGCTCGGCGCTTCGACGCTGACGGTAGGTGCGGGGAAAACCGCCACGCTGACCGCGGTCGTCTCGCCCGCGAACGCATCGAACAAGAAGGTGCTGTGGAGCTCGAACTCCCCATCCGTCGCCACGGTAAGCGCCAGCGGCACGGTGACGGGCGTCGCGCCGGGCAGCGCCGTTATTACCGCGACGACGGAGGACGGTGCCTTTACGGCGACCGCCACGGTCACCGTTACCACCGAGCCGCTGTTCCAGGATACGTTTGCCGGGGGCCTCGGCAATTGGGATCTGTTCGGCAGCACGGCCTGGGAGATTCAGGGCACCGGGCAGGCGGCCGTGCTGAAGGGCACGACGACATCGACCGGTCCCCAGCGGGCCGTGACCAAGACGTCCGTCCTCCCATACAGCGCGCAGAATTATACCTTGTCCTTCGGCGCCGAGTCCGACCGGTTCCGGGCGTTGTTCCGGTATTCCTCGAGCACGAACTACTACTTCATGGAGTTCAAGAATACGGATACCGTCGAGCTGTGGAAGTATGCGGGCTCCTCGACGCCGGCTCAGGTGGGGACGACCGTCGATATCGGCAGCGTCATTCCGGGCTTCGATATGACGGGGCATCATGCTTATGAGATCAGGGTAGACGGCAGCGCGTTCAAGCTGTCGATTGACGGCGCGACGGTGACCACGTTCACGGACGCTTCGCTGACCGCAGGCGGCATCGGGTTTTCGGTCAAGGGAGCGGGTACGACGCCCGTGCAGCTGCTCGTGGACGACGTGACGGTCATGCCGAACGTGTAATACAGCAGCGATCCGCCGCCGCTTGAACGTCTCAAGACGCAACGCGCGGATACCGGGTCGCAACAGAGCCAGCATGCCGTCGGCGCGCAGCGCGTCGGGGGCATGCTGCAATGCCGTTACGGCTCGTTTTATTAACTAAAAATAGCGGAGGTTCTAGTCTGATGCAGCAAACGCACAACAAAAGCACACTTGAGTACCGTATAACCGGTGCGGACGACCGGTTCAGCGCCACGCTTGCCGTCGAGGTCCAGGAGGCGGGCGTCGAAGTCGTGCATCTGAAAATATCGGCGGACCGTCCGGGCATCCCGCCGGCGATCCGGCTGTCCTGGAAGCGTCCGATCGTCGACGTCCAAGGCGTCTGGCATCCGAACGGCTACCGGAACCGCGGGCTGTCGCCGGACTGGTTCGCCGGCTACCGCAGCAATGCCGCGAGCTCTGCGCCCGTCGTCTGCCTTTTCGGCGGGGATGGACGGAGCCGCATGACGTTCGCCTTTTCCGATACGCTGAATCCCGTCGTCTGCAAGGCGGGCGTCCATGAAGAAACGGCCGAATTCCACTGCTCGGTGACGCTGTTCGAGGAGCCGGGCGCCCCGCTGGACCGCTACGAGGCGACGCTGCGGGTGGACCTGCGCGAGCTGCCTTACTATGACAGCCTGAATGAAGTGCAGCAATGGTGGAGCGGCCTTCCCGGCCATGCCCCTTCGCCGGTGCCCGCTGCGGCGCGCGAGCCGATGTACTCGACCTGGTACAGCCTGCATCAACATCTGACGCCCGAAGCGATCGAGACGCAATGCCGCGAGGCTGCGGCGCTGGGCTGTGGGACGGTGATCGCGGACGACGGCTGGCAGACGGCGAACAACGAGCGCGGGTACGCGTATTGCGGCGACTGGGAGGCTTGCGCGGAGAAGATGCCGGACATGGCGGCCCATATCGAGCGCGTTCATGCGCTGGGGATGAAGTACATGCTGTGGTATTCCGTGCCGTTCGTCGGCGTGCACAGCCGGGCATGGGAGCGGTTCGGCGGCAAAATGCTGTACACGGTCGAGGAGCGCGGCTGGGGCATCGTCGACCCGCGGTTCCCAGAGGTACGCGAATATTTGATCGGGATCTACGAGCGGGCGATGCGCGAGTGGAAGCTCGACGGCTTCAAGCTCGACTTCATCGACAGCTTCAACCTGCCCGCGGACCGCGAGCTCGCGTTCGGGGACGGACGCGACTTCGATGCCGTGCCGGAGGCCCTCGACCGCCTTATGTCGGACATCATGAACCGGCTCTCCGCGATCGATCCGGACGTGATGATCGAATTCCGCCAAGCCTATGTTGGCCCCTATATGCGCAAGTACGGCAACATGTTCAGGGCGGCGGACTGTCCGAACGACGCAGTCGAGAACCGCTTGCGGACGCTGGATATTCGTCTGCTGTGCGGCGAGACGGTGGCCCATGCCGACATGCTCATGTAGCATCCCGACGAGCCGGCCGAGAGCGCGGCGCTGCAGCTGATCAACGTATTGTTCGCGGTGCCTCAAATATCCGTGCGGCTCGACCGCCTGCCGCCCGCGCATGCGGAGATGGTCGCTTATCTGCTCGGCTTCTGGAAGGAACACCGGGACGTTCTGCTGGACGGACATTTGGAGCCGCATCAACCGGAATTGTTGTATCCGCTCGTCGTCGCGTCTAACGCATCCAAGCTGCTCGCCGCCGTCTATCAGCCTCGCACGATCGTTCCGCTGAACCGCGAGCTGCCGCAGACGGTCATTCTCGTCAACGGCACGCGCGCCGACGGTGTGTATGTGGAGACGACCGGAGAGCAGAGCGAATGGGAAGTGGAGATCCGGGATTGCCGGGGGAAAACGGTGGAGCGCTCCGCGTGGGCGCCGCGTGCAGGGATTGTGAAGGTGAACGTGCCGCCGGCTGGCCATGCGACGTTAACGCGGAAGTAGGGAGAGATTGCGTCCGGGCGTTGGCGGCAAAGCCAATCGCAACCTTAGCGGACTCAGGATCCGTTATTTACTCGAAAGTAACGATAATCGGCGTGGTTGCGGATCCTGGGAAGCTATTGCGGCTACGAAGGCGAGAAACGAGGCGTTCATACGCGAATAGCGGACCTGTGGTCCGAGACGAGCGGCAATCGGCGGTTTTCGGCAAAATAGCGGCTTCTGAGTCCGCACCACTCGCCGCTAAGCACTTGGCGCCGCTCGCCACTCCACTGTTCTATCTCCCTGCCACAATGCGACTTTTCACCGGGTATATCGTTCTCCGCTCCGGTGTTCCGGCCCGGTCCAATCCGATAAACTGGCTACTGTAAGCACTTTCAAAGCGAAGGTGCGTCATACGCAGAGAGACAGAGAGAAGGATAGGAGGCTTACCGCATGGAGCTCGCAACCCCCGGCAAGGCCGCCGGAGAGACGACGGGCAAGACCGCCGGCAAGACGGAACGAACGAGGCTGAAGGCGGGGCCCGGATTTCGCCGCATCTGGAAGTTCAAGCTGCTGTACGTGCTGCTGCTTCCCGCGCTGCTGTGGGTGCTCGTCTTCGACTACCTGCCGCTGTACGGCGTCAGCATCGCTTTTATGGATTACAACGTCATCCAGGGCTTCTCGGGCAGCCACTGGACGGGGCTCAAGCACTTCCGCGCGCTGTTCGAGTCGGAGATGTTCGTTCACGCGTTCAAGAACACGCTGCTCATCAGCCTGTACAAGATGATCAGCGGCTTCATCGCCCCAATCCTGCTGGCGCTCGCGCTGAACGAGATCCGGACGCGCTGGTTCAAGAAGACGCTGCAAACCGCGGTGTACCTGCCGAGATTCGTATCGTGGGTCGTGTACGGCGGCATCATCACGCTGCTGCTGTCCCCGGAGACCGGCATCGTCAACAAGATCATCAGCCTCTTCGGCGGCACGCCAGCGTACCTGCTCGTCGAGCCCGCGTACTTCCGCACGATTCTCGTCGTTACCGACGCCATGAAAGAGATGGGCTGGGCTGCCATCATCTACATCGCCGCGATCGCCGGTTTGAACCCCGAAGTGTACGAAGCGGCCGTCGTCGACGGCGCCACGCGCTTCAAGCGGATCGTACACGTCACGCTGCCGGGCATCGCCTCCACGATCATCGTCATCTTCATTCTGAGAGTCGGATTCGTCATGAGCGCCGGATTGGACCAGGTCATCAACCTGTACAACCCGATGGTGTTCGAAGTGGGGGACATCCTCGACACCTATATTTACCGCATCGGAATCGAGCAGTTCAACCTCAGTCTGGCCGCCGCCGCCGACGTGATCAAGGGCGTCATCGGTCTGGCGCTGGTGCTGGCCGCCAATCGCATCGCCAAGCGGATCGATCCCGATTCCGGCATTTTCTGACGAAGGAGAAGACGACAGATGAAGCTCACAAGAGGCGAATCCGCCTTCGCGACGACCAACTACATCGTACTCACGCTGCTCACGCTGGTGATCGTGCTCCCGTTCTGGTACGTCATCACGGTATCGATCACGCCCTACTCCGAATTCAGCGCCAAGGACGGCATGGTCCTGTTCCCGACGTCCTTCAGCTTCGAGTACTACGCTTATCTGCTAAAAGAAGGCTCGCTCATCTATCACGCCTACGGCAATACGATCCGCAATACGGTCGCGGGCGTGCTGCTCGCCCTGTTCCTGACGACGACCGTCGCTTACGCGCTGGCCGAGAAAAGGCTGCCGGGCCGCAAGGGCATCATCCTGATCTTCGTGTTCACGATGCTGTTCAAGGGCGGCATGATCCCCACCTACATTACGATCCAGCAGCTCGGCCTGCTGAACACGAACTACGTGCTCATCCTCGTGATGGCGTTCAGCGCCTTCAACATGATTATTATGAAGTCGTTTTTCGAGAGCATTCCCGAGAGCTTGAGAGAGTCGGCGTCCCTCGACGGCGCCTCGGAGTTCCGCATCCTGCGGCAGATCATCCTCCCGCTGTCGATGCCCGCCATCGCGTCCGTCGGCCTGCTCTACATGGTCGTCTACTGGAACGACTTCTTCAGCGCCATGCTCTACGTCTCGGACTGGAACAAGGCGCCGGTGCAGCTCGTGCTTCGCTCGATCATCGCGAGCTCCAGCCTGCCGCCCGAGCTGCTCGAGACGGCGGGACGCACACCGCCCCCGACGGTCGGCATCCAGATGGCCGCCATCGTCATCGTCGCGCTGCCCATGCTGATCATCTATCCGCTCATCCAGCGGTACTTCGATCAGGGCATGATGGTCGGCTCGGTCAAAGGGTAGGGCGTACCGCCAGCGTGCGGTCGGGCACTTACTTCGGTTTATCCCCCAAGGGTAAATATACAGCTCATTATTAGGAGGTCACTTGAACATGTCTCATCAGAAAAAGAAAAAGACGATCGGCCTGGCATCCGCCGTCCTCGTCGGCACGCTCGCCGTCGCGGGCTGCAGTAACGGCAATGGCGACAAAGGCGCCGCCTCGGAGAGCGCGTCGGCGCCGGCATCGTCCACCGCTAGCGCATCGGCATCCGCTAGCGCATCGCCGTCCGGTTCCGCCGGCGCGTCGACGGAGCCGTACACGCTCAAGTGGCTGAAGGCGCAGGACATTTCCGTTCCTTACGACCCGGAGAACGACGTCGTCAAGCAGGGGATCGAGCAGAAGCTGAACGTCAAGATCGACGCCGAGATGGTCGACGTCCAGCAGTACAAGACGAAGCTGAACCTCAAGATGTCCAGCGAGGACATTCCCGACGTCGTGCGGATCGACTTCGCCGACGACTTCCAGAAGTACGCGCCGCTCGGCGCCTTCGTCGACCTGACCGACCTGATCAACGAGCAGGACACGCCGAACATCATGCGCGAGGTGCCGCCCGAAGTATTCGAGCAGGCGAAGGTGAACGGCCGTATCTACGGCATTCCGTATCAGGGCGGACCGGGCGCCGGCTACCGCTGGGATCTCGTCATGCGCAAGGATTACCTGGAGGCCGCGGGCGCATCGGTGCCCAAGACGCTCGACGAGTACTACAACCTGCTGAAAACGATCAAAGCGGATCGCCCGGACGTCATCCCGCTTGGCGGTTATACAGCGCAGATTGGCCAGGTGAAGTTCGCCAACAACTCCTTCGACCATATCTTCGGCGCGTTCGGCGTAACGCCGGGCTACTTCACCGAGACGGACGGCAAGTTCAGCAATTACGACATCGATCCGAGGATGAAGGACGCGCTGCTGTTCCTGCAAAAGATGTACAAGGAAGGCCTCATCGACAAGGAATTCGCAACGATCAAGGAAGAGCAGCTCCGCGCCAAGCTCTACAGCGGCAAGCTGTTCTCCTGGATGGGCTGGTGGTCCACGGCGAGCGACTACGATACGCAGGTCGAGACGAGCGAGCTGATCAAGAGCAAGAAGCTCGGCGCAAACGAGAAGCTTCCCGACCAATCCAAAGAGCCGTTCAAGTATCTGTCGCTGACCGGTTCGCTGACAGGCGCGGATGGCAAGGCGGTCGCGCCGGCAGGCGCGCCGTTCTCCCAGATGACCGCGATCAGCGCCAAGACGAAGGATCCGAAGAAGGTGCTGTCCATCATCGAGGAATCGCTGTCCCAAGAGAACCAGATGCTGACCGTCTGGGGGATCGAAGGCGAAGACTACAAGATCGAGAACGGCAAGATGGAGATCGTGACCGACGCGGTCGATCCGGCGACCAAGCTGGATAAGAACGGCCACTACCGCTCCATACAGAGCTATCTGTTCGCGCCGGGCCTGAACGGCTGGCCGCGTTACCTCGAATCGCTGCCGCTCCGCCCTTCCCAGGCGCTCGATGTCGCGATCAACAACCCGAACCAGATCACCGACGCGTCCAACTACCTCGACTCTCCGACAAAGGTCGCCAAGCTGGTAGAGCTCGATACGATGCGCGACTCGGTGTTCACGCAGATCATCATGGGCGGGGATATCAAGAAGTTCGACGACTTCGTCGAGAAGTGGAAGTCCCAGGGCGGCACGCAGATCTTAAGCGAGCTTGAAGCGTCCTTCCAGAAGAAAGCAGGCAAATAACAGCCGTTTGATCCGAAAGTCTCCCGCCTTCGCCAGCCGATGCCGCGGGAGGCTTTAACTCTTGCCGAAGAAGGTGGTTGGACGAATGAGAAAAACTTACCGCAGCCTGATTATGCTTCTCGTCGCAGCCCTGCTGCTCCCGTCATTGCCGGCGGCAGCAAGAGCCGAGGCGCCTGCGCCGCTGTTCGAGGACAGCTTCGCGGGCGGGCTCGGCAACTGGGATTTGTTCGGCAGTACCGCCTGGCAGGTTCAGGGCAGCGGCGCGGAAGCGCGCCTGACGGGCACGATCGCGGGCGGCACTCCCCAGCGCGCCATCGTGAAGCCTGCCAAGCTGTCTTACGCATCGGCCGACTACAACCTGACCTTCGCGGCGCAGGGGGATCGCTTCCGCGTCATGTTCAGGTATTCGTCCGGCACGGCCTATTACTTCCTGGAGTTCAAGAACACGAGCAGCGTGGAGCTGTGGAAGTATCCGAATTCGGCAACCGTAGAGCAAGTCGGCGCGCCGGTGCCGATCGCGCAGACGCTGCCGGGCTTCAACGTGGCCGACCGCCATCAATACAGCCTGGAGGTCAAGGGAAGCGAGTTCAAGCTGTCGATCGACGGCGCTCTTGTAACCGTATTCACCGACGCTTCGCTGGCGGCGGGCGGTGTGGGCTTCGGGCTTCGAAGCGTCGGACCGGCCGTTAATCTGAGTGTTGACGACATGGCGGTGCTGCCGATCGTCGCGGCTCCGCCGGCATACGCAATCTCGCATTCGCCGCTCTCGCAGGTGCCGTACAACGCGGACGTGGCCGTTGCCTTCTCCGTCGCGGACGCGACCTATGGGACGACGACGGCCGAGATTCACTACGGCTATGAGGACGAGGCGCCGGATCGGATCTTGACCGCCGCGCCGCTTGGCAGCGGGGCTTATGCCGGGACGATTCCCGGAACGGCGCGGGCCGACCGCATCCGCTACTATATCACCGCGCACAACGGAACGGGCGGCGAGGCGCGCTACCCGGCGACCGGCGAGGTATCGGTCGGTATCGGGGAGATCGTTCCCTATGTCAACGACTTCGATAGCGAGGCGGCGAATGCCGCGCCTCCGGGCTGGACCGTAGGCGGCGCGACGAAGGTGATTCAGCTGCCTGACGGCAACAAGGTGCTGAACCTGAACGGTTCGGGCAGCGCCAGGCTGAACCTGCCGATGTATCAGAACGCGGACAACTTCATCGTCAAGTTCAAGGTCAAGTACGAGCGCACGAGCACCGCGCTGCAAAATACGTGGCGTTTCCGCTACCGCGCGAAGGACGACAACAACAACAATGCGCTGGAGTGGGCGACGCACAACTCGAAGTATTTTATCATGCGGAAAACGACGCTCGGCGGCAACTACTACATCGCCAACTACGTGAAGTCGCTGTTGGACGAGTGGCACGACTATGAGCTGCAGGTCAGCGGGATCACGCACAAGCTGTTCATCGACGGCGTAGAGACGGTGTCCGGCGAAGACTCCGATCCGCTCGCGCCGCTCAAAGGCTACTTCCAATGGAACGTCGTCGGCGGCACCAATCTGATGATCGACGACTTTTCGATCGAGCCGATGCTGCCCCCTTACGTCATCGACCTACAGCCGTCGGGCAACTTCTCGGGCATCTACGCGCCGGGCGACACGCCGGGGCTGGATCTGTCGCTCGATGCGGGCGCGGCGGCGCATACGTTCAAGATCGACTATGCCGTGCGCCGTGCGGACGGAGACAAAGCGGTCGTGGCGACGGGCACGCGCACTTACGATCTGGCGAAGTACGAGAACGACAAGGAGATCATTTCCTTCGATCCGCAGCTCTCCGCGATCGGCACCTACGAGGTGACGGCGGACTTCGAAGTGGACGGCGTTCCGCAGCCCGGCAAGTCGAAGAAGATGCGGTTTGCGATCGCGAAGGAAGCCGCGCCGATCCGGGAGATCGATCTGGACAACGAGAGCAAGTTCGGGCTCAACACCCACTACGCGCTCAACTGGAAAGACGACATCATCGACGGGGCCCGCAAGCTGGGCGCGCGCAGCCACCGCTCCGGCATCGTCTGGGAGGATGTCGACAAGAACGTCAAGGACGGCAGCGGTGCGACCGTTTACGATTACAGCCGGACCGATCCGACGCTCGACAAGCTGTTTTCCTACGGCTTCAACCAGATTACGGTGCTGTCGCTGGAGAAAAACGCGAACTACCAGGCGGGCATCGCCAATACGACCGCCTCGCTCAAAGCGATGGGCGACTTCGTGGCGAACACGGTCGCGAAGTACAAGGATCGCATCCGGCAGTGGGAGATGCCCAACGAGCCGGAGATTTTCTCCAAGCCGTATATTCCGGCGGAGTTCGTGCAGCTGCAGAAGGTCGCCTACCTGAACATGAAAAAGGCCGATCCCAACGCGATGCTGCTCGCAGGCGACCATACGTCGAGCGTGCTCAGCGTGCTGCCGAAGGAGCTCGAGCTCGGCTCGTACGATTTTGCGGACGCCTATTCTTACCACCCTTACGTCTACAATGCGATGCCCGACGGCAATCTGCAGAAGCTGACGGACGGCGTGAAGGGACTCGTTAACGCATACGGCGGCTGGAAGGATTATTATCTCACCGAAGGCGGGTGGCCGACGGCAAACAGCGGCTATCCTTCGGTGTCGGAGGAGGTCCAGCGGGATTATATCGTCCGCGCCTTCCTGAACTACATGGTCACGGACCAGGTGAAGGCTTACGAATATTACGATTATAAAAACGACGGCACGGACGACCGGTACTACGATATTTTCTGGGGGATCACGGATAACGACGGACGGCCGAAGCTGGCTTACACCGCGGTGAACCAGTTGATGACCGAGCTGGATCGCGCGCGGTATGTCGGAACCTGGGATACGGGGGACCCGAACGTCGCGGTCCAGGTGTTCCTGAACGACGGCAAGCCCGTCGTCGTCGCCTGGAAGAAGGTCGACCACAAGGACGATCCGGCCGTCAAGCCGCCGACGAGCGCGATCGAGCTGCCGTTCGCGGCGGCCGGCGCGAAGGTGATGGACATCAATGGCGTGGAGCTGCCGGCGACGGCGGGAAGCGCCGGACTGCAGCTCGTCGTATCCGGCGCGCCGCTCTACGTGACGGGGGCGCCGGCCGAGTTCGTCTACGCATCCGCCGCGCAGCTGCTGCAGGTCAAGAAGCAGGAGGCGCTCGCCAAGCTGGCGCTGACGCGGGCCGCGTCGAACGGGACGCTCGTCGACGCGGATGCGGCCGAGATCGCCAGGATCGCCGTCGCGCTGCAGACGGCGACCGAGGGGGCGTCGCCAGCGGCAGGACTTGAGCAGGGCATCAAGGATATATATGCTCTCATGGCGGAGATGGCCGGCCAGATCGAAGCGGGCGATCTGATCGCCGCGTCGGGATACGTGACGCTGGAGGCGCTGTACAACTACGCCGAGAGCGCATCCGTCGCGCTGGCCTACGCCAAGGGCGGCAGCGGCGCGAACGCGCTCGATTATGCCGCTGCGACGCAGGCGGCGGACGCGGCCTTCCAGAGCAAAAAGGGGAACGACAGCGTCATGCCGGTGTCCGCGTCGGCGGTGCTGCGCATGAACCGGTACGGCCGCTTGGCGGAAGCCGCGAAGGCGCGGGGCAGCTACGGCGAGAGCTACGCCTACAATCTGCTGGCGCGCGAATTCGCCGGCGCGGCGACGGCAATGATCGCCTCCGAGCCGGCGCAATTCATCGGCGTCATGGCGAACGTCACGCCAAGCGTGGCGACCGGCGAGGCGGGCTACGCGACGCCGCTGACGCTCTCGCTCGTCAACGATACCGACGCGCCGCAGCAGGTGAAGGCCAGACTCAAGGTGCCGGCAGGCTGGACATCCGCCCAGAGCGAGCCGTCCGAGGTCGAGCTTACGATTCCCGCGCATGACGCGGTAGATCGGACCTACAACGTGAACGTGCCGCAGTCCGCGATCAAGGGACGTTATGAGGTCGCGTTCGAGATCGAGCATGGCGGCGCGCTTTTCGATACGAAAAAGGTGGAGCTGACCGTCGAGGACGGCCTTGACGTGAGGCTGCTGCCGGTCGCGAAGACGATCCAGAATCTCGATATCGTCTCGGTGCAGCTGACCGGCACGTCGACGGCCGTCAAGTCGGGCACGGTCACGCTGAAGGGGCCGGACGGCGGCTTGCTCGAGCCGGTGACGACGAATGCGTTCAGCAATTTGAAGAAGGGCGACCGCCTCCAACTGGATTTCCGGTGGATGTACCGCCAGACCGCTCCCTTCAATGAATACAAGGTCGACCTGGAGGTGGACGAAGCGTCGGACGGCAGAAGCATTTTCCACGATGCGCAGCTGCCGCTGGACTTCGATCTGATTCAGTCGGCGGGCGAGGTCGCGATCGCGGCAGACGGGAATTTGGCAGACTGGCAGGACGCCTATCCGGTCCATCTTCGCAGGAAGGGCCAGAATGCGACGGGTTACCAGGATTCGGCCAATCTCGAGGCGACGGCTTATGCCAAGTGGGCGGCGGACGGCCTGTACGTCGCGGTCGACGTGCGGGACGACGTGCACAAGCAGTCGGAGAATGCGGCGAACATGTGGAAAAACGACTCCGTGCAGATCAGCCTCGATCCGCTCAACAACCGGGAGTCTCCGTACGGGGCGGACGACGTGGAATGGAGCTTCGCGCTCGCCGACGACGGCACGCATCTGGTCAACGTCTTCAACTCGACGGCCCCGAATCCGAACGGCGACATGAGCGGCAAGGTGCCGTTCGAAGCGGTTCGCGACGAAGCGGTGAAGCGCACGCGATACGAATTCAAGATCCCGAGCGCCTACGTCAAGGATCTGCGGCCCGCGCTCGGCGGCAAGCTCGGCTTCAACGTCGCCGTCAACGACGCCGACTACCAGAACGGCCGGGACAACTTCATCCAATGGACGCAGGGGACCGCCGATTCGAAAAACACGTCGCTGTACGACGCGTTCGCGTTCGTGGACGTTCCATTGCCGCCGGGCGGCGGCAATGGGGGAGATAACGGCGGCGATAACGGTGGCGACGATGGTGGTGACGATGGTGGCGACGACGGCGGTTCGCCGCCCGATCAGCCGACCACCGAGATCGTCACAAGTTCGCTAGCAGCGCCTTCCGACATCCTGACGGTATCGGCCGCGGCCCTTCAGAACGCCGCGAACGGCGTCAGCTCTGTCGAAGCGCCGGCCGGAACGACGGAGCTGCGGCTGCCGGCGGACGCGGCGGCATGGCTCGGCGCCAACAAGCTTGAGGTAAGGGCCGGCAAGCTTGTGCTGGAGATTCCGCCCGGCGTGCTCAAGCAGCTGGCGGAGCGGGTGCCTGCGGCGGACCGGCAGGGCAGCATGCTCTCGCTCAGCTTCCTGCCGCTCAAGTCCGACGCTTCGCAGGCGCTCCTTGCCGGGACGAAAGCGCCCGGGACGACCGTTCGCGCGGGCGGCGAAGCGTACGAGCTGACCTTGTCGATCAGGACGGCAGCGGGGAGCGCGATTCCGCTGACGCAGTTCGAAGAGCCGATCACAATTGGGTTCCGGATTGATCCGTCTTTGGACCCGAAGCTGTCGGCGATCTATTACATGGCCGAAGAAAGCAGACCCGAATGGGTCGGCGGCGAGCAAGCCGACGGCTTCCTGACCGCGGAGGTCCGGCACTTCAGCGTCTATGCGATGCTTGAGGTGAAGCGGGAATTTTCCGACCTGCCGGACGCGCATTGGGCGTACGGCGCGGTTCGGGCGCTGGCCGCCCGCGGCATCGTCCAGGGCAGCGACACCGGCGCATTCGAGCCCGGCCGCGAGGTCACGCGCGCCGAATTCACGGCGATGCTGGCGAAGGCGCTCCGTCTGCCGAAGCCTGCCGATGCGGCGCCGGTCGAGACGATCTTCGCCGACGTCACCGCGAACAGCTGGTACGCGGAGGCCGTGTCCGCCGCTTACGGCGCGGGCATCGCTGCGGGCAAGAGCGCGACGTCCTTCGATCCGGACGGCCGCCTGACGCGCGAAGAGATGGCGGTCCTGACGATGAAGGCTTATCGCCTGCTGCATGGCGAGCGGCCGGTTCAAACCGCATCGGCATACGCATCCTTATTCGCGGACGAAGCCGCCATCTCGGCTTGGGCGCTGACGTACGTGAGGGAGACAGTGGCGCTCGGATTGACGAAGGGCAGAGGCGCCGATCGGTTCGTTCCCAAAGGCACGGCGACCCGCGCCGAGGCTGCCCGAATCGTCGGCAGCCTGCTCTTTTCCGAAGCGAAAGACTAAATAAAGAGGCACGGAAGGCCTCCTTGCCGCCCTAGGGCGGCGGGAGGCTTCGGCCTGCCGAAGGAGAGGAGGGAAGATCGTGCACGGACGCTTCGGGCACAGCGCCGGATTGCTGTCTCGGCTCCGGCTGCCGATTTTTGTGCTGATCGTCGTCATCATCGCCTTCTTCGCCACGGCGGCCAGCTACATCCTCATTCGGGTGCAGAACGATCATACGCGCGACACGGCGGAGCAATCGATGAAGTTCGTCTACCGCAACATCTGGTACCAATTCGATACGATGAACAATGTCGCGGCGTTTATCCTGTCCAATCCGTCGATCGAGGGGCTGCTGGAGAGCGAATATCCGGCGGCCTACGAGGCGGTGGACGATTTTTTCGCGCTTCAGACGAATCTGCAAAATTTATCGCTGCTGTCGCTGTTGAACGGCCAAGGCGGCGGCAGGGTCCCGACCCGATCCTATGTCGTATCCATCGCGCTCGAGCCGTCCAGCGGACTGTACGCCATGGCGCCGGATCGCTACGATCCGTCCACGGGCATTTACAAATCGATCGATCTGCGGAGCCAGGACTGGTACCGCAATCTGAGCGAAGGGAGACGGCAGGCGGAATGGTGGGGCCAGCGGGCGGGCGCCTTCAACCCGGCGATGATCTACGCAGCGCGCAAAAAAACGAGCATCAAGGACGGTCGGCACATCGGCACCGTCGTCGTAGGGGCGGACACGGGCAGCATCCGAAGCATCTTCGAGAACGCGAAGCTGGCGAAGGGCTACCATCTGCTGCTGGACGAGAGCGACAGGGTCATCTTCAGCGAACGATACCCGTTTCTGACGCCGGCTGGCGAACTGCCCTACGTGAGCGCGGCTTTGGACGCTTCGGGATCGCTGGTCCGCAAAATCGACGGCGAGCCGCACCGGGTCATGTACGAGACGTTCGCCAACGGCTGGAAGCTGCTTACGGTCGTGCCGGAGAGCCACTTCAACCAGTATACGTTCGCAATCTCGGCCATCGGCGCGGCGACTGCGGTCGTTGCGCTGCTGATCGCGGGCTTTATTTTAAACCGGATCGTCGTCCGGGTGACCGTGCCGATCACGCGGCTCGTCGGCGCGATGCAACGACCCGAGGTGCTGGCGTTCAAGGAGCCGCTGCCGGCGCAAAGCTCGGGCATCTACGAGGTGGATGAGCTGGGGCAGAAGTTCGCGACGATGCTGGTGACGCTGCACGGCTTAATCGAGAAGTCCTTCGCGGAAGAGATCGAACGCCGCCAGCTCCAGCTGGAGCTGCTGCAGGCACAGATCAACCCGCACTTTTTGTACAACACGCTCGATCTGATCAATTGCCGCGCGATTTTGTCGGGCGACAAGGAGACGGGCGGAATCGTGCGCGCGCTTGCCAACATGCTCCGGTACGGTCTGAACCGGGGGCAGACCTGGATCTCGCTGGAGGGCGAGATCAGGCACGTCGAGGCGTACCTTCATATCCAGCGGCTGCTCATGGATGATCTCGCCGTCGACATTCGCGTGCCCGACGACCTGCTGAGCGCGTCCATGCTGCATTTTTGCCTGCAGCCGCTCGCGGAGAATGCTATCGTCCACGGGTTCGCCGGTCGGACGGAAGGATGTCGGATCGCCATCGAGGCGCGGCTCGACGGCATCTCGCTCCGTCTTCGCGTGCAGGACAACGGCGTCGGCTGCGATGCGGAGGCGATGAATCGGATGCTGGAGGAGCGGCCGATCGAGGAAAAGGGGAATGAGGCGGACGACCGGGGCGCGAGCGAGGCGGGCGGAACGCCCGCAGAGTCGCCGGCCCTCGCGTCGCCAAGCAACAAGGACGGCGGCAGCTCCGGCTACGGTACGCTGAATGTCCATCGGCGCATCCGTCTGTATTGCGGGGAAGCGTTCGGTCTGAAATACGTGCAGACGGCGGAAGGCACCTGCGTCGAGGCGGTGCTTCCGTTTCGCCCGAATCTGAATGCGTCGCCGGCACCAAGGAGGTATGAACATGTATAAGCTGCTTATCGCCGAAGACGTGAAGACAGTCCGGGACGCGCTTGCCCGATCCGTCCCCTGGGAGCGCCTCGGCATCTCGCTCCTCGGCACCGCCGAGAACGGCGAGGCGGCGCTGGCCCGGCTGGAGCGGGAGACGCCGGACCTGCTGCTGACCGATATCGGGATGCCGAAGATGAACGGTCTCGAGCTGATTCAGGCGTGCAGGGCTCGCAATCCGGATATCCGCTGCATCATTTTGTCGGGACTGAACGAATTCGAGCACGCCAGGAAGGCGATCTCGCTGCAGGTGCAGCACTATATATTGAAGCCGATCGATCCTGACGAGATCGCCCGGGTATTCTCCGAGGTCGTACGCGACCTGGGACGGGAGCGCCGTCGGAAGGATGAACTGGCTGTGGCGGAGAGCAGGCTGCGGGACGAGCTGCCGAACCTGGCCGGGGCGCTGCCGACAAGCGAATGGTCGGGCAGCCTGAAGAAGAAGCGCCTCGTCGAGCAGGCGATCGGTTATATCAAACAAAACTTTGCGCGCGGCGACCTCGCGCTCTCGGACGTGGCGGATGCGGTCGGCCTTAGCGAGAAGTACGTGAACCTGCTCGTCAAGGAAGTGACCGGAACGACGATTAACGCTTGGATCGTCCGGCACCGTCTGGAGGAGGCGGCACGGCTGCTCAAGGACCCGGTGAACCGCATCTACGAGATTTGCGAACGGATCGGCTATACGGACCAGGATTATTTTCGAGAGGTGTTCAAAAAGCAGTACGGCCAAACGCCAAGCGAATATCGCAACAGCCGCCTGTAGCGCGGAGAGGAACGAGGAGGACTCAGTTTGAACGGGAATGGATCTGGGAATAGGAATCAGGTAGATGAAGCTGCGCGAAGCGTTTACCGTTATATGATGCACAGCAAGCCGGCGCAGTGGGGCGGACACGAATGGACCGACTGGGCGATGAACGCGGACCGGTGGGATTGGAATGCGGGCGTCGGCGTGATCGCCGCAGCGGAATTCGCGGAGAAGACGGGGGACGAGGTGATTCTCCGCGAGATTGAGGCGTGGGTTCAGCGCAATATCGGTCAGTCCGAGGCGATTCTGGTTATTAATTCGATCGCGCCGTTTGCGGTTTTCCCGCTGCTGCATCGCTTGACGGGGCGATCGTTCTACGCGGACAAAGCCGGTGAAGTGGCCCGGTGGCTGATTGACGAAGCGCCCCGCACGAAAAACGGCGCATTCGAGCATACGGTGACGGAGAAGGCCTCGTTCAGCGAGCAGATCTGGGCGGACACGATCTTCATGGCTGTGCTTTTCCTTGCGCGCACCGCACGGATGAAGGGCGACGGCCGGATCGCGCTCGAGGCGCTGCGGCAGGTCCGGCTTCATCTCGAAGCGCTGCAGGACGAGGAGACGGGGCTGCTGTTCCACGGCTGGGACTGCGAGGCGGGGAACTGGATGTCGGGCGCCCGCTGGAACCGGGCGAACGCTTGGATCGCCGTCGGCGTACCGATGATTGTGGCGGAGACGGAGGCGCTGTGCGGAGACGACGCGCTGCTCGCGGATGTGAAGCGGCGCTATGCGCGGTTGGCCGAAGCGCTCGTTGGGAGGCAGGGGGCCGACGGTTTGTGGCCGACGGTGCTCGACCGTCCGGGCTTCTACGCGGAGACGTCGGGCTCCGCCGGCATCGCCTGCGGATTGTATAAAGCGGCGCGCATGGGACTTGTGCCGGAGGCGCTGTCGGCACATGCCGACCGGGCGGTGCCGGCCGTGCTCGCGGCGATCGGTCCGGACGGCGCCGTCGGGGGCGTCTCCGGCGGCACGCCGGTGCTGGCGAGCGTTGAGGCGTACGGCGAGGTGCCGATTTTCCCGACGCTGTACGGGCAGGGGCTGACGCTGCTGCTGTTGGCGGAGGTGTCGGCGGGAGCGGGCGAGGGGAAGTAGAACGCGCAGAGGCAGCCAAAAACGAGAGACTTCGCAGCGGAATCGTTTGCGGAGTCTCTCGTTTTCGTGGCGCCGGGCTGGATACTCGCTCGTCGCGGGTGGCTGTAAAGTAACTTATTGCTCTTATAGCACAGATTCTGCTCGACGCTGCCGCTGTAAAGTAACTTTTTGCGCTTACAGCGGACATTGTGCTCGGCGCGGCGACTGTAATGCCAGCCTGGCCGGGCCGATCAGCCCTGCAGGCGCCGGCGTCCGACGGCCGAACGCTTCGTCCCGGAAAAAGCCGCCGAGCGTGTTGGTGATCTCCGCTGTGATGCGGCCCCCGGAGGACAGCCAATGCAGCGGGAACGTCCAGCGGTACGGCGGACAGATCGCCGGGGCCAGCTTATGGCCGTTCACGGAGACGGCAGCGAGTTCGCCGACTTCGCCGAGGTCGAGCAGACCGCATAGCTCGGCGACCTCCAGCGCGCCGTCTCCTAGCTCCGCATCGAGAGGCACGAGCGCATCCCCGATCGGTCCGAGCTCTATCTCATAGACGAGGGTGCCTGAAAAGGCGGCTAGTTCCGGGTAGGCGTGCCAGTCGCCAACGCCGAGCGCCGACAGGCTGCCGGACCGCGACAGGTCGGCCGACAGCGGAGCCCCTTCGAGCGGCGTGCGGCATTCGACGACGCGCCAGTCGTTAAGGGCAAGCTCCGCGACCGTATGCGCAGGCGGCGTTCCGGCCGATCGCCCCGCGCCTGCAGCCTCGTCGAACCTTGCGCTGGCTGCGGGCGCTGCTGTCTCCGCGGGCCGCAGCACGACGAACACTGCTTCATACGGCTCAAGTTGGAGCCTGACGACCACGTCGCCCTCGCCGTTACCGTCATCGTTATCGTCGTGAGCCTCGCTGCCACTCTGCGGTATGCCTGCGGCAAGCTCAATCCGGCCGTCCATCGGGTGCCAGAGCTCGGGCACGCCCCCGCCGGGCAGCGCGACCTCGCCGTCGAAGACCGCTTCTACGCCCTCGTTGCGCAGGAAAAAGATATCGATCGCCCCGCGCCGATAATGGCAGTAGCGCAAATCCGCAAACGGCACCCCGATGCCGATGCCCGGCGCGATCGTCTCGCGCAGCGCAGCGCCAAGCGCCTCCGCGGGAACGGCACGGACGCCGCCAGCCGCGGCCGCAGCCGCCAGCGCGGACCGAAGCGCTGCATGCTGCCTTTCGCATTCGAACGCCGGTATCTCGCCTACGGCTAGTATACGCCCGCCGCTCTCAGCGAAGGCGCGCAGCCGGACGGCGACGGCCAGCGGAAGCGTCTCGATGCCGGGCAGCACGATCGCCCGGAAGCGCTCGCGGCCGATCAGCAGCTCGCCGTCGCCGATGAGACAGTGCGTCTCGTCCGCCAGCAGATCGCAGGACAAAATATCGAAGTCGTACTGGTCTTCGGACAGCAGGCGGCATACCTCGTCCAGCCGGTCGTTATCCCCGCACCAATGCGATTCCGCCGGATACAGCACGGCCACGGGGGCGACATGATCGCCCTCCTTCAGCATCAGGCACGAACGGTTCGCATAGTCCGCCCACTGCCGGAAGTAAGGCCACTGCGGGTTGCGCCCGCCCGCGTAGAAATGCGGCGGACAGTCCGGATCGGGGAACAGCGGCGAAAAGGCGTGCGGAACGTACCAGTTCGTGCCCCGTGCCGTCATCCAGTCGGTCAGCCACTTCATCTCGCGCAGTCCGAGGTCCCAGCCGTATGCGCCGAAGTTTTCGCACATGACCAGGTTCGTGCCGACCTCCAGATGCGCGGCGGACTGCGCCAGCTTCGGCAGCGTGAAGTGAAAGAAAGTCGGATACGGCGCGTCGCGGTAGTGGCGCCACTGCGGATACTGCTCCTCGTACGGCGTCCGCTTCTGCTCCGAGTCGAGCTGGCGCAGCACGAAGTCGTACCCGCCCATATCGAAGTGCTTCGTCGTGCGGAAAAAATGGCCGACGCCGTAGCCGTGATGCATATGCGCGTGATTGTCTTCGACGACGTGTCCGATGAAGGCGACGCCGTGGCGATGGCACCAGGCCTGGAGACGTCCGAAAAAATTCGCCGAGAACAGGCGCGTCATGACATCCATAAAGTCGTAGCGTACGGGAGGGAGGGCACTCCGGGCAAGCTCCACCTTCGCGGACGCGCGGGCGTCTCCCGTCTCATGCCAGAGCAGGTCGGCCCAGTCGAGCAGCTCGTAGCCTTTGGCATCGGCAAACGCTTCGGCCAGCGGGGCGGTCCAAGGAAAGCAGGGCGTATCCTCGCCGAACAGCACGTCGTAGGAGCCGAAGTTCTCGAAGCTCGTCTCGTCGCCGAAAAAGCCCTTGATCGTCGTCCCCCAATACGGAGCGAATCTGCGCCGAGTCTCTTCGTAAGTCAGCTCGATAAAGCGGTCGGTCACCTCGGGATCGATATAGTCGACCATCCGGTCGAACATCCGCCCGCTCCAGGAGGGCGTCAGGCCGATGGCATGCACCGTCCATAGCTCGCCACCGGGGCCATCCGCGCCACTGTCCCGCCGGACCTCATCCCTCCAGGCTGCGAACTCCCGCTCCGTCCGGAAGACGACCCGCTTGCCGCCGTCTGCCGGACCGGACGTACAGATGACGCGCAGCAGCGTCTCCATCGGATGCGCGTCGTCTCCCGGCGGGGGCGCATAGTCCGCAGCGCTGTCCCACTGCGACGTTCGCTTGATCAGCACGCGCATCCGGTACTGCGGGTGCCCCTCCAGCACCCGGCCGCCGGCAATGCCGGAAGGGTAATATTCCTCGTCGAAAATCCAGACGTCCATGCCGCGCGCCGCAGCCTCGTCCAGACAGTAGCCGACGTCTCGCCACCAGCGATCTCCGAGGTAGTCGCTATGCGGCCGGGACTCGATGATGAAGCCCCCCGAGCCGCCATCGTCCATCGCAGCAATCTCCGCGCGGATGACGGACTCGGTCTCCCGCTCGTCGCCGTGCAGCCACAGCAGCGGGTACAGGCTGCGCGGCGGGTTGGCGGACTGGAACGCAGCCCGCAGTTTGTCGTACTCGCTCATGATCTCATCACGCTCCAAACCGCATTCGTTTTTGGTTATAACTATCGTCTGCTCTTGAACCGAACTGTCTTCGCGCTTGCCGCTCTATGTTCGGCTGCGCGCCTCGCGTTTTCGCGCCCGGTATTCCTGCGGACTCGTCTCGTATTTGTCGGCGAACAGCCTGGAGAAGTAGCGCGAGTTGGGAATGCCGATGCCGGCGGCGACCTCGTATATTTTCAGATCCGTGCGCAGCAGCAGCTCGCGGGCGCGCTCCATCCGGTAATCCTGCAAGTAGTCGGAAAAGCTCCGACCCGTTTCCTGACGGAACAGCGCGCCGAACCAGCTTGGGCTGAGACTGACATGCCTCGCCGCCGTCTGCAGGTCGAGGTCCTCGGGGTATTGCGATTCAATGAGGCGCAGCGCCTCGCGAATCTCGGACCGGATGGCGGGAGCCGGAGACGGCGTCTCCCGCAGCAGCTCTGCCGCCTCCTCCACCGCCGCCCGCAGCTCCGTCATATGGCCGGCTGCCGCGATCCGCTGCTGGAGCCGCTGCCGCAGCGGCGCCTCCGTACCGTCACGCAGCCTGACGTTGCCGTCGTACAGGCAGCCGGCCAGCGCCGCGCCCATCAGGCGAAGCCGGGCGGGCGCCGGCCTGTGCGCGGCGGCTTCGTCCGCCCATCGCAGCAGCGCCTCGCCCGCCGCGGCATAATCGTGGCGCTCGACCGCGGTCCGGCAATCCCGCAGTAGCGCATCGAGCCGATCCGGCGGGTATTCGCCCGGCGCCGTCTCGTCCAGGGTCGTGACCGGCTCGCCGGGCGGCGCGTAAAAGGCTGCGTCCAGCAGCCGACGGCATTCCGCGAGCGCGCGCGGCAGCAGCAGCAGATCGCCGCGCTGATCGGACAGCGCCTGCACGGTCGGCACGCCGAGCGCCCGGCAGGCTTCGCCGCCGCGGCGCAGCGCGTTCATCGTCCAGGCGAGGAAGTCCGCGCCCTCGCTGCGCTCCCGCGAGACGGCGAGCATCGCCCACAGGCCGGGCTCGACGGGCAGGACGAGCGATGCATAATGCCCGCTCTCGTCCTCGAACGCCAGCTCCGCCGGGAGCAGCGTCCTCCCGCGCTCCGGCGCGAAGCGGACCAACGCCAGCCGATGCTGTCGCGCGGAAAAGGAGAGGGCGGCGAGCTGCTCCAGCGAGGCCCGCGCCTCGTCTCCGGAGAGCAGCAGCTCCAGCAAGAGCTGCCGTATCGCCTTGTGCCGGTGGCGGCGCTCCCGCCGGATATCGTCGGCCGCCTTGGACAGGCATGCGACGAACTCTTCTTCGGACAGCAGCAGCTTGGTGATATAATCGTGGGCGCCGAGGCGGAGTGCCGCCTGAATCTTGTCGAAGTCCTCGTAGCAAGTGAGCAGAATGACCTTGGGGGCCGCCGCCATTCCCCGCACCCGCTCCAGCAGCCGGAGGCCGTCCAGCACGGGCATGCCGATATCCGCGACCACGATGTCCGGTGCGGATTCCCGGATCATGCGCCAGGCCTGTTCGCCGTTCTCGGCTTCTCCCGCGATGACGAAGCCGCGCTCCTCCAGCGCGAACGAGCGGATTCGCCTGCGGGCCATCGGCTCGTCGTCCACGACGAGCACCTTCATCGCCGGTTCATCCATCCGCCGTACCCTCCTTAAGCGCCGGGCGGACATCCGCCCCCGCCGGCAGCCTGATCGTCATCACCGTGCCTTCGCCTTCCGCGCTGTCGATGACGATCCCGTATTCGGGGCCGTAGAACAGCCGGATGCGCCGATGCACGTTTCGCACGCCGATGCCGAAATCCTCTGCGGCGCCGTCTTCGCTCTCCATCGCGGCGCGCAGCGCGTCAAGCCGCTCGCGCGTCATGCCCACGCCATTGTCCGCCACCGTCAGCAGCAGCACGCCGTCCGCGCTGTCGGTCGTCACGCTTAAGCTGCCGCGGCGTCCTTCCAGTGCATGCAGGCCGTGGAAGACGGCGTTTTCGACCAAAGGCTGAAGCACGAGCTTCAGCACCCGCAGGCGGCCGAGATCGTCCCCGGCCTGCGCGACGCGGCACTCGAACCGATGCTCGTACCGGACCGATTGAATGTACAGATAGTCCTTCGTATATTGCAGCTCGTCCGCCAGCGTCCGCACCTCGTTGCCGTCCAGACTGTACTTCAGCAGCCGGCACAGCACATGAATCATGGCGTGCAGCTCGTTCTTCGGGCTGAAGTCGACCATCATATCGATCGTGTTGAGCGTATTGTAGAGAAAGTGAGGATTAATCTGCGACAGCAGCGCCTGCAGCTCGGATTGCCGCTTGGCGGCCTCCGTGCGCTGCAGGTCGGAGATGAGCTCCCTGACCGTGTCCGTCATCCGGTTGAACTGGTTCGCCAGCTCGCCGAACTCGTCGCGGCGCACGACCGCAAGCTTCGTATCCAGCTTGCCTTTGGCTACCGTGCGCATGCCCTTCGTCAGCAGCAGGATCGGCCGCGTGAACCACCAGGACACCGCGATGTGAATGCAGAGGAAGCCCGCCAATCCGAACAGCAGGATCGCCCAGGCGATCTGGCTGAGCGGCTCGAACCGCGACTCCAGCTTTTCCACGTCGCCCACGACGACGACCTTCCAGCCCAGATTGGCTTCCATGCTCGCGACGGAGTGGTAGACGCCCCGGCTGTCCAGGTAGGCCAGCGCCGAAGAGAGCGTTTGCACTTTTTCCTCCGAGAACAGCACCGGCGGAGAGGCCAGATCGGTCGCGCCGAGGTAATCGATCAACGCGTCCTCGCGGTCGTACAGCAGCGTCTGCGTCTCGTAGCTGCCGGCGAACGCCGCGCTGCGCTCGAGGAACGCGGACAGGTCCACGAGAAAGGCCAGATAGCCGATCAGCTGCCCGCCGTCGTCGTATACGGACTTCGTGACGATGCTGGTCGGCCCGAACGTGCCGGACCGCCCGATGTCCGAGCGGATCGTATTCGACCACTCGAACACGCCCCGGCTGCGCGACGCCTGCTCGTGGATCAGCGCTTCTTCCTTGGCGGAGAAGTTGCCCCAGAAAGCGGAGGGATAGCCGGTGATCGCGCCGTCCGCGCCGATATAGACGACGCCCCGCACGAAGTCGGCGCGCACCTTGGCGACCGTATGCATCGCCTCGTACAGCCGGTCTCCCGCGCCGCCCTCCTGCTTCACGATTTCCTCCGTCTCCAGCATGTTGTACGTAATCTCGTTATTGTAAATGCCGATCAGATGCACGACCTGGCCGGCCATACCCGCCAGCGCCTCGTTCTGCGTATCCCGCAGGAAGTGCAGGGCGTTGGCCTTGGCGATCTGCGTGACGATGATGACGAACAGTGTGCTGGGGATGACCAGCAGCAGGATAAGCTTGTAGCGGGAGCCGATTCTGTACCAGTCCAAGGCGGCCTAGCTCCTCCCTCTGCGAGGCTTATGAAATACACCGATTATACGCACGATCGTTCGCCGCGTACAAGCCTCCTTTAGAGCCATGCGCCACCGCGACATCGGTCCGCGAACCGCCCGAAACCGGTGTCCGTGGACACCGGCTTGGCCCGCCTCGTTACTGCTTCTCGACCTTCAGCTGCTCGGCCGCGCTGTCGATCAGCTTTTGTCCGCCGGCTTTTTTCCAGTCCTCCACGTATTTGTCCCAGTCGTCGAACGACTTTTTGCCGAGCACGAACGAGATTTCGTTTTTGTTCTGGAAGTCGTTCAGCTTGGTGACGGTCGGCCCGTCGAGCGTCAGGTACATATCATAGTTTTTGTAGCGGGGCATGGCGACGATCTGCTGGTTGAACTTGCTGCCGGTGACGCCGACGGGCTCGTCGTCGTACACCTGCCAGATCAGCGTGTAGCCGAAGAACTGCCAGTCTGCGAGCGATTGATATTCCGGTTTCGCCTTCTGGATGTGGGTGTCCTTGATGAAAAATACGTTCGTGCCGTCTTCGTTCATCTGGACACGGGAGTCGTCTTGGAAAATCTCAGGTCCGCCACCCTGCGATACCGCCCAGTAGTTGGCGTTCGGGTACATCATCGAATCGAGCAAGTGGGCGATCCGCTTCATCTTGCCGGGGTCGTTCGCCACCTTTTTCGACACGATGAACAGTCCACCGGGATTGCCGCCCGGACCGTACATGCCGCCCTTGCCGTCACTCGATTTGAGCGGCTGGAGCGGTTCCCACAGTTTTACGGCCTCGGGATCCTTCTTTTTGGCGTTGTATTGCTCGTCGACGATGTTCCAGCCCGGATACCAGACCATGCCAATCTGGTCGTTAAGACTGTACGCCTTGAACGGTTCCCAGCCGATCGTGTACCAGTCGGGCGCGAGCAGCTTTTCGTCGTACAGCTTCTTCACGAATTGCAGGAACCGCTTCGTCGTGCCGTCGAGCATCGGATGATTGATCTTGCCGTCCGCCACGTTCCAGCTCGGATGCCCGTACATCGTCTTCAGCGCGTCCATCATCGACCAGCCGTTGCCGCCGCCGGCCGTGGCCATCAGCCAGGTGTCGGCCTTGTTGTTGCCGTCCGGGTCCTTCTCGACGACCGCCTTGGCGTAGGCGTACAGCTCGTCTTCGTTGGTCGGCGCGCTCATGCCGAGCTTCTGCAGCCAGTCCTGACGGATGAAGTAGCTCCAGTTGTCCGGAAATACCGGATAGCGGGGGATGCCGATCATATTGCCGTCGACGGTCGCCCAGTTCGCATAATCCTTCGTCACATACTGCATCGTCTGCGGCATATACGGCAGCATCTCGCGGGCATCCAGCAACTGGCCGCTGTTGTAGAGCGACAGCGCCACGTCCTTGAACGGGAACATGACGAGATCGGGTTCGTCGCCGGAGGCATAGCGGACGGTGACGGCGTTTTTGAGATCCTCGCCGTTCATGCTGGAGAACGTCAGGGAGACGTTGAACTGCTTCTCCAGGTAGGACTTGATCTTGTCCTCCGGCACCGGCTGGTTGAAGGCGCCCGCTACCATCAAGTCCAATTCATATTTCTTGCTCAGATCGTCGTACGCGTAGCTGGCGCTGTCGACCGCCTTCGGCACGGCCGGGAACGCATCCGGGTAGTTCAGCTCCTTGACCGGCGCTCCGGTATCGCCACCGGACGGCTTGGCGCTCGCGGCTCCGCTTGCGGTTGCGGCTGCGCCGCTGGACGGCGCTGCCTGCTTAGGCTCATTGCCGTTGCCGGAGCAGGCGCTCAGCAGGGTACAAGCGGCGACGGCTGCGGCCATGGCGGCGTAATGCTTTCTTTTTTTCACAGGAATGCCCCCTTGATAATAGAAGGAATAGTAGGCGCCTCAGCCTTTCACGGAGCCCATGTACATGCCTTTGGCAAAATGCTTTTGCAAAAACGGATAGACGCACAGCACCGGGATGATGCCGACGACGACGGCCGCCATTTTCAGCGTCTCCGTGCTGATCGACTGCGACGTCTTCAGCATCGCGTTCATCGAGTCGCCGCTGACGGAGTCGATCGTGAGCATGTTCTTGAGCACCATCTGCAGCGGGTACATCGACTTGTCGTTCAAGTACAGCAGCGCGTCGAACCAGCTGTTCCAGTGCGCGACCAGGTTGAACAGGCCTATGGCCGCGAGTGCGGGGGCTGCGAGCGGCAGCACGATCCGCCACAGCATGCTCCAGTCGCCGGCGCCGTCGATCCGCGCGGATTCGGTCAGGCCGTCGGGCAGATTTTCGATGAAAATCTTAATGACCAGCAGTCCGAAGCTGTCCACCATGATCGGCAGAATCATCGACCAGAACGAATCGATCAGTCCCGTCTGCTTGACGACCAGATAGGTCGGAATCAGTCCGCCGTTGAACAGAATCGTGGCGAGGATGAAGAACAGGAAGATGCCGCGGCCGGGCAGCGTCCGCTGCGCCAGCACATAAGCGCCGATGGCGGTGAGCGTCAGCGTAAGCAGCGGGCCGACCGTGCTCCGCAGGACGGAGACGACGAACGAATGCCAGATGACGGAGGAGGACATGATCCGCTTGTAGGCCTCCAGCGTCGGGGCATGGGGGACAATGACGAAATAATCGCGGGCGATCATCTCCGACTTGGTCGTCAGCGACATGCCGATGACATACAGCAGGGGAAAGACGGCCGATGCCGCGACGAGCAGGACGATGAGATGGATCGCGATCTGGTAGGCGCGTTCGCCAGCCGAATTGCTTTTCATATGCAGCCTCCTCTACCAGATGCCGCGGCCGGTATACCGCTTCGCCAGCGTATTCCCGGCCAGGATGACGACCATGCCGATCAGCGACTGGAACAAACCCACGGCCGTCCCCACGCTGAATTGCAGCCGGCTCAGTCCCTCGCGATACACCCACGTCTCGATGACGTCCGCCGTGTCGAGCACCGCTTTGTTGTAGAACAGCAGGATCTGCTCGCCGCCCGCGAACAAAATATTGCCGAGGCTGAGGCAGAGCACGAAGGTGACGACGGACAGAATGCCGGGCAGCGTGACGGCGAAGATGCGGCGGATCGGTCCCGCGCCGTCGATCCTGGCCGCCTCGTACAGCTGGGCGTCGATCGTGCTGAGCGCCGCGAGATAGATGATCGTGCTCCAGCCGATCTCCTTCCATAGCGCGGAGCCGATCAGGATCGGCCGGAACCAACCTTCGGACAGGAAAAACTCGACTCGGGGCAGGCCCATCGCTTCCAGCACATTGTTGACGAAGCCCGTGCCGGTGGAGAAAAACGCGAACACGATGCCGAAAATGATGACCCACGAAAAAAAGTGGGGGATGTAGACGGCGCTCTGCAGCCATTTTTTTAACCTGCCGGAAGACAGGTCGTGGAACATGATGGCCAGAATAATCGGCGGAAAAAAGCCGACGACGATGCGCAGCAGGCTGATCTCCACCGTATTGCGCAGCACGTTGACGATCTCGGGGTCCTCGAACATGACGCGGAAATTGTCCAGTCCGACCCAGGCGCTGTCTAACACGCCCATGCCGAGCTTCAGATCTTTGAAGGCAACGATCCAGGCAAGTCCGATCGGCCAGTAGCGGAACACGATGTAGTACACGGCTACCGGCAAAAACATCAGGTACAGCATGCGATGCCGCACGATCCGCCGCCACAGCGTCACTTCGGCTGCGGGCGCTTCTGGGGCGGGCACGGATGGGGCGGCCGGAACGGGCTGAGCCATTGCTCTCCTCCTTTGCGGTACATGTTAGCGTTTACAATTTTAGATTTTAGCACGATGCTTGGGCGGCGATGTGCACGGCACGACTGAAAATGTGCACGCGTGGATCGGATTGGGCGCAAAAAAGGGAAGAAGCGGCCGCGGCCATTTCTTCCCTTTTTGTCATTTTCGCTGACTTGACTTACTTCGCCTTCAGCGCCACGGCAATCTCGGCCGCTACCTTGGCGTTGTGGTAAACGAGCTGGATGTTCGTGTCGAGGCTGCTGCCGCCGGTCAGCTCCTTGATTCGTCCGAGGAGGAACGGCGTCACGCGCTTGCCGGCAATATGCCGGGCATCGGCTTCGTCCAGCGCCTGGCGGATGACGGCTTCCATCTTGTCCGCAGGCTGGGCGTACTCGGCCGGCACCGGGTTGGCGACGATCGCGCCGCCCGCCAGGCCCAGGTTCCACTTCGTCCGCAGCATGGCCGCGACCTCTTCCGCCGTATCGAGCCTGAAGTCGACGCCGAAGCCGCTCTCGCGGGCATAGAACGAAGGGAATTCGTCCGTCCTGTAGCCGACGACGGGCACGCCATGGGTTTCCAAATATTCGAGCGTACGGCCGATGTCGAGAATGGACTTCGCGCCTGCGCAGACGCCGGCGACGTTCGTCTGGGCCAGCTCGGTCAGGTCCGCGGCCACGTCCATGCTGTCCCCGCCGTCGCGGTGGCCGCCGCCGATGCCGCCGGTGGCGAATACTTCGATGCCGGCCATTGCGGCGCCGATCATCGTGGCCGACACGGTCGTCGCGCCGATCTTGCCGGCGGACAGGATGTGCGCGAAGTCGCGGCGGCTCACCTTCTCGACTTGCGGAGAATTGGCGAACGCTTCAAGCCCTTCCGCGTCGAGCCCGATCCGAATGCGGCCGTTCATGATGCCGATCGTCGCGGGGACGGCGCCGTTTTCGCGGATGATGTCTTCGACTTTGCGGGCCATCTCGATATTTTGCGGATACGGTATGCCGTGCGAGATGATCGTCGTCTCCAATGCGACAATCGGTTTGCCTTCGTTCAGCGCGTCCTGGACTTCCTTGGTCAGTTGAATATAAGGGTTCATGGGGATCGTTCCCTTCCTTTAGATAGATTTGGGTAAAATTAAATTTTCGCTGCGCGGACGGCTTCGGCCAGCCGCTCTTCATTCAGCTGCTCCGAGGAGGAGCTCGCGGTCTCGAGCGCGATGCGCGCGGCTGCCAGTCCGGACCGGCAGGCATCCGCGAAGGCTTCGCCGCGCAGCACGCCGTAGGCGACACCGGCGAGAAATGCGTCGCCGGCTCCGGTGACGTCGACGACCTTGACGGGCAGCGCCGGCAGATGAAGCTCGCCGTCCGGCCCTGCGCAGTAGGCGCCGTGCTTGCCGAGCGTGATCAGGACATGGCCGGCGCCTCGCGCCAGGATGAGGCGGGCGAGCTCCGCCCATTCGGCGACGCCGCCGTCCGCCGGCGGCTCGTCGTCGCCCCGCCCGGCCAATTGGCGCGCTTCGGCGAGATTGGGGAACACCGCGGCGATGCCGTCAAGCCTGTCCGGCAGCTTCTTCGCCTTCTCCGGCGAGATCGGATCGACGAACAGCGGGAGATTGGCGTCGCCGCAGCGGCGAGCCAGCCAGGCCAGGCTGGCGGCGGGAAGATTCGCGTCCGCGACGACCAGCTTGGAAGCGGCGATGTGCGGCCATTTCTCCTCGAGCGTGTCTGGCGTGATCCGCTCGTAGATGTCCATATCGGCGAAGGCGATGAACAATTCCCCGTCTTCGCCCAGAATGGCGGTGTAGCTGCCGGTCTTCTCGCCGCTCAGCACGAGGGACGGGCCGATGTCGACGCCCTGGCTCGCCGTTCGCTCGAGCAGCCAGCCGCCGGCCTTGTCGTCGCCGACCGCTGTCAGCAGCGAGACGCGTGCGGAGAGCGCGGCGAGGTTGGCCGCGATGTTGCGCGCGACGCCGCCGCAGCTCTCCGCGACCGCGACGGGATTGGAGGCGCCGAGCCGCAGCGGCTGCTTGCCGCGGGCTTTGCTGTCCAGGTTCGCGCCCCCGATGCAGAGCACGGAGCCTTCTTCGGCGAGCACGTACGCCCTGCCGCGAATGCTGCCTTTGCGGGTTAGCGCAGCGACATAACCCGCGACCGCGCTGCGGGAGATGCCGATAGCGTCCGCGAGCTCCTGCTGGGAGACGAACGGATTGCGCCGAATGAACGACAAAATTTGCTGTTCGCGGTCCATAGGCCGCTCCTTCCACTCTTTTTTTGGACTTATGTTTGTATTATAAACAAAAGTTTAAACGCTGCGCAACCCGATGCCGCTGTCGGGAGCCGACGTTGACGAGCGCACCTTCGGAAAACTATAATCCGTAGTGTGAAGGGTGTGTGGGACGAACATGAAGCTGCATAATTTCAAATTTCACGGCAACGGCCTCGAACGCTTTTTCGGACCGCTCGAAGCCAGAATCATGACCGCGCTTTGGGAGGCGGAGGGCGAGCTGACGATCAAAGAAGTGCAGCAGGCGCTGAACAAGGACAAGGCAATGAGCTTCAACACGGTCATGACGGTGATGAACCGGCTGGTGGACAAAGGTATATTGAGCAAAAAGGCGAATTCCAAATCGCATCTTTATCGTCCGGTCCTTACCCGCGACGAATTTCTCGAGGCGCAGTCGAAGGAGCTTGCCTTCGAGCTGGTTCAGGAATTCGGCTCGCGCGCCGTCGCGCACATGGTCGATGCCCTGGAGCAGGTCGATCCCGATCTGCTGGACCAGTTGGAGCGTCAGCTCAAACAACATAAAAAGGAACGATAAACATGTGGGAAGCCCGCTCGAGATGGCTGCTGGCCACATCTCTTTCCGTTTCGGCGTTCGTCGCGGCGCAGATGGCGATGTTCGCGCTGAAGGTCGTCTTCGGGATCAAGCTGCCGTTCGTGCTGTTCGACTATTGCGTCGCCTGGTTCCGTTACATCGGAGTTCCGATATCGCTTCCTTTGATGAGCGCGGTGTTCGTCTCGACGCTGGTCTTCTGCGCAAGGCAGATTGTCCGGGAGGCGGTCTGCGCGCGGCGCTTCGGCCGCATGCTGCGCCGAACGGCGGACAACCGCTTGTCGAGGCGCTATGCGCGCCGGTTCGGCTTCGACCGCAGACAGCTCACGATCATCCGTGCGGTAGCGCCCGTCGCGATGACCGTCGGCTTTTTCCGGCCGCGGATCGTATTGTCCGCGGGACTGCTGCGCATGCTGGAGCCGGCCGAGCTCGCGGCAGTCGTCGCGCATGAGCGGCATCATCTGAGGCGCCGCGATCCGCTCGCGCTGTTCGCGCTGTCGCTCAGCCGGACGGCGCTCTGGTACGTGCCGCTGCTGGGCTGGGCGGAGGACAAGTACAGGACGGCGGTCGAAGTGCTGGCGGATCGCCATGCGATCGCGGCGTCCGGCGGCGGCGCCGAGGCGCTTGGCGGCGCGCTGTTGAAGCTGCTGCGGCAGGGCCGAGCCAAGGGAATGCCTACGGCGAGCGCATCCTTCGCGGACGCTTCGATCAACGTGCGCCTCCGGCTATTGCTGGATCCCCGGTACAGCCCTTCGTGGAGACCGCCGCTTGACGCTACGCTGCTTTCGATCGCGGTACTGGCGCTCTTGGCGGCGTTAAGCTAAATAAGGGTTAACCTGGCTTGGCCGGGCAAGGCGATTGAGCGCAACGGCCCGTTTCCCGATCGCGTATACTTAGTCATGAGGAGGGATCGCCATGCGCAGCGTCAAACCGGGCAGAGGCCCGTCGGCGATGGGAGCGGCGGGAAGCGTCGTTTCGATCGTATTCGGCATCATTTGGACGATCTTCGCCTTTAACCTGACCAAGGGCTCGCCGTTCCCGATGGTCGGGATCGTGTTCCCGTTGTTCGGGGTCGTCTTCGTTGGCCTGGGCATCGTGCAAGCCGTCATTCATTTTAAAAACGCGACGGGACGCAACCGGATGTCGCTCTACGATATCGTCGACTCGGACGAGGAGCCCGATCCGTTCGAACGCCGCCGAGAAGATCGCGGTGCGAGTATCCATGCGCCGGCGGACCAAGGACGGGCGACCTCCGATCGGACGGACGGCTTCTGTCCGTACTGCGGCACGGCGCTTCGGTCCGAATTCGCGTTCTGCCCCAAGTGCGGCCGACCGACGACGGAGCGTGCGTTATGAACGGGCCGTCCGCAAGTGCGAATAGCCGGCCTGGTCGTCGCTGGTTCGGGCTCGTCTACATCGTGCTGATCGCCGTCGTCGCCGTCGATCAGCTGGCCAAGATCGCCGTTCGGAGATCGCTTCCCGTGGGCGACACCCATTCGTTTTGGCCCGGCGTTTTGCAATTTACCCATTACGAAAATACGGGCGCGGCGGGCAGCTCGTTCGAGGGTTGGGGACGGCTTTTTATTCCGGTCGCGATCGCGGTCGTCGTCTGGGTCGTCTACGCGCAGCGCAAGGGCAAGCTGAGCAATCCCTGGCTTGCTGCGGGAGCGGGATTTTTCGCCGGCGGCGCCGTCGGCAATGCGATTGACCGGCTGCTTTTCGCGCGAGTGACGGATTTCCTGGAGTGGGCGGTCGGCGGAGGCATCATGAACCTGGCTGACATCGCGATCAATATCGGCGTGCTGCTTGGAATCGTGGGCATGCTGCTGGACGCGCGGGCGGCCAAGAAAAATCCGGAGCCCGACATCGGGGAACCGAAGGAATGCTGAGTCTATTTGAAAAGAAAAAGAAGCTTCAGGTCCGCATAGAGCGGGCTTGAAGCTTCTTTCATTAAACGGTTACTTTGCGGCGCTGTCTTCGGGCTTGGCGAACGTATGCGTCTTGGTCCAGTGCGCGCCGCTGTCTTGCGACACGTACAGAACGGATGCATTTTGCGAATCGGTAAGAATCCATGAGACATGCTTGGCGTCCGCGGCCGCGATCAGCTGCTTGCCGTATCCCGGAAGCTGGGGCTTGTCGTTCACCCAGGTCTTGCCGCCGTCCGTCGTGTAGCCCAGCGTATTCGGGTTGTCGCAGGCCTGGCACTGGCCGCCGAGGAACGCCGTCTTCGTGTCGACGACATAAAGCGTGCCGGGCGAGCTGCCTTCGTTGGACGGCACGCCTTTGTCGTCCATTTTAAAGCCGGGAGCCGGTCCTGCGCCGGCGGTGCTGTTGGCGACGACGGGCTGCCAGCTCTTGCCGCCGTCCGCGGTGTGGAACAGCGAATACGACGTCTGGGTCATTCCCGAACCGCCGATCAGCTCGATCCAGGCGTCGTTTTTGCCGGCGGAGCGGATGACCGCGCCGTTCAGCTGCTCTTCCCAAGCTTTCGAGTAGACGGAGGCCCATGTCTTCCCGCCGTCCTGCGTGCGGAGGAAGCTGAATTTTTTCCCCGCCGTCTGGGTGACGGCCCAGCCGTTGCTCCGGTCGTGGAAGTAAACGTCCCCGACCTGGTCTTTGGGAACCGAGAGCTCCTGCCACGTTTTGCCCCCGTCCCGAGTCGTCCACGATCCGCTGAACGCTTCGTTTTCATTGACGAAATGGAAAAAGGCGTAGCTCGGAATCTGCCCCGCATCGCTCCAGTTTTTGCCGCCGTCCGTCGTCTTCACGAGCTTCACGGCTTTGGCGTCCCCGATGTCGAGCGTCGCCCACGCTTGCCGATCGTTCAGCGCGAAAATTTGCAGCACCTCGTAGTCGTGCTTATACTGCGTGTGCCAGGTTTTGCCACCGTCGTCGGTTCTGGCGATCCAACCTTTGCCGCCCGTCCAGCCGATCTTCGTGCCGGCCATGCGCAGCGCAGTCGGCGTACCCTGGACGGCGTGCTGCGATTCGGACGCTGCGGCCGAAGGCGCGGCGGAAGGCGACGTGCTTGGTTGCGGGGATTCGGTTTGCGCCGGAATCGCGGAAGAAGAGGAGGATGCGGCGTCTGCATTCGACGCGGTCGGGGACGTCGCGCTTGCGTCGTCGGGCGCAGGTACGGTGGCGGATGCAGTCGCTGTGGCGTTACCGGATGAAGCTGCGTTGCCATTTTGACCGCAAGCGGCGAGGGAAGCTGCGAGTATGGACGAGGCCAGCAGGAGGCTGAGCCTTTTCGTTTTCGACATGACATTCATCTCCGTTTCTTCATGATGGAAGTAGTTTAACCTTCATGAAGTTAGACGAACCGCCGTGAGGAGAAGTTGCCGGACACAGGCGGGGGACGGGGATCGCTTGCGGAATGGAAGGAACAGGGCATCCGAGGTCGAATAAAAGGCTGAGATAAACTCATTTTCGAGGAGGTATCGAAGCGATGGCGAATGGCGATTTGCCGAAAGGATTGGCGAAGCCGGCTCTTCGCGCGCTGGCAAGCGCCGGCATCGAACGGCTCGATCAGTTGGCCGAGCGGACCGCGGAGGACATCCTCAAGCTGCACGGCATGGGCCGCAAGGGGATCGATACGCTGGAGCAAGCGCTCGCGGAGAGGGGATTGGCGTTTAAAAAGGACGAGGCGTGATACGAGGGTGCATCGCCTTCTCTACGAGAGGGGATGGCGCCCGCCCGCGTCAAAATAGGCGGATTTCCTTCTCTACGAGAGGGGATGGCGCCCGCCCGCGTCAAAATAGGCGCATCGCCTTCTCAACGAGAGGGGATGGCGCCCGCCCGCGTCAAAATAGGCGCATCGCCTTCTGTACGAGAGGGGATGGCGGCCGCCTGCAGCAAAAAAGGCGCATCGCCTTCTCTACGAGAGGGGGTGGCACCCGCCCGCGTCAAAAAAGGCGGATCGCCTTCTGTACGAGAGGGGATGGCGCCCGCCCGCGTCAAAAAAGGCGGATCGCCTTCTCAACGAGAGGGGATGGCGCCCGCCCGCGGCAAAAAAGGCGGATCGCCTTCTCAACGAGAGGGGATGGCGCCCGCCCGCGTCAAAATAGGCGCATCGCCTTCTGTACGAGAGGGGATGGCGCCCGCCCAAACGACCTTAATCCAGCAGCCGCAGTTCCCGCGCGCGGCTGAGCGCCTGCGTCCGCGACGAGACGCCGAGCTTGGCGTACACGCGGCTCAGGTACACCTTCACCGTGCCCTCCGTCAATTGGAGCTTCGCGGCCGATTCGCGGTTCGTCGCGCCGCGATCGAGCTCCTGCAGCAGCGCGAGCTCTTTGTCCGTGAGCGGCTCGATCAGCCGCTCGCCGTCTTGACCTTCCCCGGCCGTAGCAGCGCCTGCCGCTTCGAGCTCGGCCTCCAGCCTGGCGACGAGACCGTCCACGTACGCCGCCGGGACACCGCCATTGGCCCCTTCGCCGGCTAGCGTCCCGCCAACGGCCGGCGCTTCCTCTCCGATCGCGCCGTCTCGCAGCCGCTGCGCGCGGTACGCCCGTAGCAGCGCCAGCATCGGCTTGCCTTCGCCGGTGAAGCTGCGCACATACCCGTTCGCCGAGCCTGCGGCGAGCGCCTCGTGCAGCCGGTCCAGGCCCGCTTCGCGCCGGCCGCGCTGCCATTCGAGCAAGGCGCGCAGCACCGCCGCATCCACCATCGTGATGAGGCTGCGTTCGCGAGCGCCAAGCGCGGCGAGTCCTTCCAGCAGCTTCAGCGCCTCCTTCTCCTTGCGCCTTGCGCCCAGCAGTCTGGCAAGCGTCATATACTCCGTTTCCCGATACAACGCAGGGGCGTCGGCGGGCGAGACGCCGGTCCGCCTCAGGAGCCGCTCGGCGCCGGCGAGGTCGCCTGCGGCCAGCGCGAAGCGTGCTTCGTACGCCGCCAGCGGCATCTCCCATCGCGGCTCGTCCCAGTCGCGGGCCGTCGCCGCCGTCGCTTGCAGCAGCGTCCGCGCTTCTTCGCCCCGCCCGCGAGCCTGAAGGCATCGGGCCATCGTGATCCGGCACGGGACGTACAGACCCGCGCACCGTTTCAGATAGGCAACCGACTCGACCTCCTTCAGCAGCGCCTCCGACTCCGTCAGCCAGTCCCATTCAAAGTAGCCTTCTGCAACGGATTGAAGCACGTATTGCGAAAACAGCGATTGCTTCCATCCATGGGCGTTCATGATGTCGACCATGCGCAAGGCGATGACATTCGTATTCGGCGGGATCGCGCCGTTTAACCCGAACAGCGTACGTCTGACCAGCGGCTCGCTGCGGTTGTAGTTCAAGTTGTAAAACAGCGGGCTTTCCGGCAGCATATCCGGAATGCGGTCGGCGTACTTCAACCATTGGTCATAGTCGCCGGTAGAGAAGGCATAGTTGACTTTGACGAAAAACAGGCCGCTCTGCAATTGGCCGCGCCGTTCGTCGTCGGGCAGTGCATGAATGTCCCGCTCGAGCGAGATCAGCACGGCTTCGGCGGCAGGATACTGACCGGTGACGACAAGCGCGAACGCGCGAAGCAAATGCATCTCGGCAGGCAGCGACGAAGGCGAGATGGCTTCCATCCAGCGCAGCAGCGTCGAAAATTCGCCGCGCCCCAGCACGCCGTACAGATGACGCTGCAGCAGCTCCGCGGCCAGCTCGTCGTTGCCCCCCTGGATGGCCTGCTCCATCGCTTCGTCGTGGAGACCGAGCTCGCTGAATCGCAGCGCCGCGATGCGCGAGAGCTGCCGCGCGCGCGCAGGCTCCTCGCGAAGCAGCTGTTCCTTCAGCACGTCGCGGAAAATATGGTGGTATCTGTACCAGACGCCGCCATCGTCCAGCGGGACGAGGAACAGGTTGCGCCTGCGGAGCTCGCCCAGCATGCCGGCTCCGTCGTCGCGGCCCGTCAAAGCGTCGCATGTGCCGGCATCGAACCGCTCGGGTACGGACGTGTCGAGCAGAAAGCGCCGCAAATCGCCGGGCAACCGGGTCAGCACCTCTTCCGCCAAATACGCCATAATGTTGTCGTGGCTGCCCGCCGTTTGTCCGGTCGGCCGATCCAGCGTCCGAAGGTCGTTGCTATCGAGCGAAACGGACAGCAGCTGCACGATCGCCGCCCAGCCTTCCGTCCAAGCCATGATGCGGTCGACCTGCTCCGTCGTCAGGCTGAGCTTGGCCGTATGCTCGCAGAACCGGCGCGTCTCGTCGGCGGTGAAGGTTAATTCGCCGCCGGCGATCTCGGTGCTCTGCCCGCGCGCGCGCCACTTCGCGGCTTTGACCGGCGGCTGCGCGCGGCTCGCGAGGATCAGGTGCGCGCCGTCGGGCAGATGATCGATAAAGTAGGCGAGGCTATCGTGAATTCGCTCATCGTGAACGGCATGGTAGTCGTCCAGTGCGAGCGCGAGACGCTGACCCGTCCGCGCGCAAAAGTCGTCTATTTCCAAAAGGAGCATGTCCATCATCGTCTCGCGCGAGACGTTCGGGTATGCGTCGAGAAGCGGAAGCGCCCGCTGCGGAAGTTCGGAGACGACAGCGCCGATCGATCGGATGAAGTAACGCCAGAACTTGGCCGGATCGTTATCCGTGTCGTCCAGCGACAGCCATGCCGCGGGCTCCGTCCGTTCCGTCAGAAACTGGGCGAGCAGTGTCGTCTTGCCGAAGCCAGCCGGCGCGACAAGCAGCGTCAGTCGGCCGCGGACGGCGCTCTCCATGCGGTCGAGCAGTCTCGTGCGGACGACGCCGTCGCGGCGAACGGGAGGAATGCGTATTTTTGTTCGCAAAATGAGATCGGAAGGCAAGCAGCATACCTCGATTCGACACGTTCGGTGTCATTTCTATACTTTCTAAAAAGTATTCGGCGCGCGTGCGTCATATCCTTTTGACAGATGCTGTCGAAAGTTAACGAAAGTAAATCGAATTTTCTCCGGCTTCTCTGGTAGGATAGGCACCTGACGAAGTATCTAAGGAGAGGATGATCCAAGTGGTATGGGGAAAAAGGATCAGGCTGCCGGCGCTCGCGCTCGCCGTGTCCATGCTTGGTGCGGGTTGGGGAGGTGCGGCTTGGGCTGCCGGGCTCCCGAGTCACTGGGCCCAGGACACACTGAACGCCTGGGTGAATAAAGGTTGGCTGGCGGGAGGCGGGAACGGCGGGCTGCAGCCGGATCAACCGATCACGCGCGCGGAATTCGCGACGCTCGCAGTCCGTGCCTTCGGGCTGCAAGCCGGCGGTGCGGGCGCGGGCAAATATAGCGACGTCCGCGAGGGGAGCTGGTACGCGGGCGCGATCTACGCGGCAGCCGGCGCGGGCATTCTGTCGGGCTATCCCGACGGCACGATTCGCCCGTCCCGCAGCGTCACGCGGGAAGAAGCGGCGGTCGTGCTCGCGAAGCTGGACGGTTTGTCTGAAACGGAGGCTGTTGAACCGCCGTTTTCGGATGCCGCCGATCTCCGGTCGTGGAGCAGGGCGTCCGTCGGTTCGGCCGTTTATTCGAAGCTGCTCGGCGGCTATCCCGACGGCACGTTCCGGCCGGCTAAGGCGATGACCCGCGCCGAAGCAATCGTGGCGCTGGACAAGGCCTGGGCGCTGCGCGAGCGGACGCGCACAATCGTATACGACAAGGCAGGCGTTTACGGTCCTGCCGAAGGCACGCAGGAGATCGCCGGCAGCGTATCGATCGCCGCGCCGGGCGTGACGCTGCGCAACACGGTCGTCCGCGGCGATCTGACGATCGGCGCCGAGGTCGGCGAGGGCGACGCGCAGCTTGAAGGCGTGACCGTCGACGGGAAGCTGACCGTCGCAGGAGGCGGCGAACACAGCGTGCACCTGACGAACGCCAAGCTGGGACAAGTCGTCGTGAACAAGCTGGCCGGCAAGCTGCGACTCGTGCTGGAGGGCTCGACGTTCATTTCGCAGCTTGATTTCCGCACGCAAGGTTCGCTTGTCGTGCCCCCGGGCTCGTCCGTAGGCAGCCTGAACGTTTTCGCGATCCTATTCGTTACAGGCTCGGGCAACATCGGCAATGCCCACCTGTTCGTATCCGGCTCGTCGTTCGAACATAAGCCAGGTACCATTGAGCGCGAAGCGGGCGTACTGCTCCAAGGTGAGACCGGCTCGAGCGGCGGAAGCGCATCGCCCGGCGGACCTGCGCAGACCCCTGCGCCAACACCAACGCCGTCGCCAAGCGAGAAGCCAAGCCCGACGCCATCGCCGAGCGAAGAGCCGAGCCCATCGCCGTCGCCGAGCGCGGACCCGAGTCCGTCGCCGTCGCCATCGCCGAGCGAAGAGCCGAGTCCGTCGCCATCGCCAAGCGAAGAGCCAAGCCCGTCGCCGTCGCCGAGCGAGGAGCCGAGCCCATCGCCATCGCCAAGCACTTACCCAAGCCCGTCGCCATCGCCAAGCGCGGAACCGAGCCCATCGCCGTCGCCGAGCGCAGACCCGAGCCCGACACCGTCTCCTACCGGAGAGCCAAGCCCATCGCCGTCGCCAAGCGCGGAGCCAAGCCCATCGCCGTCGCCAAGCGCGGACCCGAGCCCGACACCGTCTCCTACCGGAGAGCCAAGCCCGTCGCCGTCGCCGAGCGAGGAGCCGAGCCCGACACCGTCTCCTACCGGAGAGCCAAGCCCGTCGCCGTCGCCAAGCGCAGACCCGAGCCCGACACCGTCGCCAAGCGCGGACCCGAGCCCAACACCGTCGCCTAGCGAAGAGCCGACGCCGGGGCCGATCATTACCGGCGTAAAAGACGGAACAACCTATACGGCCGCCGTTACGCCCGAGCTCGGAGACGACAGCGATATAGCGTCAGTCGAACTGACCAAGGACGGAGAACTCGTTGCAGACTTTGAGCTTGGCGGCGAGCTGTCGGAAAGCGGGAATTACGTGCTCACTGTCGCCAATGCGGCCGGAGAAACGACCGTCGTCCATTTCAAGCTTGCGGCCGACGTGAAGCTCAGCGTCAACGATTACGACTATACGATGTTCGAGGGAATATTGACGGTGCAGGTTCATATCGACAATCAAGGTCTTGACCTTCAAAACGCGGTGAACGGCATCGAAATGACATTGCCGCACTTCGACGGGGACGAGCTTGAAGTGGATTATGAATATCCAGGCGTATCCGACTGGTTCTACTTGGCGAGAGTCGCGGGAACCGACCGCTTTATCGGCCATTACCCGCAGACGCCGTATTCGCTTCAGCCCGGCATCCAATTCGACATTAGCTATACCGTCTATATCGATCCGTCCATGGAAGACCGGGATTTGTCGTTAAAGGCCTGGATTTCCGACGCGGAAGCGCAGTCCGAGGAAGATGCGTTGTTCAAGCTGGAGCCCGTCTCTATTCCTTTGGAAGCCGATTCGCTGGGGCCGATCTCCGATCTTGCCGTAGAAGGCGGTCAAGCGAACGAGGCTTCGACGGTAACCTTAACGTTCAGCGAACCGGTCGGCGAGACCACTTACGGGATCGAATATGACGACGGCTCATTCGGTTACTTTACGTACTACAATTTTGATGATTTAGAACCGGACACGAATCGGGTGACGATTAAAAACCTTAAACCCGGACGGAGTTACCAGTTCCGGCTGGTCGTCTTCGACGGCTACAATAAAGGAAGATCGAACGTCGTGGAATATACGACGCCGGATCTTCCGCCGCTCGAGCCGAACGAATAAGCCGCGCGGCCACTGTCGTATCCGGCTGTCGAGAATGCCTTAGGGCATCCCCGGCAGCCGGATTTTTTAGCTGGCGGGCTCGTGTCGCTGTGCTATAATGGTAGGCATTGCTCCGGGACACGGAGCCGCGGTTCGAGACCTCCCGCGTCATCAAAACTAGGAGGAAGTCCATATGTTCAACCTGCTCTGGGGCGTGGGATTCGTCGCGGTCAACTTCGCGCTGTTCCTCGTCTGCTACCGCCTGTTCGGCAAGAACGGGCTGTACACCTGGATCGGCGCGGCGACGCTGCTCGCGAACATCCAGGTCGTCAAGACGATCGAGATTTTCGGCATCGTCATGACGCTCGGCAACACCATTTACGCCACGATCTACCTCACCACCGACCTGCTAAACGAGAAGTACGGGGAAAAGGAAGCGCGGAAGGCGGTCTGGTTCGGCTTTTTCACGATGATTATGTCGCTGATCATTATGCAGATGGTGCTTCACTTCAAGTCCGGCGCAGAGGACTTCAGCCAAGACGCGCTGCAGACCATCTTCGGCACGACGCCGCGAATCGTGCTCGGCAGCCTGTGCGCGTACTTCGTCAGCCAGTTCCTGGACGTTCGCATTTTCAGCCGGCTGAAGGTCGCCTATCCGAACCGGTCCCAGCTGTGGATCCGCAACAACGGCAGCACGGGGCTCAGCCAGCTCGTCGATACGCTCATTTTCAGCTCGATCGCTTTTATCGGCCTGTATCCCTGGGACGTCTGGTGGGAGATCGCGATCACGACCTACGTGCTCAAGTTTGTCATCTCCGCCGCGTCGACGCCGGTCATCTATCTGGCGCGCAGCTTCAAGTTCGCGGACGAACGATAGACTCATCATATAAAAAAGGAAAGCCGGACACGGATCGATTTCGCGCGCGGCTTTTCTTTTTTCGTCGTGCCTGCGGTCACAGCTTCGCGATGACGCGGCCGCGCATCTCGCCGCGCAGGATGGCGCGGAGCGCGTCCGGCAGCTGTTCGAGCGTCGCTTCGCTCGCGATCGCGTCCAGCAGTCCGGCCGGTTTGAGATCGCCGGCCATGCGTTCCCAGACGCGCAGCCGTTCAGGCATCGGGCAGAGCACCGAATCGATGCCGAGCAGCTTCACGCCGCGCAGGATGAACGGGTAGACGTTCGCGGTGAAATCCGCGCCGCCCGTGAACCCGCTCAGCGCGACGCCGCCCCCGTAGCGGACGTTACCGAGCACGTCCCGCAGCGCTGGGCCTCCGACCGGATCCACGACGCCGGCCCAGCGCTCGCGCGCGATCGCCTTGCCCTCCGGCATGCGCAGCGCCTCCGGCGGCAGGAGCTCGCTCGCGCCAAGCCCGCGCAGAAAGGCCTGCGCCTCGGCGTCGGCCTTGCGCGAGCTGGCCGCCACCTCGTAGCCGAGGCCGGCCAGCATCGAGACCGCGATGCTGCCGACGCCGCCGGGCGCGCCTGTCACCAGCACGGGACCTTGTCCGGGCGCGAGGCCGGCCGCCCCCAATCGCAGCACCGACAGCGCGGCGGTGAAGCCCGCCGTGCCGAACGCCATCGCCTCCCGCGCCGTAAGGCCTGCAGGCAGAGGGACGACCCAGTCGGCCGGCACCTGCGCCAGCTCGGCATAGCCGCCGTCCGCGGATACGCCGAGGCCGTAGCCGGTGACGAGCACCGGGTCGCCTTCGCGGAATCGTGCGTCCTTCGAAGCCGCGACCGTGCCGGCAAGGTCGATGCCCGGCACATGCGGATAGCGCTTGACGACGTTGCCGCGCGGGCTGGCCGCGAGCGCATCCTTATAGTTCACGCTGGAGTACGCGACCCGAATGCGCACAAAGCCGTCCTGCAAAGATGGCATTTCCAATCGTTCGACCGAGGCAAGCACCTCTTCGCCGCTTGATCTCGCTACCAAAGCCCGATATTGCTCCATATCGCATGCCTCCCCGGCGATCATTATCCTTCATTATTAACCCGCCGGGGGACAGGTTGCAAGACCGTTGCGGCGTCGGTGCTGGGCGATCCTATCGGACTAACCTTTTCCCGTCGGCTTGAGCAGCGCCTCGAGCCGCAGCGCGAACGCTTCCTCGTCGAGCGCGCCGAGCGCTTCGTCCGCGACGACGCCTTGCGCATCGATGAACAGCGTCGTCGGAATCGGCCGAATGCGGTAGAGCTCTCCGACGGTGCCCAGCCTGTCGAGCAACACGGGGAACGAGAACCTTTGCTCCGTAGCGAAGGTTCTCGCGGCGGCTTCGTCGTCGGAGGCCGTTAGGTTGACGGCAACGACGGTCGCTTGCTCTTTATAACGCGCCTCCGTCTTGACGAGTGCCGCAGCTTCTTCTTTGCAAGGGCCGCACCATGAAGCCCAGAAGTTCAGGACGACGGGTTTGCCCCGATAGTCGGACAACGAATGCGTGACGCCGCCCAGGTCTTCCAACGAAAAATCCGGTGCCATGGCCAAAAGCTTGGGCGCCGCGGGACGGGCCGAGAGGGAGACGCTTCGGACGGCGGCTTCGTTCGTTTGTTCCCCCCGGACGGGCGCTTCGCTGCTTTGTCCGGCTTGCGCGGGTCCGCGGTGCAGCAGCAGCCATGCCACCGCAGCCGTCACGAAGACGGCGAGCATCACCCAATCGCGAATCACTTGCTTGTGCACGATATGCCAAACCTCCCGGTGTCGCAATCATAAAGGACGTCCCCGCAGACAAACACGCAGGAGCGCCACATTAGTCAATATGTCCGCTTCCGACGGCGGCAATCCCTCGGATGCAGCCAGAATGACTGCTCTTATCGGCCAGGAAGGCTGCTCTTATAATGAAGCGTGTCCGTTCAAAATGCGTTATTCCGATGGCCCCGATCGATATTGTTCGCTTGACTTCGCGGGCTGCGGCTCCTAAACTTTAATCTCATCAAACGGAAAATCCCGAAAGAAGGAATCATTCATGGCATCCACCGCATCGACGCGCGCCGAGCCGGGCAGCGCCCGCGACGCCTCGCTCGCCGTCATGCCCGTGCTGCTCTGCATCAGCTTCGTTCATATGATGAACGATTCGATGCAAGCGGTCGTCCCGGCGATGTTCACCGTCCTCGAAAAGTCGCTCAGCCTCTCGTTCGCCCAGGTGGGCTGGATCACGTTCGCGCTCAATATGACGTCATCCGTCATGCAGCCGGTCGTCGGTTCCTATACGGACAAGACCGCACGGCCTTACCTGCTGCCGCTCGGGATGTGCCTCAGCCTCGTCGGCATGGTCGGCATCGCCTTCGCGCCGGCATTCTGGAGCGTGCTGCTAGCGGTCATGTTCATCGGTCTCGGCTCGTCCATCTTCCACCCTGAAGGTTCGCGCGTCGTCTACTTCGCAGCGGGCGGCAAGCGGGGGCTCGCCCAATCGATCTACCAGGTCGGCGGCAATGCAGGCAGCTCGCTCGCGCCGCTCATGGCAGCGGCGATCTTTATCCCGTTCGGTCAGCACGGCGCGATCTGGGGGACGCTGTTCGCGGCATTCGCCATCGCCGCCTTGATGTGGCTGACGCCGTGGTACAAGAAGCAACTGACCGCCTGGAAAGAACGAAGCGCCGCGGCGAGCGCCAAGCGCAAGGCGGGCGGGGGAGCCGTCGCCGAGCTGACGAACCATCCGCGCGCGCTGTTCGCCATGACGCTGCTCGTCTTCATCGTCTTCGGCCGTTCCTGGTACCACTCGGGGATCAGCGGGTTTTACCAGTTTTACCTGATCGATCACTACGGTTTATCCAAGTCGTCCGCGCAGATCCCGCTGTTCCTGTTCCTCGCTACGGGCGTGGCGGGCACCTTCTTCGGCGGCGTCATGGCGGACCGGATCGGGCTGAAAAAAATGATCGTGCTCTCGATCGTCGGCGCCTTGCCGTTTTCGCTCGCACTGCCGTACGTGCCGCTGTGGGCCGTCTATCCGGTCATCGCGATCATGGGCTTCATCCTGTTGTCCGGCTTCTCGGTCGCCGTCGTCTACGCGCAGCACCTGCTGCCGACCAAAGTCGGCATGGCCTCCGGCCTCACGACCGGCCTCGCCTTCGGCATGGGCGCCATCGGCGCAGTCGTGCTCGGCAAAGCCGCCGACGTCTACGGCATGTCCGAGGTCATGCGCACGATCGGCATCCTGCCGGTCGTCGGCTTCCTGGCCATGCTGCTGCCGTCCGACCGCAAACGCGCCGCTTAGTTTAAAGGATTGCCGGCACCCATATCTTCGCCGATTCGCGGAGGGGGGTGCCTCTTTGCATCCGCCTGCTGCTTGCGTCACCTTCTGTTCGCCATAACGAAAAAAGTTCCGCTACCGCACCCGCAAACCGCCATTCACCCGCCATAAAGGAAAAAAGTTCCGCTACCGCACCCGCAAACCGCCTCCTTATACGCGGCATCTGGCCAATTTTACGCGCGCGAGGGATATGGGAAAGAGGGGGCGCCGACCGTATACAGAATTCCATCCTGAACAAAGGGGATACCGTTAAAACGGCGGAAAAACGGATATCTACATAACCGGAATCGAGGAGCGACTAGGCAAACGTATGGGCGGGGTTAGAAATTCGTTTACAGTCGGCAGAATTTCGTTCGATGTCTCGCGACAGCTGTCACAAACGCTAAAACCGTTTTGTATCCCCTTACATTGGCTGCGCTAGCTACAATAAGAAGTGTAGAAGAGAGGGAAAGGCTCCGGCAGCCGACGAATGGAAAACGATTTCCGGCCATTCGCGAGACGCTGCGCCACTTCGTTCCCTCGCAAGCCAGTCGGCCGTCAAGGCTGAAGCCGCAGGCGGCGCCTTGCCACCCCAGAAGGAGGAATTTTATGAATTCGGCTGCCGGCACCTCGCCGCATCCTCAGACCGTCGCTCAGCCAGTCTCGCGAAGACGCGGCATTACGGAACGTTACCGATTGTTTTTGTATGCGCTTCCTTTCCTTGTGCTCGTATTCGTGTTCAGCTATATGCCGCTGTACGGCTGGATTTACTCGCTTTACAACTATCGTCCCGGCTTCAAGCTGAGCGACACGCCGTTCGTCGGCCTGCAGTGGTTCCGCTCGATCTTCGCCAACCCCACGCAGACGCAAGAAGTGCTGCGGGTCATGAAAAACACCGTCGCCATGAGCGCCCTTGGCATTCTGACCTCGGTGCTGCCGGTCGCCTTCGCGATCCTGCTGTCGGAGATCCGGTCGATGCGCTTCAAGAAGACGGTACAGATCCTGACGACGCTGCCGAACTTCATCAGCTGGGTGCTCGTTTATGCAATCGCCTTCATGATGTTTAACGTGGATAACGGACTCATCAACAAGCTCATGATCGAGCTCGGCTTCCAGGACCGCGGCTTCAACTACCTGGCGAACGACAGCCATACCTGGCTCGCCATGATCCTATGGGCCACCTGGAAAGGGCTCGGCTGGGGCGCGATCATGTACATCGCCGCTATCACCGGCATCGACCAGGAGCAGTACGATGCCGCGAAGGTCGACGGCGCGGGCCGCTTCCGCCAAATGTGGAACATCACAGTGCCGGGCATCATGCCGACGTACTTCGTGCTGCTGCTGCTCTCGATCGCCAACTTCATCAACAATGGGATGGAGCAATACTTCGTTTTTCAAAACCCGATCAACAAGGACCACATCGAAGTGCTCGACCTCTACGTTTACAACACGGGCATGCTCGGCACCAATTTCTCGTTCGCGACGGCCGTCAGCATGCTGAAGTCGATCATCAGCATCGCGCTGCTGTTCTTCGCCAACCGGCTGTCGAAGTGGGTCCGCGGCGAATCGATCATCTAAGCAAAGGAGGAGCCGAACTTGAAGATCCGCAGTTCGACCGGCGATAAAGTGTTTCACACATTTAACTACCTGTTCTTCGCCATCTTCACGCTGCTGTGCCTGTTCCCGTTCTACTACCTGTTCATCAACACGATCAGCAGCAACGACCTCAGCTCGAGAGGGCTCGTCATGTGGTACCCGAAGGAGATTCACTTCAACAACTACCTTCAGGTGCTGAAGCTTAAAGGCCTGTCGCAGGCCGCCATCGTCTCCGTCGGACGCACGGTTATCGGGACGCTGGCGACGGTCGCAGGCTCCGCGTTTCTCGGCTACATTTTCACCAAGCGCAAGATGTGGGCCCGCACGTTCTGGTACCGGTTCATCATGATCACGATGTACTTCAACGCGGGCATCATTCCGTGGTACGTCATCATGCTGAAGCTGCACATGACGAACAACTTCATGGCATACATCTTGCCGATGATCGTCTCGCCGTTCTACGTGATCCTGGTCAAAACGTTCGTCGAGTCGCTGCCGGAGGTGCTTCAGGAGTCGGCAGAGATGGACGGCGCAGGGACGATGACGCTGTTCTTCCGCATTATTCTGCCGCTCATCATGCCGATCGCCGCCACCATCGCCATCTTCTCCGCTGTGACGCAATGGAACTCCTTTATCGACACTGTGTTCCTCATGACCGACCAGAAGTATTACACGCTCCAGTTCGTGCTCTACAAGTATTTGAACGAGTCCAACTCGCTCGCAGCCATCATCCGCAGCAGCGGGGGCGCAGCCAACGTCGACTTGTCCAAGATGCAGACGGCCACCTCGATCCGCACAACCGTCTCGATGATCGTCGTCATTCCGATCCTGTTCGTATATCCTTTCTTCCAGCGGTTTTTCGTCAAAGGCATCATGATCGGCGCAGTCAAGGGCTGAGTCCGAACGACGGCTCGACGCTCCGGCGGGTTCATTTTAAGGAGGTGAGTCCGGAGCCCGCGATGTGACCGGAACGACAGACCGCAGACCGCTCCATGTTCGTCCGAACGACCAATAGCTATCTATCAAAGGGAGGACTACCCCGTGGTTCAGATGAAAAAGAAAAAAGCGCTAACCGCATCCGTCGCCGTGCTGCTCGCAGCCAGCCTTGCAGCCTGCTCCGGCGGCAACAACAACAACGCTTCGCCGACCGCCGCGCCGTCCGGCTCGGCATCGTCCGGCGCTTCTGCAAGCGCTTCCGGATCCAGCGCGCCGCAGCGCGACGCCTACAAGATCGACGTGTTTTCGATGCTGTCCAACTTCTCGGGCGAGCAGCAGGGCTGGTTCGCCAAGGTCGTCAAGGACAAGTTCAACCTCGACCTCAACATCATCTCCTCGAACCTCGAGGGCGGCGGCGACGTGAAGTTTTCCGCGATGATGTCGGCGGGCAACCTCGGCGACCTCGTTGTATTCGGCGACGACGGCCAGAAGTACCAGGACGCGATCAAGGCGGGCATGCTGCTTGACTGGACGCAGGACGGCCTACTCGACAAGTACGGCCAGAACTTGATCAAGTATGCGCCGAAGGCGATCGAGAAAAATAAGGTCAACTTCGGCGGCGGCTCTAAAGTATACGGCGTCGGCTTCGACGTCGGCGAGGGAGACGGCCCTTCGGAAGGCAAGGACATGACCTACAACCCGAACCTGCGCTACGATCTCTACGTGAAGGCCGGCAGTCCGAAGATCGTCAAGATGGAGGATTACCTCCCCGTGCTCAAGAAGATGCAGGAGCTGGAGCCCAAGAGCGATTCCGGTCGTCCGACGTACGCCTTCTCGATGTGGCAGGACTGGGACGGCAACATGATGATGAACACCAAGGCTTGGGCGGGGCTGAACGGCTTCGACGAGGGAGACGGCTTCAATCCCGGCGGATTCACGCTCATCTCGGCCGACAAAAACGAAGTGCAGGGCGTGCTCGACGAAGACGGCTTCTATATGCGCGGCTTGAAGCTGTACTTCGACGCCAATCAAATGGGGCTCGTCGATCCGGATTCGATGACGCAAAAGTTCGACGACGTCGTCAACAAGATGACTGACGGCCAGCTGCTGTTCACCTGGTTCCCGTGGCTGAATACGTACAATACGCCTGAGCGTCTCGCCGCAGGCAAGGGCTTCGCGCTTGTGCCGTTCGAGGAGGAGCGCACGTTCTCTTACGGTAACAATCCTTACGGCGGCAACCGCATCTGGGCGATCGGCGCCAAGGCCAAGCACCCGGAGCGCGTGCTCGAATTCCTCGACTGGATGTACAGCCCCGAGGGGACGATGGTCGCCAACTACGGTCCGGAAGGCCTCGCATGGAAGCTCGAAGGCGGCAAGCCGACGCTGACTGAATTCGGCCAGCAGGCGCTCCCGTCCAACCCGACGGCGGTGCCCGACGAGTTCGGCGGCGGTACCTGGAAGGACGGCATGAACCAGATCAACAACACGACGTTCAAGCTGACGACGATCAATCCGGAGACCGGCGATCCCTACGATTACACGCTGTGGACGTCGACGCTCGCCCAGACGCCCAACAAGCTGGAGGAGAGCTGGCGGGCCGCGATGGGCGGCGCGACGAGTGCCAAGGATTATTTGCAGAAAAACGACATGATCGCGGTCAACAAGCAAATCTTCACCGGCACGGCGCCGGAGGTCATCTCCGACGAGCTGTCGCAGAAGCAGGGACAGGTGTCGCAGGTCATCAAGCAGTATTCCTGGAAGATGGTATTCGCGAAAAACGAGGCCGAGTTCGACAAGCTGAAAAAGGAAATGATCTCGAAAGCCAAGGGCCTCGGCTACGACGACGTCTACAACTGGAACAAATCGCAAAACGAAAAGGTATTCGAATATCGCGCCAAGTAAGGATTTGAAGCCACAGCAGCAGTCTGAAGCTTATCGCCGCCCTTGTTAGGGGAGGGCGATAAGCTTTTCGGGCATCGCGGCGAGGAAACGGCTTCCGCTGTCGGGAATCCGCGTTATTTGTTAAAATAGAAAGCGTATACAGGGGCGGTAGGCCTGACACAACGAGCCCGGCGCAACGAGAGGGGATGCACGCAACTGTTTCTGTCACGATATTTGAAGATGCCTCATCCCTTCAAGTCCGGCACGCTGAGGCGCACGCTCGTCATCTACCTGCTGATCGCCTGCCTGTTCCCGCCGATCCTGTTTTCCGCGTACACGTATTCGTCGCTTCACTCCATCCTGACCGGCAAGATCCGCAGCGGCATCGACGCGAGCCTCAAGCAGGAGGCGACGGGGATGGAGAACATGCTGAACGACCTGGACTTCGTCTCCAAGCAATTCGCGCTGGACGGGCGGCTGGCCGAGCTGGTCAACCGTTATCTGAAGACGAGCCAGACCTATGATAAAGCAGAGATCAAGCAGGATATTGAGGACAGCCTGAACCTGGTCAACTTCACGAGTCCGAACGTGGGGCTTACCGTGTACTACATGCCGAAAGCCGCGGAGCCGGTGCTTTTCAACAACCTGCCTGTCATAAGCGGCTTCTCGATCGAGGACCTGCCGCCGTTTGTGAAGTATAAAGGGGCCGTCTTCCACGGACCGCACCGGACGCAGTACAAGAACAGCGACAATACGGTCATCTCGTCCCTGCGCGTCGTGCGCACGGAGCAGCAGACGCCGGTTTACATTTATCTGGAGTCGAACTACAATCTCTTCCGCAAGATTCTGAACAGCGCGCTGTACGGCATGAAGGTGTCGCATTACGTATTCGACGAAGAGGGCGACGCGCTGTTCGCGGACGACGGCGAGCCGCCGCTCGATCCCGGGCAGCTGCGCTACGAAGAGATCGCGGCTTCGGACGGCGGACCGTATCGCGGCTACTACCTGTTCGGCTATGAGAGCCCGCAGGGCTGGAAGCTCATGACGGCCGTCAGCAAAAACGAATTCAACCGGGAGATCAACGACTGGTTCCGGCGGCTGGCGCTGCTGTTCGCCTTCGCGTTCGGACTCGCGATCGTGCTCGCGATGCTCGTCTGGCGCAAGGTCTACGGGTCCATCCGCAAGGTGAACCGCGAGATCGTCCGCATGACCCGGGACCGGGAGGCGCCGGTTCAGTATATGCAGGTGGAGGAGTTCGACCAGCTCCTCGGCAGCTTCCAGGACATGAAGACGACGGTCAACGGCTTGATCGTCGAGATCGGACACAACGAGCGGGCGAAGTATCAGCTGGAGACGGAAAAGCTGCTGAGCCAGATCAATCCGCATTTTCTCCACAATACGCTGAACACGGTTCAATGGGTCGCCAGAGCGGGCGGCCAGGAGGAGATCGACCGGATCGTGACGCTGCTCGTCCAGGTGCTTCAATACAATATGGGAAAAAACAGCTTGATCGTTACCGTCGGCCAGGAGCTCGAGGCGCTGCGCCATTATATCGAGCTGCAGAGCTATCGCTACGAGGACGAGCTGACCTTCGGCATCGACGCGGAGCCGGGCACGGAGTCGATCGCGATGCCGCGCTTCCTGCTGCAGCCGCTCGTGGGAAACGCGATCTATCACGGGCAGAGCGAGGAAGGCGGTGAGATCCGCGTCGTCGTCGAGCGGGATCCGGACGTGCCGGGCATGCTGACGCTCCGGGTCACGGACAACGGACCCGGCATGAGCGAAGAGACGCTTGCCGGACTGCTTGAGGACGAGGGCGCTTCCCGCGTAGGGATGGGCATCGGACTCAAATACGTCAAGCGGCTGCTCGAGAGCTATTACGGCAGCGGCGATCTGCTGCGCATCCGCAGCGTGCCGGGAGAAGGCACGATGCTGTCCGTACACATACCGATTCGAAGCGAGGTGGAGCTCTATGATCAAAGCGCTGGTCGTTGACGACGAGAAAAGGGTGCGTCGTGGATTTATCGCGCTGGCGGACTGGTCCGCGTACGGCATCTCCATCGTCGGCGAGGCGAAGGACGGGGCCTCCGCGCTGGCGCTGCTCGGCGAGCGCGAGGTCGACATGATGTTCGTCGATATCGGCATGCCCGGCATGTCGGGCTTCGAGCTGATCGACCAGGCCCGGAGCCGATATCCGAAGACGAAGGCGGTCATCCTCACCTGCTACCACGAATTCGATTATGTGCAGGAGGCGCTTCGGATCGGCGCGATCGACTACATCGTCAAGACGCTGCTCAACAAGAGCAACGTGGACGAGACGCTGCAGCGCATCGTGAAGCGGTTCGAATGGGAGCGGCGCCAGATGGCCGGCGGCGCGCAGCGGCCGTTCGAGGCGGCCATGGTGCTGGCGCCCAAAGGACGTGCGGCGAGAGACGATACGCCGCCTTCAAGCCTGGCGCTTGAGGGCAAGCCGCGCCGCGTAGGTGGCGGTCTGTGGATCTGGTCCGCGCAAGCCGATCAGGCCGAGGCCTGGCTGCGCGAGCTGCCGGCGCATGTCGCCGGCAGATGGCACGCGGCGCTCGTGACGGCGGGCGGGGACGACCGCGTCTCGGCGCGGGAGGCGGAGCGCGCGATCGCGGAGCGGCTGCCGGTTCACCTGTTCTACCGCGGGAGCGGCGACGCCGCCGAACGCGCGATCGCGCTGAGCGAGCTCAAGGCCGACGCGGGTCCGACGTCGGCCGAGCTCGACGCGGCGTTCGCGGAATGGTCCGAGTGCCGTTGGCTGCTGTACGGCGAGGACTGGCGCAAGTTCGCCCTGCAAGTCGAACAGTGGCAGGTCGACCCGGCGCGCCTGCAGGACTGGCTCCGATCGCTCGCGGCGGAATGGGCGCCGTACCTGGGGTGGCGCGGCGGAGCGGGAGACGAGGACGGGCTGGCTGACGTTCTTGGGGATCCGGAGACGCTGCACGATTGGAAGCAGTGGAAAAGCTGGCTGTCCGCGGCGGCGCATCTTACTCAGCAGCGTCTCGCCGAGCTGTCGCTGTCCCGCGAGGTGTTCGGCAGCCTGATCCGCGCCGTGCTTTATATGAAGAGCAACGCGGGCCGCGATCTGAATCAGGACGAGGTGGCGCGCCGCATCGGCATGAGCCGCAGCTACTTCAGCCAGTGCTTCAAGAAGTTCGCGTCCGGCGAAGCGTTCGGGGACGCGCTCCGCAAGCTTCGGCTTTCGGCCGCGAAGGCGCTGCTCGTCGGGACGGACTTGCCCATTCGCGACATCGCGGGCCGGGTCGGCTTCGAGGACGACAAGTATTTCAGCCGCCTCTTCCGCGACCGTACGGGGCTGCTTCCGTCCGAATACCGAAGCGCGGGGCAGGAGCTCCGGCACGAAGTAGGCATGCCGTGAACGCCGCCGCATCTAAGCTTGCTTGCACGCTGGCGGCTTGCCTGCTGTCGTTGACCGCCTGCTTCGGCGGGGATGGCGGCGGCAAGGCCAAGGACGACGCGAGCGCGAGCGTCGATCCGGCAGACAGGCAGGCGTTCGCCAAGTACGATACGCCGGTCACGCTGCGCATTCCGCATCAATATTCGGATATCGCCCTGCCCGAGGGGGATACGAGCGAGAACAACTTCGTCAGCCGGTATCTCGCCCTGCAGACGGGCATCTCGATCAAGTACGCTTGGGAGACGCCTAGCGGCGTGCAGTATGCGTCCACGATGAACTACGCCATCCGCAGCGGCGATCTGCCCGACGCCTTCGTCGTCGACCGGCAGCAGTTCCGGGAATTGAAGCAGGCCGGCGAGCTGGCCGACCTTACGGAGACGTACAGCCGGTACGCGTCCGCGCTCGTCAAGTCGATCTACGACGCGACCGGCGGCAAGGCGCTGCAGGAGGCGTCGATCGACGGGCGCCTCTACGGGCTTCCCAACGTTGCGATCGAGGCGGATGCGCCGACTTACCTGTGGGTGCGCCAGGACTGGCTGGCCAAGCTGGGCCTTGCGGCGCCGAAGACGCTGGACGACATTGCGAGGATCGCGAAGGCGTTCCGCCATATCGATCCGGATGGCGACGCCAATGCGGATACGGTCGGCATCCCGGTGGATCGCGGGATGGTCTACGGGGAGAAAACCGGCAACAACGGGCTGAACGCCGTCTTCGCGGCCTTCGGCGCCTACCCGCGCAAATGGATCGCGGGCTCGGACGGCCGGCCCGTGTACGGGTCGGTGCAGCGCGAGGCCAAGGAGACGCTCAAGCTGCTCGCCGGGTGGTACAAGGAAGGCGTGCTGGACCGGCAGTTCATGCTTCGGCAGGATTCTCAGGATCTGGTAGCGGACAACAAGACGGGCATCTTTTTCGGACCGTGGTGGGCGCCCTATTATCCGTTGTCGAAGTCGATCTCGCAGGATACGAAGGCGGATTGGCGGGTGTACGCGGTACCTTTGGACGTGAACGGGCGATTCAACGTGAGCGAATCGCCGGTCACCGACCGTTACCTGGTCGTCCGCAAAGGCTACGAGCATCCCGAAGCCGCGCTCAAGCTGCTGAACGTGTTCACGCGGATCGAGCGCAATCAGGACCCGGGCGCCAAGAGCTTGCTGGCGGCCACTGAGCAGCTCGATACCCAGCTCCGCAATTATTATCCGTTCGACCTGCTGCTCGACTATCCGGACGCGATCGCCCAGCGGCACGACCGTTTGACCAGGGCGCTGGCCGGCGAGCTCGATCCCGGGCAGCTGGACCAGGAGACGAAGCGGCTGTACGACGATTCGCTGACCGAGCGGGAGTATCCGCGCAAAAACCTGGATGCCTGGAGCGGCTCGACCGCCTATCAGCAGTGGGGCAGCGTCGGGCGGGCGGAGACGGTCAAGGTCGAGAGCTTCTTCGCGGATCCGCCGCCGTCGCTCGCGACGATGTGGGCGAACCTGCTGAGCCTCGAGATGGAGACGTACGCGAAAATCATCACGGGAGAGCTGCCGCTGTCGGCGTTCGACGATTACGCGCAGCGCTGGCACGCGGAGGGCGGCGACAAGATGACCGAAGCGGTGCGGGAGGCCGCCGCCGGGACAAAATAAAAGCCGCCCGAAGGCGGCATGAATCACTAACCATTCATTCTCGCGGCAAGCTTCCGCAGCGCGACCGACGGCTCGGCGTCCAACTCGGCGTCGAGCCTTTCTGCGTATTGCGCATAGTGCCGGTGGAAGAGTACCGTCTCCCCAAGCTCCGCCAACAGCGTGAGCAGCGCTTCGTTCACTTCTTCGTCGAGCGGAGACTCGGACAGGTAGGCGAACAGGAGCGACTTGGCCAGCGAAGGATCGCTCGTCCGCAATCTGGCCGCGATCAAGCGCGTCAGCGCCGCCTGCTGCGAGGCAACCTCGACGGCGAGGCCCGCGCTCCAGGCGTAGTCCTTGCCGGCGAACAATTCTCCTTTGCACAGCAGGAGCAGCCGGTCGCGCGCTTCCCGATCCGCGGCAGCCTCATCGGGCGGATTCCCGCCATATTCTCTCAGCAGCTGAAGATCCGACAGCCCGGCCGGCGTACGGAAGCGGTAGCCCTGATTGCCGTGGGCGAGCTCGATGTCGACGCCGGCGCTCTTGAGCGATTTTTTGAGCCGGTAGACGGTATTGTGCAAATTGTGCAGCGCACGCTCCTCGTCCAGCTCGGGCCAGAGCAAATCGGCCAACTGCCATTTCCCGTGCAGCCGGTCGGGATAAGCGAGCAGGTAGGCGAACAGCTCCTCCGTTTTGCGGGTTGGCCAGTTCATCGGGCTTCCGTCCGCACAACGCGTTTCGAACGTGCCGAGACAGCGCACGAGCGGGGCAGTCCCCGAGGGAGCTGTGGGCTTCAGCGCCGAACGCATCTCCTGATGGCGTCCGAAGCGAAGGGCCACACGCGCCAGGGCGTCCGGCGTCACCGGCTTCAGCAAATAATCGACGGCGCTGACCCGGAAGGCCTCGACCGCATAAGCCGGATAAGCCGTCGTAAAGGCGACCTGCAGCTCCCCGTCGATCGCCTTGAGCTTTTCCGCCAGCTCGATGCCGCCCATTTTGGGCATCTCGACGTCGAGGAACGCGGCGTCCGGCCTCGTCTCGGCGAAGCGCTCGAGCGCTTCGAACGGGCTCGTATAAGCGCCGACAAGCTCCAGTTTGGGATGGCGGCCGATGAGCAAGGTCATCAGCTCCAGCGTCGGTTTTTCGTCTTCGACGACGATGACGCGTATCATCGGCTATCCTCTCCTCTTTTCGGCAAAAACATAGTGACCGTCGTTCCTTGCTCGAGCTTCGATTCGATCAGCAGGCTCGTGCCCGCTATAGCGGCCAAGCGCCGACGGACGTTCGCGATGCCGATGCCCGCGCCCTCCGGGGCGTCGCCCGTGCGAAGCCGGTACAGCAGGTCGTCCGCCATGCCGACGCCGTCGTCCGCGATCTCGCAACGGATATAGCCGTCGCCGTCCGTGATCGAGAGCGTCACCGTTCCGGGACCGTCCTTGTCGAACAAGCCGTGCCGGATGGCGTTCTCCACGAACGGCTGGATTGCAAGCGACGGGATCATCACCGTCTCGAGCCCGGGATCGCACAGGAGCCGGAAGTTCAGACGCTCTCCGAAACGGGCCCGCTCGATCTCGACGTAGGCGCCGATCAGCTCCAGCTCGATGCCGAGCGGAACGTCCGCCGTCCGCTGGTCCCGCTGGAACACGATGCGCAGATAGCGGCTCAGCATCGAGAGGAGGTGGGCCGCTTTTTCGCCGTCCGTGTAGCAGAAAGAGACGATGCTGCTGATCGCATTGTACAAAAAGTGCGGCTTGATCTGCGCCTGCAGAAAGGCGATCTCGCTGCGCAGCGCCTGGTCCATCGACTGCTTCATGGACAGCAGCGTACGTACGCGCGCCGCCAGCGTGCGCGGATCGAAGGGCTTGGCGATAAAGTCGTTGCCGCCCGCGCGGAAGCAAAGCTCGATATCGTGCAGGGAATCCTTCGCGGTCGCGAACAGAACGGGCAGCTCCATCGCCGGGAACCGCTCCCGGACGATCCGGCAGAGCTCGAGCCCCGACATTTCCGGCATCATGACGTCGAGTATCATCAGGTCCACCCGATCCGCCCGCTCCAGCTTGGTTAGCGCTTCGCTTGCGGAGAGCGCGGCGAGCACGTTGTATTGCTCGCCGAGCAGGTTGAGCAGCACCCTGACGTTGGACGGCTCGTCGTCGACGACGAGCACGGTCTGCGTCCGCCCGCCGTCAACCAGATCGAGTGTGGCCGGCGCGAAGCGAACGATCGGCTCCGAGGCGGCAGCCGCCTCGATCGTTGTGCCGTCCGTCCCCTGCGGAGCAGCGGCGGCCGGCAGCGTAAACGCCATCCGCGTACCCTGTCCGGGGGCCGACCGCTCCACGCCGATCGCTCCGCCCATGCGTTCGACGAGCTGGCGGCTGATATGCAGGCCGAGCCCCATGCCGGTGTAGCCGTCGTGACTCGGCATCGGCTCTCCCTGCTCGAAGTATCCGAAGATCGCCTCGTGGTTCTCCTTCGGAATGCCGACGCCCGTATCCTCCACCCACACTTTCACAAGATCGCCTTCGGCGGCTGCGCCGATCTCGATGCGGCCCTGCCGCGTGTGCTTGATCGCATTGTGGATCAGGTTGTACAGCACCTGGCGCACCCGGTTCTCGTCGGCCAACACGCAGGTGCCCGGCGGAATGGCATTTTCCCAACGGACATCCTTGCCGGCGAGCTCGTACTCCAGCACCTGATGCGCCGTGCGCGCGGCGACGCGAAGATCGAGCACGGTCTTTTTTAGCTGGAAGTCGCCATGCTTAAGCTTCACGACGTCGACCAGATCGTTCACGAGGCTTGCGAGCTTCGTCGACGTATCCTGGATCAGCGAGAGCTCGCCCCGCTGTCGGTCCGTGAGCACGCCCGCCTTGCCGTCCAGCAAGTAGGCGGTCATGTTCTGGATGCCGTGCAGCGGCGACTTCAGCTCGTGCGAAGTCTGGGCCAGAAATTCGTCCTTGAGCTTGTCCCGCAGAATCAACTGCTCCGTCAACTGCTCGGTGCGGCTGGTCGCATGGACGAGTCGAAGCGCGAGCAGCGCGTTCATAAACGAGATGACCGAGAGAAAGGAGATGCGGCGAACGAGGTCCGTCTCCAGCATGCCGAGCGAGTAGAGCAGACCGGACACGTCGATCGCGACGATGGAGAGGATCATGCCGGCGAGCAGGGCGGTCTCCTTGCGGTCCAATTGTCCGTTTTTGCGGAAAAGATGCCGTATTGTCCGGTACAGATAGTAGGATACGAGCAGCAAAACGTAGTTCCACGGCCAGTTGCCGGCGTAGGAAAATAAGCTCGAGGGCAGTACGAGCGCCGCGAGGATCGTGAGCGCAAGGGGCGCCGATGCGATCGCCAGCTGTCTTCGCGGCAGCAGTCTGCGGTCCAGGGAATGGAGGAACAAACCGAGCACGACGATGTTGCCAAAGCCGCCGACGCTGTAGATTTTGCGCGATGCTTCATAGGAGAAGCCGGGGAACAGCTGAAGCGCCAGTTTATCCCCGTCCATCACGATCAGGGCGAGCAGTGTGAGAAAGTAAAGCGCGCTGTACAGATAAGCCCTGTCCTGCGGCCGAAGCGCATAGATGTTCAGATGGTAACCTGCGAATAATAGAAGGATAAAAAGACCCGAAAACTCCACGGCGAACTGGATATGGCCTTTGAATTGCATCGCGTCCTGCAGGCCGAGCTGCATGTCATCGAAGCCGCCTTTGGACGTATGGCTGTCGTTCGCCACCTGCAGCACCACGTCCAGCTCGCGCGCCTCGGTCCGAATAAACGTCGTGTACGGCTTGTTGCCCGGCACATACGTCTCCGTATCCGCGGAAGGAACGCCTCCGCTGCCGACGAGTTCACCGTTCACGTACAGCCGGTGCGCCCCGTTCACGTTGGATACCCGAATGCCGTACCCGCTCTCCGTTCCGCCCAGCAGCACCTTCAGCCTGTAAGTGCCAAGCCGCGCACCGCTTGCCGCATCCGGCGCCTTGCCGCCTCCCCAGGCGTTCGGAATGCGGATGTAGGCATTAGAAGGGGCTGCGGAAACACCTGCCAGGTCGTCGGGCGTCAGCAGCCGATCCGCGTAATAAGCCCATTCGCCGTCAAGGTTGACGAGCCCCCGCGCGCCCAGATTCCAGCCGCTCAGGTCGATCGTCCCGCGGACGGCCTTGGGCGCATCCCGGTTCGGCACCGTGAATTGATACATCCAGGTCAATATGGCAAAAGACAGCAGCGGAATGATCGTCATTCCCGGCGTTATATAGAAGATTCTCTTTCCCGCGACTGCCGTCTCTCGTCCCACCGTCATCCCGTCCTCGCCTCCGCCGGCTCTCGTCTACCGCTAGTTTATAGGCTCGCGCTCTCAAAACGCTCTCAACGCTATTATGGCAAAACTCCCGCTTCTTTGGGAGCGATTTGTGAGCGGCTGCTGCTATCTTCGACAGATGCAGACAAAATTCCGAATCCGAGGAAGAGGAGAGATCGGTTGATGAAAGGTAAGAAGAGATTCCGGCCGCTGCTCGCGGGCCTTGCGCTCGCGCTGCTCCTGCAGCCTGCGGCAGGATGGGGGGCGGCGGAGAAGGCCGCCGCCTCGACCGGCCGAGCGTGGCAGGACGTCGGCGGCGCGTTGCCCGTCGATTCCCCGCGGAGCTACAAGCTGGCCGCTTCAGAACGCGGGCCGTACCTGACATATTTGACGTCCGGCAACGGCTTGGCGGCATATCAACTGGCTGGAGGGAGCTGGGAGCTTGATAGCGAAGATACGTATGCGCTTGAAAATGTATGGGATTATGATCTGTTCGTCACGTCCAGGGGCAGGGCTTATATCGCATACGAGGATCGCGCCGACGGCAACAAGATTGCCGTCGCGTCGCCGGATAGCGACGGCGTCTGGCAGAAGCTCGGCGGAACGATCCCGCAAGGCGCCTCCGATGTGCCCCCCGGAATCGCGGTCGATTCGCAGCGGGGCGTCAGCATCGTCTACAGCGACAAGAACAACGACGAGGTCGCGACCGTGCGAAAAATGGAAGACGGCGTCTGGAGCGATCCCGAAGTCCTATCGGGCCAAGCCTTCCGGCCGGCGATCGCGATCGATCAGTCCGACCGGACGTTCGTGGTCTATGGCAACCGCGCCAGCGGATCCTACGAGCCGGTCGTCAAGTCCCGCGGAGCGAACGAGCCGTGGAGCTCAACCGGACTATCTACTTACATCAGCGGAAATTACTACACGTTGAAGCCGGCTCCACAAGGCAAATTGTATTTGTACTACAACGGAGGCAACGGCATCGACGACAAAAACTACGTATGGAAATGGACGCAAGCCGAAGGGTGGAGCCAGATCGGCCAATTCGCGGGATTCTTCGGCGCGATGGATGTCGACCCGACGGACGGAAGGCCCGTCGTCGCGTACAGGGATACGCGCAATCCCGGAGGAAACGTGCATGTCGTCAAGTGGGACGGCTCGGCATGGCCGGACTTAGGCGCGCTGTCGCTGAAGGACTATACCTGGTATATGCCGTTGTCGGTCGCCGTCGGTCCGGACGGGACGCCTTACGTAGCCTATGTATCGGCAGACAACAAGCTCCGCGTCACCGGATACATGGATACGACGCCGCCGTCGATCGTCGGCACGCTGCCTGCGGACGGCAGCGAGGACGCCAAAGCGGCCGACGCACTGAAGCTGACCTTCGACGAAGCGGTTAGGTCCGTCGAAGGGAAATCGATTCGGGTCTATGTCAACAACGGGAGCGGCCCCGACACGCTGTTCGCCGAGGTGGATGCATCCGAGGCTGCGATCGACGGTGTAACAGCGACGATAAACTTGTCGGGCCGGCTGCCTGTCCAGTCAACCGTCTATGTGCTCGTCGATCCGGGCGCGTTCGAGGATCTGGCGGGGAATCCCTTTGCGGGCTACGTCGATGACCAGGATTGGCGCTTCGATACCGCGGCTTCAACGGCACCCGAGGCGCCGGCGTTAAGTGTCGTGCATGTCGGAGACAAGCAGGCGGAGATCCAATTCCTGCCGGGCGACGACGGCGGAAGCACGGTTACCGGGTATGTCGTGACGGTCATGCTCCCCGATCAGAATGACCGGATCTTGAAGACCGTGGATGGCGAAGGAAGTCCGATTGTCGTCACCGGGCTGTCCAATGGGTATGCGTACACGTTTAAAGTGCAGGCGAAAAACGCCGTGGGCTTGTCGGATTACTCGCTGCCGTCGGCGCGGGCGGTGGCGAGCGGCAAGCCGGAGCCGCCCCTTGTTGCGGCCAATCGGCTGGACGGCGGCGCGACCGTGGATGTGCTGCCCGGCTGGGACAACGGGGCGAAGGTCACGCGCTATCTGATCACCGTTTATGACGAGAGCGGCGGGTATATAAAGGACCTTTATCTGGACCCTGACGGCGAAGGTAATTTTCAGCCTGCTATCGTTACCGGGCTGACGAACGGGACCGCCTACAAATTCTCCGCCAAGGCGTTGAACGCGAACGGCTGGTCCGCCGAATCGGACTTGACGGAGCCGGTCGTCCCGCTAGGCAAGCCGGGGCTTCCGCGCAACGTGACAGCAGTGCCGGGCAATGGAAACGCCACAGTCACGTTCGAAGCGCCGGAGACGGACGGAGGCACGCCGATCGTGGCTTATCGAATTCGCGCGGTGAAGGATGGCGTGGAGGTTTCTGCCAGAACGCTCGCTCCGGACAAACGTTCGGGAACGATTGGCCGACTGGAAAAGGGCGTTACCTATACGGTCGAGGTGGCAGCCGGAAATGACATAGGTTGGTCAGACTTTGCCCCAGCCGCCCCCGTCGTGCCTTATGGCGCGCCCGATGCGCCGACCGAGGTGACCGCGGTTGCCGGTAACGGCGAGGCGGAGATCAGCTTTGACCCCGGACAACTGTATGGAGGTACACAGGCATTGTACGAGGTCACCGCTTGGGACGACGGCGTGGAAGCCGGCCAGGCGACCGGCGATTCGAGCCCGGTCACCGTTTTGAACCTGACGAACGGGCACACCTACACGTTTACCGTGAAGGCGAAGACGGAGTACGGCGAGTCGTCGCCTTCGGAACCGTCGAACGCGGTGACGCCGGCGGCGCCGGTCGAGCCGGATACGTCTACGGTGCCGGATGCGCCGACCGGGGTCAACGCGTCTGCAGGCGATGCATCGGCGACGGTGACGTTCACGGCGCCTTCGAACGATGGCGGCAAGCCAATCACGGGTTACAAGGTGACGGCGTGGTCGAACGGCGTGGAAGAGAAGACGGTCGAGAGCGCAGGCACGGCGGCTGAAGGCAAGATCACCGTCGCTGTGACGGGTCTCGCGAACGGCACAGCGTATACGTTCACGGTGAAGGCCGTGAACGTGAAGGGCGAGTCGTCGCCTTCGGCACCATCGAACGCGGTCACGCCGGCGGCGCCGGATACGTCTACGGTGCCGGATGCACCGACCGGGGTCAGTGCATCGGCGGGCGATGCATCGGCGACGGTGACGTTTACCGCGCCAACGAACGACGGCGGCAAGCCGATCACGGGCTACAAGGTGACCGCGTGGTCCAACGGCGCGGAAGAGAAGACGTTCGAAAGCGAAGGTACGGCGACAGACGGCAAGATCGCCGTCGCTGTGACAGGTCTCGCGAACGGCACGACGTATACGTTCACGGTGAAGGCCGTGAACGTGAAGGGCGAGTCGTCGCCTTCGGCACCATCGAACGCGGTCACGCCG
>NZ_JAGXJW010000008.1:0-4470 GCF_019091135.1 Cohnella sp. GbtcB17 | reverse complement strand
GCGGCGCCGGTCGAGCCGGATACGTCTACGGTGCCGGATGCGCCGACCGGAGTAAGCGCGTCGCCGGGCGATGCATCGGCGACGGTGACGTTCACGGCGCCAACGAGCGACGGCGGCAAGCCGATCACGGGCTACAAGGTGACGGCGTGGTCGAACGGCGCGGAAGCGAAGACGGTCGAGAGCGCAGGCGCGGCGGCTGAAGGCAAGATCGCCGTCGCTGTGACGGGTCTCGCGAACGGCACGACGTATACGTTCACGGTGAAGGCCGTGAACGTGAAGGGCGAGTCGCAGCCTTCGGGCATCTCTAACGCGGTTACGCCTGTGAGCGCATCTGGCGGCGGAGAAGGTGGAGGCCCGGGCCCGGGAACTGGCTCCGGACCAAGCCCAAGCCCAAGCCCAAGCCCTGAACCTGGTCAAACCAGCGGAGAACTGTCGGACAAGGGGATCGCATACATCGGCGGCTATCCCGGAGGTCTTTTCAGACCGAATGCCAGCCTTACTCGGGCAGAGATGGCTGTCATTTTAACCAGACTGTTCGGCAACGTCGACGATACCGGCACTGAAACGCACTTCCAAGACGTTTCTCAGACGTATTGGGCATCGCAGGCAATTGCCCAAGCTGCGAACCGCGGCTGGATGAACGGTTATCCTGACGGGAAATTCCATCCGGACGCTGCGATTACCAGGGCGGAGATGGCCGTGCTCCTGCATAAGCTTGGAATGAAGAGCGCGCAGCAGACCGGCACTGGCTTCACGGATATTCAAGGCCACTGGGCCGAACCTGCGATTGTTCAAGCACAAGCCGCTGGCATCATTGGAGGTTATGAGGACGGCATGTTCCGCCCGGACCGGCCGCTAACGCGAGCGGAGGCGGTCACGATCTTGAACAAGGTGCTTGGACGTCAGGACGATCGGTTGCCCAAGCCGCTTTATTCCGACGTTTCCGCGGCACACTGGGCATACGGCGCGATCCAGGCCGCTTCCCGTACCCAATAGGCGCGGCAATCTCGTTTGATGGTACTCGATCTTCATTGTCCGCGTGCGGTCGATGAAGATCTTCTTTTTCAAGAGACAGGTTGCATCCCGATGCGCTATACTGTGTTAATAGCGAGTACGCCGGATGGAGGTGTGTTTATGGCAATCGATAAATGCGGAGGCGTGGCGACGCCGAGATGGTTCGGCTATGCGCTGCAGTCCCTCGTTTACTTGGCCCATCACGCCGACCGGGACGATCGCTGTCCAAGCGGCGAGATCGCCGGAGGCTGCGCCACGGAGGCGACGCTCATGCGGCGAATCCTCTCGCGCCTGGCCAGGGCACAGATCGTCGGAGCGCGCGAAGGCAGAGAAGGCGGTTACTTCCTGCTCAAGCCACCGGAGGCGATCACGCTAGGCGAAGTGTATCGGGCGCTCGAGATCGCGGAGCCGCTGCACAGCGGGATGCTCGACAGCGCGGACGACTGCACGGCGCTCGGTTCGGGTATGAAGGAAGCGTTCGGCGACGTCATTCGCGAGACCGAGCGCAGGATGATGGAAGTGCTCGACGGCCGCACGATCGCGGACATGATCGGACAGGTGTTCGGGCAAAAGGTATAAATCGCGGGCGGCGCTGCCGCCCTTTTTATTACGGAAAGGACGTGACGGCGCGAACATGTCCTATACATGCGAGCAATTGGCTGAAGCATTCGAAGGCGCGAATCTGACCGTTCACGGCGTTTACCGCACGGTCCTCGCGGCCGAATCGGCATATACCGGGCACGTAGAGCGACCGACCTCCAAGTGTGCGGTCATTATCGGTCTGAGCGGTCAGGCCGATTTTATTTTTGACGGCGCGGAGCGGCATGCGATGGAGCCGGGCGTCGCGCTGATCGGCGGGGTGAACAGACGGCTCGAGATCCGGACGGGAGGCGAGACGTTCGAATACGGGCTCGTCCACTACTTGCCGGAGCCGCCGATCGGCGAGGCTGCGCAGATAGTGGCTGCCGTCTCGTCGCTGCGCGTCGGTGCGGACCCGGAGCAGCGTCTGCTACTGGAGCGGCTGCTGCGGGCGGCTGCGCTTCCGGACGGCATGATGCGGCTTGAGAAAAAAACGTTGTTTTACCAGCTCGTGAACCGGCTGCTCGTCGCGGCGCGTACAGTCAGGCACGGACCGGCTTCCACAATGGTAAGCGACACGCTTGAGCTGATTCACGCGCATTACGCGGAGCCGATTACGCTTGCGCGGCTGGCCGGGCGGCATGGGCTCGGGCCCAAGTATTTTTCGACGCAGTTTCGCAGGTTTATGGGCATGGGACCGATCGATTATTTGATTCGGTACAGAATGAACCGCGCGGAGGAGCTGCTCGCGACCGGATCGTATACGGTGCATGCGGTGGCGAGAAGCGTCGGTTACCCGGATGCCTACTATTTCAGCCGACTTTACAAAAAGCACAAAGGGCAATCTCCGGGCGAGCTCGGACTGAAGCATAGGCGAAATCGTCCATCCTGATCGCTAACTTTTCTCCATTTGCAGCAAGCGGGCGAGGTGTTAAAGTCTAGATGATAATGAGAATCGTTATCTACTAGATGAGCAGAGGGGAAATCTTTAACATGATGAATCGCTTCAAATGGTGGCCGACGCTTGTCGGTTTGATGCTGCTGCTTGTGCTGCTGTCGGCCTGCGGCAACGGAAATAACGAAGCTTCGGGCAGCCCAAGCGCCGGTGCAGGCGCAACGGCCGGCGCTTCCACAGGCGGAGCGGGCGCCGCCGGCAGCGGCAGTCCCGCTGCGTCCGCGGGCGCTTCGGAAGCTGCGGCTGCATATCCGCGCACGGTGACAAGCGTCGGCGGCGACGTGACGCTCCCGGAGCAGCCCAAGAAGGTGGCGGTGCTCCACTGGGGCTATACCGATTCGCTGCTGCTGTTCGACCTCGACTCCGCAGCGTTCGCGCTTCCTTTTACGGAGAAACAATCCCTGCTCGGCACGGACGCCTACAAAGCGTACGCCGATAAAATCGCCGACATCCGGATCGTGGGCGAGAACACGGAGGTCAATCTCGAAAAGCTGGCGGCTTACGGCCCCGATCTGATCATCGCGGGCAACAAGACGAACGAGAAGGTGCTGCCGCAACTGTCCCAAGTCGCGACGACGGTCGTCATCGACGAAGCGCGGACGGACGTATGGTCGAACTGGCCGGCGCTCGTGACGGAGATCGGCAAGATTCTGGGACAGGAGCAGGTGGCCGCGGACTATATTGCCGGCTACAGGAGCGAGCTGGCGGCAGCCAAAGAAAAGCTCGCGGCGCTCCAAGGCACGGTCGCGTTCCTGCAAGTGCGGGACAAGACGGTCTACCTGCAGGGCAGCGACTATCTGAAGGATTATTATGACGGACTTGGCCTGAAAGCGCCCGAAGGCGATATCGGAAAGAGCGGCGCCGAGCTCAGCCTCGAAGGACTCAGCGCGCTTGATCCCGATTATCTGATCCTTGGCTACTTCAACTATCACGATTCCACGATGGCCGCGTTCACCGATACGTGGAAGGACAGCACGATCTGGAAAAACCTGAAGGCGGTCAAAAACGGGCATGTCTACGGCGTGGACGGCCAACTGGTGCTTGGCTACGGGCCGATCGACCGCAGGACAGGCGTCAAAGTCATTTCGGATGCGTTGTCGAGCGCAGCTCAATAAAGACAAGACGAACCGCGTCGGTTATACTGGCAGAAGACGGCAGAAACGGGCGATTCGGCCTGCGTGCCGGGGCATGTCCGGTTCGGGCGGCCCGCGCGTTCTGACCGTGCGTACGCGCAGAAGCCGGCGGGAGGTCGATTGAATTGTTGAAGGGAATTCCGGCGATATTGTCTCCGGAGCTGCTGAAGATTTTGATGGAAATGGGACACGGCGACGAGATCGTGTTGGGCGACGGGAACTTCCCGGCAGCCAGCCACGCCCAGCGTCTCGTGCGCGCCGACGGCCATGGCGTGCCGGAGCTGCTGGACGCGGTGCTGAAGCTGATGCCGCTCGACCAGTATGCGGATCGGCCGGTTGCGCTCATGCAGGTCGTGCCCGGCGATACGGCCGAGACGCCGATCTGGGGCCGGTACGGCGATATTATTCGCGAGCGGACCGGTCTTGCGGAGCCGTTCGAGGAAGTGGAGCGATTCGCGTTCTACGAGCGGGCGAAGCAAGCGTACGCGATCGTGGCGACGGGCGAGAGCGCGATTTACGCCAACATCATTCTCAAAAAGGGCGTCATCAAGCCCGAATAACCCACCGCATTCATCGAAGTGAAGGAAACAAGGAAAGTCGGATATGCTCCCCAGCGCGCGTCGCGCTTGGAGAACGTATCCGGCTTTTTCAATTCAGCGCGCCTAGCCAAGCTAGGCACAACTAGCCAGTGGAAGTCCGGCCGAGGTAAGAACCAAGTCGCCTCGTAGCTGACGGGCAACTGGTGGAGAGATCCTAAGGTTGAAGCCCCGTGACAAAGTAACTCCTTGG
>NZ_JAGXJW010000079.1 GCF_019091135.1 Cohnella sp. GbtcB17 | reverse complement strand
TGTCTTCCTAAGGAACGACATGGCTAGGATCCCGCTTGGTGTGGCCTACCTGCTCCTTGGGGATGACCCGGTCGTTCAGCACGATCGCGTTGGTGACGACGGTGCCGATCAGCATGAGCGCGCCCATGAGCGCCGATACGCTCAGCGTCTCGCCCGTCAGCCAGAGCGCGACCAATCCGCCGATGATGGCGAACGGCAGCGAGAACATGATCGCGAACGGTGCAAGACCGCCGCCGAACGTCAGCACGAGCACGAGGTAAACGATCGCGATCGCCGCGGCCATCGCCAGACCGAGCTGCGTAAACGTCTCGTTGATCTGCTCCGTGACGCCGCCGTAGCTGACCTCGACGCCCTCGGGCAGCTTCAGCGCGTCGACTTTGTCTTGCAGGTCGGACGAAGCCTTGGCGACGTTGGATGCCGTGATCTCTGCGCTAACCGTCGCGACCAGGCGTCCGTTCTCCCGCGCGATCGAGTTCGGCGCCGCGCCTTCCCGGACGTCGACGACGTCCTTGATCGGCACCTGAATGCCGAGCGGGGATTGCAGTTTAACGTTGCCGAGATCCTCGATGCCGCCGTAGGTCGCCGTTTCCTTTTCCACGAAGACGTCGTACTTCTTGCCTTCCTCCTGGATGCGCGCAAGCGCCTTGGACTGCTGCTGCGGCATGAGCGCCATCGCTACCTGGCCGGCCGTCAGGCCGTATTGGCTCAGCTTCTGCTGATTCGCCGCCAGCGTGTACTGCTCATACGTCTTGGACAAGCTCGTATCGACCTTCTTGAAGTTGCTGTCCTTCTTCATCAGCTCGGCGACTTGATTCGCCGCCGTGCCGACAGTCGTCAGATCGTCGCCGTAAATGCTCATGCTGAACGTGCTGCCGCCGACGCCGCCGGAGAAGTCCATCTCGGACCAGGTACCCTCGGGCACGAGCGCCTGCAGGTCGGTCACGAGCTTTTCCTTTTTGTCGGCGAAGTGCTTCGTCTCGTTCTTGAATTGCAGGTAGAACAGGCCGCCCTTGGAAGGGCCAGGCGACAGCGGGTTGCTGCCTCCGATCGAATATTGCATGTTCGTGATGTCCGAATCCTTGAGCAGCGCCTCTTCGACCTTGAGCGCGCGCGCCTCGACGTCGGACAGCAGCGCCCCCGGCTCGGGCGAGTAGGTGATCATCGTGTACTTCTCTTCCTCCTCGGGGAGGAAGCTCGCGCCGATGACCGGGATCAGGAACAAGCTCGCCACGAGAATGACGACCGAGATGACGACCGTGATCACCTTGTGGCGCAGCGCGGCCGACAGAATGCGCCGGTAGCCCATCGCCATCTTGCCCGGCTTGTCTTCGTGATCGTGACCTTTGCCCGGCTTCACGCCGTTCTTGAACAAGGAGTGCGCCAGCATCGGCACGACCGTGATCGCCCCGAGCAGCGAGGCGAGCAGGGCGAATACGATCGTCAGCGCGAACGGCAGGAACAGCTGTCCGACCATTCCGCTGACGGTGCCAAGCGGCAGGAAGACGGCGATCGTGACGATCGTCGACGACATGATCGGCATGAACATCTCGCGCGTCGCTTCCAGCACGAGCTCCTTGCCTCTCAGCTTCTCGCCCGTCAGCGACATCCGCCTGTATATGTTTTCGATGTCGACAATGGAGTCGTCCACGACCCGGCCGATAGCGACCGTCATCGCGCCCAGCGTCATGATGTTAAGCGTGATGTCGAACTGCTTGAGCAGCAGCACGCCGATGATGAGCGACAGCGGGATCGACAGGATGGAGATCAGGGTGGTGCGGATGTTGCGCAGGAAAAGCAGGATGATGATAACCGCGAACAGCGCGCCGAACAGCGCCTTGTTCAGCATCGTCTCGACCGACTTCTCGATCGGCTTGCCCTGGTCGAGCAGCGTCGTCAGCGACAGGTCAGGATGGTCAGACTTGAGCTCATCGGCTTTGTCCTTGACGGCGTTGACGACATCGACCGTATTGGCATCGTTGGACTTGACGATCTGGATGCCGATCGAGTCCTTGCCGTTCGTGCGGGAGACCGATTCGGATTGAGAGACGAGCTCCACATTGGCCAGATCGCTCAGCTTGACGGTCGGAATGCCCGCTGTCGCCCCGGCTCCGTTGCCTGCGCCTGCAGCGCCTTGACCGGTCGCGCCGCCGGCGGCGCCGTTAGCGCCCTGGCCACCCTGGCCACCTGCTGCAGCGCCGCCTTGTCCAGCCCCCGGTGCGCCCGCCGAAGCGGGTACAGCCGGAATCGCAAGATTTTTCAGGTCGTCCAGCGTGACGATGCCGCCGTCGACGAGGATCGACTTTTCCGACTTGCCCATCGTGAAAATGCCCAGCGGCACTTCGACCGCGGACGCCTGAATCATCTGCTCGACCGAAGCTTCGGTCATGCCGTACTGCGCCAGCTTGGCCTGGTCGAAGGTCAGTTTGACCTCCTTGACCGATTGACCCGAGATCTGGACGGATGCCACACCCGAGATATCCTCAAGCGCAGGCTGCACCACGTCGGTCACGATCTTGGTCAGGTCCTCCAGGCTGCCCTCGCCCGAGGCGCTGAGCGACATGACAGGGAACGTATTGATCGAGAACTTGGAGATGGTCGGCGTCTGCGCGCCTTCCGGCAGTGTCGTGGCCGCAATCGCTTCGCGGACGTCGCTCATCGCCTTGTCCATGTTTTGGCCGAAGTCGAATTCCAGATTGATGTTAGACACGTTCGACATCGACGTCGACGTTACGTTTTTAACGTTTTCGACGCTTTGCAGACGCTGCTCCAGCGGCTCCGTTACCTGCTCGATGACGCCCTGCGGGGCGGCGCCCGGCACAACCGTCGTAACGCTCAAATACGGAAACGACAGATTGGGCAGACTCTCCTGCTTCATGTTCAGCCCGGAATACATACCCGCCACAAGGACGATAATGGTGATCATCCAGACGGCGAATTTGTTTTTAAGCGAAAACCCGATAATGCTCCTCATGCACTCCGCTCCTTTGATCTCTTTAAATACAGACGCAGCATGGCGTCAGGATCGCAACGCCGCGTCCGCACCCTTCTTTTTCCATCCTATCGAACGACCGTTCAAATGTCAATGAATGCAATCGGGCGGTATTACTCTTCGTCCTTTCTCGGAAGCAAACAGGTCCGTCTTCCCTTCCATTCGAACAGTCGTTCAAATCATTGGCTGCCACCTTTGTATACGCCGCCTTCGACCAAGCCGTTTCATAATTTACCGTCCATACAACATAACAACGAGGCAACCGCACCGAACGCCGCCGATCGGCTGCATACAAAAACGCGCTTCCCCGGCAGCCCATCACCGGAAAAGCGCGTCCTTCCTGTATGTTGTTATGAGGCGGTCAAACCGGCATCGCTCTGCCCGTGTAATCGACAAACCAGGTCTCCGCCGGCACTTCGGTTGTCCCCTCGACAAGGTCGATAATGCCGAGTGCGCTCTCCGCCGGAGACAGCGGCGCCGACTGTCCGCCCATGTCCGTGCGCATCCAGCCGGGGTGAACGGCGAGTGCCCGAATGCCTCTTGGCTTCAGCTCCTCGTTCAACTGCTTCGTGAACATCGACAGCGCGATCTTGGACAGTGCGTACGGATAATCGCCGCCGTAGGCCCCCGCGAAGCTGCCTGCGTCCGAAGCGATGTGTACGACGATCTCCGCGCCGGACATGCTCTCCCGCATGAGCGGCGTCAGATGCTTGGCGACGATCAGAGGGCCGTAGAGATTCACCTCGAACGTGCGCTTCAGCTCGTCCATCTCCAGCGAAGCGATGCCCCCGCTGCGGCCAAGCAGGATGCCCGCGTTGCTCACGAGCGCGTCCAGCACGAACCCTTCGCCGCGAAGCTTCGCGGCAAGCGCCTGCGCCTGCGACTCGTCCGACACGTCGAGCGCCTCGATGCGCACCAGGCCCGGATAGCGGTCCGCGAGCTGCGCAAGATCGTCGCCCGCGCGGCCCGCGTCGCGAACGCATGCCGCCACGACGTGGCCGCGCGCGGCAGCGAGCTTGGCGAGCTCATATCCGAGCCCCCGTGAGGCGCCGGTGATCAGCAGGTTCATCGGTCGTTCTCCAGCAGCTCGACCAGCAGCTTCAGCTCGGACGACGTATCCATATAGGCGTAGCGCCCGCCCGTGTATTCGCCCTTTTGCAGCAGCTTGTGGCCCTGGCGGCCGAGCAGTTCGATTTTTTGCTGCATGCCCTCGATGACGAAGGCGATATGGTGAAAGCCCTCGCCGTCGCGCTCGAGCGACTCCCGCCATGTGCTCGGGTGCTCGTCGGGCTCGATCAGCTCGAGCTGCAGCGAGCCCATGTCGAAAAACGCGAGCTTCGCCCGCGCCTTCGAGGGCTGCCCGCCGTACTCGGTGCGCGCGATCTCGGGCGCGTCCGTCCAGAACCAGGCGGGCTTGTCGACGCCGAAGAAGTCGGCATACGCCTGCGAGGTCTTCTCGATGTCGCGGACGACCAGTCCGATTTGCGTAATCGTATTGTTGCCCAACAAGCCTTTCTCCACGTTGCCTCGCTCCTCTGTCGCTTATTTTCCAACTCGGAATTGACTCGCCTAACGTCCGACCGGACGGCAGGACTCCCGCTTGATGAGCCTGGAGCTCGACATATATCGGCTCGCGGTGCCTTCGGCGTCTTCGATATGACCAATCACGTAGTCCGTCAGGCTGCTCATCATGTCGCCGAAGTCGATCGCCACCGTCGTCAAAGCCGGCTTGAATCTCGCGCTCAGCGCGTGGTCGTCGAACCCGATGACGGACATGTCCTCGGGCACCGACAGGCCCGCCTCCTGCAGGGCTCGAATCGCGCCGAACGCGACGCTGTCGTTGGCCATGATCATCGCCGTTGGCAGCCGCTTCTCTTCCTCAAGGAGCTTGCGCATCGCCTGGTACCCGGCCTCCTCATGGAACAAGCCCGGCCGCACCCAAGACTCGCGCACCTCCAAACCATGCTCTTGCATCGCGGCCAGGAAGCCATTGTACTTGTCGATGCCGGAATAGCGGTTCATGTCGCCGTTCACGATGCCGATGTCGCGATGTCCGAGCTCGGCGAGGTAGCCGACCGCCAGACGCATGCCGTACGCATTGTCGAAGTTGGCGACGATCCGGTTGGCTTCGCTGCGGCCCGGCAGATGCTGATCCACGACGCCGACCGCGAAGCCGTCTGCGATCAGCGCCTCGATGAACGGCTCCTCATTGGCCGCGCCGATGAAGATGCCGCCGTCCACGCGGCGCTGGTAGAAGGCGTCCTTGACGCCGCGCACGCTGTCCGCATCCGCCGTATCGCGGATAATATAGGTCAGCACGTAATAGCCGCGCGAGGAAGCATGCTCGACGACGCTCGCGAGCAGCAGGTTCGTCAGCATATCGCCCGAGATGCGGCCGGCTTCGATGACGAACAGGCCGATCGTGCGCGTGCCTTTGCCCGCGAGCACCTGCGCCGACAGATTCGGTACGTATTGGTAGGCGTCGATGACCTCCATGACCTTTTTGCGCGTCTCGGGCGGCACATTGGCATAATTGTTGATTACGCGGCTGACCGTGCTTCGGGATACACCGGCGAGCCTGGCGATCTCGACCGAGTTGATTTCTGTTTTCTTCATGTATAGCCATCCTTTTAGAACGCTGATCAAGGATTGTAAACACGCGTTTACACCATCATTCTAACGAATCCGCCTGCCGCGGTCAATCCCCTGTCTGGCGTCTTGTTATTGACAATCTCTCTTGTCTTCGTGTATTATAATATATTAGACAAGTGTTAACCCTCTGATTTTTCCTCTCCATTGGGGTCGAACCCCTCTGCGTTCCCCACATCATTCCTTTTTACCAAGGCTGCTGGAAGGACACGAATTCAAGACTGGCGCGGTCATTGGAGCCGCAAGAACGACTGAGAGGCAGGGCTTTCGTTGCTTTCGTGCATATGATTTATCAGGAAGAATTGCGCGGTTTCGCTTGTAAATGCAGGTGTACGACAAATTCAATCGCATCGCATTAAAAAAACCAGACCCCCGCAGGTACCCTGCGGGGGTCGTCCAATTGGGCCGACGTCCGTCCGCGCGGGAACGCGAACGGATACGCATCAGCCGACGATCATGTGCACTTCGGCGCCGGCTTCCCCTTCGGGCAGCGGGTTTTTCGGCTTGGAGAGCAGCACCCCGAGCACGAGGCCCACGACGGCGACGCCCGTCAGCACGAGGAAAGTAAAGCCGAACGCATCCGAATACGTGTGCAGATCGGGTGCTTGCAGCTGCTTGTCGACCATAATATCCTTCATCCGCGACGCGGACAGCGTCGTGAGACCGGCTACCGCGAACGACATCATGACCTGCTGCGCGGCATTCGTGAGCGAAGTCACGCGGCCGACGAGATTTTGCGGAGCGGACTGGATCAGGTACGTGTTGAGCGGCATCATGAACAATCCCATTCCGGCGCCGAGCAAGGCCAGCGGCAGGATAATCGCGCTCACGCCGGCGTCGGCGGAGATGCCGGACAGCAGGAAGGCGGATGCCGTCGTGACGATCATGCCCGCAAGCACGAGCGGTCGCGCGCCGAACCTGTCGCTCAGCCGGCCGCCGATCGGCATCATGATCGCCGAGGCGAGCGCCTGGGGAATCATAATCAGGCCGGTCTCGAACGCGGTGTAGCCTTTAGCCTGCTGCAGGAACAGCGGAACGAGGAACAGCGTGCCGAACAACGCGATTTGCGATACCCACTGAACGATGATGCCGCGCGTGAACGTGCTGGAGCGGAATACGCGCAGCTCGAGCAGCGGATCGCGGCGTCTCAGTTCGACGATGATGAACAGGATGAGCGCGACGACGCCGATGCCGATGCCGGTCAACGTTGAAGCCGCCGTCCAGTTGTTGCCCGTCGCGACCGTCTTGCCGCCTTCGGATACGCCGTAGACGAGCGCGGCGAACGCGATCGGCGCCAGAATGATGCCGAGCATGTCGAGCGAAGCGACGGACTGGCGGTCCATCTTCGGCAGCGTGCGAATGCCTAGCAGGATGCCGATGATGCCGATCGGCAGGTTCAGCAGGAAAATCCATTCCCAGCTCGCGTAGTCGACGAGCCAGCCGGCGATAACCGGACCGAGCGCAGGCGCGAGCAGAATCGGGATGCCGAGCATGCCCATGACCTGGCCGACTTTTCCCGGAGGCGACAGTCTGTAGATGAAGGCCATCGCGATCGGGCTGACGACGCCCCCGCCCAGACCTTGAAGGATGCGGAACGCGATGAGCATCTCAACCGAATTGGACATCGCGCACAGCAGCGATCCGATCGTGAACAGGCCAATCGCGATCAGGAATACCCGCTTGGCGCCGAAGCGATCCGACAGCCAGCCCGCCAGCGGGATGACGGCGGCCTGGGCCAGCGCGTAGCCGGTGACCGTCCATTGGACGAGCGACAGGCTGTTCTGATTGAACTCGACCATCAGCTGGGGCAGGGCGACGTTAACGGCCGTCCCGTCCAGGATGACCATGAATATGCCGACGATGATGGCGATCAGCGGCGCGAATACATCCTTGATGGATGTCGGCTGACCTGGCGATGCAGCATTGGCTTGCATTGTAGCGCTCCACTCTCCCTTAGGTAGCCGCTCGCCCCGCGCCTCTCTCCGATCTATCGCGCCGTTGACCGCCGCTCGGCTTCAACGTTACAATAGAATCATGCAAGGCTATAAAGGACTGCGGCTTCTTTAAGCGGACAATTGTCCGCTTTTTAATGCCATGTTACCGGACAATTGTCCGTTTGTCAACGCGAAGTTCAATTCATTTGAAAGGAGCGTCTCCCGATGATCAAGCCACGCAAGCGCAGCGACGCCGCCGAGAACAGCCGCCTGATCCTGCAGGCCGCCAAGAAGCTGTTCGCGGAGCAGGGCGTGCAGACGGTCAGCATGCATCAGATCGCCAAGACGGCCGGGGTCGGCCAGGGCACGCTCTATCGCTGTTATTCGCATAAAGGGGAGCTCTGCGCCGCCATTGCCGAGCAAGTGGCCATGGATACGGTCAAGCAGCTGGAGGATTTCCTTGCGAAGAATAAACACCTGCCCGCCTGCGAGAGAATCGGCGGCGTCCTTCAATACATTATTCAGTTCATCGACGAAAAATTTCAGCTTTTGCTGCCGATTCATACGGTTCACGATTGCGAGGATGAGTCCGTATTTTTCCGCTCGCCGATGTACCGGTATTTGCTGGACCTGATCGCCGGCTTGTACGAAGAGGCCGAACGCGCCCGACGCGTGGGCCATGAGGCCGCAGCACCCGCGGCAACCGTCGAATCCGACGACGACATGCGCGCAAGATGCGTCGCACAAGCGCATATCTTGCTCTGCTCGCTCCAGCCGGCCGGGGTGATTCATATGCGAGAGTCGCTCGGTCTCGGCGTCCCGGAGATCGTGGACCGATACCGGGGGCTGTTCGCCCGATAAGCAAGCATGAGCCGCAACACAAAGCGGACGGCGCATGAAGATCCGCGCCGTCCGCTTTGTATTGTAACCGGTTCACCGAAAAAACGAAGGCAGGTACGCCCGGTTCTTCTCGATCATCTCGCCTAACATGCGTTCCGCGTCGTTCGAGGACGGCACGAGCGGATGATGGGCCAGGGCAAGCAGTGCTTTGCCCTTGTCCCCCTCGACCGCTGCCTCGATCGCGAGCCGCTCGTAGGTTTTTACCGCGTGGATCAAGCCGACGACCGACCGAGGCATGGTCCTGGGCTGCACCGGCTTAGGTCCTTCAGCGTGGACGACGCAGTTGACCTCGATGCAGGCGTCGTCCGGCAGGAAGTCAAGGGTGCCGTCGTTGCGTACGTTCAGCGTCTGCACATCCTTGGCATCGTTGTGCAGCGAAACCATCAGCTTGACCGCCGCCTCGGAATAATAGGCGCCTCCGCGCTGCTCGAGCTGCTTCGGCTTCTCCGCCAGGCGCTCGTCGCGGTAAATCTCGAACAACTCGCTCTCCAGCCGCTTGACCGTCTCCGCGCGAGTCTCTCCCTTTAACGCCGCGGCCTGCTGCTCGGCCAAAAGCTCGCGGTGAAGGTAAAAATACTTCAGGTAATACGACGGAATCGCCCCGAGCGAGCGAAGCAATGACGCATTCCAGCCGAGCTGCGGCACGTTCGCGGCGGAGTAGCCGCCGCCTTCGCCCAGCAGCTCCGGCAGCTTGGGGACGCCGTCCACCTGGATGTCGCTGATCCAATGCAAATGGTTGAGCCCTACGAATTCGCAATAGATCCTGTCGACGGGCACGCTGTAGAGGCCTGACAGCCACTTGTACGCGCCGATCGGGGAATTGCACAGACCGACCGAGCGGATGCGGGAATGCTTCAAGATCGCTTCGGTCACCATCCCGGCCGGATTGGTGAAGTTGAGCAACCACGCATCCGGGCACAGCGCCTCCATGTCGCGCGCGATATCGAGCAGCACGGGAATCGTCCGCAGCGCCTTCATCATGCCGCCAGGCCCCGTCGTCTCCTGCCCGATCATCCCGTAACGGAGCGGTATCGTCTCGTCCCATGCGCGGGCCTCCAGCAGTCCGACCCGCATCTGCGTCGATACGAAGTCCGCGCCGTCGAGCGCCTCGCGCCGATCAAGGGTCAACCGGACCTGGATCGGCAGCCCCGAACGCGCCACCATTCGCTTAGCCAGGCGACCGACAATGTCCAGCTTCCACTGCCCTTCCGACACATCGACCAGGACGATCTCCCGGACCGGCAGTCGCTCGTAATTGGCGATGAACCCTTCGATTAACTCCGGCGTATAGGACGAGCCTCCGCCGATGACCGCCACCTTCATTCCTCCGCCCCTCCTTGTTGGAAAGCCTGAACGGACAATGCCTGCGCAAGATTATCGTATACCTCCGGCCCGATCCCAAAACTTGCCCGGTCCATCGCCAGCAGCAGCGCGCCGCCAGCCGGCTCGATCGTCAGCACGCGCAGGCTGCATTCCGGCGCTGCCGCGCGGACAGCGGCTTCGATATAGGGCATCACATAGCGGCTATCCCCGCGGGTCAGCACGCTGCCAACCAGCACGACATTGAAGCGATCCCCCTCCATGCCGAGCCGGCGGATCGTCGCCTCAGCCGACAAGCCGAGCTCGACGCCCTGGCGCCGTAGGATGGCCTTCGCCGTCTCATCGCGATCCGCGACTTCGAACAGCACTTTGACGAGATCGCGCGGGATGTTTGCGTCGTGATCGAGAAAATCGTGGAACATCGCCTCGACGGAAGCGTAACCGAGCGCGGCGGGCACCGCTTCCGTGAGCAGCGTCGGCTCCCCCCTGCCCTCCCAGGCCCGGATCGCGGCGCGGAACGCCTCGACGGCCAGTTCGCCGCCGCCCCCGAAGTCGCCGTAGGCATAGCCGAAGCCTCCGCATTGAAACGACGCTCCCTGCTTGTTGATCCCATAGCAGTTGGTACCGCTGCCGCAGACGAGCGCGATGCCGTCCGGCTGCCGGGTGCCCGCGCGAAGGCCGATGACCGTATCGCATACGATATCGTGCGAACCCAGCCCCAGCCCTGCCATCATCGGGCGCAGAATGCGGAAGTCCTCTTCCCTGTCGGCGCCCGCGAGACCGTAGACGGCATACGCCACGTCGACGCGGGATACGTTCGCGCTGGCCAGCGCTTCGTCAACGGCCGCGCGGATATTCGCCTTGGCCGACTCCGGGCCCAGCTGATGATTGCCGCATCCGCCGTAGCCGCGGCCGACGATCCGGCCCCGCTCGTCGCTGACGACGGCGAGCGTCTTACTGCCGCCCCCGTCGACGCCCAAAAAGTACTTCAAGCTTTCCTCTCCCCTGACGGCGGTCGGTTTTCCGGCTTCCGCGAGCGAATCGCGGCGCCGGTTCCGCCGCCTCTCAATTTAACCCCGTTATTTTTGCAGCTTGCTCCGGTTTTCCTGCCACTTCTTCGTCTTATAATCCAACAGCTTGTCGTAGCCCACAGACTTTGCGTCTGCATTGGCCTTGTCCAGGATCGAATAGACGTCTTCGTCGCTTTTTCCGTTCAGAATCGCCTGCGCGAAGGCCTTTTCGTAAATCTCCTTCACGCTCTGCGCCACGATGCCTTCCGGCGAATCCCCGGCAGGGTCGAGATTGACGTATTCGGTCGTATTGAACTGCGTCTTCCAGGTGATCTGGGACTGCCATTTGGTCTCCCAGCTCTTGAGATCCTCGGGCAGCGTCGACTCGAACTTCATCTTCGCGTTGTCGACGTAAACGGTGTTGCCTACCCATTGAAGATTGACCGTGTCGTTCATCAGCTTGTCACGGCCCTTCGTATCGCTCGTGAACTTATCGGTGAACTTAGGCTTATCTTCCTCATCCGCACCGTCCCAGTACAGTCCGGGCGGCCCCCACATGATGACGCGTTGGCCTTCGGGCCCTGTCATCCAATCGAGAAAGGCGAAGATTGCTTCCGGATCCTTGGCCTTCTTGGTGATGACGCTCACGTTCCAGCCGAGCTGGTTGTAGGAGCCCGTAAAAATCTTGTTCTTGTCCAGGCCCTCTTTGTGCACGGGCCAGATCATAATGTACCCGGCATCCGGATCCTCCGCCTTGAGCAGAGAGTTGCCGATGGCGCCGAATTCGGTCGGACTGGACGCGGCGTACACCGCCACCTTGCCGGTCACGATATTTTGCTCGACCTGATCGAGCGGCTGCGTGAAGGTGTCCGCGCTCATCAGTTTCTCGCGATACAGCCTGGAGCCGAACGCGACCCCCTCCCGGAACGCTTCGTCCTCGAACACCGACGCCAGTTTGTCGCCCTTGGGCGCGGCCAGCATGGCGACGCTGCTGAAGTCGTACGGATGGTTTTCCGCGAACGCCGAGGACAGCACGGTAATCGCCTCGGCCTTTTGGCCACCTTCGAACGGGATGACATTCGGGTACTTTTCCTTGACGAGCTTCAGATAACTGTAGAGATCCTCCGTCGTCTCCAGCTTGGGCGCGCCCAAGTCGTTGTATATTTTCTTGTTGACCAGGTAGCCCGCGTTGCCGTTCGGCTGCGTCGTATACCAGTTCGGGAACTGATAAATTTTGCCGTCCGGAGAACGGAGCATCTCAAGCGTCGAATCGCCAGCCCATTTTTTGAGATTCGGGTACTTCTCCAAGTAATCGTCGAACGCGACGAGCATGCCGGCCTCGCGCAGCTTCTCCACATCGGCGCCCCGCTCCATCCAGATGACGTCCGGCAATTCGCCCGAGACGATCATGGTGCTCAGCTTTTGCGCCGCGTTGCCTCCCGAACTGACGGGCGTCACGTCGACCTTTTTGTTCGCCTTGATCCACTTGGAAGCCTCGTCTTCGCCCCAATTCGGCATCGTGTACCAATCGTAGTGACCGTAAAAGGAAAACGACAAAGGCTTCTCGCCCAGATTGTAGACGCCCTCCGTCTTCGAGGAAGCCGTCCCTCCCTGTGAAGCAGTGCCGGACGAAGACGACGTCTCCCCGTTGCCGGAAGAGCACCCCGATGCGATCAGCGCAGCGGCCAGCATGCCGGACCATGCGAGCGAAGCTTTTTTTTTGAGAATCTTCATTTTTCCCTCTCCCTTCGATCGTTCGATCTATGCGGCACCCGCCGGCAGGCGGGAGCGCGGTCCAGGCGCCTTGGCGCCGTTAACCCTCTCGAAGCGGTGCGTTATTCCTTCAGCGAGCCGACCAACACGCCCTTGACGAAGTACTTCTGCACGAACGGATACACGCACAGAATCGGGAGCGTCGCCACCATCATCGTCGCCATCGAGAGCGACTTGGTGGTGACCGTCCGCATCTTGTTCAGCCGTCCCTGGGCGGCCGAATTCAGCTGCGACATTTGCTCGCTCATGATGTTCGAATTCAGGATCTGCTGCAGCTTGGTCTGGATCGGCAGCAAGTCCGCATTGCTGATATAGATGCTCGGCGTGAACCAGTCGTTCCAATGATAGACAGCCGTGAACAGCGACAGCGTCGCGATGACGGGACCGGACAGGGGCAATACGATGCGGAACAGCACGCCCCAATTGGAGCTGCCGTCGACCTTGGCCGACTCCTCCAGCCCGAGCGGCAGCCCGAGGAAGAAGGTCCGGAAGATAATCATGTCCCACACGCTGATCAGTCCCGGCACCACCATGACCCAGAACGAGTTAAACATGCCGAGCTCCCTAATAAGCAAAAACGAAGGGATCAGGCCGCCGCTGAAATACATCGTGACGATGCAGAACACCATGTAGTACTTCCGGCCGATCAGCTCGCGTCTCGTCATGCCGTATGCGAAAATCGCCGTTGCCAGCATGCCGCAGAAGGTACCGACCACAGTCCGCAAAATAGAGATCAGAAAGGCATTGACCAAGCGGGCATCTTCGAACACGATCCGGTAATTCGCAAGCGTGAATTCGCGCGGCCAGAACGTCACGCCGCCCTTCACCGTGTCGATGCCTTCGTTAAAGGAGATAACGGCCGCATTCCAAAACGGATAAAAAGCGACGAAGCCCAGTATGGCGAGCAGCGCATAAATGACGGCAAGCAGCGCACGGTCCCCTGCGGTTAGTTTAAGCATGACGATCCCCCTCGCCTTACCATAAGCTGTTCCCCGACCGTCGAGCCAGTTGATTGGCGGCCACGAGCAGCCCGACGCTGATCAACGCCTTGAACAGACCAGCCGCGGTCGCGTAGGAGTAGCGGGAATTCTGGATGCCGATCCGGTATACGTAGGTGTCCAGGACGTCGCTGACATCCCGCAGGACCGGATTCGAGGCGAGCAGCAAAATATTTTCGAAGCCCGCGTTCAGCAAATTGCCGATGGCCAGAATGAGGAAGACGACGATGACAGGCATAATCGCCGGCAGCGTGATCGAGAACATCTGGCGCAGCCGGCTCGCGCCATCCACCGCGGCTGCCTCGTGCAGATGCGGATCGACACCGGCGATCGCCGCCAGATAGACGATCGAGGAGAAGCCGATCTCTTTCCACACGTCTGTGACGACGAGGATCGACCAGAAGTATTCGGGCAAGGAGAGAAAGTTGATCGGCTCGCCGATCAGGTTGAGCTGTTGGAGAAGCAGATTGAGGCTGCCGTTCTCCGTGGACAGCAGGGATGCGACTAGACCGGAGACAATAACCCAGGAAAGGAAGTGAGGCAGATAGCTGATCGTCTGAATCGTCCGCTTGAAGACGCGGCCGCGGATCTCGTTCAGCATCAGCGCCAGCAGGATCGGCGCCGGGAACCCGATCAGCAGCTTCAGCATGCTGATGACGACTGTATTGCGGATGACCGTCCAGAATTCGGGAGCGCCGAAGAACATCTCAAAGTGCTTGAAACCGACCCACGGGCTCCCGAAAAAGCCTTTGAACAAGCTGTAGTCTTGAAAGGCCATGAGCACGCCATACATGGGGATGTAGCTGAATACCAGCAAAAAAATCAAGCCCGGCAATACCATCAGTTGAATGTCCCACTGCCGGAGAAACCGTGTTGGCCCGGACGGCTTGAGTTCTCCATCCTGTCGCGCTTTGCGGATGTCGGTAAGCGCCATATGCCATTATCGCCCCCCGTCGGTAATTTCCTTTATCTTACCTGTCGGGGGGCGGCACCTCTGCGCCAAATCGACCGAATACTGACTCAATCTTACTGTTTTGCAAACGAGAAGGGGATCAGGACATCTTGCGTCGGACGGTCCGAGGGGAGCTGCCATATTGGCGGATGAACAAACGGTTGAAATTGGAGAGCGTACGAAAACCGCATTCCATGGCAATATCAAGGATTTTGCGGTCGGTAGATTTGAGCAGATGGACGGCCTGCTCGAGCCGCAGCTGAATGAGATATACCTGCGGAGGCACGCCGACCGTCCGGCGGAAAACGTCGCAGAAGCGGGACGGGCTGAGATATACGCGGTCGGCCATCTCTTGAAGGGTCCAGGGATAGGCCAGATCGCTTTCCATCGCATGGATGACGCGGCGGATCTTCTCCAGCTTGGCCGCGCCGAGCGCAGCGTTCTCGCCTTGGCGGGGAGCGCGGAAGTCGCGGTTTACGTAAGCAAGGAACTGATGGAGGCAGGCGTACACAAGTGAAGTATGCGAGCGCTGCGCGCCGACATGCTCCGCCTGCATCTCCAGGAGCAGCGAACGGAGCGTACTCATACGGGGATGAGCGCGGTCGAGCAAGTTCGAGAAGTTGACGCCCATCTCCTTGAAGGGAGCCAGAATCTCGGGGTCATACCGGAGCGTGCCCGTCAGCCAGGCACCGTCGAAGGTCACAACTTGAAGAACCAGATCGCGAGTCTCGTAGGCGCAGTGGAGATCGTTCGAGCTGATGAGCAGGATATCGCCTTGCTTGAATTCAAACCGCTCGCCGTTGATGATATAGTAGCCGGTGCCTGACTTGATCATATTGATCTCCAGCGCGTCATGCCAATGCATGCGCTGATACCCGGAGTCCACCCCTACCGTATCTTCTATAAAAATCGGAAACCGTCTGTCCAAATTCGCCTTCTCCCGCGGAATGCTATACGGTTGAATTAATGTCACGCTTTCTCCCTCCCCCGGTCTTCTGGAGTCTCGAATTTAGTCTAATGATAATTCCGCGTTATATTATCTGTCAAATACCTGCCTCGCACATGACCAAAGCATATGTAAGCGCTATCCAAACGAGGTAAAAAAAAACGCCAATCCCTTTGGATTCGCGTTTGCTTCCTTTTTTCCTGCTAAGAGCTGTACATCGTTCCTTTGGAGCGTCCGGGGACCGTTGCCCTGCTCGCCATCCAGCGCTCGGCCGCATTTACCGCCAGCAGCGTCAGCTCGACGAGTGCGATCGCGGCGACGACATCGAGCAGGACGTGCTGCTTGATGAACTGCGTCGACAGGATGATCAGCCCCGAGCCGATGCCGATCAGCGACAGACTGCGGCGGGTCTTGAAGGTGCTGCTGGCGAGGATGCGGAACACCATGTAGCTCGAGAAGCAATGGATGCTTGGGAAGCAGTTGAACGGCTGATCCCGGTGATAGATATAGGCGACCATCCGCGTCAATGGATCGTGCCCGACGAGCTCGGGACGCGGCACGGTCGTCTGGAAGACGCTGTAGACGAAGTAGCAGACGAGCGCGCAGATCGTATACGTCGCGATGGCGCGGTAGAACGTTCTGACATCCTTGACGAAAAAGTAAAGCACACATACGTAGATATATACGATCCAAACGGAATACGGAATGGCGAACCAGGTGACGAACGGAACGGCCTGGTCGAGGGGCGTCACCAGATGCCAGACGCGCCCGCCTCCCCTGTTCACGGCTGCGTAGATCATCCCGAGCACCGGGAATACGAGCATGGCGAGCAGTGGCGCGAAGCGCCTTGCGGAAGCCGGCCAATTGATTTTCATCGCGGATCCCTCCTCGCGGCGGCTACTTGCGGTCCGGCAGGGATCGCACGTACCCGTCGGACATGCTGAGCAGCTTCATCGCATTGTCGTAGTTCGCGCGGCTGTCGCCGCCCGGCGTCTCTCCGCCGTCCTTGAAGCCGAGCGTGCGCCCGTCCTCGAAGCCAGTGCCGGAGATGAACATGCCGCTGTCGTCGATATAGGAGCCTGTCGGCAAATAATAGCGTTCGGGCAGCATATTGCCGGTTGAATTGAGCAAATCTTGGCCAAAATGAAGATGATCGGACATCGACAGGCCCGCCAGATTCGCGATCGTCGGGAAAATATCGGATTGACCGCCTAGCGTGCCGATCGTACGGTGCTCCGCCGCTCCGGCGGGCAGCTTGATCAGCAGCGGAATATTGAGCATGTCGGTCAACTCGTAGTCGCGGCCGAGCAGCTCCTTCATGAGCTTCTTTTCGCCGGACGTCAGCGAGTAGATTGGCAGGCCCTGATGGTCGCCGTACAGCACGACCGTCGTGTCGTCCCACAGCCCGCGCGCCTTCAGATCGGCGATCAGCTCGCCGAGCGCGAAGTCCGCGTAGTTCTGCGCGCGGATGTAGTCGCCGACGAGCGTGCCCTTGAAGCGGTCCGGGAGCTCCATCTTGTACTTGCGCGACGGAATCTTGTACGGGTGGTGGCCGGACATGGAGATCAACTGCGCGTAGAACGGCTTGCCGCTCGCCGCCATCTCCGCCAGCTTCGCCGTGGACTTGGCGTACAGCACTTCGTCCGAGGCGCCGAACATGACCGTGTCCTCGTCGCCGAACAGCTTTTTATCGTAATAGGCCTGCCAGCCCAGCGCCGGATACAGCTCGGTGCGGTTCCAGAACACGGCGTCGTTCGTATGGAATGTCGCGGTATCGTACCCGTTCGCGCCGAACAAGCGCGGCATGCTCGGCAGCTCCTTGCCCGCGTACTCCTGCGAGGCTGCGCCGTGGCTCGGTACGAACATCGACGTGTTCACGACGAACTCGGCGTCCGCCGTGTTGCCCTGGCCGACCTGCTGGTAGAACCGGTCGAAGTACAGGCTGTCGCCGGCGAGCGCATTCAGGTTCGGCGTGATGACCTGACCGTCCACCGACTTGCCGATCAGGAAGTTCTGCAGCGCCTCCATCTGAACGACGAGCACGTTTTTACCGCTGGCCTTGCCCCAATAGAGCGGCGTGCCGGACGGCGGCGTATAGCCTTTAAGCTGGTCGATCTGCGCCTGCGTCATGCCCGAGACGTCGACGGGCCGATCCTTGGAAGGCGCGAACGCGGCATATACCTCGTAGTTGATAATGCCCATTTTCTCCGCCTGCACGACCTCGTTCATGCTGTGCCGGTACGGCCAGACGGTGAAGATGCACGCGGCCAGCGCCAGTACGCCGATGACGGACATCACGCTGCGGCGCTCGCGGACCTTGAGCGTGCGCCCCCAGGCGCGGAACGACTTGCTGAAGCACAGCAGAAGCAGCAGCGCGACGAAGTCCGTGTAAATGAGCAGAAAATACGGATGGAGCAGAGAGAAGACGCTCCCCTTGACTTCCGTCACCTGGTTCACCTGCTGAAGCGCATGGTAGGTGACGATGACGCCGAAATATTTATAGTACATAATCACGGCAAAATAGACCGACGTCAACACGCCGTTCGCCGTTAAATACAAACCCAGCTTGCGCCTTGGCGCGAGCAGCTCGATGAGGCAAAAGACGACCCATACGGACGGCAGCCCCGTCGCAAGCGGCAGCCACAGCCGCCAGCCTTCGAAGATAACGTACCCCGCCAGGTACATTTTCAGAATCATCAAGAGGGAGAACAACACAAACGGCTTCGTGAGCCAAAACCGTACTCGCTGCCATGCCATCATAAACGCAAGACCATCCCTTTATTAAATCTATCCCGCACGCCAAAAACGCCGGCCAAGTGTAAACCGCAAGTAAACGCCGACGCAATCAACTTCATCATTATAGTCTTTTGCCGCCTTCAAATAAAGCGATGCTTGCAATTGCCAGCCGCCGCCGGATGCGGGCCCGCCGCACGCTTCGCGAACAGGAAAAATAAGCTATAATGTGGACATACGAAAGGAAGTGAGCGAACGTGGCCATTCGATATACAAGACCGTACGACGAGATTTTGGATGAGCTGTCCGAGGCGCTGGCGACCATCCCGGACTGCTACGATACGTTCGAGATGGAAGCCCAGGATTGGGCGGAGCTGACCCAGGCGGAAAAGGACGTCTGCATCCGCACGCTGGCCGACGACCTCTTCTACGTGCTGGGCGCGGAGAAGTCGGCGAGCGCGGGCTCGGGCAGCGTCGAGTACGACAAGGCGCATCATGTGATCAAGGTCGTATCGACGCCGCAGCTCGTTCATATCGTGGGTCTCAGGGAAAAAGCCTGACGCAACCAGCGGCCGCAGAAGCCCTCCGCCCGAATCGGGCGCGAAGGGCTTTTTGGCTTTGTACGCGGCAGGCGGTCCGTCTAAAAGCGCATGGGGCTGTGGTATAATGAAATATTACCATTCGCGCGAGCTGTCGCGGGGAAGGAAGCTCAAGCATGATTTATCATCCGTCCCTCCAGCAGATCAAACTGCTGTGCGGGCAAGCCGCGTACGAGCGCGGCATGAAGCTGGATAAAGCGGGCAAGGCGATGGCGTCGGGCGAGCAGAAGGACGAACGCCGGTACGACGCGTACGTGTGGGGCGCCGAAGGGCGCCGAAGCGTGCGCATCGATCTCGGCGATTCCGGCATCGTCGACGCCAGATGCGATTGCTCCGCCGCGCACTCGCAATATTACTGCGAGCATATCGCCGCCGCGCTGATCCACCTCCACGAAGAACGGGCACCGGAGCCGGCGGAACGTCCGCTTCCCGCGATGCCTGCGGCCAGACGGGAAGCGCTGATCCCGACCCGCGACCTGCTTTTCACCAAAGGGCTTATCTCGCTGTTCGACGGCCCCGCCGGGACGGCCGACGCGAGCGAAGAGCTCGGGACCGAGGCCGGGGAGATCGTGCCGCTCGACGTGGAGTTCATCTGCAAGGCGGTGACGGAAAATACCCGCTCGCCGCTGCTCGCGATCGAGATGAAGGTCGGCCCGAAGCGGCTGTACGTGGTGCCCAAGCTCAAGGAATTCCTCGAGCGGATCGAGCTCGGGCAATCGTACGCGTTCGCCAAGCACTTCGTCTACGATCCCGCCGTCCACGTCTTCAAGCCGGAGGATCGCGCCATCGTCGACAAGCTCATCGTCGTCTCACGCAGCGAGGCCGCCTATCGCGACGCCTTCCGCGCGGCGCCCGGCGGCTCCGCCTTTGCGATGGACCGGCTGCTCATCCTGCCCCCGCTCGCCTGGGAGGATCTGCTGCCGCTGTTCGCACGCGCGAACGTCCGGTTCGAGTACGGCATGCGGACCGCCGAAGCCGTCGTCGTCAGCGAGGCCCCACTCCCTCTCGTCTTCGAGCTGGACAGCGCCGAGGACCTCGAAGGCTACCGGCTGGACATCCGGGGCCTCGAGAAGGTCGTCATTCTGGAAAACTACGGCTTCGTGCTCGCGGACGGAACGCTTCACCGGACGGGCGATGCGGCGATCCGGCGGCTGGAGGAGCTCAAGCGGATGTTCGCCTACAAGCCTGCCAAGCAGGCGTTGATCGCGCCCGCGCAGATGGAATCGTTCCTCGATCGCGTCGTCCCTTCCCTCAAGCGGATCGGGCGGGTCGACATCGCGCAGCCGATCGCCGACCGCATCGTCAGCCCGCCGCTCGCGGCGCGGCTCGACCTCGACTGGCTGAACGGCAGGCTGCTTGCCCGGCTTACTTACCGGTACGGCGACAAGGAGATCAACGCCCTGCAGGCGGACAGCCCGCTGCGCCGCGACGCCATCGACAGCGATGCCATTCTTGTGCGCGACGTGGACGCCGAGCACCGGATCATGGCCCTGATCGAGCGCGCTTCGTTCAAGTACAACGGCAGCGAGCTGTATCTTGAAGATGAGGATCTCATCTACCGGTTCCAGTACCGGCTGCTGCCCGAGCTCGAGCGGCTCGTCCAGGTGAGCGCGACCGCGGCGATGCGGCGGCTTCTCCATGATCTGCCCCCAGCGCCGCGCATGACGATCGACTACGACGCGCATGCCTCCTGGCTCGAGGTGCGCTTCGACGTAGAAGGCATCGACGACGACGAGATCCGCGACATCCTGCGCAACCTGGTGGAAAAGAAGCCTTATTATCGCCTATCCGGCGGCGGCCTGCTATCGCTTGAGGACGGCGGCTATGCCGAGATCTCCCGGCTCATGGACGAGATGGGCATCCGCCAATCAGAGATCAAGGGCGCCCGGCTCGACCTGGCGGCCGTGCGCGGCCTGCCGCTCATGGACGCGGACGTACGCGGCGGCAGCGTGAAGCTCACGCGGGCGCTGCGCGAGCTGCTCGACAACATGCGCAATCCCGACAATCTCGATTTTCCGTTGCCCGAAGGCCTGACCGCGACGCTGCGCGACTATCAGAAATTCGGCTACCAGTGGATGCGCACGCTCGCGCACTACCGGTTCGGCGGCGTGCTCGCGGACGGCATGGGCCTCGGCAAGACGCTCCAGGCCATCTCCTTCATCGCAGCCGTTGTAGGGGAAATTCGCGCCTCCGGTCGTCCCGCGCTGATCGTGTCTCCCGCTTCGCTCATCTTCAACTGGAAGCACGAGCTGTCCCGCTTTGCGCCCGGGCTCCGGATCCGGATGGCCGCCGGCGACAAGCAGGAGCGCCTGGACACGCTCACCGGCATGGAGGACGCCGTCGTCGTGATCACCTCCTACCCGCTGCTGCGCCGCGATATGGAGCTGTACGGCGCGCTCAAGTTCTACTGCCTTTTCCTGGACGAAGCCCAGGCGATCAAAAACCATGCGACCCAGACCGCGCAGGCTGTGGGACGCATCCAGGCGGGCATTCGCTTCGCGCTCACCGGTACGCCGATCGAGAATTCGCTCGACGAGCTGTGGTCGCTTTACGACGCCGTCTTCCCCGAGCTGTTCGGCAGCCGACGGGAGTTCGCCGCGCTCTCCCGCGAGCTCGTCGCGAAGCGCGTGCGGCCGTTCCTGCTGCGCCGGATGAAGCGCGACGTGCTGAAGGAGCTGCCCGACAAGATCGAGACGCTGCAGCATTCGGAGCTGACCGACGATCAGAAAAAGCTGTACGTCGCCTATCTCTCGAAGCTCCAGACCGAGACGCTGCAGCAGCTCGAACACGATGGCTTCCAGAAGAGCCGGATGCGCATTCTGGCCGGACTCACGCGGCTCCGCCAGCTGTGCTGTCACCCGGCGCTATTCGTCGAAGGCTACGAAGGCAGCTCCGGCAAGCTCGACCAGCTGCTCGAGATCGTCGGAGACGCGCTGGATGCAGGCAAACGGATTCTGCTGTTTTCCCAGTTCACGTCCATGCTCGCCATCATCCGCGAGGAGCTGTCGCTGCGCGGCCTGCCCTGCTTCTATCTGGACGGCCAGACGCCGGCGGCGGAACGGCTGGAGCTGTGCACCCGGTTCAACGAGGGCGAGAACGACATCTTCCTGATCTCGCTGCGCGCCGGCGGCACGGGCCTCAACCTGACCGGCGCCGACACCGTCATCCTGTACGATCTGTGGTGGAACCCCGCGGTCGAGCAGCAGGCGGCCGACCGGGCGCACCGGATCGGGCAGAAAAACGTCGTGCAGGTCATCAAGCTCGTCGCCGAAGGCACGATCGAGGAAAAGATGGTCGAGCTGCAGCAGCGCAAGCGCGATCTCATCGCCGAGGTCATCCAGCCGGGCGAGGAGAGCCTCTCCGCCATGACCGAGGACGAGATTCGCGAGCTGCTTAATATTTAATCCAATATTTGTTGTCTCGTATTGATTGCAAATTAAAGCTTCGGGGTATAAAATTCATGGAATATTCGTCGGTCATACCGACGTAGTACATATCATCCTACTAAGGAGTGATCTTTCATGAAGCAGCCCATGAAGAAGACCGCCGCGCTGTTGCTTGGCGCCGCCATCGCGATGTCCGCCACCGGTGCCGCCGCTTACGCGGAGGAGACGCCTGCGCCGATGCCTTCGAAGCTGTGGTTCCAGGTCGGCAACCACAACATCGGCATCGACGACGGCGTCGAAACGCTGGACACGACGCCTTACATCGAGAACGGCGTCACGTTCGTGCCGTTCGCGGTCATCGCCGGCAAGTCCGGCGCGCGCATCAACTATAACGGCAAGAAGACCATTTACATGAAGAAGAGCAACAACAAGGACACGTACACGTTCACGATCGGCTCGAACAAGTACATGTACAACGGCGAAGAAAAAACGCTCGCGGCCAAGCTGACCGTCAAGAGCGGACGCGTCGTCGTCCCGCTCCGCGACATCGGCACGCTGCTGGGCTGGAAGGTCGTCTCGTACGATAACGAGAAGAAGATCGTGCAAATGACGATGTAAACGATTTATCCCGTTAAATTCAAAAGCCGCTCCATCAGTCGAAACGTTTGACTGGATGGGGCGGCCTTTTTTCGCTGCTGCTGTAGATGAGTTATGTAAGGGTGACTGTTGACTTACATTGATGCAGCACAATTGCCATGCTGATGAAGCCTATCGTGCAAAAGCTTTTGCGCGGTAGGAGAACGACGAGCGGATGCGGCTCTCGATCGTGCACTTTTGCACGATACCCTCATCTACGCCTTTTCACTTTATAGATTGATGATTTACGCTGTGCTGTACTAGCCCCGTGTGCGCCGCTCCCTGTGTCTAATCGCCGAGAGCGTCCCCTCTCCCGCATCTACGTGAGAATAGGTTATAACATGCCAGCCGGCCTTCATAGGATGATACAAGCATCCCCAAAAGGACTAGAAGACGGCGCGGAGGCAGGTGGCGATATGACGTTGAATCCGGAAGACCGTGAACACCACGCGCTTTTTAAAGAGGCTGTTCGGCAAGCGGTCTTGCGACAGGAAGAAGCGATTGCGGACTTCATGCGTTGTGCGGCTCTGCACCTGCAAATTAGTGTAAATACAAGAAGCAACGATCGCGGGGAAAACGCCCCTTCGGACTTGCATGCACTATCCGAAACGTTGATCGCTTCGGCTCGAATCGCCGAGGCGTTGGCCAGTCTGCAAGGTACGACGCGACGCGGGAACTGGTTGATCGCCTGGGATTTGGGCAGGAATATACCACCCAGCGAGAATGCGAGGGTGCAAATGATAAGATACGAACCATCCGTCATTCAAGCGCGGAAAAGGCCGCGCCAGTCTGGTTGGCATCTCCTAATCAAAACGCCATTAAAGCTCAAGCTCAAAAAAACGAGCGCCCCCTTGGACGCTCTGTTCATAGCGATTAGTAGGCATGTCTCGATTCACGCTTCCTGACCATACTACCAGTGCATGTCTTGACTCACGCTCCCCAGCCCTGCAGCCAGTTCACAACTTGACTTACACTCCAACCGTGCCGCCCTAGACCGGATTCACCTTCACCGCGGCTTGCTTACCGCTGACCTGAATCCCGGTCTCGCGCGAGCCGTGCGGTGCTAGCTCCTTCAGCATGCGCTCGATGAGCGCCTTGGCGCGCTCGCCTTCCTTGGCGCCCGCCAGCTTGACCGTGAGCTGCACGGCGTGCCCCGAGACCAAGAGCTTCTCGGCCTGGCGCAGCTTGGTCTCGTAGTCGTGCTCCTCGATCTGCGCGGTCAGCCGCAGCTCCTTGGTCTTGACCGCGCCGCCTTGGACGCGCTCCGCCCGCTTCTCCTGCGCGGCCGACTGCTTCGCAGCGCCCCGCGCGACCAGCTTGCACGGCGGCGGGCTGCTGAGCAGCGACGTGCAGACGAGGTCCGCCTTCGCTTCCTTCGCCATCGCGAGCGCCTCTTCCCGCCCGACGATGCCCAGATCTTCTCCATGCAGCCCGGTGAGCGCCACCTCGGACGCTTTTATTTTTTCGTTCATCAGCAGCATGCTGCCTCTCCCCTTTCCTGCCTGCAACGCTACAGATTCAGCACACCGTGCTGCGCCGCCGTATGCAGGTCACGCCATACGCGATTGATCGTCTCTCGCTGCATCAGCGCGGTCATGCCCAGCATCGGCCATATCGCATGCGCGGCTCCGACCGCCGAGCGGGCGGCTTCGACGCATGTGCCGCTGACGCGCCGCACCGTCTCGTCCGGCAGCTCGCGCCGTTCGGCAAACGTCTGCCAGGACGACTCGGTTTCTCCATAAAAACGGTCGGCAAACGTCTCCAGCAACTTTCGCTGTCCTCCAATCGCCTCCGATACCCGTCCGTATCGACCGGCATAAGCGCGATCCCACTCGCCCCGCTTCGCGCCTGCAAGCGCAGCAGCTTCATCGAGGAATCGCCGTCCCAGCCCAAGCACGACCGCCGCAAACGAAACCTGCGCGAACGGCAGAAACGGGTAGCGATAGATCGGATCGTCGTAACGCGGCTCCGATGCGATATCGAAAGTGTGCGTATCCGGAACGAACGCGTCCACGACACGGATCGTATGGCTTTCCGTCGCCTGAAGCCCCATCGCGTTCCAATCCCGGACGATCTCCACTTGATCCGGCAGGAAGGCAAACGAACGAATCTCGGGCGCTCGATCGCCAGTTCGATTGTCGGTACGCGCGTCAGCTTGCTCGACGGTTCGAACGCCAGTAAGCTTATCAGATCGCTCGTCAGCACGATCGACACCACGATCATCGGCGCCCTCTCCCCCTTGCCCGCCATCCTCGCCCCGCTCCACGATGCAGTTCGCGGTGTAGAAGCTGGCGTACCCGGCCCCGCTGCAATATTTCCAGCTGCCGCTCACCCGATAGCCGCCCGGCACCGGCTTCGCGACGCCCGTCGGATGGCCGCTTCCCGCAATGACCGCGCGCGGGTCCGCGAACAGCGCCTCGGCCGTCTCCTCCGGCAGCGTCGCGGCGAAGAAGCCGCCGCCCGAGCCGATCGTCACGAGCCAGCCGAAGCTGCCGTCGGCATAAGCCGCCTGCTCGAAAATACGCGCGGCGTCCGGCAGCGGCGTCATCCGCCCGCCGAGCGCTTCGGGCACAAAGAGCTTGAACAGCCGCTCCTCGTAGATCCGCTCCAAGATCGCCTGCGGCAACCGGCCGTCTCGTTCGATGGCCGCCGCAGCCTCCCCGACTTGCGCCAGCAGCGCCTCCGATATGCTCTTCCCCATTTTCCCCATAACGGCTTAACTCCCCATTCTCTCTTTTTCATCTCCCGATCCGGCCCTCGCTCACTTTCGCAAGCGAACGCCGATCTCGCGGACGAGCTCGTTCACATTCACCGGTTTGGTCAAGTAGCCGTCCGCTCCCGCGCGGAGGCATTCCTCGCCGTCCTCCACGAATGCCTTCGCAGTGAGCGCGATAATCGGCAGCTCCCTGCGGCCGGGCATCGCCCGAATGCGGCCGATCGCCTCAATGCCGCTCATGCCGGGCATCATAATATCCATGAGCACGAGATCTATGCTCGCGTTCCCCGACAGCATACCGAGCGCCTCGCCTCCGGAGGAAGCAGTCACGACGCCGAAACCCTTCGCCGCGAGCGCGACCCGCAGCGAATATACATTGTGCTCGTCGTCGTCGACGATCAGCAGGCGATGCGTGGAGGGCACGACCGACGCCGGGCCGCTGTCGGCCGCGGAACGTCCCCGTGCCTGCCCCGCAGACGCTTCCAGGGACGCCGCCTGTTCCATTGCCCCCGAATTCCATCCCGCCGGCGCCTGCGCATCCGCCGCCGAAGTGACCAGCGCCGACCACGGCAGGAGCAGCGTGAACCGGCTGCCGCGGCCCGGCCCGCTCTCCAGCCGGATGTCGCCGCCGAGCAGCACCGCGAAC
>NZ_JAGXJW010000078.1 GCF_019091135.1 Cohnella sp. GbtcB17 | reverse complement strand
GATTAGAAAACCCCCTTTCCCGGGGCTCAGGCGGGCCACGCCCTTGCCCTCGCTGCCGATGACGATCGCGATCGGCCCGGTCAGATCGGTCGCATAAACGTCGTCCTTCGCTTCGCCGGCCGCGCCGGCGATCCAGACGCCGGCCTCCTTCAGCCGGTCGATCGTCTGGGCCAGGTTGGACACCCGCGCGACGGGCACGTACTCGACGGCGCCCGCGCTCGTCTTGGCAACGACCGCCGTTAGGCTCGCGCTGCGGCGCTTCGGCACGATGACGCCGTGAGCGCCCGTGCAGTCGACCGACCGTAGGATGGAGCCGAGGTTGTGCGGGTCCTCGACCTCGTCGTGCAGCACGATGAGCGGCGCCTCGCCGCGCTCGGCCGCCCGCGCGAGGAGCTCCTCCGGCTCGGCATACGATACCGCCGCCGCCTGCGCCACGACTCCCTGATGCTGCATGCCCGGCGCCAGACTGTCCAGCTTGCGCTTGTCCGCATACTGCACGACGACGCCGCGCCCTTTGGCCTCCTCCAAAATCGGCTGAACGAGGCTCTTCTGCGCCTGATTCGAGAGCCAAATTTTGTTCAGAGCCCGGCCCGCCTTGAGCGCCTCGAGCACCGGATGCTTGCCGGCCAGATATTGCTCGCCTTCGGCTGCGTCTTCCCCGTCCGACGCCGCGGCGTCGGCGGCGTCGTCCTCATACGCGGCGACGCGAACGCGCGTCTCGCGCTCCGGCGCGTCGGCCTCGTGCCGGCGGCCTTGCGCCTGCTGGCCGGCTCCGCCCCTGCGGTCCGCCGCGAAGCCGGGCTTGTAGCCGCCCGCGGGCTTGCGCGCGCCGCCGGCAGCCGGCTTGTCCGCCGCACGTCGGTCGGCGGTCCGCCCAGCGTCGCGGCCGCCCGAACGGCCTTCTGCCTGCCGGCGGCCGTCCCGGGTTCCCGCGCTCGTCCCTCCATAGGCGGACGGCCCGCCGGCTCCCTTCGCCGGACGGTCCGCTTTCCCCGGTCCTCCCGGGCGATTGCTGCGATTGCTGCTCATGTCGTCTCTTCCTTTCGCCCGGGTCCCGCGGACCCCTCCGGCTTCGTATCTTCAGGTTCGAAGGCCAGCCCGATCAACGCCTCGAGCCGCTCCCGCTCCCCGCGGTAATATAAATAACCGACCAGCGCTTCCAAACCGGTCGCGTGGCGATAATCGCCCGGATCCGCATTCCGCGGCGGGGAACCCGACTTCGCGTTGCGGCCGCGCCTCGCAATATCGGACTCTTCCTCCGTCAGCAGCGGCCCCCAACGCGCCAGCAGCCGCGCCTGCGCGGCGGCGGACACGTACCGGGTGGCCGCCTTGTGCAGCTCGTGCGGCTTGCGCGACGCGGAAGCGATCAACCGCTGACGGACGTACACCTCGAACACCGCATCGCCGACGTAGGCGAGCACGATCGGATTAAGCAGGTTGACCGGCTGGTCCGCCGGCAGCTCCGGCGCGATGACCGGAAGCGGCGGCGCGTTTGTGCGAAGCTCCGTCATTTCCGGCGCCACCGCATCCCCTGGGCCGTATCCTCGAGGATGATCCCCTTGTCCGCGAGCAGGTCCCGAATCTCGTCCGCCCGCGCGAAGTCGCGGCGCTTGCGCGCGTCGGCGCGCTCGGCGATCAGGCTGTCGACCTCCGCGTCCAGCAGCTCGGCGCCCGCCTCCGGCGGCAGCAGCCCGAGCACCTTGTCGAACTCCGCGATCAGTTCCAGATACGCATGGATGTCGGCCGCGCACGCCGCGTCGCGCTTGAGATAGTTATTGGCGTCGGACACCGTCTGGAACCACACCGTGATCGCGTCGGCCGTATTGAAGTCGTCGTCCATCTTGGCGTCGAACGCCGCCCGGAACTGCGCGAGCCGCGGCGCGACGGAAGGATCGGCCGGCACCAGCTCGGAGACGGAGGACAGGCGATGCTTCAGATTGTCGCGCGCATTGGCAAGGCGCTGCACGCTGTTTTCGCCCTGCGCGACCGATTCCTCGCTGAAGTTGATCGGACTCCGGTAATGGCCGGTCAGCATAATATAGCGGATCGCCTGGGCGCTCGTCTTTTGCAGCAGCTCGCGCGGGTTGACGACGTTGCCGATCGACTTGGACATTTTCTCGTTGTCGATGTTGACGAAGCCGTTGTGCATCCAATAGCGCGCGAGCGGCTTGCCCGTCAGCGCCTCCGACTGCGCGATCTCGCACTCGTGGTGCGGGAACTGCAGATCGTTGCCGCCGCCGTGGATGTCGAGCGTCTCGCCCGCGTACTTGAGCACCATCGCCGAGCACTCGATGTGCCAGCCCGGACGCCCCTCGCCCCAAGGGCTGCTCCAGCTGATCTCGCCCGGCTTGGCCGCCTTCCAGAGGACGAAGTCCTGCGGCGACTCCTTGCGCTCGTCGACCTCGATCCGGATGCCGTACTGCAGGTCCGCGAGGTTTTTGTGGGACAGCTTGCCGTAGTCGGGGAACCGCGCGGTCCGGTAATAGACGTCTCCGCCGCTCTCGTAGGCGTAGCCTTTTTCCTCGAGCGTCCGGATGAACGAGATGATCTCGGGGATCGTATCCGTCACCCGCGGATTCTGCGTGGCCGGAACGACGCCGAGCGCGGTCGTATCCTCGATGAACGCCTGGATAAAGCGCTCGCCGAGCTCGGGCACCGTGATGCCCATCTCTTCGGCGCGCCGGATCATCTTGTCGTCGACGTCGGTGAAGTTGGTCAGATAGTTCACCTTGTAGCCGATATGCTCCATGTATCTGCGCACGACATCGAAGAAGATGACGGGACGCGCGTTCCCGATATGAATATACCCGTATACGGTCGGTCCGCATACGTACATCGTGACTTGGCCGGGCTGCTGGGGCACGAATGGTTCGGCCTCGCGGGTCATCGTATTGTAAATGCGAAGGGTCATGGTCGATTATGGCTCCTTTGAAGTTCTTGAACGGGCGGAAGAATAAACAGGTTCAGCTTGGCGGTCTTGCTCCTGCGCCGCCTCGCCTTCGGCCGGCTTGCCGTCGTCGCCTGCGGCGGACGAGTCGCATTTGGCTTTGAGCTCGAGCGGCGGCGGATCGAAGTATCCGCTGCGCTCCCGTTTCAAATGCTCCAGCTCGCCTTTGAGGTCGTCGATCTCCTTTTGCATGAAGCGAAACGTCTCGATGACCGGGTCCGGCAGGTTCGTATGGTCGAGGCGGTCGCCGATCCGCTGGCCGCCCCGCTTCACGACACGGCCCGGAATGCCGACGACCGTGCTGTCCGGCGGCACCTCGCGGAGCACGACGGAGTTCGCGCCTATATTGGAATTGTCGCCCACTTTGAACGAACCCAATACTTTGGCGCCCGAAGCGATGACGACCCGGTTGCCGATCGTCGGGTGGCGCTTGCCTTTTTCCTTGCCGGTCCCGCCGAGCGTCACGCCTTGGTAAATGACGACCTCGTCCCCGATCTCGCACGTCTCCCCGATGACGACGCCCATCCCGTGGTCGATGAACAGCTTGCGGCCGATCTTGGCGCCGGGATGAATCTCGATGCCGGTCATGAACCGGCTCACCTGCGAGATGACGCGCGCAGCGGTGAACCATCTTCTCTTGAAAAGGCCGTGCGCGATCTTATGCGCCCAGATGGCATGCAGCCCCGAATACGTGAAGATGACCTCGAACCGGCTCCGGGCCGCCGGATCGTTTTCGAACACCGCTTCTACGTCGGAACGCACCGTCTCCCAGAAGCCCATGTGTTCTCCCCCCTTGAAGTGTGCTGCCATAATTGCCGAGAGATGCGAAATCCATCGCGGGAGCCGCGCGGGCGTCGCGCCGTGCGCAAAAAGACGCCCCGGCAGCTCTCGCTGCAGAGGCGTCTTCTTGCGGACGCGGTCCCACTCTGCTTGGCGCGATCGGCGCTCTTGCTCTTCCAGCAAGGCGCGGCGAATCGCCCGTCTCATTCGGCCGTTAACGGGGCCCCCCGGCAACGCCTAACGCAAGCCAGACGGCCGGCCGATTCGAAGGAATCGAATCGGCAGCGTCCGGCGCTTCGCTCGGCGCTGCGGCTCCCAGGCGCATTTCCCCCACGTCGGATACGAGACTGCTCTCACCCTAGGCAGTCCTCTCTGGCCGCTCCTCGTCGTGGCGTACTTTCCTGTTCGTCGCTATTACAGCAAGTATAGTGCAACGTCAGGCAGGTGACAAGTGGCTTGGGCGGGCGCGATGGCCTCCGATGCGGACCGCGGAGAAGAGGGGCGGCAAGCTATCCTCGCTGAAAGCGATGCCTTCGAAGGCGATAGCGGCTCCGAAAGGCCGCTATCACTCCACCGCTCGCTGCATCCCAGGCCAATAGCGGCACGAAAGGCCGCTATCGCTACACCACTCTCGGCCATCAAGGTCAATAGCGGCAAAAATGTCCGTTATCCCTGCAAAAACGCCCACCCTTGGCAGGGCACCCCGCAGCCCGCGGTCAGCCGAGCGAAGCCGCCGTCTCCCGCAGCCGCGCGAGCACGCGGTCGCGGCCGAGCAGCCAGATCGTGCCGTTCAGGTCCGGTCCGTGCATCTGGCCGGTCAGCGCCACCCGGATCGGCATGAACAGGCCCTTGCCCTTGGCGCCCGTCTCCGTCTGCACGGCCTTGATGAGCGCCTTCATGCCTTCGACCGTGAACCCTTCTTCGCCGGCGGCCTCGATCTGTCCCGCGAACGCGTTCAGCACCGCCGACACCTGCGGATCGGCCAGCACCGCGCGCGCTTCGTCGTCGACTTCGACCTGCTCGCGCACGAACAACTCCGACAGCGGCACGATCTCCGCGCCGTAGCGCAGATGCTCGCGCAGCAGCGTCACGAGCGCCGCCGCCCATTCCATCTCCTGCTCGTCAGGCCGCTCGGCGATGCGCCCCGCCTTTTTCAGGTGCGGCAAGCACAGCTCGAGCAAGCGCTCCGGCGATACGCTTTTCAGATAATGCTGGTTGATCCAGTTGAGCTTCGCCGTATCGAATACGGCCGGGCTCTTGGACAGGCGCTCCGCCTTGAAGATCTCGATCAGCCGCTCGCGGGTGAAGATCTCCTCTTCGCCCTCCGGCGACCAGCCCAGCAGCGTGATGAAGTTGAACAGCGCCTCCGGCAAATAGCCGAGACCGTCGTACTGCTCGATGAACTGGACGATCGACTCGTCGCGCTTGGACAGCTTCTTGCGGCTCTCGTTCACGATAAGCGTCATATGGCCGAACACCGGCGGCTCCCAGCCAAGCGCTTCGTAGATCATGAGCTGGCGTGGCGTGTTGGTGATATGGTCTTCGCCGCGCAGCACATGGCTGATCCGCATATGGTGATCGTCCACGGCGACCGCGTAATTGTAGGTAGGAATGCCGTCGCGCTTGACGATGACAAAGTCGCCGAAGTCCTCCGAACGGAACGTGATCTCGCCTTTCACCATGTCGTTAAACGTATACGTGCGACCTTCCGGAACGCGGAAACGAATCGCCGGAATGCGGCCCTCCGCCACCAGCTGCGCCTCGTGCTCCGGCGTAATATCACGGTATTTGCCCGAATAGGCCGGCGTCTCTCCGCGGGCAAGCTGCTCCTCGCGCTCCGCCTCCAGCTCCTCCTCGGTCGCATAGCAGCGGTACGCCAGGCCGCGGTCGAGCAGCACTTTGGTGAATTCGTCGTAAATGTGCAGACGCTCGGTCTGTCTGTACGGACCGACATCGCCGTGGCGATCGACGCTCTCGTCCCAGTCGACGCCGAGCCACTTCAGATACGTCAGTTGGCTCTCCTCGCCGCCCGCGACGTTGCGCTTGACGTCGGTGTCCTCGATGCGGATGATGAAGTCCCCGCCGTGATGGCGAGCGAATAAGTAGTTAAAAATAGCGGTGCGCGCGTTGCCGATATGCAGATGCCCCGTCGGGCTCGGCGCGTAACGAACCCGGACTTTGCCGGCCGGTTGATTGCTCATGTCCATGTCCCTCCAGTTCCCGTCATTAGTCTTGCTTGACCAGCAGTACGACCGCCTGCGCGGCGATGCCCTCGCCCCGTCCCGTGAAGCCGAGCCGCTCCGAGGTGGTCGCCTTCACATTCACCTGATCGGCCGCGGCGCCGAGTGCGCGCGCGATCACGTCGACCATTGCCGGAATATGCGGAGCCATCTTGGGCGCCTGCGCGATGATCGTCGCGTCGACGTTGCCCAGCCGGTAGCCGCGCTCCGTCGCGAGCGCCCACACCCGCTCGAGCAGCACGACGCTGTCCGCGTCCTTGAAGGCCTCATCCGTGTCGGGAAAATGCTTGCCGATATCGCCGAGCGCCAGCGCCCCGAGCACCGCGTCGCTGATGGCGTGCAGCAGCACGTCGGCGTCGGAGTGACCGAGCAGTCCCTTTTCATATGGAATGTTCACGCCGCCGATGATGCACAGGCGCCCTTCCGTCAACTGATGCACGTCAAAGCCTTGTCCGATTCTAATCATTCGTTTCGCTCCAATCCGTCGCGCCGGCGCCTTGCCAGCAGCAATTCGGCGATGGGCAGGTCCTCCGGCGTCGTTATCTTCAAGTTGGCATAATCGCTCTCCACGATCGCCACCTTGCGGCCAAGCCGCTCCAGCAGCATCGCGTCGTCCGTCGCGGCGGCGCCCTCGCGCCTCGCCAGCTCGTGCGCTTCCATCAGCTCCGCCCGGGAAAACGCCTGCGGCGTCTGAACCGCCCACAGCAAGCTGCGCTCCGGCGTGGACACGATCATCCCGGCGCCGTCGGACAGCTTGATCGTGTCCTTGACCGGCACCGCCAACGCCGCCGCACCCTGCGCAGCCGCGGCCGCGCAGCATGCCGCGATCCGCTCCGGCGTCACGAGCGGCCGTGCCGCGTCGTGGACGAGCGCGCCCTCGACGCGCAGCGCCGCGAGTCCCGCGTACACGCTGTCCTGCCGCTCCGCGCCGCCGGCAATGACCGCCGTCAGCTTGCGGATGCTATGCGCGCGAGCAAGCGACTCGGCCTGCGCTTCTTCGCCGGCCGCCGCCACGATCACAATCTCGCTCACCGCTTCGCAAGCTTCGAACGCAGCCAGCGTATGCGCCAGCACCGGGCGCCCGTCCAGCGGCAGGTACGCCTTGTTCATGCCGGCGCCCATGCGCTTGCCGCTGCCCGCCGCGACGATGACCGCTCCCCAATCCATGTCCACGCCCTCTTTCGCCTCGGCATGAGTGCGGACAGGCAACCTAAAAAACGCCGCGCCGTCCGCAATCGTGAAGAAGGACGGGACCCCAGCGGGTCCCGCCCGTATACCCTTCCATCATACCCGGTCGGCGTTCATTTTCCAAGAGGGGCAAGCCGGACGCACCTGCGCCGGCGCGTTGCAGCGGCCCGGCACGCACGCCTTTTTACAAAGCCCGCTCCAGCAGCTTCGGCTTCGCGAAGATCATCCGCCCCGCGGACGTCTGCAGGACGCTCGTGACGAGCACCTCCATCGTCGTGCCGATGAAGTCGCGCCCGCCCTCCACTACGATCATCGTGCCGTCGTCGAGGTAGGCGACGCCCTGCCCGTGTTCCTTGCCGTCCTTGATGACCTGCACGACGATCTCCTCGCCCGGCAGCACGACCGGCTTCACGGCGTTGGCCAGATCGTTGATGTTCAGAACCGATACGCCCTGCAGCTCGCACACCTTGTTCAGGTTGAAGTCGTTGGTGACGACCTTGCCCCGCATCGCCTTCGCGAGCTTCACGAGGCGGCTGTCGACCTCTCCCGACTCGTCGCCCGGGTCCTCGTAGATAAGCACCTTCACGTCCAGTTCCTTCTGAATCTTGTTCAGGATGTCGAGCCCCCGGCGGCCGCGATTGCGCTTGAGCAGGTCGGACGAATCCGCGATATGCTGCAGCTCCTCCAGGACGAACTCGGGGATGACCAGCGTCCCCTCGATGAAACCCGTCTTGCAGATGTCGGCGATGCGGCCGTCGATGATGACGCTCGTATCCAAAATTTTATGCTCCTCGTACCTGGGCGCATCTGCGGCCGCCGGCTCCGGCTTGCGCCGGTCGGCGCCCCAGCCCGCGACCTCCTCCTGCTTGCGCAGGCCGATATGCGTTCCTGCGTACGCGAACGCCAGCGCCGTCGCCGCCGAGAGCAGCGCGCCCACGCGCGGCACCGCGCCGAGATACGGCATGAGCAGCATCGCAAGCACAAGCCCCGTACCGCCGCCCGCCAGCCCCGCGATCAGCTGCGTGGCCGGCATCCCCGCGAGCCGGTCGACGCCTTTGCGCAGCAGCTCCGAGAGCGGTCCCGCGCAAGCCGTCGCAACGAGCAAGCCGAGCGCCGCGCCGATCCAGGCAGCGTATGCGCCGATTCCTCCGCCGTATGCCGCCGCGCCGAGTGCGCCGCCCATCCAGGACGACCGCCCCCCGCCGCCGGACACGCTCGCAGAGGACGCAAAGCCTTGTCCGATCGCAAAGCCCGCCAGCAGCCCGAAGGCTTGTATCAATCGTTTCATCAACATAAGAATCACTCCCAAGAATAACCTGATTTGCTACCAGTATGGTCCAAATTCAGGCGGATTAACCCTGTCTCGGGAGCGGAAAATGGGGCCGACGGGAGCGTTCGGCGGATTTCAGCTGAACGACGGAAAGCCGCCTCGAGCGCTTCGGCGCAGGGATTCGCATCCCTTCAAGCGCTTTACGCTTTGTAATACCGGTGCCCTTGTTCTATAATGAGTTCTAAGCAACGCCAATACGGGCAACCGAGGTGGATGGAATGAGCGCGCCAACACTGCAGGAATTTCAGCAGCAGGTGTCCGAGCTTCTGCTTCGTCACCGCAGTCTGCTGGATGTCATGACCAAGTACAGCCAGTCGAACGCTTCGGTCAACCGGGCTGTGTCCAAGTCCATCACCGAATGCGGATGCATCGAGCTGAGCGCCAAGCAGCAAGGCTTCTCCCCCGATCTGGAGCTCGGCGAAGCCATTCGCCAGACCAAGTCCCATATGTCGGGCGAGCTTTGCGAGCAATGCGCCGATATCATTCGTTCGGAGATGGGCAAGAACCTGTTCTATCTGTCCGCTTATTGCAATCTGCTTGGCGTCAACCTGGATGAAGTCGTCACCAAGGAATCGGAAAAATGCAGCACCCTCGGCTGGTTTAACCTGACATAGGCCGGGGCGACCGACCGCATACAACGCAAAAAAGCCGTTCCGCGCCGTATGGCGTAGGACGGCTTTTGCGTCATGAGGCAGCGGCAAACGAGCGATTAAAGTCTCGGCGAGCGAACGAGCGAACGCCGCCAAGCAACGCGCTGCGTCTATGCGCCGCGGCGCGGTCGCTCCTCGTTTTTGCGCCGTTTGCGGCGAAGCCGCTTGTAGGCGCCGGAGAACAAGCGCTCAACGTTTTTTTTTAGGCCCCAGAGCGCATACAGCAGCAGCATCACGAGGATGAAGTTCGGGATCGCCCGCGGGAACATGAACGCCAGAATCACCGCAGCCGCGATGACGAGCGGCACGGCCCAGATCGCGGCCTTGGGCAGTCCGAGCTTCTTGAAGTTCGGGTACTTCAGGCTGCTGACCATAAGGAAGGACAGCGCCAGCGTGGCCACGAGCAGCAGGTACACGTGCAGATCGTTGTGGAACAGGGCGAGCGCCGCCAACACGCCGCCGGCCGCCGGAATCGGCAGACCGATGAAGTAGCCGGGGATGCCCTCGATCACGTTGAAGCGGGCGAGCCGCAAGGCGCCGCAGACCGGGAAGATCGCGGTGATGATCCAGGCGAGCGCCGGATTGACGTCGGTAAAGGCGGCTTGATACATAATGAAGGCCGGCGCGGCGCCGAACGAGATGACGTCGGACAGCGGATCCAGCTCCTTGCCGAACTCGCTCTGGACGTTCAGCGCCCGGGCCACCCGGCCGTCGAGACCGTCGGGCAGCATGGCGATGATGACGAGCAAGGCCGCGCCGTCCGCGCGGTCGTTGAACGCCAATATGATCGATAGTACGCCTAAAAATAAATTGCCTATGGTGAACAGGTTCGGCAACGACTTTGTAAACATTGGACTTCACCTCTACTTTACTATACCCGATCGGGCCGATCGCCAACGCTTGGGACGACAGTCGCCCGGGCGGGCTAGTCTAAGAGCCGGCTGCGAGCGGTTGCAGATATCGTCTCCGCAGGCAACATTCCCCATTGTATGATGCCTATATCTGTCTGTCAATGAACACCTGATCCCGGATTCGCTTCAATCCGTCGCGGATTGCGCGGGCGCGGACTTCGCCGATGCCGTCGACTTCGTCGAGCTCTTCGATCGAAGCTTGGGCGATTCGCGTCAGCGAGCCGAAGCGATCGACGAGATTATGAATGATGACGGCCGGCAGCCGCGAGATCTTGCCCAGGATCCGGTAGCCGCGGGACGGCAGTCCCTCCTCGGCTACGGCGCTCAGCGACACGTAGCCAAGCAGCCGGATGATCAGCACCGAATCCAGCAGCTCGTCGGAGCTGAGCTTCTTGAGCGCGTGCTGAATCTCCCGAATTCGATCTTCGGAAGCGTCCTTGGCGAAGTCTTTGAGGAGGAGGCGCGCCTCCTCCTCGGCATGGCCGACAAGCTCTTCCAATTGCATATTGATCAGACGACCTTCGTTGCCCAGCTCGAGCACGTACCGCTTGATTTCCATCCGGATGCGCAGCACCATCTCGGCGCGCTGCAGCGCGTAGACGACCTCGTGCATCGTCACCTGGTTCTCGAACTCCAGCGCCGACAGGTCCGTCAGCGTCTGCGTATAGACCACCCGGTACCGCTCCAGCGTCTGAATCGCCTGGTTCGCCTTCGTCAGGATGACGCCCATGTCCTTGAGCGCATAGCGCAATTGCCCCTGGTACAGGGTGATGATGTTGCGCCGCTGGGAGATGGAGACGACGAGCTGACCGGTTTGCTTCGCCACCCGCTCCGCCGTGCGGTGCCGGATGCCCGTCTCGATCGAGGAGATCGACGGGTCCGGGATCAACTGCGTATTGGCGTACAAGATCCGCTTGGCATCCTCGCTCAGGATGATCGCGCCGTCCATCTTGGCGAGTTCGTACAAATAGTTCGGGCTGAAGTCGCAGTTGATGGAAAAGCCGCCGTCGACGACCTCCATCACCTCCGGACCGTAGCCGACGACGATGAGCGCGCCGGTCTTGGCGCGCAATACGTTCTCCAGTCCGTCGCGCAGCGGCGTGCCCGGCGCGACAATCCGCAGCAGCTGGTTCATGACGTCCTGCTGCTCGCGTTCTTTGTCTTTGATCTCCTTCGTCACGCGATTCGATCCCCCTATTCCAATGCCGCCTTGAGCGCTTCGGCCACGGACTTGACGGGCACCAGCCGAATGCCGGCGGGCGGCTGCCAGCCCTTCAGGCTCGCTTCGGGCAGGATGACCCGCTTGAAGCCGAGCTTGAGCGCCTCCTTGACGCGCGTCTCGGCGCGGGAGACCGCCCGCACCTCTCCCGTCAGTCCCACCTCGCCGAAGACGACGTCGTCTGGCTTGGTGGCCAGGTCGCGAAAGCTCGACGCCAGACTCACTGCGGCGGCAAGGTCTGCCGCCGGCTCATCCAGCTTGATGCCGCCGGCGACGTTCACGTATGCGTCCTGATTTTGAAAAAACATGCCCATGCGCTTCTCGAGCACGGCGATGACGAGCGATATCCGATGATGGTCGAGTCCCGATGACATCCGCCTCGGCGACGGAAAATGCGTCGGCGCGACGAGCGCCTGCAGCTCGACCATCACGGGCCGCGTCCCCTCCATGCTGGCGACGACCGTGGAGCCGGACACGCCGAGCGGACGCTCGGTGAGGAACAGCTCGGACGGGTTGGACACCTCGCGCAGGCCGTCCTCCGACATGTCGAAGATGCCGATCTCGTTGGTGGAGCCGAAGCGGTTCTTGACCGCGCGAAGCAGCCGGTAAGAATGGTGGCGCTCGCCCTCGAAGTAGAGCACGCAGTCGACCATGTGCTCGAGCAGCCGCGGGCCCGCGATCGCGCCTTCCTTGGTGACGTGGCCGACGAGCACGGTCGCGACGCCGCCCTGCTTGGAGATGCGCATGAACTGGGCCGTGCACTCGCGCACCTGCGCGACGCTGCCCGGCGCGGACGGCACGTCGGGACGATAGACGGTCTGAATCGAATCGATGACGAGAAAGTCCGGCTTCACTTCCTCGATGGACTGCTCGACGAGGTCCAGGTTCGTCTCGCACAGCACGAACAGACGCTCGCTGAGCGCGCCCAGCCGATCGGCGCGAAGCTTGGTCTGGCGGACGGATTCTTCTCCCGACACGTACAGCACGGTCAGACCTTGGCCGGCCAGCGCGTTCGACGTCTGCAGCAGCAGCGTCGACTTGCCGATGCCCGGATCCCCGCCGACGAGCAGCAGCGAGCCCGGCACGAGCCCGCCGCCCAGCACGCGGTTAAGCTCCCCGTTTCCCGTCGGGATCCGGGGTTCCTTGCCGCTTTCTATGTGTATGATGGACTGGGCCTTTTCTTTCGTCCGGGTCAGCTCGCTGCTGCGCCCGACGTTCGCCTTGACGACCGGTTCGGCTTCCTCCACCATCGTGTTCCAGGCGCCGCACCCCGGGCACTTGCCCATCCACTTGGGCGATTCGGTGCCGCATTCGGTGCAGACGAATTTGATCTTCAGCTTGGCCATGGGATTCCCTTCACTAATTCGCTAGTTACAAGAAGTGTATCACACTTGCTCTCCCCGGTTAAAGTCCGGCTCTCCCCGCCTACGCAAAGATCCGCCGCAAGGGAATCCCTTGCGACGGACCGAAGGAGCGCGCTCGGAGCAAAAGCGCGGAACCGGCATCCGAATCACAGGATTAGACGAAGGTTCTCGTATCGTTGTTGCGGCTGAAGCGGAAGATCGCGATCGCGGCGAAAGCGGCGGCGAAGGCGGTCAGCACGAGCAGGTTCATGTACAGGCTGCCGAAGCTGTCGCCGTGCTGCAGCCGGTTGACCGTGTCGAGCAGCCAGTGCTGCGGCAGAAACGCGCCGACCTTGCGGATCGCGTCCGGCATGATGTCCATCGGGAAGTAGCAGCCGGCCAGCAGGCATGTCGGCGTGATGATGAGATTTTGCAGGGCGCTGGACTGGCCTTTCGACTTGGAGAGCGAGACGATCATCAGCGACAGCGCGATCGCGCCGAGACCGAACAGCACCAGGATCAAAGCGAGCTGCATGACCGGCACGCCCGAGTCGATATGGAGCACGCCTCGCATGAAAGTCAGCGTCAGGGCGATCTGGCCGATCATGGCGACGATATTGACCGCGACGTTCGCCGCGACGTACGACCTGGCGGTGACCGGCGAAGAGAGGAGGCGCAGGAACGTGCGATTTTCTTTCTCGCGCAGGATCATCTCCGACATGTTGACGGACGAGAACATAATGAAGGCGACCAGGAAGCCGAGCGATTGGTACGTCGTGTCTTTGACGTTGGACGCGTCGTTCAGACGCTCGCGGTCGACGTTGAAGCCGCCCTGCGCATACGCGGCGTAGATTTGGTCGAAGCGCGCCTTGTCTCCCTTCGTTTCCGAGGCGATGGAAGCGACATTGTTCAGGTAGCCGTCCAGCATCGCCTGAACGTAAGCCGTCACCTGTGCGCCCTTGACGGACAGCAGCTCGAGCTGCTCGGGCGACCCGGCCTTGAGCTTCTCCCCGAATCCTGCCGGTATGACGATGCCCGCGTCCAGCTTGCCCGCTGCGATCTGGTCCTTCAGGTCGGCATCGGACGTCTCCGTGATCTTGACGCCGTCCAGCGCCCCGACGAAGGCGGCGATGTCGCGGCCGACGGCGCCGGCGCCGTCCTGCTGCACGATGCCGATGCGAAGGCCGGCGCCCCCTGCGCTGCCGTACAGACCGGCGGAGAGCAGAACGCCGGCGACGGGCAGCAGGAACAGAATCATATTCGAGCGTTTGCGGAAGGTGTTGCGGAATGTATGGGCCATGAGCCAGAGAATCGTTTTCACGGTTAGATCGTCTCCCTTCTGCGGATCAGGAACATGCATACGGCGAGCAGGACGACGGCGCCTGCAAGATTATAGCTTGCGGCCCACAAGGCGGGCGCCGTATCTCCGCTGAACACCGTCTCGATGACGCCGGAGTTGTTCCAGCGCAGCGGGGAATAGTAGGACACCGTGCCGATAAAGCCGCCGAAGTCGTTGACCGGAAAGTACGCGCCGCCAACGAACGAGGCGATCTGGATAAAAATGAGCAGAAACGAATGGGACGACTTGCCGCGGAAGATCATGCCTGCCGCGAGGCCGAAGCCGATCGACATCAGCACCTCCGTGACCAGCACGAGCAGAACATGCGCCGGATGATCGCCCCAGTTTGCCCCGAAGGCGAAATGGCTGATCAGCATGACGGCGACAATGAAGATTGCGTTGATGAACGTGCTGCCGAGCACCTTGCCGGCGAAAATCTCGGCCTTGGACACCGGCGCGGCGGACAGCCGGACGATCGTATGGCGAGTTCGTTCGCTTTCGATAAGAGAGGCGGCGTTAAGCGCCGCGTACAACGCGATCATCGTCGTCATGGCGACCGCGTAGTAATCCATCGAATTCGGCTGGCTATCCGCCGTGAGCGAAGTCGCCTTCACCAGTTGTGCGGGCGCTTGGCCGCCGCTCCCTGCCTGAGACGATGCGCCTGCGCTCGCGAAGGCGGCCTCGAGATTGTAGCGGTCCGCAAAAGAGGTCAGCATTCCCTGCAGGATGTTGCTCTCGACGGTGCTCCGGCTGTTGTCGTAGTACGCGATGCCCTGGTCGGAAACGTCGGCGAAGGCCGCGTATTGCGCCTCCGTGACGGCCTGCTTGCCGTCCGCTCCGGGAGGCAGCGGCTCGACCGCGACCCCGCTTTCTTCGGCCGCCTTAACGAAGTTCTCCCAGCCGGCGGTCAGCGCGGGGCTCGCGCGGTCGATTTTGTACGCCATCTTGATGTCGCCGATCTCGATGCTGCCGGAGAAAGCGTTGGACAGCGCCAGCCCCAAAATGAGCATGAGCGCGATCGGAAAGGCGAGCATGAAGAGAAAGGTGGACTTGTTGCGCAGCGCCGACACGATTTCTTTTTTTGCGATATGCAGCGTATTCACGCCCTCGTCCCCCTTAGTCTCTCAAATTGCGGCCGGTCAGCGTCAGGAACACCGTCTCGAGGTTCGGCGCCTGCTCCTCGACCGCGCGAATCTCCATGCCGTCGCGGATGAGCTGCTGGACGATGTCGTTCAGGTTGGCGATCTCGGCGCGAGACTGGATTTTGATCCGCTGCTCCTCGATTCGGACGCTCAGGACGCCGCGGATGTCCTTGAGGCGATCCTGGTTCAACCCTTCGACGCTTTTCACGTCGATCCAGATCTCCTTCGAGTCGGTGATGATCGCCTTGAGCTGCTCCTTGGTGCCGTCAGCGATGATCTTGCCATGGTCGACGATCGCGATGCGCGTGCAGATCTCTTCGACCTCTTCCATGTAGTGGCTCGTGTACAGGATCGTGCAGCCCATCCGGTTAAGCTCCTTGACCGATTGCAAAATGTAGTTGCGCGAGTGCGGATCGATGCCGACCGTCGGTTCGTCCATGATGATCAGCTTCGGCCGGTGCGCGATCGCGCAGGCGATGTTGAGCCGGCGCTTCATGCCGCCGGAGAAATTTTTGGGCAGCTCCTTATGCTTGTCGCCGAGTCCGACGAAGCTGAGCGCTTCCTCCACCCGCGCCTTCAGCTCGTTGCCGCGGAAACCGTACAGTCCGGCGAAAAATCTCACGTTTTCGAAGGCGGTCATGTCCTCGTAGATGGCCAGATCCTGCGGCACGATGCCGATGTTCATTTTGGCGAAGTGCGCGTGCTTGGCGATGTTTTTGCCGAGAAACCTGATCTCGCCCTTTGTGGGACGGAGCAGCGAGGCGATCATGCTGATCGTCGTGCTCTTGCCTGCCCCGTTGGCGCCGAGGAAGCCGAAGATCTCTCCTTCCTTCAAGGTAAGAGACATATTGTCCACCGCCGCGAAGTCCCCGAATTTCTTGGTCAGTCCGCCGATCTCGATAATGTTCATTTCGCTTTCGCTCCCGTCGTTCATTTGTTGATCTCATCATAAAAAAAAGGACGCCCTTATGTCAGTGCATAAGTTCATCCTTTGGCATGAGAAATCTCATATGATTCGCTCATGAAATATCATGAGCCCGCGCGCACCGGCAGCAGCGTCGTCACGCTGAAGCCGCGGGAGCCGTCGACGATGATCGTGCCGCCCTCCGACGCCGCCCGCTCTTCCATGCCGACGATGCCGAGTCCCTTCACGACCTTGTCAGCCCCGCGGCCGTCGTCGCGCACGACGGTCTTGACGAATTTGTTCAGGACGAGCACCTCGACCGCGATCGATTCGGCGCCGCTGTACTTCAGCGAATTGGTGACGGCCTCGGTAACGTTCGCCTGAATGATGCGCCACTGGAGCTGAGTGATCGTATCGAGATTGCCGGCATAGTTCAGCGTCGCCCGAATGTCCTGCTTCGCCGACAGCTCGTCCACGAACAGCTGCAGCCGCCCGATGCCGAGCTGCTCGGCGGGCGGCTTGGACTGCTTCAGCGTCAGGCGGATGCGCTCCAGTCCCTCCTTGGAGATGACGATCGCATTGCCCAGCAGCTCCTCCGCCTTCGCCCGGTTCGTGTCCAGCAGCCGCCTGGCTGCCTCCATCTGAATGAGCGCTCCGGCCATCGAGTGGCCGATCTCGTCATGGATTTGCTGCGACAGCCGGCCCCGCTCCTCCAGCTTGATCGTATACTCGGACTGGCGGGCGTACTCTTCATTGTCCGCGAGCGCGCGGGTCAGCCTGCGCGCGTCGTCCTGCAGCTTGTCCCGCTCCTCCTCGCGGAGAGCCAGCCGCGCGTACAGCCGGCAGGTCGAGGCGTACAGCATGAAGCACAGCGCCGACGTCAGCGCATAGAGCGGCCTGTCCTGCGCCGGCAGCAGCAGCGCTGGGGCAGCGAGTACGACGGCGGACTGCCAGTTGGCGGCGCCAAGGCCCGAGGCCGCTTCGTACAGGTTCGGGACGGCGAGCAGCAGGAACAGCGGGTGCAGCTCCAACGCGCCGTAGACCGCGAGCGCCGCGGACAGCGCCGACAGCGCGAGCGGCACTTGCTTGATGCGCCTGAAGGGCGGGATGCCGAAGCTGAAGCAGGTATACAACAACAAGACGAGCATATAAACGGGACGAAACGACTCGTCGTGGGGCGTCCCGTACAGCATATATCCGACAAACAGCAGCAGAGCGGATTTGCTCCCGAGCAGCCACAGTTCCATCGGCTTTTTCTACTCCTCGCCCGGCACGCGAGCCTCGCCCGTGAGATAGTAGATCGCGATCTGCGTGCGATGCTCAAGGCCGGTCTTGTTCAAGATCGACGTAATATAGTTGGCGGTCGTGCCTTCGGAGATGAACAGCTTGCGCGAGATCTCCTTGTTCGACAGGCCGCGGGCGATCTGCTCCATGATATCGAGCTCGCGCTCGGTGAACAGGCTGCGGTCGATCGCTTCGCCCGGCCTGGCGGGCGGTGCCGCGGCGGGGGCAGGCTGCTGCGGGGCGGCGCCTTGCGCGAGCTGGGCCTTGATCTTGTCCAGCACGACGTCCTGGAGCACGTCGTGGTTGTTGTGCACGCTTTTGATGGCGTCGCGAATCCGCTCCGGGTCGTTATTTTTGAGCAGATAGCCTCTAGCTCCCGCCTTGATTGCCTCGAGGATGTATTCCTCGTCGTCGAAGGTCGTCAAAATGAGCGGCTTCGTCTTCGTGTTGGCCGCGATGAGCCGCGCCGCCTCCACGCCGTTCATGTGCGGCATGCGCACGTCGAGCAGCGCGACGTCCGGCGCATGCGCCTCGCAGAAAGCGGCCGCTTGCGCGCCGTCCTCGACCGTCCCCACCACCTCGAACTCCTCGAAGCTGGTCAGGATGATTTTCATGCCTTCGCGGATAAATGAGTTGTCGTCGGCGATCAGCACTTTGATCGGCAAAACCTTCCACCTCGCTTTATGTCTATGTTGATCATAAGCGCTGCGGGAGCGGCGCGCAATCCGCTAAGCCGAACTTCGCTTGGTGCGGTGCGCTGCGGAAACGCGAAGCTGCACCAATACGCGGGCCGCGTGGCCGCGGCGCGCTATGCGCCTCATCCATGCACAAGAATTGTGCATGGCAGGCGGGCCGCGTGATCGCGGCGCGCATTGCACCAAAGTTGCCGCCGCTGCGAAGCGGCGACACTGCCCTGGCCCGCCCCCGCTTCCGCTATTGCCGCCTATTGCCGCCACCTCTCAGGTACCCGCCAACGAAAAAAAACGCCGGCGGAACGACTCTGACGAGTGTCCCGCCGGCGCGGATCGTGCGTTAAATCGACTTAGCTATTGTTCTTGACCGCTTCGCTCTCATCCGAGGAGGACGACGAGCTCGTTGTGTTCACGACCAGCGCGCCTTCCTTCTCGTCGATCTCGAGCGTGTCACCCTTTTGGATCTTGCCGAGCAGCAACTCCTCGGACAAGCGATCCTCGATGTGCTTCTGAATCGCCCGGCGCAGCGGACGCGCGCCGTAGGCAGGGTCGAAGCCTTCCTTGGCAAGGAAGTTCTTGGCGGCTTGGGTGAGCTCGAACTTGACGTTGTGCTCGACGAGGCGCTTCTTGAGATCGTCGGCCATAAGCGTGACGATCTGCGCGATGTGCTCTTCCGCGAGCGGGTGGAACACGATCATCTCGTCGATCCGGTTCAGGAACTCGGGGCGGAACGACTTCTTCAGCTCGCCGAGCACCTTATCCTTCATGTTGTTGTAATCTTTGCCCGCATCCTGCACGGCGGTGAAGCCGAGCGTGGAGTTGCGCTTGATCTGGTCAGCGCCGACGTTGGACGTCATGATGATCAGCGTGTTGCGGAAGTCTACCGTGCGGCCCTTGGAGTCGGTCAGACGACCGTCTTCAAGTACTTGCAGCAGCACGTTGAACACTTCGGGATGCGCCTTCTCGATCTCGTCGAGCAGGACGACCGAGTACGGCTTGCGGCGGACCTTCTCGGTCAGCTGGCCGCCCTCGTCGTAGCCGACGTATCCGGGAGGCGCCCCGACGAGACGGGACGTGGAGTGCTTCTCCATGTACTCCGACATGTCGATGCGGATGACCGCGTTCTCGTCGCCGAACATCGCTTCGGCCAGCGCGCGGGCCAGCTCAGTCTTGCCGACGCCCGTCGGGCCGAGGAAGATGAACGAGCCAATCGGACGCTTCGGATCCTTGAGTCCGGCACGGGAGCGACGGACGGCGCGGGCGACTGCCTTGACGGCTTCTTCCTGGCCGATGACGCGGTCGTGCAGGATGCTCTCCAGCTTCAGCAGGCGCTCGGTCTCTTCTTCAGCCAGCTTGACGACCGGAATGCCGGTCCAGCTTGCGACGACCTGGGCGATATCGTCCGGCGTCACCTCGGAGTCCGTGCGGCCTTGCTTTTCCTTCCACTGGTTCTTCGTAGAGTCGAGCTCCTCGCGGATCTTCTGCTCGGTGTCGCGCAGCGCCGCGGCCTTCTCGAATTCCTGGCTCTGAACGGCTGCGTCCTTCTCCTTGCGGATGTCTTCAAGACGCGCTTCGAGCTGCTTGAGATTCGGCGGTACCGTATACGAACGCAGTCTTACCTTGGAGCTGGCTTCGTCGATCAGATCGATCGCCTTGTCCGGCAGGAAGCGGTCCGTGATGTAACGGTCGGACAGCTTGACCGCAGCTTCGATCGCGTCGTCCGTGATCTTGACCCGGTGATGCGCTTCGTAGCGGTCGCGCAGGCCGTTCAGGATCTGGATCGCTTCTTCCGGAGACGGCTGGTCGACCGTGATCGGCTGGAAGCGGCGCTCGAGCGCGGCGTCCTTCTCGATGTACTTGCGATATTCGTCGAGCGTCGTCGCGCCGATGCACTGCAGCTCGCCTCTCGCGAGAGCGGGCTTCAGGATGTTGGACGCGTCGATCGCGCCTTCGGCGCCGCCGGCGCCGATCAGCGTGTGCAGCTCGTCGATGAACAGGATGACATTGCCGGCCTGGCGAATCTCGTCCATGATCTTCTTCAGGCGATCTTCGAATTCGCCGCGGTACTTGGTGCCGGCGACGACGGAGCCCATGTCCAGCGTCATGACGCGCTTGTCGCGGAGCGTCTCGGGAATCTCGTTGTTCACGATGCGCTGCGCGAGGCCCTCGGCGATCGCCGTCTTGCCGACGCCGGGCTCGCCGATGAGCACCGGGTTGTTCTTGGTCCGGCGGGAAAGCACCTGGATGACGCGTTCGATCTCCTTGGCGCGGCCGATGACCGGGTCGATATTGTTGTCGCGGGCGCTGGCCGTCAGGTCGCGGGCCAGGCCGTCAAGCGTAGGCGTGCTTACGTTGTTGGAAGGCCCGTGATTCTGCGACACGCTCTCGCTGCTGCCGAGAAGCTGCAGCACTTGCTGGCGCGCCTTGTTCAGGCTGATGCCGAGGTTGTTCAACACGCGAGCGGCCACGCCTTCGCCTTCGCGGATCAGACCGAGCAGGATGTGCTCCGTGCCGACGTACGTATGGCCGAGCTTGCGCGCTTCATCCATCGACAACTCGATGACTTTTTTCGCGCGCGGGGTGTAGGCGATGTTCGTCGGCTGCTCCTGGCCGCGTCCGATCAACGATTCGACTTCATCCTGGATCTTCTCAAGGCCGAGCCCCAGCGCGATGAGCGCCTTGGCGGCGATGGATTCGCCTTCGCGGATAAGACCAAGCAAAATGTGCTCCGTACCGATATTGTTGTGTCCCAGGCGCACCGCTTCTTCCTGTGCCAATGCAAGAACCTTCTGTGCGCGTTCGGTGAATCGTCCGAACATCATGAGACAGCACCTCCTCGTTATAATATAAGAATAGATGATTTAGGCATGAGTTGCCAGTCTGGACGAGATCATTTGGGCGCGGGTCATGTCCCGCTGTTCCGGACTGAGCGCCTCGCCGTATGCCTGCTGCAGAAATCCCGGCTGAATCGACACAAGCAGCTCGTTCAGCGTACCTTCGTCCACGCCCGGCAGCAGACCCAGATGGACGCCGAGCCGCAGGTCCGACAGACGCTGCGAAGCTTCCTTCGCATCGATGACGGCGGCATAGCTCAGTACGCCGAACGACCTTTTGATCCGATCCTCGACCTTCAGTCTCGACTCGTTCATCAGCTTCGCCCGCGCCGCCTTCTCGTGCTCAATGACCTGACGGGCGACCGCGTGCAAATGATCGATGATCTCGGTCTCGGACTGGCCCAGCGTGATCTGGTTGGAAATTTGAAACAGGTTGCCCGTCGCCTCGCTGCCTTCGCCGTACATGCCCCTGACCGCCAGGCCGACTTGCGTGACCGCCGACAGAATCCGATTGATCTGCCCGGTCATGACGAGTGCGGGCAGGTGCATCATGACCGACGCGCGAATGCCCGTGCCGACGTTCGTCGGACAACTGGTCAGGAAGCCGTACTTCTCGTCGAAGGCGTAGTCGACGGCCTCTTCGAAAATATCGTCGATCTTGCTCGCGGTGTCCCAGGTTTCCTTCAACTGGAATCCCGCATGCAGACATTGAATGCGCAAGTGGTCCTCTTCGTTCACCATCAGGCTGATGTCTTCGCCGGGACCGAGCATGAGCGCGGCATGCTGGGCCTGGTTCGCAAGCGCCGGGCTGATCAGATGCTTTTCCACCAGCACCTGCTTCTCCAGCTCGCTCAGCTCCGACAGCCGCACGCTGCTCACATCGCCCAGGCCGCTCAGCCGGCCGCTCTCGTTGACGAGGAGCAGCCGGTCCATCGCCTCCGACGCCTGATCGGCGCTGGCCATCATCGGAAAAGGAAGATGCCGCAAATTGCGGGCGATGCGCACCCGGCTGCTCAATACGACGTCGTGATCCGGCGCATCCGCCTTCATCCAGGGGCTTAGCGCCTCCGCGGTATATTTCCGATTACCCATGTGCAGTGCCCCCTAACCGTTCTGGACTTCGCGCTCGAGCTCGCGGATGCGGTCGCGCAATTCGGCCGCGGACTCGAAGTCTTCGCCTTCGATCCGGCTCTGCATCTCGCGCTTCAAGCCGTCGATCTCGCGACGCAGCCTGACCAGCCCGCCGGCCCGCTTCGGCACCTTGCCTACATGGACCGTATTGCCGTGCACCCGCTTCAGCAACGGGTCGAGCCGTTCCGCGAACTGCTTGTAGCAGCGGGCGCAGCCGAATCGGCCCAGCTTGCTGAACTGACCGTAGGTCATGCCGCATCCCTCGCAGCGTTGCTGCTGCTGGACTTGAGCCTTGGCGCCCGACAGTCCCGCGGGATCGAAGTCCATGAGGCCGGAGAGCAGATTGTGGATGGAAAAGCCGGACGATGTCCCGGGGATGAGCTCGCCCTTCTCCCTCGCGCATGCCTCGCATATGTGCAGCTCCGTCTTTTCTCCGTTGACGTACTTCGTAAAATGAAGCGTAGCCGGCCGCTGGCCGCACTCCTGACAAAGCAACTTGATCTCCTCCCCACGGTTATAAAGGTTCACGTACGTCAGCTCATCCGATGCTATCGCGCGAGCAGCGCCAGCAGCATCACCCGCATCAGGTTGGACCTCAGCTCGTCTTGCAGCGGCTGCTTGAGCGGAAGCGCCTCCGCCGACAGCGCGGTTCGCATTAGATGCGCCTCGCGGGCGGTGACGATCCCGGCCTCTTCGAGCTGATAGATCAGGCCGTTGGCCTTGTTCTCGTCGATCCGGCTGCCTGCGCTCTGATGCAACAGACGTTGTACGGCTTCCAGCGAAGGGAGGTCCACGCGTTGAATGCGGATATAGCCGCCGCCGCCCCGTTTACTCTCTACACTGTACCCTTTTTCGAGCGTAAACCGTGTGCTGATGACGTAATTGATCTGAGAAGGCACGCATGAGAACTTCTCTGCGAGATCTCCCCGCTGGATCTCGATCGAGCCTGCGCTGCTCTGCAGGATCTGCTTCAGATAGTGCTCGATCAGATCGGATATGTTGCGCATAACAAGAGCCTAACCCCCTTTCCGGAGAACGGCTTCGACTTTTGACTTTGACTTTCTTTGACTATAACCATATTATACGCGCTTTATAATAAAATGCAACCCCGTTTGCCGTAACGTCGGAAGCCGCGGCCAACCGTCTCTCTCCTCCTCAGTATGCACCGATTCGCGTCCGTTTAAAAATCGCAGGCTCCCGCTTTCCCTCTGCCGTTGACTTGGTTATCATTTACATCATAACCAATAACGGAAAGCGGTGATCCACATGGCCATCGTCAATACCCTTCTCCTCGTTATCGCCATCATTCTCCTGCTGCGCATCAACGCGAAGCTGCCTGGCAAAAATCTTGTTCAAGAAGCGGTCGATCGGTACGAAGCGTCCAAAAAAACGGAAGCGTAGCAGAAGGCGCAGCGCCTTGCCGCCTATCGGCAGTCGGGCGTTGCGCCTTTCTTGATCGTTTAGAAAAAGTCCGCCAGAAACGTCTCGTATCTCGGCACGCGGCGTTCAAGAAGAGCGACAAGATCCGGGCTCCCGTCAAGCCTTCCCGCCTCGGCCAACATTCCCGGACGGCGTCCACCGAGCAGCAGTGCCGTCAGCGACTGTATGTCCAACGTGACCGAAGCTGCGGGAACGTCTTCCGCACGAGTCAACGCCGCCTGGCCGTCCGCCCCGATCGACAGGCGAAACGCGCCGTCGTTCCAGGGCGCATGCGCATCCTGCAAGCGAAGCGACAGCGACTCCTCCGTGCCGGGCACGAACCTGAATCGGGCTATGAAGCCTTCGGCATCTACGATGCGCGACATAAAGTACGGATGCGTCTCCTGCTTGAAGCGAGGGTCGGCGACCAGAAACGGCAGCGGATCGTCCATGGGCACGGTCATCAGAAGCCTGTCGATCATCGAATCGTGATTCCTGACAAATTCCCACAGCCCGCTGCGCGCTTGTTCCGTAACGGATACCCACTCATGCACCGTCATGACCCGATTTTCCACCTGGTAGTGCAAGTAGCCTTCGGGTTCGCCCGCTTCGTTGCGATACAAGGCGAGCAGACCCGGCATCGTCCAGCGCTTGCGCGTCCACCACTCCTCGCTCCGATCCAGCATGCCTGTATAACGCGAAGCGGCCTTGGCATACAGATCGGCGACTGCAGCCGTATTCGGCGCGATTCGCTCGACGCTGCCCGGTGTATGCCGCTTCGCCGGAAAGTGGCGCGGTTCGAGCTCGTACTTTTTGCGCTCGCAAGTCATCTCCCAGCCGAATTTGCGGTAAAAAGGGAACGCGAACGGGTGCAGCATGCTGACCGTCTGGCCCTGCTCGCGCATCTGCTCCAGCGATGCGCGCAGGAGCCGCGACACGCAGCCGTGACGGCGCGCCTCCGGCCAGGTCGCCACGCCAGCGACGCCGCCCATTTCCAAGCTGACGCCGTTTACCCAGACTCGAAACGGAATCAGGATCAGCGCCGACAGCAGCTTCCCCTGTTCGTCGAAGGCGCCCAGATGCTCCTCCGGCCGGAAGTAACGCAGCTCCGTCTCGCGCCGCTCCTGCGGCAGCTTGAATTGAAACGCGAATTCGGATAGCTCGATCCGCTCGTCGAAATCGTCGAGCGTCAGATGACGAATGTCCATGCGAATAGCCAACCTCCCTTATGCTACCACTATAGCTTAAGAGCGATCCGCTTGCACGGTCTGGGAGAGAACGGGCCTCGCGCTTCTGTTCCTGAGGTAGAGATAGGCGCAGCCGATGGACAGCAGCACGACGACGGCCAATCCCCAATAGATATTGCTGTACGCATCCTGCAGCGGCAGGCTCTTCTGCCAGTCGATGGCGCTCGCTGAGAGCGCGACGCCGAAGGCGCCGCTCACGAACTGGAGGAGCTGGAACAGCCCCATTCCGGAGCCGATCTGCGCGGTGGGAAGCAGTCGCGACATCTCGTTGGAGATGCTGCTGGTCATGAAGGTAAAGCCCGAGCTTAGCAGCATATAAATCAACAGAATCGACACGTACGACGTCCCGGACAACAGCGCGAACAAGACGACGGAGAGGAGAATCAGCATCGGAATGTAACGGATAATCGCCGCGTTGCCGCTGCGGTCGATGATGCCGCCGACTTTGCGGGACATCAGAAGCGCGAGCAGCGAGCCCGGGAAGATCACAAGGCCCGATTCGATGGCGCTGAGCCCGTGGAGATGAACTAAAATTTGCGGAAGCAGGAACAACGTAGCGAAGCTCGACAGGTATGCCACGACGCCGACAGCGCTAAGCAGCAAGTACTTGCGGTTCGCGAACAACGCAGGCAGCACGAACGGGTAACGGGCGGTGCGAATACGCGCGGCGAACAGAAGGAGCGCCGCTATACCGCCGGCGAGCATGTACCACTGGTGATTTGTCAAAAATAACAGAACGCCCGTCGTGCTGACGGCGGCCAGCAGCGCGCCGGGGAGATCGAGCGACCCGGCGCCTTTGTTCTCGCGGGGCAGTAGGATCGCCAGCACCGGCACAAGAATCAATGTGCAGGCGCTGACGGCGAACAGGAAATGCCAGCCGAGGTACTGAACGACGGCACCGCCGACAACAGGGCCGAGTCCGAGGCCAAGCGAAGCCGCAGACATAATGATTGCCATGGCGGCGCCTCTGCGCTCCATCGGCACGTAGCGGCTAATAAGCACGAGCGAGAGCGAGGGAATCGCACCTGCGCCGGCCGCTTGGACGATCCGCACGATTAGCAGCACCAGGAAGCTGTCGGCGAACAGACCGACGATCGCAGCAAGACCGAAGAGCAGCAAGCCTATAACGACCAGCCGCCTGATCGGCACGTAGTCCGACAGCCTGCTGTACGTAATCGAAGAGATCGCGAATACGATAGAATATCCGGTTACGATCCACGAAGCGCTCGACGGAGAAAGCGCGAAGTCATGCGTAACGTCCGGCAGCGCCAAATTAAACATCATCGTATTCATGATGACGAGTACCATGGCCAGGCCAAGCATGAGCGTCGCGACCTTCTCTGACTTGAAGGACGGGGCCTCCTTATTCGCAGCCAACTTTCCAGCTGCATTTATTGCGTTCATTCGATTCATCTCCATTCGCGTTATTTCATTGTTTTAATGTTCTATGATTATCGAACAATAGAAATATAACATCCTATATGATAAAATGCAATTACGAATCTAATTCAAAGGAGGGCTCCGCTCATGAAGCCGCTCTTCCATCCAGATACCGCGGATATCCAGCTCTCTTCCGTATTATATGCGCTTAGCGACCCTGTTCGGCTTACGATCGTGCACAAGCTGCGACAGAACGGCGAACGAGCCTGCGGCGATATCGAGCTGCCGATCGCCAAGTCCACCGTCTCCCACCACAGCCGTACGCTGCGCGAAGCAGGGGTCATACGTACGCGAACGCACGGTACCCATCGATTGCTCTCCCTTCGCGAGGAAGATCTGGAGGCGCGCTTCCCAGGATTGTTGAATGCGATTCTCGCTTCTTATGAAGAAACCGACGAGCTTTGAGCTGTCGGTTTTTTTTGCATCGATGACAAGACTTGTCACCATAAAGGGATAAGCTGGCCTTGAGGACGCCGGTCGGCGACCATCATGGCCAAGGAGCTGATCCCATTGAGCATTCGTTTTGTACCCTTTATCCAGTTAGACGGCCGCGCTAAGGAAGCCATCGAGCTTTATGTAGAAGCGCTTGGCGCGGAAGTGACGTTCAGTCAAACCTTCGGCGCCGGCCCCGGCGCATCGGCTGCGATGCCGGAAGAATTGAAGAATCGGATCGCACACAGCGAATTAAAAATTGGAGACGCCCAGCTCATGGTCGCCGATTCCGAGCCGGGTAAAAGCCCGCGGGAAGGAGATCTGCTCACCGTCTGCATAACGACGCCGGATGCCGAGCAGGCTACGCGCATGTACAACGCGCTTCGAGAAGACGGCGAAGTGATCACGCCGCTCGGCGCCTTTCATTTTAGCCCCGCCTATGGCGTCGTGAAGGACAAGTTCGGCGTCACGTTTCAATGCTTTACGTCGAGGAGACGCGATTAGGATGTGACAGCATACGCGTGGACCCAGAAGACGTTATTTGGCTCTCATTCCGCCTTTTTGGCACCGTTGCGGACCCTGCAGCCGTTATTTACACGTTGGCAGGCTGCTTCGGACGACTTTGGCGCATTTAACGTCTCTCCGGTCCGCAACATGCTCTATAACGTGGATATTCGCAAAATTAACGCCCCCTGAGCCCGCCAGTACACGCGATGTCACGCTCGCCGCCGACACCATACGCAAAACACAACGAAAAAACCACCCTCCGAAGAAGGTGGTTCTCTTTACTGCTCTTTAGCCTGGCGACGTCCTACTCTCCCAGGACCCTGCGGTCCAAGTACCATTGGCGCTGGAGGGCTTAACGGTCGTGT
>NZ_JAGXJW010000077.1 GCF_019091135.1 Cohnella sp. GbtcB17 | reverse complement strand
GTGATGCCCACGATGTCAGCCTCCTGGAAGGCGTCCGTGCCGATCAGCGTCGTCGCGACGTTGCCCGTGATGACGACAAGCGGCACGGAATCCATGTACGCCGTAGCGATGCCGGTGACGAGGTTGGTCGCGCCGGGGCCCGACGTCGCGATGCAGACGCCGACCTTGCCGGTGCTCCGCGCATAGCCGTCGGCCGCGTGGATCGCGCCTTGTTCGTGACGGGTCAGCAGGTGATTGAAGTCCTCGAAGCCGTACATGGCGTCGTAAATATACAGAACGGCACCGCCCGGATAGCCGAATACGCAGTCGACACCTTCGATCAGCAGGCTGCGCAGCAGCATCTCGGAGCCGGAGATGACCTCTTGCTTGCTCCATTTCTCGATCAATTGTTCCTTGGACTTCAGCGTGGCACTGTTCGCGACCATCCTTCATCCTCCTTAAATAGAATGTTCTATAAAGCCAGTATGCTGCAAATCAAAATAAAAAAGCCCTTCGTCCGAACGTCTGTTGAACGTTCAGGGACGAAAGGCTGTTCCTTCCGCGGTACCACCCGGATTCGCGCACGATCTCACGATCGACGCCTCATCAAGTATGCCGCCGATCCGAGCGCTCGGAGGACGTCCATACTTCAGGCGCGATAACGTGCGCCATCCCGAGACTCCTTAGTAAGCCGCGTACGACCGTTCGGGAGACCAGCTCCGAGGAGACCTTGCGTACAGGGTTATCGGCATCGGTCTCAGCAATCCCGACGCTCTCTGAGCGATAGAGCCCACCCGCATCTTCCTCTTCAACGCTGTTCAAGATGAATCAATGTAGTACCCATTATATGCCCCGGTGAAGCGTTAGTCAAGACAAGGATTAAAGGCTTTCGGATAAATCCGTTTTCGCCCATGCGCGGAGAGCCGGCTGCCGCATTCCTTCATATGATAGTTCAGGAAACGCGTCGCGCGCGGACCGATCTGGAGGTGATGGCTTATGTTGCGCTGGCTGAGGCGCGGCGATCTGCCCGCGATTATCCGGATCGTCCGACGGGAGCTGATCCCGATCTCTCCCCATCCGCAGCCGGGCGGCCGGCAGCTCCGCAAGGATTTGAAGGCGCGCCTTGCGCAGGGCTCGACGCTCGTCGCGTCCGAGGGCGGCAAGGTTTATGCTTTTCTTCACCTCATCATACAGCACGGCACGCTGTTCGTCGATCTGCTCGCCGTGGACCGCTCCTGCCAGGGCAAAGGTTACGGAGCAAGGCTGATGAGCCGCGTAGAACGTCATGCGACGAACCTCGGCTGTCGGCGCGCAATGCTGTATGTCGACGAAGGAAACGAGGGCGGGGCGCGGTTTTACGCACGGCTAGGTTATTTGGTCGTGGCGCATCATGAAACGTTGAAGTGCTACGAAATGCATAAATGGCTTTGAACGGACTATTCCCTGCGCTCCAGCCGGAGCGGCATCGCCTGCAGCGGAATGCTCCCCTCCAAGGCGCGGACGGTCTCCGCCTGGAACGCGCCTTTGTAGGCGAATATTTGGCCCATCAGCGAATTTCGCACAGATACAGTGATGCGATAACAAGCGTCGTCTTCGTCGTACCATTCGCACACGTCCGCGCAGCCGGTGAGCGGCGCCGGAAAACGGAAGCCGAGCGGGCCTTCGTAAAAGCGCTGCTCTCCCGAGCGGATCTGAATGCCGCCGTTCGGCGCCGCCCATACGTCCAGATCGACCGCGAGATGCTGTTTATTTCCCAGGTAATCGACGATGCGTCCGCGATCGCCGCTATACACCATCGTCGCGTCGAAGCGACGAATCGACCGTTCGAAGCGGAACGTGCGGTTGATGGTCAACGTCTCTCTGCCGAGCGCGTCGCGGTAGGCGTAGTTTTCGATGGAAAACGGAACCTGGCGGCCGCCTTGGGGAAACATGATGTTCCGGGAGGCGCCGACCGCAAGCGGCAGCGCCGCCCACTTTGCGTACCGGACCTCCTCCATCACGCCTCGCCCGATCGATGCGATTCCTTCATGACTGGCGAACCCGAAGCGCTCGCGAATTTTCGGATGCAGCCTTGCGAATTCCTTCTCCCCAAGCGCCTTTTCAAAGATCGATTTCATTGAATCGCCCCTCCTCTGTCGTTATCGGTACGCGGCTCCCGGGCCGCCGCCGGCATCGCTTCGCGGAAGGCAGCCCTTGGCGAGTCGACATGGCGACAAACGTCGCAGCCAGCATCAGAAGCGCCAGCATAAGCGGGTTAAAAGGCGCGTACAGCAGCGCCGGCGTGCCCGCCAACGCGCCGGCCGTCAGCGCGCAAAGCGCGATCGCCTGCGCGGCGAGCAGTCCCGGCGATCTGAGGCGCGCGATGACGACCGCGAGCAGCAGCTCGCCGATGCCGAGCGTCACGTTAATCGCCGGCTCGAAGCCGGGAAACCAGCCTAGCGCGCGCAGCAGGTCCAGCTCGCCCGAAGCGGATGGATAGAGCAGCTTCGGCACCAGTCCGGCATAGGCCCAGCAAAGCGACAGGACGGCGATGCCGAGCGCGTGCAGCTTGGCGCGCAGCAGGCTCTCCTCCGGCGGCACGCCGCGGTCGAGCCATAGCCGGAGCGCGTCGAAGCTCCAGGCGGTCGCCCAGCCGAACAACGGCCGGAAGAGCAGCCGATCGAGCCATCGGCCGGTGCGGCCGAAGCGCGTGCGGTAGTCGAAGCGCGTGACGAACTTCACGCCGCCGCCCGGCAGCGGCGAATAGCGCCAGTAGCCGCCGCCGCGTCCGATGAGCGACAGCGGATGGTCCGTCCCGAAGGCGAGGACCGAGGTGCGGACGCCGCCGGGAGAGACGCCCGGCGTCCTGGACTTCCCGGTGCCGCGGATCGAGAGCCCGAAGCCGATCCGGGTTCGATAGAGGAATGACTGGTCGTCCTCCGGCGCTTCCTTGGGCAAATAGTCGATCTCGGTGAAGCGCAAGTCCCATCGCTCATGAAGCTTCGGCTGCTGCGTGTGCCGCCACAGCGCTTCCATATCGGAAGCGATGTCGATCTCGACGTAGATCGGTCGCCCCGCGCGCGGCGCTCGTCCACGAACTCGCGGCCCGCTCACAGGCGTCCGCCTTCCGCTTCGCGCGCCGATGCCGCCGAGGCGCATCCGGCCGGTCCGGCCGGATGCGCGGCGTTCCGCACATCGCGCTCCGCGGCTGCGCCGTCGCTTCCTGGCAAGCCCCAACCCCCGCCGTCCAGCAGCCTGCGCCGCAGCCGCTCGTCCGGCACGGCCGGGCAATGCCCGCCCACGCGTCCGGCCAGCTTGTGCCGTCGCGCCGCGATCGCGTCGTAGACGGCATCGCGCAGCCGCGCGGGCACGAGCCGCAGCGCCGCGGCCGCGGCCGGCCAAGGAGCGTCCAGCGCCGCGAGCGTGCGGATCGCGGCCGCCGACCGCGTCCACGATGCGAAGCCGCGGACGAGCACGAAGCTGCCGCCGGCGGGCAGCGCGATACCAAGCCGCGCCGTCAGCGCCCGGCCGGCTGCGGAATCCAGCGCTGCGAAGCGCAGCCGCTCCGCACGGTCCCGCTTCGCTGCGAAGCGGGCGATGCCGTTGCACATCGCGCATTCGCCGTCCACGAGCAGCACCGCCGTATCCGACTCGTCCTCCCGCATACCGCCCGCCGGCGGGCGCCGCGAAGCCGCAGGCTCGCGGAAGCCGACGCCCTTTTTCCCTATATGCCCGTATCGTCCCATCTCTCGACGCCTCCTTTATGTCCCCATTGTAGAGGCCGGCGGCGAATCGCGGCAGTTCCAACTTCCGTAGGACGGCAGGGGCGGGAGGGTCTATAAAAAATAGGCCCCCGGCGAATCGCCGAAAGCCTATCTAACGCGATGGCGCTATAGCGTCATCGTCATGTATACGCTGTAAGGATCCTCTTCGTAGTCCGCAAACGGGCCGCAGTATTCGAAGCCGAACTTCTCGTACAGCTTGCGCGCGGGAAAAAACGAGTCCGGCGAACCGGTCTCCAGGCTGAGCCGCTTGAAGCCCCGCCCTCTCGCCTCCGTCACGATATGCGCGAGCAATCCCGCCGCCACGCCCTTGCGCAAATGTGCCGCCGCCGTCCGCATGGACTTCAGCTCGCCGTGCCCGCCGCCGAGATCCTTCAGCGCGCCGCAGCCCATCAAATCCGGTCCGTCCCACGCGCTCCAGAAGGTGATCTCAGGCCGCCTCAACCCCTCGAGATCGAGCGCGTGCACGCTCTCCGGCGGCGTATCCGCCGCCATGCCCCGCAGATGCTCCTCCAGCAGCGCCGCCACCTCGGGGCCGGACAGGTCGTCCACTACGATTTTCATCCTAACCGCTCCTCTTCTTCCGGATAAAGCCGCCTTATAGCGCTTCCTAGTTTTTCGCTTCTGTGTCCTCTTCGCCGCGCTTGCTGTTCAGACCGCCCTTGCGAACCTTGTCGACGGCCTCGCGCCCGCTGCGTACGCCGAGCTTTTTAAGAATTTTGTTCACCTGGTTTTTGAGCGTGCTCTCGGACTTGTACAGCTTGCGCTCGATCTGCGCGTGCGTGCAGCCCTCCTCCAGCAGCTCGTACACTTCCCGCTCGGCGGCGGTCAACGGCTGCAGCTGCTCCTCCCGCCTAAGCCGCCGCAGCTCCTTCAAGAGCGCCTCCATCGCCTCGGGATGATGGTAGACGCCGCGAATCGCCTGGGGGAGCTCTCTGAACCGGGACTTGTCCAAATAATGCAGCGCGCCGGCGGTAAAAGCATCCGTCATCGTGCGCTCGGATGCGTCCGACGTCAGCATGACGATGCGAACCGGCCGAAGCTCCGCCAGGGCGAGCGCCGTGTAGATGCCGTCGCGTCCCTCTTCCGTCAGATGCACGTCGAGCAGCGCCACGTCGAATTCGATCGAAGCGGCCAGGCGCAGCGCCTCCTCCGGCGTCGCGGCCGTACCGACGACCAACAGGTCTTCCTCCCGGTTCAGGTAGACGCTCATCGACTTGACCCAATCCGGGTCGTCTTCGACGAGCAGCAGACGTATTGGCTTCATGACCCCGCTCCCTCCCTCATCTTTCGCGAACGCGGAATCCGCAGCCGCACGACCGTGCCGGCCCCGGGCTTGCTGTCGATCTCCGCGCGGCCGCCGCATTTGCGAAGCACCTGGTGGACGTAGGACAAGCCCAGCCCGTAATTGCGCTTGCCCTGCTTCGTGCTGTAAAACGGCTCCCACACCCGCTCGAGCAGCTCGGGCGGCATGCCCGCGCCGGTATCCCGGACGCTCAGCACGATATCCCGGCGTTCCTTCGAGATCTTCGCCTCCAGCGCGCCGCCCGCTTCCATCGCGTCCGCCGCATTGGCGAGCACGTTGCCGATCGCTTCTCGCAAATGAACCGGGTCGGCGAACAGCGCCTCCGTCTCGCCGTACGCTTCCGCGACGGAGATGCCTTGTCTCGCGAAGCGCTCCCGCAGCGGCTCCAGCGCTTCCTTCATGAGCGAGGCCGGGTCGCAGCGCTCCGGATTCCAGGCGAAGTCCCGCGTGCGGCTATGGATTCGTCCCGCCATCTCGAGCAAATGCGCCGCCGCCCGTTCGATGACCGCGAGCTGATCCTCCTTGCCGACATCATTCCCTTCGGGGCTGCCGCGCAAATTTTCCACGCTGATCGCAATCTTGCCGACTTCGTTTTTGATCGTATGGTTGAGCAGGCTCGTCCCCATGCCGGCCGCCTTCATGGCGCCGGCGAGCGAGTCGCTCTCGACGCGCACCTTCACCCCGAGCACGCCGTAGACGAACACGCACAGCAGCGCGATCGCGAACGAGCACACAAAAAATGCCGAGATATAGCCGAAAAAATCGAAATCCGGCCAAATCGCCTTGGCGACATGAATAAACGCGACAACGCCAAGGAGCGTCGGAACGGTGATGAGCACCGTGATCAGGCGGCCCCTGCGAATGCGCCGGTCGGTCTCTCGCAGGTAGGACGCGACGAGCAGCGCGCACGCCGCCAAATAGTATGGCGCGGCCCATACCAGCATGAGCGGGTAGTCGGGCTCGAAGCTCCCGCGCAGCAGACCGTAAACGAGCGTAGCCGCCGGCGGCAGCAACAGCCAGCCCTTCAGCCGACGCCGCTTGGCCAAGGCCGCCGTCGCCCCTCCGGCGTAGACAAGGCTGAACACGAGCACGCCGTACGGCGTCACGATCTGGTTGAGCAGCTGCGCGACCTCGAACCAGACGTGCGGCAGCGGCGATTGCAGCCAGAGGCGCGCCACGCCGCCGGTCGCGGCGCTCAGCAGGAAAAACGCGGCCCAGCGGCCGCTCTCGCTGCGAACGTCGGAGGCGAGCAGCACGATCGCGGCCGCGGAAAGCATAAGAACGTAATAGAGCATGAAGTCTCCTCACTCGGCTTGACGAGCGGCGCGTTTCCTGGTTGGAAGCGCGCCGCTCGCTTGGGAAGCGTCCTTGCAACCGTCGGGCTTTCTTACAACCGATTATACGCGAAGCGTGCAGGTTCCTCTAGCGTCGAAATGTGCCAGGACGACGAGCCGGGACACGAGCCGAAACGATGAACCAGAAAGAAACCCAGACGCTGAGCCGGGACTCGAGCCGGAACGATAAGCAGGGACGACGAACCTAATCGATGTGCCCGTCTGCCCTGCGTGCTCGCTAAAATCGCTCCGACACGACCTTCGCCTGCGTGAACAGCAGCAGATAGTCCCGGCCGCCCGCCTTGGAGTCCGTGCCCGACATGTTAAAGCCGCCGAACGGATGCGTGCCGACGAGCGCGCCGGTGCATTTGCGGTTGAGATACAGATTGCCTGCGAAAAACTCGCGGCGGGCCAGCTCCAGGTGCGCCCGGTCGTTCGAGATCACGGCGCCCGTCAAGCCGTAGTCGGTGTCGTTCGCGATGCGGAGCGCGTCCTCGAACGTCGACGCCCGCGTGAATGCGACGACCGGTCCGAAGATTTCCTCCTGCGAGATTCGCGCCTTCGGATCGACGTCGGCGAAAATCGTCGGCTCCACGAACCAGCCGCCGGGATCGCCGGTGCCGCCGCCCAGCACGAGCCGGCCCTCCTGTTTGCCGATCGCGATGTAATCGAGAATTTTGCGGAACGCCTTGTCGTCGACGACCGGCCCGACGTCGGTCGAGCGGTCGGCGGGGTCTCCGACGACGAGCTTCCGGGTGCGTTCTACGACTTTATCCAATACCGCTTCATATATATCTTGGTGTACGATCGCGCGCGAGCAGGCCGAGCACTTCTGGCCGGAGAAGCCGAACGCCGAAGCGACGAACGCCTCGGCGGCCAGCGCGGCGCCGGCGTCCGCGACGACGACGATCGCGTCCTTGCCGCCCATCTCGAGCACGACGCGCTTGATCCAGCGCTGCCCGGGCTGCGTCTTGGCCGCGCGTTCGTTGATGCGCAAGCCGACGTCGCGGGAGCCCGTGAAGCTGACGAAGCGCGTCAGCGGATGGTCTACGAGCGCGTCGCCCACCTCGCCGCCCGGGCCGGGCAAGTAGTTCACGACGCCCGGCGGCAGGCCCGCCTGTTCGAGCAGCTCGACGAACCGAGCGGCGATGACCGGCGTCGGGCTCGCCGGTTTGAGCACGACCGCATTGCCGCATACGATCGCCGCGCAAGTCATCCCCGCGACGATCGCCAGCGGGAAGTTCCAGGGCGGGATGACGACGCCGACGCCGAGCGGCGCGTAGTAGAGCTGGTTTTCCTCTTCCGCGGACGGCGTCAGCGGCTGCGGCAGGCTGAGGCGCTGCATCTCCCGCGCGTAAAATTCCATGAAATCGATCGCCTCTGCGGTGTCGGCGTCCGCCTCGGCGCGCGTCTTGCCGGCCTCCAGCGTCATCCAGGCCGAAAACTCGTGCTTGCGCCGCCGCAGCAGGGCCGCAGCGCGGTACAGGTACCGGGCTCTCTCCTGGGGATCGACCCGCTTCCACGTCTCGAACGCGGCTGCCGCGGCGTCGATCGCCCGTTCGGCAAGCTCGAGATCCGCCTGCGCGACCAAGCCGATGACCTGGCCGTGTCTCGCCGGGTTGACTGATGCCGCTTTGCGCGCCGTATCGACTCGCGCGCCGCCGATCACGAGCGGATAACTTCGTCCGAGCCGGGCTTCGACTTGCCTGAGCGCGGCATCGTAAGCGAGGTTTTCGCGTTCCGCCTGGAAGTCCGTGAAGGCTTCATTTTTGAATTCCGTCCTCATCCCTAAGACAGCCTCCTTCGGGTAACGAATGGTAACAGCCCTTCTTCCTCAATCTATGCACGACCGACATGCGAAAGGAGCGTCTCCCATGAATATCGGTTCGACGCTGTACCGCAAAGCGATGACGACCGTCGCGGGCAACCGCGCGGTCAAGCGGCTGTCGCTTCGCTATGGACGCAAGCTGGCCCGCCGCTTCGTCGCGAGCGACCATCTGCAAGGCGCGCTGCGCGAGGTCGCGGCGCTTAATCGCCTGGGCATATCGGCTACGATGGACGCGCTCGGCGAAGGCATCGGCAGTCTGGACGAGGCGCGCGCGTACCGGGACGAATACTTGAAGCTGCTCGACGCGATCGCCGATTCCGGCGTCCGCGCCAACGTATCGCTGAAGCCGACGCAAATGGGGCTCGCCCTTGACGCCGACGCCTGCTTCGGGCATATTCGCGAGATCGTCGACCGCGCGAGACAGTACGGTAATTTCGTGCGGATCGATATGGAGGATTCCTCCTGCACGCAGGCGACGATCGACATGACCGTCCGGCTTCACCGGGAGGGGCTGACCAATGCGGGCACCGTGCTGCAGGCGTATCTGAAGCGGACCGAGGGGGACGCGCGGGACTTGATCGAAGCCGGCATTCCTTTAAGGCTTGTCAAAGGGGCTTACAGGGAGTCCGAAGCGATCGCTTTTCAACGAAAGGCCGACATTCGCGAGAGCTTCAAAAGCATCGTAAAGCTGCACCTGGATCGCGGCGTCTACACGGCAATCGCGTCGCACGACGATGCGATCATCGGCTGGACGAAGCAGTATGCGCTGCAGAACGGGATTGCGAAGGGTCGTTTCGAGTTCCAGATGCTGTACGGGCTGCGGATGTCCGAACAGGCGCGCCTCGCCAAGGAGGGCTATCGCGTGCGCTGCTACGTGCCTTACGGCACGATGTGGTACCCCTACTATACGCGCCGCCTGGCGGAGAAGCCGGGGAATTTGTGGCTGGTCGTTAAGCATCTGTTGCGGTGAAAAGAAGCCGGCAGACCGTGCCGGCGGCGCCAGGCCGTACCGGCCGGCCTCGCGGCGCTCGCTTGGCTAACATGCAATCGTACACCAAGCGAGCGCCGTGCAGAGGCGGCCTTCCTCTCTTGCTTTAGACCGCTCGAACCGCAAGTCGCTTCAGCCCTCTCTGAACGCGGTCGGCGTGCAGCCGGTCCGCTGCTTGAATCGCGACGCGAAATATTTCGAGTTCGGCAATCCGCACATCGACGCGACGTCGCCGATCCTGAGCGTCGTGCTGCGAAGCAGGTGCTTGGCCTTCGCCATTCGCCGCTCCGTCACGTAGTCCGACAGGTTGACGCCCGTCTCCCGCTTAAAAAGGTCGGACAAATACTTGGGATGCAAATAAACTTCGCCGGCGAGCAGCTGCAGCGAGATGTCGCGATCGAGCTTTTGCGAGATCAGCTCTTTGACTTGCCGGATAAGCAATCGCTCTTTGCCGGCACGGCTTTTCACGACGGACGCGTCTGCGCGGTTCTCGCCGCTTCCATCCGACGCTCGGAAGGCATTCGCCTCTTGCACCTTGCCTGGCGTCCGGGCGGTCATCGGTTCTTCCTCTTGAGTCTCAGTTCGACCGATGTCGGCGCTCCCTTCAGGTCGAGCCGCAGAAATACCAGTTCGTCCAGGATGATCTTGACTGCCACGTATTCCGGGCAACACTCGACCTCGTAGCCGCTCAGATCGTCCCAGTAAGCGAGCCCGAACGGCATGGGCGGCGCGTGCCCGATGTGGAAGGTCATGACGATGCGGTCGTCCGTCTTTTCGTACCCTCGCACGAATACTTGCGGCGTCGGCGCATCGAACGTATCGTGCATGCCGGTCCTGCCCACGTAGCTGCGCAGCCGGCGCGGCGCGCATTCGCCGTCCGCGAACGCGAGCTGGCAATCCTTGTCGTAATAGAGAAACGTTTTCGGCCACGGGCCGGCAGCCGTCCCGCCAAGCGTAACCGTGTATTCGTTCGGCTGCGGTCTTCCGCCCGCGTCCCTCGCGAGCATGTAAGACGGCGCCGTCTCGGCGTTGGCTTCCCGGTACATCTCCATCGCCCGCGGCACGGTCGTCAGCGTCACGGAGCGGCTCGCCACGTGTGCGAAAAACAGATCGAGCATGCCGGCGCAAGCCTCGACATGCGCGGCAGGAAATACGGCGAACCGTTCGGTGAACTCCATTTCATGCGCCTCCTGCTGCTGCAGGAAAAACACCTGATCGTTGTGCGCCGTATTTTCCAGATAGACGTCGAACAGGCGCTTCCAATATTCCACGTTCCCGCCGTCGCAGAGACCCGCCCGCAGCACATCGTTCGGATCCGTCGAATAAATAACCGGGCAGCCCGAGTGGAAGGTTGCGTTCAGGTCGCGGGCCGTCCATTCGCAGGCGACGATCCGCCCCTTGCCGGGGTGCGGAGCCTTGTACCTCGCAGGATCGACATACCATGAGCCCCACGGAATGCCGTTGTGCGTAATGCCGTCCCACCATACCTGCTCCCAGCAGTAACCCCACATGCCGCTGAAATCCAGCTCCTCGAGCGCTTCAATCACTTCATTGTAAATCTTGCCGCGCGCCGCAACTTTGGTGCGGACCCAGGGGAACGCCTCCCGTACGATACGCCAGTCTTCCTCCAGCCGACGCTTGAACACTTCCTTGTCGGCTCCCGTATCCTCGATAAAAAACGGCGTTTGCAAAATGACGTCGTCCCCGAATTCCTCGTGCCAGGCGACGATCCGCTCACGAAGGACCGGTACGGACCGGCCGTTCACGATCCACGTGACCGGGATTCCGTGCTTGTGCGCCAACGCGGCCGTCCGGTGGATGCCGTCTACGGCGACGCCATGCCCCCAAGGCGTATCGTAGTGCGCGGCGTAGCTGACGAACGTATAGATCAGGTTTTGCGGTTTTATTTGCGGTTTCAAATGAGATTCCTCCTTACGGCGAGTGATCTTTTTCCCTCAACGGACGGACAGAGCGTCCCGTATAACGGGCGCTCTGCCGCTCTTGCCTCTCACGCCTTTCGACGCGAAACTTATTTCTTGTTCTCCGCCCGCCAGGCATCGATTTGTTTTTGCAGCTCGGCCTGTACCTTCTCGATGCCTGCGCTCTTCAGCTTGGCGTTGCGCTCGTCGAGCAGCTTTTCCGGATTTTTGACCGCCCCGGTAAAAATCGACTGGTATTCGGTGACGACCGCAGTCATTTGCGTAATCTCGTTTTTCACGTTGGCCTCGTCGAAGACGAAGCCCATAAGCGGGAAACGCTTGGCCTCGTTGTTGAATTTCTCCCAGCTCGTGTAAAGATCGTCGGGCTGGCCGGGCTTCAGGTAGTTGAGCAGCTGGTTGCCGACGACCCAAGACGTGCCGGGGTTGTAGCCGCTGTCGGCGACCGGCTCGATGCGGTTTTCGCCGACCTTTTTATAGTGCTTGTCTTCGATGCCGTTGACGAACAGATTGATGACGTACGGATCGGTGTGCAGATAGTTCAGTACCATCATCGCGCGGTCCGGATCCTTGGACGTCCGGGAGATTGCGAACATCGAGCCCGCTGCAAGGTCCGTCGTGACGATGGGTTCTTCGACGACGTGAGATACGTAGTCGTATTTGCTGTCGGTGGCAAGCTTCATCTCGATGTCGGCGCCCGGCTTCCAGGTCGCGGCCTGCACCCAGATCTTGCCTTCCTTTTGCAGATCGTTGACAGTCGTCGTACTCGTCGCCGCGTCTGCATTAATGTAGCCCTTCTCGTAGAAGCTGCGGAACAGGCCGACCTCTTGCTTGTTGATGTCCACGATCTCGGGATCGAGCACCGACTTCACCTTCATCTCGTCGGACGATTTGTAGTCGAGCAGGAACATCGGCGTCTTCGCCGGCGCCGGGCCGATCGGACGGTAGTTGCCGCGGGTCTCGTACATCATGAAGCCGCCGCCGAAGTTGCCGGAGCCGCCTGCCACGTAGTACGGAATGATGCCGGGCTCGCCCGCCTTGACCTTCGCCATCCAGGGCTCGAGGTCCGCCATCGTATTGATGCTGTCGATCGGAATCTGATACTTGTCGACGATGTCTTTGCGGTAAGTGAGCGCCTTGCCCTGCGTGATTTCCTTGTTCGTCGGGATCGCGTACAGCTTGCCTTTCATGCGCGGCGCCTCTAGATAGAGCGGGTTCAGCCGGTCCTTGATGCCTTGACCGTATTTCGCCAGCAGATCGTCCAGCTCGACGAAGGCGCCTTTGGAAACGTTGCCAAAGAAGTTTAGCCAAGAAGCCGTGAAAACGAGGTCCATCTTCTCTCCGGTATTCATCATCAGCTCGGTACGGTTCTTGTAGTCGCTCGAGGCGATCGGCTGCAGCTTGACCGTCGCGTTGATCTTTTCTTTGAAAAATTCGTTCAGCTTCGCTTCGACGAGCGCGTCGTCCGGCTGCGGCTTGCCGAAATAGACGATCGACACCTCGTACGGCGCGAGCTCGCTCGGCGCGGCGCTCTCGGACGGAGCCGCGCTCGCCGAAGCGGAGGCGCTGCTCGGCGCGGCGGAGCTTGCCGGAGGCGAGGAAGCCCCCTTGTCGTCGCCGCTGCCGCCGGCGCAAGCCTGCAGCATCGAGGCGAAGGCGAAGACGAGCGCCAATGCCGGGATATGCCTTTTCTTTGTTTTGATGTCCATTGCGAGTAACCCTCCTGATATTTAATTCAGATTATATAGATCGGCCGGGAATCGGCATAGCGAGCGTGCCGGCGGCCGGGACTACCGTTAGCTATGCGGCACGGGAATCAGCCCTTGACGGCGCCGATCGTGAGTCCTTTGACGAAGTACTTTTGGAAAAAGGGATAAACGATCAGAATCGGGCCCATGCCGACGACCGCCATCGCCATTTGCAGCGATTCGTTCGGCAGATCGCGCATCATTTCCGGATTTTGCGCCGCCAGCTGCACATTTTCCCGCAAATACTGGATGTCGTTGAGCACGCGGATCATGAGGAACTGGACCGGGTATTTGTCTTCCGCCCGGATGAACAAAAGCGCGTTAAACCAGTCGTTCCAGAACAGGATCGTGCTGAACAGCGCCATCGTCGCCATGACCGGGAGCGAGAGCGGCAGAACGATGCGGACGAAAATCCGCAGCTCCCCCGCTCCGTCGATCCGTGCGGACTCGATCAGCGCGGGATGAATCGTCGTCTGGAAAAAGGTGCGCATGATGATAACGTTAAACGGGACGATGAGCAGCGGCAGCAGAAGCGACAAGTAATTGTCCAGCAGCCCGAGCCCCTGCGTGAACACGATGTACTTGCTCACGATGCCGCCGCTGAACAGCATCGTAAAGAACAGGAAGAAGGTGAAAAACGGACGCAGCGGATAGTCCTGGCGGGAGATCGGGTAGGCGTACAGCGCCATCAGCAGCACGCTGAGCACGGTGCCTGCGGCGGTAATGCCGACGCTGACGCCGTAGGCACGAAGGATCGTGCCGTAGTCTTTGAACAGGCTCTCGTAGGCGATCAGCGACCACTTGACGGGAAAAAAGCTGTAGCCGCGGCTTAGCAAGGAGTCGTTGTGCGTAAACGAGACGATAATGACCAGTACGACGGGCAGCACGCAGGCCAGCGCCAGGACGATGAAGCCGCCGTTCAGGACGTAGTTGGTGAGCGGAGAGATCGTATTCTCGCGGCGGCTCGCGGTTTTCAGCATAGCTAAAGTTCACCTCGGTATGTTTACTAGAAAAGAGCTTGATCCTTGTCGATCTTGCGTACCGACGCGTTGGTCAGCAGCACGAGCGCAAAGCCGAGCACGGATTGGACGAGCGCCGCCGCGGACGACATGCCGATGTCGTTCAACTCCTTCAGCGCGCGATAGACGTAGGTGTCGACCGTATCGGTGACGGGATAGAGCGGCCCCGAATTCATCGGCACCTGATAGAACAGGCCGAAGTCGGAGTTGAACACGTGGCCCATGTTCAGGATCGTGATGATGATGATGACCGGCCGGATCGTGGGCAGCGTGATATGGAAGATCTGCCGCCACTTCGATGCGCCGTCGATAACGGCGGCCTCGTAGTACTCGGGATCGATGCCCGCGATGGCCGCGATGTAGATGACGGCGCCGATGCCGACGCCCTTCCAGGCGCTGACGATCGTCAGGATATAGGGCCAGTAAGCGGTCTCGGAGTACCAGAAGACGCGCTCCATGCCGAGCCATTCGACGACCGTGTGGTTAAGGAAGCCCTTCTCCGGATTGAGGAACCCGTATACGAGATAGCTCACGACGACCATAGAGAGAAAGTAAGGCATGATCAGGAAGGTCTGATAGGTTTTCGCCAACCAGCGGCTGCGGATCTCGTTGATCGCGACGGCGATCGCCACGGACAGCAGCAGGTTGACGATCATGAAGACGAGGCTGTACGACACCGTATTGCGGGCGATCCGCCAGATCGAGCCCGAGGTGAACAGGAACTCGAAGTTGTCGAACCCGACCCACGGGCTTCTCCAGATGCCGTCGATATAGTTGATGTTCTTGAAGGCGATGAACACGCCGAACATCGGCAGGTAATTGTTCAGGACGAGCACGGCCAGGGCGGGCACGATCATCAAGGTCAGATACCTGTACTTCCAAAAGAGCTTCCATCTTGCTTGCAACGGCGCCACATCCTTTCTGTGACTTCAGTATAGATTGGCGGCCCGGCAAGGACGATGATGTATTCCTGTCAGAGTGTGATATAAAATGAGATGTATCTAAGACGGGGGGAGGGGAAATGTATCGCTATTTATTTTAATATTTCAATGCCTGTCATCGATTTTCTCAGGGAAAGCCAAAACGCAATGCAGAAACATGGCGTTGAATTGTATGCCGAAATATTCGTTAACGCACAGGGAGAGCGCCGATATTCATCTTTTGAAACTGCAAATATAGATTCGTTCGCCAGTTATTTCGATAATACGGCCTATAACTCTTTTTTCTTTTCCCGCTACGCCATAAGCGATCTAACGGAAATAAAACGATTCGGCTATTTTTACAATGCGCCAGGTTCCCGTTCTATTGAAGTTAAAGGCGGCAGAGAAACCGTTAAAAGTCGAGAGCTTATACAAATGCGAATGATATCGAGAGATCCGGACAAACAGATACAAGCTTTTTATCGAGCCCTACAGAGGGATTTAAAGAAAATTTCCGGCTTGCAAAAGCATGACCGGAACAATTATTTCTACTTGCCGACAGAAAAACGGATCATTCCTGCAAATCCGCAATCGCAGAACACAAGAGACAATTGGGAGGACTTCTGCCTTTCAAAAATGGAGCGTGTTGATTAGCTCCGACAAAGATGTCGCGGAGTTGTATGTGGAAAAGAAGGGGAGAACAGTGTATGAAAACGATCCAGTTGGAACCGCTGCAAGGTATGGATGTGAGCGGCGTCGGTTATGTTGCGTTTGGACAATCGGTGCAGCAGGTGAAGCGACTGCTCGGCGATCCGTCGCATACCTATGAAAAGGAACTCTTTTACGATGAACTGGAACTTCGCATCGATTTGAACGATGAGGGCCGCGTTGCGTTTATTGAATGCATCTACGGCCCATTTTGCGAGAAGACAATCCCGCTTATTTATGGGGAAAGACCATTCGAACTGCCAGGTGAGGCGCTTGTCGCTTTGTTAACCGAGAAAAATAACGGCACAATCGACGACGCGGAAGCGGAATACTGCTATTCGTTTGTGAATATCAGTGTTGGCATTTACCGCGGAGCAACGCCTTCCGATGTGCTGGAATCGATTAAGGAAGCCAAGGCCGAAGGGACGTATAAAGAAGACCTCGACTGGATGCAGGACGATTTGCGGAAGGCGAACCATTTCTGGACGATCGGCATTGGGGAGAAGGGATATTACAGTTCACCCGGCTTGTAGAGAAATAATGCTCGCTTTATTCTCCGCCGTCCCGCGCGGGGATCGTGACGACGGCCCGCAATCCGCTGCCCTGGGGACGCTCGTAGCTTAGCCCGTAAGCCTCGCCGAAATGCAGCCGCACGCGCTCGTGCACGTTGCGGATACCGTAGCCCTTGTCCCGCTCTTCGCCGCTCAGGATGCGGTCAAGCCGCTCCATGTCCACCGGCAGGAAGCCGTTGTCCTCCACCTCGAGCCGGATGTCGTCCCCCGCGCGAACCGCGCGGATGACGATCAATCCCTCGCCGTCCATGCTGCTCACGCTATGGAAGATCGCGTTTTCCACGAGCGGCTGAAGAATGACCTTCGGCGTCATGAAGGACAAGAGTCCCTCGTCCACCTCCCAACGTGCCTCGAATGTGTCCGGATATCGCTTCATCTGCAGCCGGCAGTAGGCCTGCGCATGCTCGAGCTCCTCGCCGATCGGGATCTCCGTCTTCCCTTTGCTGAGGCCGATCCGCAGCAGCTTGGACAGATCCTTGACCATGTCGCCGACGCCGGAATTGCCGCTGTCGAGCGCGTACCAGTAGATCGAGTCCAGCGTGTTGTACAACAAGTGGGGCGTAATCTGCGAATGGAGCGCGGCGAGCTCGTTTTCCCGCTGCTGGATCTTGATGACGTAGTTTTCCTCGATGGATCGATCCAGCCTGTCCGTCATCTTCAGGAAGGCGCCGTAAAGAATGCCGAACTCGTCGCCGCGCAGCAGATCTCCGTCGGCTTCCAGCCGCTTGCCCGGCTCGTAGATCCGCGTGATCTTCGTCAGGCGGACGAGCGGGCGCACGACGATCCGCAGCAAATACAGGACGAAGGCGAAGACGCACAGCAGGTAAATCGCCGAGGCGGCCATAATGATCCATTGGAAAGCGGTCCGTCTGTCCGCGACGGCGCCGAGCGGGATCTGATACACGAGTCGGGTGCCGAATGCCGAGCGTCTGGAAAAGGCGTAAAGCAGCTCCTCTCCGCCGCGCTTGTCATAGAAGTAGCCTTCCGTCTCGCCCCGCAGCCGATCGGGCATGCCCCTCATATCGAGCGGTTCGTCTCCGACCTGAATGAGCGGCTCGCCGGAATCGTTGAACAGATAGATGCCGGCGTCGCTCGCGAGCCCGACAGAGACAAGATCGCGCTTCAGCAGCGCCTCGAGCCTCGAGACGACCAGGAAGCCGAGCGTATCGTCGTAAGCCTTGGGATTCAGGACGGCGCGAACGAGGCTGACCGTCGGCGCGCCGCCGTCCGTCGACAGCGGGAGCAGCGTCGCTCCTCCCTTCTCCTTCAGCGCACGGGCTGCCCAATCCGGCAGCGCGGCCGTATCCCAGGTTATATATTTGAAGCCGCGGGTTTTGTTGGACAGGTCGAACGGCGCGCTTTTCCCTTCCTTGTTCGTCATATAAAGGGAATATTCCGTGCCATCCGACGACCACCGCTCCAGGACGGCGTCCGCTTCCCGCATTTGGCCCAGCGTCTCGATGTTGGTCCAGAACCGGTATTGGCCGTCGTCGCTGAAAAAGTGCGTATCGAGCAAAGTGACGGTCTTGTCGCTGACGGCGGACAGCGTCTTCTCCAGCGTGACATGGTTCTGCTTGACGAGCCTAAGGGTCGTCAGGCCGACCTCGCCCCGCATCGAGTCGGACGCCTTGTACGCAGAGATCCAGCCGACGACGAGGAAGGGGCAGACGATGAACAGCGCGAAGGCGATCGCGACTTTATATTTGAGCTTCAGCCGTCGTTCCCCTGCCTCTCCTTGCGGTATTCCGCGGGACTTAGGCCTGCGTATCGCTTGAACATTCGCCCGAAGTGCTCCGGCGATTCATAGCCCACCTCGTAAGCGATCTCGTAGCGTTTTTTGTCTGTCGTCTCGAGCAAACGCTTCGCCTCCTCGATCCGCAGTTCCGTGACGAAGTCCCACAGATTTTTGCCGGTCTCCCGTTTGAACAGGTAGCTCAGGTAAGCCGTGCTGAAATGAACCTCGCTCGCGATGTCCTGAATCTTGAGCGCCGGATCGCGGTATCGTTCCCGGATAAAGCCGGTGATGCGCGCGAGAATGGAGCGGTCGCGTTCCTGCGTCAACTGGCCGAGCATCGCGGAAATCTCGGGGATATAGCCGGCGAGCGCCGTCAGCTTGCCTTCCGCATCCAAGCCTCGGAAGTATGCGTCCGGATCGAATCGCTGCAGTGACATTCCGTTCGACCAGCCTTGCTCGAGCAGCAGGCCGTACAGCCGGTACGCCAGCATGCCGAAGTAGCTGTTGAACATCTCCGCTTCGCCCTGCAGCCGGCGGAGCGTCAGCACCAGCGTCTCGCCTGCCCCGTTCGGCCCGTCAACTCCGCTGCCTGCCTTCAGCGTCTGCGTGAAGGCATCCACCTGCGCGATCCAGTCGGCGATGCCGAGATTTTCCCGCGCCTTGCGGTCTTCGAAGTAGAACACGCGCTGTCCCGGATTCACGTGGCGCCATTCCGCGGCGGCCTTCGCTTCGTCCATAAGCTTGGGCAGCATGAACACGTCCGCATGAAGCGAGCTGATGCCTACCGTCGTATCGACGTTCAGATAGCTTTTGAGATTCATATGGATCATCTGTCCGATCAGATGAAGCTGCGAATCGATGCCGGCGCCGCGCTCGCCGTCCTTCGGCTCGCCGAACCGAAGGACGGCGACGATCTCGTTGCCGTAGCCGCTCAGCGAGAGGCCGCGCCATTCGCCCAGGCATTCGTTCAATATATTGATGGAGGCGTACTTGAGCAGCTTGCGGTCCGACAAGGCGAACTCTCTGTCGCTGAAGCCGCCGCGGGTAAGATCCGGTCGGATCGAGACGACGCCGAACAGGCCCGCCGTCTCCTGCCCGCCAAGCCGTGCGGCCAATGCTTCGCCGTCACTTACGGGCAAATCGCCTTCAGTGACGAGCGCCGCGAGCAGCTCGCTCAAACCCGGCTGGCCCGCCTTTCCTGTGCCCCCGCGCTGCGTCTCGGTCATCGCCAGCGACCGGCGCCCGATCGCCTCGTTCTCGCGCAGCACGCTGCCGACGACCCGCAGCAGATCGTCGCGTTCGACCGGCTTGACGAGATAGTCCCGCGCGCCGAGCCGCAGCGACTTTTTCGCGAAATCGAACTTCTCGTGGGCCGAGATGACGATGACCGGCAGATGGGGCTGCTCCATATAGATCGTCTCCATCAGCTCGATGCCGCTCATGCGGCTCATCTGGATGTCCGTCAGCACCAGATCGAACGTGTCCATCCGCAAATAATCGATCGCCTCGAAGCCGTTCAGCGCCGTCTCTACGTGCGCGATGTTCAGCTCCGAGCCGAGCAGAAAGTTTTTGATGCCCGTGCTTACTCTCGGCTCGTCGTCGACGACGAGTATTTTATGCATGTCCGCTGCCTCCCCGCTGTCCGTGCCCCCATCCGCGCCGGACGATACTCCCGTCAGGTCTAGCCTAAGCCAGGGAGCGGCGCCTGTCGATGATCTTTTTCTTGAAAGGTGTGATGTATCATCATGCGCGAATAAATCACAAGCGGGCGAGTTTACATCCTCGTGCGCGGCAGGTGGCATGATTACGATAATTGTGTAAGCGATTTCAAATAAAGAACGGAGGCTTCGTTAATGACCAGCTTAAAAAGGAAGAAAGGAACCGCCAGAAAATCGTTTGCCGGCTTGCTGGGCCTGGCTCTTCTGCTCGGACTGCTCGCGCCGCTAGGCGCCGTCTCGGCGGCCGTCGCGCCGCTGCCGGGCCCCGGCAATCCGCTGCTGTACGACGATTTCGGCGGAGGCGGGCTGTACAAGCAAAATTGGACAAACTGGTACAACCAAAGCGGCGGCACCGGCGCCTTCTCCAAGGTTACCGTCGACTCGCGGCAGGTCGGCAAGTTCGCGCAGACGCCGAGCACCGGCTCCTCCTGGGCAAAGTTCCAGCCGATGAACGAGTCCGTCGACCTGACGGGTTACCGCTACTTGAACGTCACGATGAAAAATCCCGGCTATCCGGATTCGCTCATCCGGGTCGCGGTGAACGACGGAACGGCCAACTACAATTTGACGGGCGGCTGGGCTGCCGTCCCGACGAATTGGACGACGCAGCGATACGACCTCGATACGCTTGCCCCAGGGCTCAAGAAGAAGACGGCCAAGCTGGAGATCTGGCTGCGCCAGTCGGGCGGCGCCTACGGCGAGACGCTCATCGACGACATTTTCGCCTCGACGGACGACAGCGGCACCCCGCCGACGCTGACCGGCAGCATAAGCGCGAACTCGGCGACCTATACGCAAAACACCGCGTTCACCTTCCGCGCGACGTATACGGACGCCGACAATGAAAAGCCGTTCGCCATGCAGCTCGTCGTCGACGATACCGCCTACGACATGCTTGAGGCCGACAGCGGCGATACGACCTATACGGACGGCAAAGATTTTTATTACATCGCGAAGCTTGCCGCCGGGACGCATACGCACTTCTTCCGCGCAGGAGACCTCACTTCGGACGAGGTGCGGACACCGCTTCAGTCCGCTCCCGTCGTCATGCAATCGACCGATGCGCTCGACGTCGTAGTCAGCCAGGCCGGCTATAACGCCGGCGGGTTCAAAGACGCCCAGGTCGTGTCGACGAGCCCGCTGTCCAATCTGTCGTATCAGGTGAAGGACGGCGGCGGTGCCGTGGCGGCCTCCGGTACGATGACATACGAGGGCTTTTACTGGAACCGTCATGTTTATGCGATCGACTTTACGGCCGTATCCGCCGCGGGCGCCGGTTATACGATCGTCACGAACGGCATCTCTTCCTATCCGTTCCCGATCAAGGCGAATGTCTGGACCGACTACAAGGACGAGATGACGGCATTCTACCGGCTGCTGCGGGCGGGCGTTGGGACGGATGACGCTTATCCGACGGGCTACAGCACCGTCGCGCCTTCCGCCAAGCTGTATCATGAAGCCGGCCATCTGGACGACGCCGCGTCGATCGACGGCTCGACGCATTACGATCTGACGGGCGGCTGGTACGACGCGGGCGACTACGGCAAGTACGCCGGCAACCAGTGGGTCGCGGCCGGGATCGCGCTCGCCTACGTCCGCCACGCGGACGCCGCCGCCGTCAAGTACGACAACGACGCGAACGGCATTCCCGATCTCGTCGACGAAGCGGTCTTCGGCAGCGAATACCTGATCAAATGGGCCGATCAATTCGGCGGCGAGCTGTACGACATCAAGAACAACGCCTCCTTCGTGCATCCGGAAAAGTCGACGGACAACGTCAGCGGCAACGCCGACGACCGCAAGGTCAGCGGGCTCGGCGTCGGCGGCTCGGCCAAGGCGGCCGGCGCGCTGGCCGCGACGGCGCGCGCGATCCGGACGGCGATCGCGCAGGGCGACGTCGACGCCGCGAAGATTGCGACGCTCGAGGATTTTGCCGACGATTGCCTGGCCGCCGCGATCGTATTCTACGACTATGTCGTCTCCCACCCGGACGGCGTCGTCGGCTCCTACTCGACGCGCGGCGGCATCCCGAATTCGAAGCTGCTCGCTGACGTGGAGCTTTACCTGCTGACCGGCGATGCCGACTACAAGGACGCGGCGACGGCCAACATCGGCACGCTGACGTTCGCCGACCTGTCGTCCACCAACTACTGGGATATGCGGCCGATGTCGCTGGCGGAGTTCTACCCCGTCGCCGATGCCGCAACGAAGACGCATATCCGGCAGCTGCTGAAGCAGCAGGTCGACTTCTTTTTGTCATCGGCGGACGATACGCCGTACGGCGTGCTGAACCAGTTCAAAAACTTCGGCGTCAACGAACCGCATGCCTCCTACCTGGGCGACATGATGCGCTATTACGAGCTGTTCGGCGATCCTGCCGCACTGCGCGCCGTCGAGAAGGGTCTCTACTGGATCTTCGGCGAAAACCCGTGGAACATCAGCTGGGTGTCCGGCATCGGCGCCGACTTCGTCACCTATCCGCACACGCGTTACGACGAAGGGGCGAACGGCAACGCCAGCAATCCCGGCATCGTTTTCCCCGGGGCGATGGTGAGCGGACCGAACATGAAAGATACGAAAGACAAGACCAGCGTCAGCCCGTGGTACGAGGATCGTTCGCTCTACGCGGACGATACGAACCAATGGCGCTACAACGAGTTCAGCATCAGCATCCAGGCGGGACTGCTGTACACGATCATGAGCCTCGGCTCGGACCCCACGGCCAACTCGGCCGGCGCCGCGGCGCCTCAGCAGCTGCCGACGCTCTCGCCCGTCATCGGCGATTACGTACGCGGCATTATCACCGTGCTCGCGGGTCCCGCAACCGGATTGAGCGACGTATCCTACTCGACTTCGGGCCAAGGCGGCCCGTATGTCCCGATGTCCGTATCCGGCGCCGTCTATGCCGCGTCGATCGACGAAAGCGCTTCGGCGCCTTATGCGAACAAGCGAATCGACATCAGAGGCAAGGATACCGCGGGCAATTACACCTACAGTTCGACGCATTACACGGTCGCGGCGCCGCTGCCCGATCCTTCGCACCTGCTTCTGTACGACGATTTCGGCGGCGGGGGTCTATGGGGCTCGACTGGCGGCAATAACGAGTGGGTGAACTGGTATACGCAAAACGGCGGCACGGCAACCTTCTCCAAGACATCCGCCGATGGCCGCACGGCCGGCCTGTTCACGCAGACAGCGACGGCGACCAATTCGTACGCCAAGTTCCAGCCGTGGCACGACTTCGTCGACCTGTCGGGTTATCGCTACTTGAATTTCACGGTAAAAAATCCCGGCTACGCGAACCTGCGCATGAAAATCGAGCTGAACGACGGCTCGCGCACATATAACCTGACGGGCGGCTGGGCGGCTGTGCCGACGTCCTGGACCGACCTTCAGATTAATCTGGATGCCCTGTCTCCCGCCGTAAACAAGAAAAAAACGACGATGGCGATCTGGCTGAACCAGACGGCAGTCGGCTACGGCGAGCTGCTCGTGGACGAGATCAAGGCGACGAACGTCGCAAGCGGCTCCGCGCCGACGCTGACTGCGGGCGGCGTTAACCATGCATCGGGCGACACGGATACGGACTATACGTTCAGCGTGACTTATACGGACGCAGATAACGAGAAGCCGTTCGCGATGGAGCTGGTGCTGGACGGCGTCGTGCATGCGATGACGGCGGTCGACGCCGGCGACACGACGTATACGGACGGCAAAGCGTACGTTTATACGACCAAGCTGCCGCTCGGCGTTCATTCGTACTATTTTCATACGACGGATACGACGAGGGACGCGGTGAGCAGTTCGGTTCAGTCGGGCCCCGCCGTGAGCGGGACGCTGCTGGCCGACGACTTCGAGGACGGCAATGCGGACGGCTGGACGTCCTCGAGCGGCACCTGGTCGGTGCAAGCCGGCCGGTACGCCGGCCAGGCGGGCAGCGGCAACAGCTTCTCCGTGGCGGGCGATTCGGCCTGGACCGACTATACGCTGCAAGCCGACGTTAGCGTCACGAACAATTCCGGCGGCAACAAGGACGCGGGACTGTTGCTCCGCTACGCGGACAGCGACAACTACTACGTGCTCTACCTGAAAAACAACGATCGCGCCGGGCGGAGGCTGGAACTCGTCAAGTCGGTCGACGGCGTGAAAACGACGCTGGGGTACGCGAATCCGAGCGTCGCGGCGGATACGTTCTACACTTACAAAATCGCGGCAAGCGGTCCCGACCTTTCGGTTTACCAGAACGGCGTCCTGCAATTCGCCGTCACAGACGGCTCGCTCGCCTCAGGCCGAATCGGGGCGCGGGTGTACGCCAACACCAAAGCTTACTTCGACAATGTGACCGTCACGCGATAACGAACAAAAGGAAGGAGCCGGCAGCAGTTGGCCGGCTCCTTTTCTATTGATCGCAAGGTCTCTGTCATGCGACCCGGTCTTAGCCGACAGATACGAATTTGACCGCATCGGCGACGACATAGCCGTCGGGCGATGCCAGCGCGTCGTTGCGAATCGTCACGGCGCCGCCGGAACCGGCCAGGAAATCATAGGTCCCGATCGAATGCCAGACGCCCCCGCCAGATCGCTGGTCCACTGTCGTTCGCGTCGTGCCTGCCGTATGCCCGACATCTACCTGGACGGCGTCCTCCCGATTGACATGCGCCGGCCACATCAAGTACACCTCATAGCTTCCGGCGATCGGCAGGTTCGGCGTAAACGTCACGCTTTTCGTCCCTTTGCCCGTATTGTCGTCGTGCAAGTAATTCGCACCATAGCGGTCCGTCTGCGTGCCGGCCGTTTTCCAAGTCCCGATCTTGGTCACGCCCGAAGCATCCGCGTTGTCCACGATGACCGGATCGGGCAGCCGCTCGAACTTGACCGCGTCCGCGACGACGTAGCCGTCGGGCAACGCCAGCGCGTCGTTGCGAATCGTCACGCTGCCGCCGGATCCCGCCTGGAAGTAAAAGCCGCCGATCGCATTCCATACGCCTCCGTTCGAGCGTTGATCGATTGCCGTCCGCGTCGTCGCGCCGTCATGGATGACGTCCGCCTGGACCGCATCCTCCCGATTGGCATGCGCAGGCCACATGAGCGACACCCGGTAGTAACCCGCTTGCGGCAGATCGGGCGTAAACGTCACGCTTTTCGTCCCCTTGCCGGTATTATCGTCGTGCAAGTAATTCGCGCCGTAGCGGTCCGTCTGCGTGCTGACGGTTTTCCACGTGCCCGTCTTGGTTACACCGGTCGAATCGGCGTTGTCCACGATGACGGAAGGCAGCTCCGGATCGACAGGGTCGACGGGGCCTCCGGTTCCTTCCCCCAGTTGGAACGACGCGTAAAACGACTTGCCCTTCACGCCGTTCACGTTCACCGTGAATTTGATCGTCGGGCTCAGCTGCGTGACGGTAATGCCTGGGTCCCCGATGTAGCTGTCCGCGGATCGCGCCAGCTCGATCGTGATCGTGCCGTTGTTCGCCTGCGTCGGATCGGACACCGATACTTCGAGGCTCTCGTCCGCGATCTCGCGGGTCATGACCGACGCCTTTCTGTTCGACGTGATGAGATCGGCCGTCAGCGTCGCATCCGTCCAGAAGTTCGCGCCGACGAGACCGAGCGTCTTCTCCTTCACGGCCTGAACGCCGCTTGTATTGGCGATGATCTCGACCGCGGGATCGGCGGCATAGGCGCCGACCTGCGCGCCCGTCTTGTTCGGCAGCAGCACGTACGCATACGATGCGCCGGACGGACTCGCGCCGTGATCGATCCACATCGTCCCGTAGTTGCGCGTAATGTAATTCGAAGGCGTAGCCGGACGGTTGTTGATCTGCTTCCAGGTGCCGGTGCGAGCTTCCCGCTTTGTCTGCACCGTCGCGCCTCCCGGAAAGTAATAGCCGATGTCCGAGCCTCCGGCGACATTGCCCGCCAGGTGCACCCAGTTCACGCCGCTCAGCGACTGCGAAGTGCCGAGTCCGGCCGGCAGCGCCGTTCCGTCGGCCGTCCAGGCATTATCGCCGGCCGCGTTCAGCTTGCGGTTGTCGACGATCGTCTCGATCGAAGCGCCGGCCGTGCTGGAGATGCCCGCTCCGAGCGCGACGATCTCGTCGTCGGACATGAACCAGGATTTGCGCGCGGTCAGATTGTACGCGCCATAGGAGAGATCCATGCCGCTCGCGCCGTACTGCCCCGCCAGCGATACGCCGCCGGTCCAGTTGGTCGTGCCGACGCCGCTCGCGATCGGCGTCTGGGAGGCGACCGTCGTCCCCGGGATCCGGTAGGCACCCACGGTCGGCCAATAGTCCTCGCTGTATTGCGCGAGATCCTGATTGTACAAATAAGTCGCGCCGGCCCCAGTGTACCACCCTCGCCCGTTTTCGCTGTTGATCGTTTCGTAGCTGCTGATACGCGTCGAATACATGGCGAGCCCCAAGGCGAAGCCGGGCCGCTGCAGCACCGCCCGGTCCATCGCCGCGAACTGCTTGTACTGATCGAGCGGCGCCGCCGGCGAGACGGACGGGTCCGCAACGATCGCTTTGGCGAGCCGGATCGTATCGAGCGATACGTCCCCGTAGAAGCTGCTGGACGTATCTTCCTGAATCAATCGCTTCGCCAGCTGCTTAAAGGCGGCCGCATGCGCGGCCGGCGCAAACTCGGAAAGCCGCACGATGCTCGCGACGATACCGTGTCCGACCGCATGATCCTGGGCGTAATTGCGCGAGATCTCCCGCCCTCGCACCATGTCCATCATCGCGCCTTTGTACAATAGCGGCCGATAGGCGTCGTAGATCCACTGCCACACGTTGCTCTGGTTCGGATCGGCGACCGACCATGTCGAGCCCGACAGCAAATACATCAGATTGGCCGTCGTCTCCAGGACGGAGCTGCCGTAGCCGCCAGTGTAGGCGAACGTCGTATGCTGAATGAAGGAGCCGTCGGCATAGAAGCCGTCGCCGCCGGTCACGAACGGAAATATGCCCGTTCCTGACAAACCGTCTCGTGCGGCGACCAGCTTGACCGCGTCTTTGACGACGACCGCGCGCACGCCGACGACGATCGCTTGCCATGCCCGATTCGCGCCCGTAAGGCCGATCGAGGGCGTGAAGTAATTGACGCTGTCCATGTAGGTCGCCATCCTTGCCGCGCTGATATCGTCGTAGAGCAGTACGGCGATATCGTTCAAGCTCATCGGGATGCCGAGCTGCCAATGCCACCAGTTGTATGCCGAGCGGCTTCGCGAGCTATTGTAGCTGTTGACGTACAACCAATCGAGCGCCTCCAGAATATCTTCCTTCAGCTCGGCGTTGCCGTAAAGATCGGAGCCGGCGGTCGTCGCCGCCAACGCCATCGTCCGCAGTCGCTCGTAGACCGCGTTTACGTTGTCCGACGTTCCGTTGCCGCGAAGCTCGTACCAGATGTACGTGCGCAAAGGGGATTGATCCATGCTTTCCCAATAAGCGGTTGCGTCTGCGGCAAGCTTGGTTGTCCGCGCGGCGATATCCGGATCCGTCGTATCCAGCCCGGCTCCCCCGGTCAGCAACGTCGCCCACTTGGCCCGGAGCGCGTCGAATTCGTCCGAAGCATGCACCTTGGCCGGCTGCCAGCCTCCCCAAAGCGTCACCAGCAGCACTGCGACCAGCATGACCGACAGCCGACCCGTGAGTCTCCTTCTCCAGTCTCTGAACATGAACTTCCCTCTCTTCCTATGAATTTATAAGCGCTTTCATCATTCATCATATCGCTTATGCCAGCCGGTCAAAACGCCGCTAAATCCAGAAAAGGTTCGACATTTCCATGAAAAACGGGAAGAAGCGGCACGCCGCTTCTTCCCGTTATGCTTGACTGTCGTATTGTCCTACGCGACTGATTGAACGGCTGCGCCTGCGATTAGCGTCTGCATTTATCGTGTCGCGCGATCAGCGCCTGCGAACGGCCGGCTTACCACCAGCCGCCCCAACCGCCGCCCCAACCGCCAAAACCGCCGCCGAAGCCGCCTCCCCAGCCCCCGTAAGCGAAAGGGGCCGTACCGACGGCGAGCAGATCGAACAATACCAGCGGGATGATGGCTTTGGTTTGAACCTGCTTGCCTCTTCCCCGCTCGAGGATGAGCGAATTGCCTTTGATGCCGACCAGCTTGTCGTATACGACGGAGCGGTCCTTGCGAACGGCATAGA
>NZ_JAGXJW010000076.1 GCF_019091135.1 Cohnella sp. GbtcB17 | reverse complement strand
ACACTTGGATTCTCGTCAAGCTGGACGGCCTCTGGTACCAGCTGGACACGACGTTCGACGCTCCGGTGCCGGACGTCAAGGGAAGGACGACGTACGGCTACTATCTTGTGACGGACGCCGCTCTGAAGAAGGATCATACGTGGAAGGCCGTTTATCCGCAGGCATCCACGTCGTATAAGAACACGCTCGACGCTCTGATGGCGAAGGACAAGACGCGCACGGCGTTTTATGAAGATCTGCGCGAGGATATGGGGCTCGACTACCTGGATCCGTCCCGCTCCGTGTCCACGGTCAAGGAGATCGCCGCGCAGCTTCGCGCGGCTGCCGCAGCCGGCCAGACGACGGCCAAGATGCGCTATACTTCCGAAGCGAAGCCCGATTTGGACGCTCTGTTGAAGCTGATGCCGGAGCTGTCGTCGGTGAGCTACAAGATGGAGTCGCTCGCAGGCGGAGAAGACGGAGACAGCATGCTGACCGTGAACTTCAAGCTTCGTCAATAAACATGCCGCAATTTGGAAAAGCGTCCGCTTTTCCTGTATGATGCTTGCATGGAACGCCAGACGGGAGTGTTCATGTGAGCCGCAAAGTCGTTCTCTTGTCGCTAACGATCGCCGCGGTCGCGTGCGCGCTGCTGTGGGTTAACTTTCATTATTTGAAAATCACGCCGAATACGCTCCGCGACTGGATGCTGTCGTTCGGCTGGATCGCGCCGGCCGTCTACATCGGCCTTTTCGTGGCCAGGCCGTTCGTGCTGTTTCCGGCGTCGGTGCTGACGCTGGCGGGCGGGCTTGCCTTCGGCACATGGTACGGCATGCTCTACACGTTTTTGGGCGAGCTTCCTGGGGCGGTGCTGTCGTTTCTGCTGGCGCGCCAAGTCGGGATCGGCTTTTTTAAGGGACGCGACGATCCGCGCCTGCGCAAGCTCGAAGCCGCCATGCAGCGCCGCGGCTTCCCGATGGTGCTTATGCTGCGGATCGCGCCGTTCGTACCGTTCGATCTCGTCAGCTACGCGGCCGGAGCCGCCCGCGTGCCGCTGCGGGCTTACGTGCCCGCCACGATCATCGGCACGCTGCCAGGCACGTTCGCCTTCTGTTTTCTCGGCGCCAGCCTGACGCGAGGAGACTGGCGGGAGATCGCGATGGCGGTCGCCGTGTTCGCCGTCGCGATGCTCGTCCCGCTCCTGCTGAAGCGCCGAGTGGGACGCGAGGTCGGTTGACTCGAATCGCTATCGACGCTACCGTTACTCAACAAAAGGAACCGTACTCGTTAAGGTACGGTTCTTTTGCGTAGGTCTAGTTATTAAAAGTAAAACAGGCTAAAGGTAATCGTACTGCCCGGCGTAATCGGCTGATCGAGCAGCGTCTGCGGAATGACGCGGCCATTGTAGCGGACCGTCAGACCGATCGGTCCGCCGACCGGGATGCCGGCGACACTGACGATGAAGCCGTTCGGCCCGAACTGGACCCTTCCGGTCGCGAAGAGCGCTTGACGCAGCGTCATGCCGGGGTAGAACGTCACGTAGCTGGTGCCGGAGACGTTCGGGAAACCGATGCCCCCCTCGACGGTAACGGCCACGAAGCTAACCGGCTCGGGAAGCGGAACGGGAACCGGCACCGGCACGGGGCCCGGAACGGGGATCGGCAGCGGGATCGGAATCGGAATCGGGAACGGTCCGGGACCCGGCGGGAACGGCCCGTGTCCTGGAGGGAATGGTCCGGGACCCGGCGGGAACGGCCCGTGTCCTGGAGGGAATGGTCCGGGACCTGGCGGGAATGGCCCGTGTCCTGGAGGGAATGGTCCGGGACCCGGCGGGAACGGCCCGTGTCCAGGCGGGAACGGTCCGGGTCCCGGCGGAAACGGTCCCGGCCCCGGATGCGGTCCGTGACCCGGGTGCAGTCCGGGGCCGGGCGGCCGCGGCGGGAGGAGGCTGCCGATATGGGCGCCGCCTCCCGGACCGTGCGCGCGCTGATGCTCGGGCGTGAACCACCATGGGATTTGTCTAACAGGGATATCCGGCTCGGCCGACTCCGATTGCCAGCTTTGCTTCACGGCGATTCCCGTCTTTTTCTTCGCAGGCGCCTTGGCGTGGAGCGTCGCTTCGCGCTTTTCTGCTTGCTGCCGCTGCGTTCGTTTGGCTGCGGGCTGCCGTCGGTCTTGCCCTTTATTTGCCATGCACATATGCCTCCTCGGCTGGGCGAATGTCGCTAAGGTACGATATGCGCCTGCCCAGAAGATGGTGCGGAGGAAGCCGGAACAAAAAAAGCGGGCCTGCAGCGGAAGCTGCAAGCCCAAAAGATATATTATTGAAAAGGGGGGTCATGTCTGTATTGTAACCGCCGAAGATGAAGGTAAGATGAAAGCTATGTTACGATTGCGTTACAATCCGGTCCGGCCTGCTAAAGCTCAGATCCGGCAGATCTCCTTGGGGCAGCCCGGGCACGTCGGACAATGACAGATTTCCCGCAGCGCGTTCAGTCGCAAAATGAAGATACGGCCCTGACGGATGTCGATGATCCCCTCAATTTTTAGATCGTTCAGCATACGGTTCACGCTTTCCCGCGAGGTGCCGATGAGGTCCGCGATCTCCGTATTCGTCAGCTTCAGCGTGATCTTGATGCCCTCTGGCACGGCGATGCCGTACGTATTCGCCATCCGAATCAAGGTCGAAGCGAGCGCGCCGGGCTTGCCGAACAGCAGCAGATCGCGGAATTTCGATTCGCTCACGCGCTGTCCGACCGCCATCCAGTTCATGAAGCGGACCGCGAAGTCTCCGTACCGGTACAGCAGAATCTCGAGATCCTTCCATTGCACGACGCCAAGCTCGGCGTCTTCAAGCACCTCGGCGCTGAACGAATGGACGGCCGTCAGACCGTTCTCCGGCTCCCAGATCAGGTCTCCCGTCTGCAGGATCGACAGCGTAAAGTCTTTGCCTTCATCCGTCGACTTCCGAAGCTTCACCTTGCCCGAGCGCAAATAGTACAGCTTGCCCGCAGGATCGCCCTCCCAGAATAGGTAGCTTCCCTTTTCCGCGCGTTTCGGGTACATCAATTCATCGATTCGAGCGAATTGGTCCTCCGAAAAGAAGCGATGAATACCGAGCCCATTATCATCCTGCAGCTCCTTAGCCGTCTTGTTCTTCAACGCTGCTCCCATGACCGCATCCCCCATCCGAATCCCTTTGATAACTTTATACTAACGGATTCCCGCTTTGTCTTTTATCGGGGAACCTCCTGATTTTGGCGGGGGAATTCCCTTATCTTTTTGTGAGAAACGTCATAGCGTCCCATCAAATCAGGAGTTTCCCTGCGCATAATTCCGGGAGTTCCCCGAATTACGAACCGCCTGAGCTCCGGTAAACTGGAGGAAGCAGCATGCGACACACATGGCTTGGAGGGATGCGGGATGGACGAACAAGAGAGCCGGGCGGCGATATTGGACAGCCTTGCGATGCTGCGCGACGCAATCGGGTGCGACTTCAGCGCAGTGGGCCTGAAGGAAGCGTCGTCGCACTTATTAAGGTGGCCGATGGCATCCGGACATACCAGCGAACGTATTGAGAGTATCGCGGAAAAGCCCGGTCGTGGCTTTTCCGCGACCGTAATGAAAGTAGGCCGAGCGATGACGCTCAGCATGAACGAGCTGGTGTACCTGCGTCAGCTGCAGGAGTACCCGGTGTTTCTTGCGGAAAATCTTCGCGCCGCTTACGCCGTTCCGCTGGGAGGGAGCATAGCGCCTTCTGGCGTTCTTCTCATAGGAGATCGGAAAAAGCGAATATACCGCACCGAAGAACGTCGTCTCGTCGCCTCGACCGCAGATCGCATTACGGCTCGGCTGACGGAGCTGTCTTCCGCCAGATCCGTATAAATCCGCACGCAAGGGATGCGATGATCATCGTGGCCTGTGATAGAATGATTTAGAAAGCGCGGATTTACTTTGCGGCTGGGAGGTCAATTGGATGGTTCGGATACTGGTCGTCGACGACCACGCTATCGTACGTTCGGGGCTTATGATGCTGCTGAACGGCAGACAAGGCATGGAAGTCGTGGGTGAAGCTGCGGACGGGGACGAAGCGATCGCGCAAGCGCAGGCACTTCGTCCGGACGTCGTGCTGATGGACCTCAGCATGCCGCACGGCAAGGACGGTCTCACGGCCGCAACCGAGCTCAAGCGGCTACTCCCCGACACGGCCGTGCTGATCTTGACGATGCACGACGACGAAGGATACTTGTTCCGGGCGATCCAGTCCGGCGCATCGGGGTACATTCTGAAGAGCGCGCCGCACGAGGAGCTGCTCGGCGCAATCCGGCACGTGGCCGGAGGGCAAGCTTACCTATATCCGTCCGCGACCAAGCGGCTGATGAGCGACTACCTGGACAAGCTGAAAAACGGCGAGCATGCGGGAACCTACGAATCGCTATCCGATCGGGAAAAAGAGATTCTGGCCAAAGTCGCGCAAGGCTACTCCAACAAGGAAATCGCGGAACAGCTCGTCATCAGTGTCAAGACCGTGGAGTCGCACAAGAGCAATCTCATGGAAAAGCTGGAGTTGCGCACGCGCCCGGATCTGGTTAAATTCGCGATGAAGAAAGGACTGCTGACTTTTGACTGAGCGGGAAAACAAAGGCAGGGCCGAGTACCACGCGGAGATGCTCGCCGCTCAGGTGTCCGGGCTGCTGGCGGGTCTTGACACAGGCGTGGCGGACGCTGAATATCGGGAGGAGCTGCGCCGCTCGCTCGAGCAGCTTGCGGACGTCAAGTTCGCGCTCGACGAATCCGCGATCGTCGCCATTACCGACCGCCGGGGCCGAATTCGCTACGTCAACGACAAGTTCTGCGAGATTTCCGGTTACGTCCGGGAGGAACTGATCGGCCAGGACCACCGCCTCGTCAATTCGGGCCATCACGGCAAAGCCTTCATGAAAGAGCTGTGGGCGACGATCTCGTCCGGCAAGGTATGGCGCGGAGAAATCAAAAATCGGGCGAAAAACGGCCGCGAATATTGGGTGGATACGACGATCGTCCCTTTTGTCGACGGGGAGGGCAGCCCTTATCAATACCTGGCGATCCGTCACGAGGTGACCCGGCTCAAGGAGACGGAGGCCGAGCTCCAGTCCATGCTGGCGCAGATGATGCAGATCCAAGAAGAAGAACGACGGCGCTTCTCGCGGGATCTGCACGACGGCATCGGCCAAAGCCTGTTCTTCTTCAAGATTACGATCGACCGTTTGCTTGCCGAGCGGGAGGACGAGGGGCTTGCGATGCTCGGGAAGCAGGTGTCCCAGCTTATGTCCGAAGTCAGGGGGCTTGCTTGGGAAATGCGCCCTTCCGTGCTGGACGACCTTGGCATCGTGCCGGCGCTTCGGACATATATCGAGCATTTCGAAAGCCATTACGGGATTAAGGTGCGCTTCGATTGCGAACTGAAGCGCCGTCCGACGCTGCTCGCGGAGACGACGATCTACCGTGTTGTCCAGGAGGCGCTGACAAATGTCGGCAAATATGCAGGCGTATCGGAAGCCTATGTCTCCCTGCTGGAGGAGGACGAACATGTACGCGCCGTCATTCGCGACGAAGGCATCGGCTTCGTCCGCGATTCGGCCGGCACGGGCGTTGGCCTCTTCAGTATGGAAGAGCGTGCTCGCGCGGTGTCGGGCGAGCTGAAGCTGAAGTCCGAGCCCGGCCGCGGCACAACCGTGTCGCTAAACGTCCCGATCGCTTAGCCGGGGACACGATAAAAAGGGAGGAGGGGCCGCATGGTATTCCTCCCTTTCACACGTTTTAACAATATCCCCTTGAGTCAGGAAAAGTTGCGCCACAAGCAGAATGCCCGCAATCAGACCGCCTGCAGTCTGATTGGCCGCGGTCTGAATGGCTGCAGTCTGAGCGACCTGCAATCAGAGTGACCATAGTCTGAGTGACCATAGTCTGAGTGACCGCAGTCTGAGTGACCGCAGTCTGAGTGGCCTCACTCTCAACGACCGCAGCCTAAGCGACCGCTATTCATGCAGTTCTACTCCTGGCTGAAACCAGCAACGTTCGCGTCTCGCGTCAGAACCATCCCCTTAACCCACGCGTTGGCCAGGGCGCGCGAGGCGCCTGTATGCCCAAGGGATCGGACGGACCCCGGCGCGGAGGCCTACCAGCCTACGGTACGTGATCGTCCTGGTCGTGCCGCAGCAGGAGATGAGCTCGGCCAGCATGTCTGTGCGGATATGAAGGCGGCGGAAGCAGAACTCGTTCAGATACGCCTGCAAATGCTTCGGGCCGATCCCGCCGAACGTCCAATTAAGCCAGCGCACGGCCTCCCGCCAGGCGACATGCAGCGCGGACCGTCCCCGGTGTCCGGGCTCCAGCCTCTCTGCGCGATCGCCGTCGGCCTGGCCGGCGACATGCTTCTCCACGAAACGCTCCACCGCTTCCTCAACGCCCGCGTCTCCGCGCCTTGCCGCATCGTCGCCTTCCGGCCCGTCGACGGCTTTCATTTTAAGATGAACAAAATCGCCTGCGGCATCGAGCGAAGCCCCGACGACGACCGGTTGCGGCTTCAACGCTTGCTGCACCAGAACGCTGCCGAGGTAGCGATGATACTCGTATCCGTAATACTCGCCGAGCAGCTGCAGATCGCCTTCGAGCGGCTGTTCGCTGTCCCAGACGCCGATGGCATGACGAAGCTTGTGGTTGATCAGCCAAGCCGTCTTGTACGTCACCTCGATCAGCTCGGCCAGCAGCCGCGCGCTGATGCCAAGCTGCATCAGAAACATCGCCTGGAACCACTTCGCAAGCGGCGTACGCGAGCCCTCGAGCACGGTGCCTGCCGTCAGAGAGGCCTGATGAGCGCAGGAACGACACTCGAAAAGCCGACGCCCACGCGAGGACACCTCGTAATAATGCGGATGGCCGCAACGGGGGCAACGAAAGCCGTCCGGCCATTTGGCGGCGAAAAGCGCGTGTTCGCAGTCGGTCGTGCTGAAGGCGGGCACCGAGTCCCGAATCGAAAAGCGGCTTGGCATCGCAATTCCTCCAAATCGAACATTTGTTCTTATTTTAACATAATTAAATGGAAAATGTTGATTTATTAAAAATAAAAATGTTCCTGTTTGAAGGGGATATTGTTGCTTAGTCGATGCCGAGAAGGGTTCCTTATCAAAGGGGATAATTCCGCTTAGTCGAAGCTGGGGAGCGTACCTTACCGAAGGGGATATTGTTAAAACGGGACAAAATGACGTATCATGCAGCGCTTCTAGGCGATTTGTGTCCGTTTTTTGTCATAATCCGTTTTGTGATTTTTTTCACATTAAATCAGACCGCAGCCCTGTATATTAAAGACATCAAAAGAAGCAACGCCAAGGCATTGCAGAGGAGGCAACCCCCATGAAAACGAACCGCGAAGCGAATCATGCGCCGCAGCCCATCGAGATCGACATCGATCGTTATACGCACCTCAACGAAGCGGTTAACAGGGCTCGACAAGAGCACGATGCATTGGAGGCGGAACTGGCGGACTTGTACGCGCAGGCGTGTACGGTACGAAAGGACGAGGACATCGTTCATTTGAACGCGAACGTCCGGATCTTGAACGAACGCGTCAAACACTTCATGACGGAGTGGAGCGCGCATATCGAGTGGGAGAAAACGGAGCTCTTCCCGTACGCGGCATGGTATCTGGAGACGGAGCCCGATTTGTTCGCCTTGATGGAACAGGATTACGGACTTGCGGAGCGGTTCATCGGTTCTTTTTTGAACACGCTGGAGCAGGCGGTCCTGCCGATCTCCCCCGAAGAAGCCAAGGCGTTGTCTTCCAGGTTGCTGCAAGCCTATGCCTGCTTGAAAAACCGGCTTAACGAGGAGCAGGAGATCATCGATACGCTGGAGGATCGCTCGAATGTTTACAGCTTCTAAAGGCTGTTAAAGAAAGTGAAATATTTCACAAGAAAAAGCTCGAAAGTGTGAGTTTCATCACATTCAGCCGCCATCGCTTCCCTCATAATGAAGGTGTAAGGAAGAGCAACACAATCGACATTCACTATTAAACGCCTTGAAGGCGAAAGGGAGATGGCCATTATGGTCACCAAATGGTTCAGAGAAAATGTATGGGCAGCAGTCGCAGTCACGCTTCTTCGCATCTATGTCGGCTGGCAATGGATCGACGCAGGCTGGCACAAGCTGACGGGCGGATTTACGGCAAAAGGATTCCTGCAGGGAGCGATCGCCAAGCCGGTAGCCGACCATGCGACGAACGAAGTCATCTATCCTAACTATACCTACTTCATCGAGCACTTCGCGCTGCCGAACATCAAGCTGATCGACGTGTTGATCCCGCTGGGCGAGTTCCTGATCGGCGTAGGACTGATCGTCGGCGGACTCACGGTAACGGCCGCCTTCTTCGGAATGTTGCTCAACGCGCTGTTCCTCTTCGCAGGCACCGTAAGCACGAACCCTTGGCTGCTCGTCCTCGCCTTCATCGTCTTCACGGCGGGCGCCAATGCCGGACGCTTCGGACTTGATTACTACCTGCTCCCGCTGATCCGCAAGGGCTTTGGCAAGATCAAGCACGCGATCGCAGACAAGAAGCATAACGACGGTACGCACGGCAAGCCCGTCGCGCACTGATCGATCGCATCGACTGGTTGGCACGGCGGCCGGAGCTCTCCGGCCGCCGTCCCTATCGTCCGGTCGCCGAGACCGGGCAATGGAAAACGATATTTGACGGGAGGCCACGAGGATGGCGACGAAGGAAAAGGCGCAAAACGAAATCATCTCCGCGCAGGACGAAGTGAATCTGCTGGCGGAGCGTGCCAACAAGGCGCTCGAAGCCTATATGCGGCTTAATCAGGAGCAGGTCGACCGGATCGTGCAGGCGATGGCGCTGGCAGGGCTCGACCAGCACATGCCGCTCGCGAAGCTCGCGGTCGAGGAGACCGGACGCGGCGTATATGAAGACAAGATTACGAAAAACATTTTTGCAACGGAATACATCTATCACAGCATCAAAGCGGAGAAAACGGTAGGCGTGATCGAAGAGAATGTGTACGAGAATTACCGCATGGTTGCCGAGCCGGTCGGCGTTATCGCCGGCATCACGCCGGTTACGAATCCGACATCGACGACGATGTTCAAGTCGCTGATCGCCGCCAAGACGCGAAATCCGATCGTCTTCGCGTTCCATCCTTCGGCGCAAAAGTCGAGCGCAGCAGCGGCCAAGACGCTGCTCGATGCGGCAGTGGCCGCCGGCGCGCCGGAGCATTGCATCCAGTGGATCGAGCACCCTTCCGTCGAGGCGACCGGCCTGCTGATCAATCACAAGGACATTGCGCTTGTGCTGGCGACCGGCGGTTCCGCGATGGTGAAGGCCGCCTACAGCACCGGCAAGCCGGCGCTCGGCGTCGGTCCGGGCAACGTTCCTTGCTTTATCGAACGCACCGCGGATCTTGAACAGGCAGTCACCGATCTGATCCTATCCAAGACGTTCGACAACGGCATGATCTGCGCGTCCGAGCAGGCGGTCATCCTCGACGAGCCGATTTTTGATCAGGCCAAGGCGCTTATGGCGCGGCAAGGTTGCTATTTCCTCAATAAAGAGGAGATTGAAGCGGTATCGAAGCTTGTTATCAATGCCGAGAAATGCGCGGTCAATGCCGTCATCGTCGGGCAACCGGCCGTCAAGATCGCGGAGATGGCGGGCATCCAGGTGCCGCCGGCGACAAAGGTGCTGGTAGCCGAGCTGGCGGGCGTCGGCGATAAGTATCCGTTGTCCGCCGAAAAGCTCAGCCCTGTGCTCGCCTGCTACAAGGTGAAGACGGCGGAGCAGGGCATTGAACGTGCCGCACAAGTCATCGCGTTCGGCGGCATGGGACACTCGTCGGTCATCCATTCGAACGACCAGGCGGTCATCGCGGCATTCTCCGCGCGGCTGCAAACCGGACGCATCATCGTCAACGCACCGTCGACGCACGGGGCGATCGGCGACATTTACAATACGAACCTGCCTTCGCTCACGCTCGGCTGCGGCTCGTACGGCCACAACTCGACGACCTCGAACGTGACCGCCGTCAACCTGATCAACGTCAAGCGGGTAGCGTATCGTACGGTCAACATGCAGTGGTTTAAGGTGCCGCCAAAAATTTATTTTGAAAAAGGCGCGACGCAGTATCTCGAAAAAATGCCGGACATCAGCCGCGTCATGATCGTCACCGATGAAGCAATGGTGAAGCTTGGCTACGTGGAGAAAGTGGCCTACTACCTCCGCAAACGCAAGGACCCGGTATCGGTCGAGATCTTCAGCGACGTCGAGCCCGATCCGTCGGTCGACACGGTCGAGCGGGGCACCCGCATGATGGCGCAATTCAAGCCGGACTGCATCATCGCGCTCGGCGGCGGCTCGCCGATGGATGCGGCGAAGGCGATGTGGCTGTTCTACGAATATCCGGACACGAGCTTCGACTCGCTCAAGCAAAAGTTCATGGACATCCGCAAACGCATCTACAAGTATCCGCGGCTCGGCAAGAACGCCAAGTTCGTCGCAATTCCGACGACGTCGGGAACGGGCTCCGAGGTGACCTCGTTCGCGGTCATTACGGATAAGAACAAGGGCAACACGAAGTATCCGCTCGCCGATTACGAGCTTACGCCGGACGTCGCCATCGTCGACCCGGACTATGTGTATAGCCTGCCGAAGACGGCGGTTGCCGACACGGGCATGGATGTGCTGACGCATGCCATCGAAGCCTACGTCTCGGTGATGGCAAACGATTTTACCGACGGCCTCGCGCTTAAAGCGATCCAGCTCGTGTTCGACAATCTCGAAGCGTCGTTCCATAAGGCGGATCCGGTCGCGCGGGAAAAAATGCATAATGCCTCGACCATCGCGGGCATGGCGTTCGCCAACGCGTTCCTTGGCATCAACCACAGCCTGGCGCACAAATGGGGCGGGCAGTACCATACGGCCCATGGACGCACCAATGCGATCCTGCTGCCGCACGTCATTCGCTACAATGCACAGCAGCCGACGAAGTTCGCTTCGTTTCCGAAGTACAGCCACTTCGTCGCCGACAAGCGTTACGCCGACATCGCCCGGCTGCTCGGATTGCAGTCTCGTACGACGGAAGAGGGCGTGACGAGCCTGATCAACGCGATCCGGCAGCTCAACTTGTCGCTGCAGATTCCGGAGTCGTTCCAGGCGCTGGGCTTCGATGCCGCCGACTTCGAATCGCGGGTCGATCAGCTGGCCGACCGGGCGTTCGAGGATCAATGCACGACCGCGAATCCGCGCATGCCGCTCGTTACCGAGCTGGCCGACGTGTACCGCAACGCTTTTTACGGCAAGTTCTAAGCGAAAGAACGACCATGGGAGGGCAACGGGCATGAGCATTCTAAACAAGGCGATCGACGAATCCGCCGGCCGGCAGGACGGCTGGAGAGGCTTTCAAGCGGGCGCTTGGCAAACGGCCGTAGACGTGAACGATTTCTTGGCGCGCAACCTGACGCCCTATGAAGGGGAGGCCGCTTTTCTGGCCGATCCGACGGAGGCGACCAAGCAGCTGTGGACGCAAGTGCTGGCTTTGATGAAGCGAGAGCGGGAAAATGGCGGCGTGCTCGACGTCGACACCGAGACGGTGTCCACGATCGTCTCCCATCGTCCGGGCTACATCGACAAGGCGCTGGAGAAAATCGTCGGCCTGCAGACTGACGCGCCGCTGAAGCGCTCAATCCAGCCGTTCGGCGGCATCCGCATGGCACAGGACGCTTGCGAAGCGTATGGCTACAAGCTGCCGGACGAGATGGTCCGCACCTTTACCGACATCCGCAAGACGCATAACCAGGGCGTGTTCGACGCCTACACTGCCGAGATGCGGCTTGCCCGCAAAGCTGCGATCATCACCGGCCTGCCCGACGCGTACGGCCGCGGCCGGATCATCGGGGACTACCGCAGGACGGCGCTGTACGGCGTCGACAAGCTGATCGCGGCCAAGCAGGCCGATCTGACCGCGCTGGAGAAGGACGTCATGAACGAAGACCTCATCCGTCTTCGCGAGGAGGTGTCCGAGCAGATTCGGGCGCTGGGCGAGCTTAAAGCGATGGCGGCTTCCTACGGCTACGACATATCGGGACCTGCCACGAACGCCGCGGAAGCGGTCCAGTGGCTCTACTTTGCCTACCTGGCCGCGATCAAGGAGCAGAACGGCGCCGCCATGAGCCTCGGCCGCGTATCCAGCTTCCTCGACATTTATATCGAGCGGGATATTCAGGAAGGCACCCTGACCGAGGAGCAGGCACAGGAGCTCATCGACCACCTGGTCATGAAGCTGCGGCTGGTCAAGTTCCTGCGGACGCCGGACTACAACGAGCTTTTCAGCGGGGACCCGACATGGGTAACCGAGTCGATCGGCGGCATGGCCAACGACGGCACGACGCGCGTCACGAAAAACTCCTTCCGCTTCCTGCACACGCTGTATAATCTCGGTCCGGCGCCCGAGCCGAACCTGACGGTGCTCTGGTCGACCGGGCTCCCCGAAGGCTTCAAGGACTACTGCGCCAAAGTCTCCGTGGACACGAGCTCGATCCAGTACGAAAACGACGACCTGATGCGTCCGATCTACGGCGACGACTATGGTATTGCCTGCTGCGTCTCGGCCATGCGGATCGGCAAGCAAATGCAGTTCTTCGGCGCCCGCGCCAACCTCGCCAAAGCGCTGCTGTACGCAATCAACGGCGGCAAGGACGAAAAGCTGGGCGTGCAAGTCGGTCCCGAGCTCGCGCCGCTCACCGGCGAATATCTCGACTACGACCAGGTCATGGCGCGGTACGATGAAGTGCTGGAGTGGCTGTCGAAGCTGTATATCAACACGCTGAACGTCATTCACTACATGCATGACAAATACAGCTACGAGCGCATCGAGATGGCCTTGCACGATACGGAGATCCTGCGCACGATGGCGACCGGCATCGCCGGCCTCTCGGTCGTCGCCGACTCGCTGTCCGCGATCAAGTACGCCAAGGTGAAGCCGATCCGCAACGAAAAAGGACTCGCGGTCGACTTCGAGATCGAAGGCGAATATCCGCAGTTCGGCAACAACGATTCGCGCGTGGACGACATCGCGGTCGACCTCACCGATGCGTTCATGTCGAAGCTGCGCAAGCGGGCGACGTACCGCGGCTCGATGCCGACGCTGTCGGTGCTGACGATCACGTCGAACGTCGTCTACGGCAAGAAGACCGGCAGCACGCCGGACGGCCGCAAGGCCGGCGAGCCGTTCGCGCCGGGGGCGAACCCGATGCACGGCCGCGACCGCAAAGGCGCGCTCGCCTCGCTGAGCTCGGTCGCCAAGCTGCCGTATTACAACTGCCTCGACGGCATCTCGAACACGTTCTCGATCGTGCCGAAGGCGCTTGGCCGCCAAGAAGATGCGCGGATCGGCAATCTCGTGTCGCTGCTCGACGGCTACGCGGACAAGGGCGGGCATCACTTGAACATCAACGTGTTCAACCGGGAACAGCTGCTCGATGCGATGGAGCATCCGGAGCAGTACCCGCAGCTCACGATTCGCGTCTCGGGCTACGCCGTCAACTTTATCAAGCTGACCCGCGAGCAGCAGCTCGACGTCATCAACCGGACGTTCCACGGTTCGATCTGATCGGACGGCGGCGAACCCGGACGGCGACGTGCCTGGACTCGTTTGACCACGATACGAAAAATACGAATCTTCAGAGGGGGACTCGACGATGCATCATGCCGGAAGGATACATTCTCTGGAGACGTTCGGGACGGTCGACGGTCCGGGCATTCGCTTCGTGCTCTTCATGCAGGGCTGCGCGCTTCAATGCGCGTATTGCCACAATCCCGATTCGTGGGATACCAAGGCCGGACAGCTGCGAACGGTCGACGATATATTGGCCGAGATCGAACCGTACGTTCCGTTCTACAAACGGTCGGGCGGCGGCATCACCGTGACGGGAGGAGAGCCTACGCTGCAGGCGCCTTTCGTCGCCGAGCTGTTCGAGAAGTGCAAGGAGCGGTGGGGCTTGCATACGGCGCTCGACTCGTCGGGCTTCTGCGATCCTCAACATGCGAAGCGGCTGCTCGACACGACCGACCTCGTACTGCTTGATCTGAAAATGATCGATCGCGCCGGACACGAGCATCTCACCTCGCAGCCCAACGATCGCATATTGGCCTTCGCGCGTCATCTGTCTGACGCCGGCATCAGCATGTGGGTTCGCCGGGTGCTCGTGCCGGGCTGGACCGACGGGATGTCGGAGCTGCTGGCACTGGGCGAATTTATCGGCGAGCTGCGCGGCGTCGACAAGGTCGAGGTGCTGCCCTATCACCGGATGGGCGTGTACAAGTGGGAGCAGCTTGGCAGAGCCTACAGGCTGGACGGCGTGCCGGAGCCATCTCCGGACGAGGTGAAGCGGGCTTATCGGCTGATCGAGCAAGGCAAACAAGCTGCAATTGCTTCAAAGTCTGCAAAGACTGCAAAGGCCGCAAGGTAACGCGGACGGACGCTTCTTCCCGGCGAGGATCGGGGAGATGCGTCCTCGTGCGTTCCATCGAGAAAGGAGACCTTGACATGTCCACCGTATCCTTGACCGGCGCGATTCTCGCAGGCGGCGCCAAGTCGCTTTTGGGCGGCTCGCTAAAAGCGCTTTTGCCGCTGCAGGAAGAAGCCTTAATCGTCAGGCAGGTGCGCGAAATGCGCAAGCTGTGCAAGGAAATCATCGTCGTTACCGATACGCCTAAGCCTTTTTTCGACGTGCTCGATTCGTCCGTTCGCATCATCACGGATTTTTATCCGGGGCGCGGGCCGCTTGGCGGCATGCATTCGGCGCTGCGCCTCGCGCGCAATCCGCTCGTATGGATCGTCGGCTCGGACATGCCGTTCATCTCGGCCGAGGAAGCGCGCCGTCTGATGACAGGCTTCTCGGACGGCATTCAAGCCGTCATTCCGCTCGTCGGCGAGCGGCCGGTCCCCTTGCACGGGCTGTACGACAGCCGCTGCTCCGAGACCGTCGCCGCGCTGTTGAATGCCGGCGGCGGGAACATGGAGAACCTGCTCGGGCGAATCCCTTGGCTTGGCGTTCCGGCGGAACAGGAGGCGGGACATGGCGCGCCGTCTTTTTCCTTCGAGATCCGTTCCGAGGCAGATTACGAACGCGCAGAAGGCTTGCTGCACCTCGTCCGATCCACCGGCTGACCGTGCCGGCCCAGCGCCGTCAACGCTATTTCGAGTCGAATCCAAACGACGTTGCGACATGCATGCAGGATAATGTCGTTTTATGTTGAAATAGCTTAAGTACAGTCCGTCTCCGGGGGAAAGCCATACATGCCTTCAGTAGAACCGATCCATCATACATCCGCCAGAAAAGCAGCGCTGGGCGTTTGGGCGCTGCTTCTTGTCATTTTTATTCTTCTTTCTGTTCCGATCGCGTGGAGCACGTCCCTCTATGAGGACCGAAGCGTACGGAAAGCCGATCAGGACGCCGCCGCCGCGCTTGCCGCCCAAGCCAATTCGCTGAGGCTGGCCGTAGAGCGAAGGCTGCTGCTGTCGGAAAGTCTCAAAGCGTTTGCCGACACGGAGCTCATGCAAGGCAAAACGATCGACGTCGCGCGGTTCAACGAGTTCGCTTCTCATTTCGTGCCGAGCATCCCGGACGTTCGCAACCTGTCCTTGTATCCGGACGGCATCGCGCGCTTCGTATATCCGACCGAGGCGAATGAAGCGCTGTTCGGGCTCAATCTGTTCGAGCACCCGGACCCGGAGGTGCGGGCCAACGCGAATCGCACGATGAAAATGAAAGGCGTCACGCTCATCGGGCCGCGGGAGCTGGCGCAGGGGGGCCTCGGACTGATGACGCGGCAGTCGATTTTCGTTGACGGCCGTTTCTGGGGCTTTGCCTCGATCGTGCTGGACGTGCCTGCGCTGATCCGGGAGGGCCTTCGATCCACGGATACGGGCGAGCTCGATATCGCACTGCGGGCCAACGGCATTCTCCTGCTCGGCGACGAGGAATTGTTCGAAGGAGAAGGCTTGCGCGAGATGGTTAAGCTTCCCGAAGGCGAATGGGCGCTTGCCGGCAAACTGAAGAAAAGCCAGCTGCGCGAGATCGAGGACAAAGTGCTGCTGATCCGCGTGATCAGCATGCTTTGCGTGGCGCTTATTCTGTATTTGCTGTACGTGCAGCTGACCGGCAAAGCCAAGCTCGACATCAAGGTGCGCGAGCGAACGAACGAGCTACAACGGGCGAACGAGACGATCGAAGCCTCGAACGAGGAGTTGATCGCGATCGAGGAGGAGCTTCGCGAACAGAACCGGATGCTCGAGAGCAAGGAGCAGGAGCTGCGTTACCTGGCGTATCACGATGCCGTCACCGGCGCCTACAACCGAACGTACTTCAACCGGCAGCTCGAGGAACAGCGTGCGATTGCCGAGCGCCTGGGACGCAAGCTTGCGCTGCTATACCTGGATCTCGACCAGTTCAAGCTGGTAAACGATACGCTTGGCCATACGGTCGGCGATATTTTGCTGAAGGAAGCTGCGATGCGTCTTCAGAGCGTTGAGGGCGAACAATATCCGGGGTTGGCATTTTACAGAATAGGGGGAGACGAGTTCACGCTCATTCTTCCGCACCTCGAAGATCCGGAAGCCGGCAACCGGCTCGCCGCGCAAGTGATCGAGCTGTTCCGTCAGCCGTTCTACTTAAAAGGTGCGGAGTATTACTTGACCGCAAGCGTGGGCATCGCGCTTTACCCCGATCACGGCGCCGACGCGCCGACGCTCATCAGGCACGCTGACAAAGCGATGTATGCGGCCAAGGAAGCCGGGAAAAATCGTTATAAATCGTACGAGGGCAACGATCAGGCGGGAGCAAGCGAGCTGATGGAGCTGCGAAGCTACCTGCGAAAGGCGCTCTCTCGGGGCGAGCTCGAATTGTACTACCAGCCCCAGATCCAAGCGGGAAGCGCCAAGCTGGTCGGCATGGAGGCGCTGCTGCGATGGAATCACCCCAAGCTGGGGCCGGTGTCGCCGCAGCGGTTCATCCCGTTGGCCGAGGAGACCGGACTCATCGTCGAGATCGGGGAGTGGGTGCTGCGCGTCGCCTGCGCGCAGAACAAAGCATGGCAGGAGGCCGGCTACCCCGAGTTGCGCATCGCGGTCAACCTGTCCGCCCGCCAGTTCGCTTCCGGCGACGTGGCCGCATCCGTTCGCGGCGCGTTAGAAGCTTCCGGTCTCGATCCGCGGTATCTGGAGCTGGAGATTACGGAAAACATGGCGATGAAAAACGAAAATCTCCCGACGCTTGAGCTGCTGCGGGACATGGGCATCACGCTGTCGATCGACGACTTCGGCACCCAGCACTCTTCGCTCGGCTATCTGAAGACGCTGCCGATCAGCCGGATCAAGATCGTTCGCTCCTTCGTCAGCGGCATCGGCCAAGACGAGCGCGACGAAGCGATCATCCATGCGATGATGCTCGTCGCCCGCCGACTGAAGCTGTCCGTCGTGGCCGAAGGCGTCGAGACGGAGGCGCAATACCGATTCCTCGCCGAGCATGAGTGCGACGATATTCAGGGCTTCCTGTTCTACCGCCCGCAGCCGGCAGAGCTAATCCAGAAGGTGCTGCTCGAGCATTGGAAATCATAACTTTCGTATCGTGCATGACCGCGGTACGCATAAAAATCCCCTCGCGCTATCGGAATGCGCAAGGGGATTTTTCGCAGGCAGATTATTCGTCTTCGTCTTGCTTCTCCACCAAATGCTTCAGCATCGCCAGCTTGTTGTCCCAGAACTGCTCGAAGTAGGCGAGCCAATCCTTCAGCTCCGCCAGCGGCTCCGGGCGAAAGGCATAACGCGTCTCGCGCCCGGCGCGCCGCTCGGTGACGAGTCCCGCTTCCCGCAGGATCCGCAGATGCTTGGAGACGGCGGTCCGGCTCATGTCGAACTGCCCGCTGAGCGCGGACAACGGCTGCTCGCCCTGCGTCAGCAGGCGCAGCAGGCGCCGCCGGCTCGGGTCCGCGATCGCCTGATAGACGTCGTGCTGCGGCAGCGCTTGTCCCATCAGGCTTCGACCAGCCGCTGCAGCTTGGCGACGATGCCGTCCCAGCCGCTTGCCATATGCCCGCGGATGACACCGTGCGGTTGTCCGAATTCGGTCAGCGTATCTTCGTCCCAACCGCCATGGGTGAGCGTGAATGCGGTGCGCGAATCCGACAGCGCCTTCAGCTCGAAGGACAGCGTCCAGTCCTTGCCCCAGTTGATCGCAAAACGTTCGGGCGGATCGAATGCGGTCACTTTGCACGGCGACATGCCGAACTGTCCGGCGTTGATCGTAAATTCATGGCCGACAACCGGCTCGAAATCGTTCGGCGGCATAAACCAGGCGGAAATGCCTTCGGCCGTAGATACCATTTTCCAAACCTTCTCGATCGGCGCGTTCAGCTCCAATGTGCGCACGATGTCGGGGAGTTTGCGGGCGTTGCTCATATCATATGCCTCCTCTGAATAAAGGGAAACCATTTGGTTTCATACGCTCATAATACGAAACCAAATGGTTTCATGTCAACTGGGAATTAGGCCTGAGCGAACAGAACGGCGTTTTTCCGTTTTAACAGTATCCCCTTCGATCAGGAAAGCCCTTTGATTAGGAAAGCCCTTCGATCAGGAAAGGCCTTCAATCAGGAAAGCCCTTCAATCAAGAAAGCGAATGCAGACAGGGCCGCACTCGCTTCCTTGGAATGATACGTCGTCGAAATGCGGCGCATATGAAGCGCCTTTTCCTGACGCAAGGGGATATTGTTCAAACGCTCGGGAGTGCAGATACCGTCACCTGAAAAAAGCTGCCTGCGCAAGCCCTTATTACGGTAAAAGGGTTGTGCGTAATTACGGTATTCGTTCATTTGATGCAAAAACGCCGAGGCGGGCATTGCCGCGTGAAGCGAAATCCGCAGCCTTGTTACTGGGCTTCGTCTTCGCTTTGCCGCTGCTCGCGCATGCGCGTCATCTGCTGCCATACCGAGCCGGCGGCTTCTTCGCCGCTGCGAATGCGCGCGATGGCGATCTCGGCCTGCAGCTTCACCTCAAACTCCGGCTCGGCTGCGGCCAGGCGCTCCAGCGCGTCGAGCGCGGACTCGTCGCCCGCCTCGTAGAGGAATCGCGCGGCGCGCCAGCGCACGAGCTTGTTGGCGTCGCCGAGCGCTTCCGCCATGGCCGGACCCGCGGCGGGATCGCCGATGTCCGAGAGCGTGTCCCCCGCGGTGCGGCGTACGGCCGCCGACGAATCCTTCAGCGCGGCCAGCAGCGGCGGCAGCGCTTCGGGAATGCGCAGGTCGCCGAGGTAGACGACGGCGAGCCGGCGCACCGACACCTGCGGGTCGCGCGCGGCCTGCGCGAGCAGCGGCAGCAGCTCCGCGTCGGGCTTCGCCCGCGACAGCGCCGCGTAGCGCGTCTGCCAATCCGGCGCGCCAAGCGCGGCCTCCAACTCTTCCGGCGTCGTCGCCCGGCTCGCCGCGGCGCCGCCTTCGGGCGCGTCCGGCGCAGCTGCGCCTTCGCCCGCGCCGGCAGTCTGCGCGGCCGCGATCAGCTCGCGCAGCCGCTCGTCCGGGTAGGCCGCGTCCAGCTCGCGCGCGACCTCCTCCAATATCTCCTGCGGCTCGCCGTAGCGGACGCCGAACTCCGCGAGCCGCCGCTCGCGGATGAACGTGCCGGCAGCAGCCTCGTTCACGGCGTCCGTGAACCGCTGGCCGAGCGCGGCCCGCGACTCCTGGCCGCCGCTCTGCACGCGGATCTGCATCGGGATGCCGCGGTACATCTGCACGAGCACGCGGGCTTCGCCGAAGCTGTATGCGAGCGCGTCGTCGCCCGCGCCGGCGCCTCCGCCGTCCGCCGCGGCGCCGAACAGCTCGCGCACGGCGGCCAGGATGCCGGCCCAATCCGCGCTCGGGCGGCGGTCCAGCGCGAAGAAGTCGGCCGTCCGGAACGCCGATTTCACGCCGGGAATCTCGAGCAGCTTCGCCACGAAGGGCGGCAGCTGGTCTTTCTTGTCCATCGTATAGGTGTGGCGCTCGCCGGCAGGCAGCGCCTCGTCCACGTTCAGCTTCATCGAATTCGGGCTGGGCGTCGGCTCAATTGATAGCAGCTTCATGTACACACGACCTCGCTTTGCATATGTTGAACTCGCCAATCTCTCTCTATACAATACCGCACCGCGTTCCGTATTGCCAAAGGAGGGGTATTTAAGTGACATATCGGCCTTGGAACAATGGCCTGATTCCTGCTATAGTAAGATTAGTACGTCAACGGAGGGGTACCATGCCTAAGAGCCGCTTCGGCAATCTGGACGCCATTCGCGCGGGGGCCGCGGGAAGGGACCAGTTCGCGCGATGGCGTCAGGAACGCCTGCAGAAGATGAGGAACAAGGGATACCTGGAATGCGTCCCGAACGTGAAGCCGGATCTGTCTTTCCTTCATCATAACCGTCAAGAGCCGTCCGTCACCTGGATCGGGCATTCTACGTTTTTGCTGCAGATGGGCGGGCTTAATATCGTCACCGACCCGGTATGGGCGCGCCGCATGGCGCTGCAGAAGCGGCTGGCGCCGCCCGGCGTCGAGCTGCCCGACATGCCGTCCGTCGACCTCGTGCTCGTCTCACATTCTCACTATGACCACCTTCACTTCGGTTCGCTGCGCCGCCTGCGGGGGCCCAAGCGGCTGTACGTACCGGCCGGCCTGAAGCGCAAGATGGCGATCAGAGGGTTCGGCGAGGTTCACGAGATGCACTGGTGGGAGAATTGCACCGTGCACGGGGTGAAGTTTACGTTCGTGCCCGCGCAGCACTGGACGCGCCGCAATCCGTGGGACATGAACAACTCCCACTGGGGCGGCTGGGTCATGGAGTCCCACCAGGGACCGACCATCTACTTCGCGGGAGACAGCGGCTACTTCAGGGGCTTCGAGGAGATCGGTCGCCGCTTCAAGATCGACGTGGCGCTCATGCCGATCGGCGCCTACGATCCCGAATGGTTCATGGCCGCGCAGCACGTCAGCCCCGAAGAGGCGCTCAAGGCCTATCAGGACCTGAAGGCCGACATTTTCGTACCTATGCATTACGGCGCCTTCAAGCTGTCGGACGACACGCCGATGGAGGCGCTGGAGAGGCTCGAGGCCGAGCGCGCGCGCCTCGGGATTCCGCAGGAGAAGATTTTCCTGCTCCAGCACGGAGAGACCATGCGCTTCTCGCGGAGCCATGTCATCGATAACGAAGCAAAGGATGGATTGGATTGATCACAGTTAACAACGTGAGCCTCAGATTCGGCAAGCGTCCGCTTTTTGAGGATGTCAACATCAAGTTCACGCCGGGCAACTGCTACGGCCTGATCGGTGCGAACGGAGCGGGCAAGTCGACGTTCCTGAAGATTTTGTCGGGCGAAGTGGAGCCTTCGAGCGGCGAAGTGCATATCACGCCGGGCGAGCGCCTCGCGGTGCTCAAGCAGAACCACTTCGAGTACGATGAATTCAAGGTGCTCGACACCGTCATAATGGGCTACGAGCGCCTGTACCAGGTCATGAAGGAGAAGGACGCCATCTACGCGAAGGCCGACTTCACCGACGAGGACGGCATGCGCGCGGGCGAGCTCGAGGCCGAGTTCGCGGAGATGAACGGCTGGGAAGCCGAGAGCGACGCGGCCGAAATGCTGAACGGCCTCGGCATCACGACCGACCTGCACGACAAGCAGATGTCCGAGCTGGGCGGCAACGAGAAGGTCCGCGTCCTGCTGGCGCAGGCTTTGTTCGGTCAACCGAACATTCTGCTGCTCGACGAACCTACCAACCACTTGGACCTCGAATCGATCAACTGGCTCGAAGAGTTTCTGGCGCGCTATACGGGCACCGTCATCGTCGTATCGCATGACCGGCACTTCCTGAACCAGGTTTGTACGCATATCGCGGACATCGACTTCTCCAAAATCCAGATGTACGTGGGCAACTACGACTTCTGGTACGAGTCGAGCCAGCTCGCCACGCAGCTGATGCGCGACCAGAACAAGAAAAAGGAAGACAAGATCAAGGAGCTGCAGGCGTTCATCCAGCGCTTCTCGGAGTACAAGTCGAAGGCCAAGCAAGCGACCAGCCGCCGCAAGATGCTCGACAAGATCTCGCTGGACGATATCCGTCCGTCGAGCCGCAAATATCCGTTCACCCAGTTCAAGCCGGAGCGCGAGGCGGGCAAGCAGATCGTCACGGTCGACAACGTCAGCCTTACGGTCGATGGCGAGAAGCTGCTGGACGGCGTGTCCTTCGTCGTGAACAAGGGCGACAAGATCGCGCTGGTCGGCCCGTACGGACAGGCCAAGACCGCGCTGTTCCAGGTGCTGATGGGCGAGGTGGAGCCGGATTCCGGTTCGGTGCAGTGGGGCGTCACGATTACGCCGGCGTATTTCCCGAAGGACAATTCGGCATACTTCGAGGGCAACGACAGTTCGCTCGTCGATTGGCTGCGACAGTACTCGAAGGATCAGGACGAGTCGTTCATCCGCGGCTTCCTCGGCCGCATGCTGTTCTCCGGCGACGAAGCGCTGAAGAAGGCGTCCGTGCTGTCGGGAGGCGAGAAGGTCCGCTGCATGCTGTCCAAGATGATGCTGACGAGCGCCAACACGCTGCTGCTCGACGAGCCGACCAACCACTTGGACCTCGAATCCATCACGGCGCTGAACAACGCGCTCGTCGACACCGACGAGACGATGATTTTCACGTCGCATGACCATCAGTTCATCCAGACGATCGCGAACCGCATCATCGAGATTACGCCGAACGGCCTGATCGACCGGATGACGACGTACGACGAGTACCTGGAAAATCCGGAGATCGCCGCACTGCGCGCACGCATGCTGCCGGCCTGATCGAGCGGAATTAAAGCTTCGACATTTCTGTAATACAACTGTAATGTGCGTTTCCGTTTCAACGGCGGTCGTTTTGTACAATGTATGAGTGACCCCCCTTTTCAATATATCTTTTCTTAAGAGCCTTCCGGCCGGACGCCGGAGGCTCTCTTTTTTTTGTGGTATGATGTTTAAACTTATAAAGCGATGAAGGGGACGCCTATGTTCTATTCGCTCAGAAACCGGCTGATCGCTTTTTTCGTCCTGCTGTTCGTCCTGTCGTTCGGCGCGCTGTCCGCGCTGATCTTCAACGAATCCCGCTCGATCATCCGCTCCTACATCGAATCTTCGGCACTGGAGAAAATGGACGAGTATGGCTCGTACGTCGACATGGTCCAGACGCAGATCTACGACCTCGCTTCGCTTGTCTTCAACAGCGATCTGACGGACGAATGGGACGAGGCCGCCTCGGATCCGAAGTTGCCGGAAGGCGAGAAGATGTTGGCGCATCTGCAGATGAGCAAGTATTTGTCCCAGACGACCAACAGCTACTCGAGCGTCTCTTCCGCCGCCATCTACCGTCAGGAAGGTGTGTGGGTCAGCATGAGCAATCAGGTCGTCCGCGACAAAGCGTTTTTGAACCAGGCGTGGTACCGCAGCTTCAAGACTGCGAACGAACGCTGGCTGCCGGCGCATACTGACGATGTGGAGCTGCAGATTCGGGGCAATTCGAATCCGGTCGTGAGCATGCTCATGCCGCTCGGCGCCTTCGAGCCTTCCCAGGCGCGCAATGTGCTGAAGGTCAACGTAAGCGCCGACTATTTTCTCAAGCCGTTGAATCGTATCCACCTCGGGGAGAGCGGCACGATCTATTTGCTCGACCGCGGCGGCGATCCCATGCTCTCCCAGAGCGAATACGGCTCGCAGGACGAAGCGCGGAGCCAAGTGGCGGCCGTACGGGAAGGCTGGCGCAAGCAAGGCGTCGCCTACTTTAAGAACGAGAAGGGACAGTCCCAGATTCTCGTCTACAAAAAACTCGCGCTGACCGACTGGATGCTGGTCGGCTTCGTCTCCGAGCGAGACCTGTACGCACAGCTGCTGAAGCTGCGCAACAGCATCGTGTTCCTTTTCGCGCTGCTGCTCGCCGTCTCGTTGTTCCTCGCCTTCTGGCTATCGCACGGCGTGACCAAACCGCTCTCCCGGCTCGTATCCGCGATGCGCCACGTGCAGCGCGGCGACTTCGACAGCGCCGAAAGCCGGCTGCCGCCTTCGCGGCGCGTCCGGAGCGAGGTCGGATTCGCCACCGCGACCTTCCGCAACATGATCGTGCGCCTTCGCCAGCATATCCAGAGCGAGTTCGAACTGAAGCTGCTGCGGCAGCAGGCCGAGTACAAGGCGCTGCTTATGCAGAGCAACCCGCATTTTCTGTTCAACACGCTGGAGCTGCTCAGCAGCCTCGCCATGCAGAAGCGGACGGACGACACGGTCAAGGTCATCGTCTCGCTCGGCAAAATGCTGCGCTTCTCGCTTCGCCTGAGCGACGACCTTGTCAGCCTGAAGGAAGAGATGAAGTACGTCCGGGATTACGCTTCGATCCTGCAAGTGCGCTTCGGCGACAAGCTGCGGCTCCAGGTCGTGGAAGAAGGCGATCTCGCGTCGTTGACCGTCGTCAAATTCATTTTGCAGCCGCTCATCGAAAATGCCGTGAAGTACGGCTTCCGGCAGCATCCCGAGGCGATTGTGGAAGTTCGGGCGTTCCGGTCCGACGGGCGTCTGCATCTGCGCGTATCCGACAACGGGCCGGGCATGCCGGAGCAGCTGCGCCTGCAACTGCTGGAGGGCTCCGGATCGTCCAGGCTCGACGACATTCTGAGCACCCGGGAACGGCAGATCGGGCTGGGCAACGTGCTCGCGCGCTGCCGCCTGTATTATGGCTCACTATTCGAGGTGCGTATCAATGCTGCGGACGGAACCGGCACGCGCATTGAACTCATCATTCCCGTACAGGAGGCGTTAAGCGATGTACCGCGTATTGATCGTGGATGACGAGCCGGAGATCCGGCAAGGTCTAAGGCTGAAAATCGATGCGGACAAGCTCGGGCTCGAGCTGGCGGGAGAGGCTTCCAATGGCGTCGAGGCGCTGGAGCGCCTCGAGGATGAAGCCTACGACATCGTCATTACGGATATGAACATGCCGGTCATGGACGGCGTCTCGTTTTTGGAGGCGTGTCGCGAGCGCCACCCCGACGTCCGTCTCGTCGTCATTACGGGCTACGAGGATTTTCAATACGCGCGAGCCGCGCTGCGGCACCAGGCCAGCGATTATTTGCTCAAGCCCGTCGCTGCGGACGAATTGGCGGACGTGCTCGCTAAGGTGACGGCCGAGCTGGACGGCGCAAAGCAGGAAACTGCGCGCGAGGAGCGGACCCGCTGGGAGCTCTCGCAGTATTACAAAGAGATGAAGGAGCACTTCATCGTCCGTCTGATCAAAGGCGAAGCGGATCGGGAGTCCGCGGCGCTGGAGCGGGCGCGCCGATTTGGGCTGGACGCGTGGGCCGGGACGGAGGTCCGCTTCCTGACCGTCGGGCTGCGCGAGCGCGAACGGATCGGCATCCGGGAGCCGGACCGTTCCCCGGAGCAATTTCGCCTGCCGTTCGAGCTGATCTGCAGGGAGCGGGCGCTGGAGAGCGGCGGGGCTTGCGAGGCGTTTCGCGACGCGAGCTATCCCGGTCTCGTGCACTTCGCGATCGCGGAGAGCGAGGCGTGGCTGCGGGATTTCGCGGAACGGCTTGCGGAGCGGACGGCTGCGCTGCTGGGCTTTGAGCTGGCGGTCGGCTTCGGGGGGACCGCGATGGGCTTCGGGCAATGGAAGGAGGGTTATCTCTCATCGCTGCTCGCCTGGAACCTGTCCGAGAGCGGGCTCGCCGGGGAGGACCGTCGGTCGCCAGCCGGCCGGACCATGCTCGCCGGCGAGGACCTCAAGGTGTTCGAGCGTTATCTCGAACGCGGGGAACCCGAAGCGTTCTCGCGCGCGATTCGGCAGCCGCTGGACGAGGCGTTCGCGGCTTCGCAAGCCGGCTTCGTCAAAGTCATCTTCCAGCTGTACCTGCTGCTGGAGTCGCTGGCGAACGAATCGCGCATCGCCCTGGACCACGCGGAGCAGTTGTGGCTGCGTCCCGAGATGGCGCTCGCGCTGGATTCGGCGGACAAGGCTTGCGTCTTTTTGACGCGGATCGCCGAGAAGGTGGCGCGGCAGCATCGGCACGAGGCGGAGGAGAACGACCATGCGCTCATCGACGCCGTACTGCGTTTTATCGACGAAAATTATATGACGGACCTGAATCTGACCGACCTGGCCGAGCGGTTCAATTACAACCCCTCCTATTTCTCGGAAATGTTCAAGAGCAAGGTCGGCAAAACCTTTATCCAGTACGTCACCGACGCCCGGATGGCGCAAGCGATCCGGCTGCTCGAAGGCACGCAGCTTAGCCTGTGGGATATCGCGGAGCTGACGGGTTTCTCCAACGCCAGCTACTTCAGCTCCAAGTTCAAGCGGACGTACGGCGTCACGCCGTCCGACTACCGGCAGCGGGCGTCTGCATCCGGAAAAATTGATAGCGAATTGCCGAAGAAATAGAATTCAGCCTTCCGCCTCCGATGCTTATGATGAATCTATCATCATCGCAAAGGAGGCGTCGCCATATGCGGACTGCGCGCCGGCAACGGGCTTATCCCCACAACCGTACGGCCTATTTGTTTTTGCTGCCCTGGCTGATCGGCTTATTTTGCCTCACGCTCGGGCCGATGCTCGGCTCGCTGTATTTGTCGCTGACGAAGTACAATCTGCTCAGCGCGCCCGAGTGGATCGGCTTCGCCAATTTCAAAACCATTTTTACAGACGACTCCACCTTTACGGGCTCGCTGAAGCTGACGTTCAAATACGTCATCCTGTCGGTCCCGCTGCGGCTCATCTTCGCGCTGCTCGTGGCCATGGCGCTGAACAAGGGGATCAAGGCGCTCGGCATTTACCGCACCGGCTACTACATCCCGCCCCTGCTCGGCGGCAGCGTCGCCATCTCGATCGTCTGGCGCCAGATCTTCGACACCGAGGGCCTGATCAACGGCTTCCTCGGCTGGTTCGGCATCGACGGTCCCGCCTGGATCGCCCACCCCGACTATCTGATCTATCCGATCGTGACGCTGTCGATTTGGCAGTTCGGCTCCGCGATGGTCATCTTCCTGGCGGGTCTCAAGCAGATTCCCGCCGACCTGTACGAAGCGTCCCAGGTGGACGGCGCGGGCAAGGTCCGTCAGTTTTTCAAGATCTCGCTGCCGATGCTGACGCCCGTCATTTTTTTTAACCTGATCATGAGCATCATCAATTCGTTCCAGGCGTTCACGCCCGCGTATGTCATCGGCGACGGACACGGCGGACCGCTCGACGCATCGATGTTCTACACGCTGTACCTGTACCTGAAGGGATTCTCCTACTTCGATATGGGTTATGCCAGCGCGCTGGCCTGGATCATGCTCGTCATCATCGCCGTTTTTACTGGCATCATTTTCGCCACTTCCCGGTTCTGGGTGTTCTACGGCGACGGCAAGGAAGGGAGGTAATCGGGCATGCTGACGTTAAGACGCTATTCCGGCAGCGGACTGCGGCATCTGCTTATCGTCCTGATCGGACTCGCGATGCTGTACCCGGTGCTGTGGCTGCTCGCGAGCTCGTTTAAGCCGAACCAGGACATTTTTACGGATACCGGTCTTTGGCCGAGCACGTGGACGCTCGATAACTACCGCAACGGGTGGAAAGGCTTCCAGGGCATCACGTTCGCCCGCTTCTTCGGCAACTCGGCACTGGTCTCCGTGCTGGCCGTGCTCGGCAACATCATTACGTGCTCGTTCGCGGCTTACGCCTTCGCGCGGCTCGAGTTTCGGTTCAAAAAGGTCTGGTTCGCCATGATGCTGGTGACGATTATGCTGCCGTACCACGTCACGCTCGTGCCGCAGTACATCATTTTCAGCGAGCTGCACTGGATCAACACGTACCTGCCGTTGTTTCTGCCAAAGTGGCTGGCGCACGATTCGTTTTTTATCCTGCTCATGGTCCAATTCATCCGCGGCATCCCGAAGGAGCTCGACGAGAGCGCGACGATCGACGGCTGCAGCCAGCAAAAGCTCTACTTCCGCATCATCATGACGCTGCTGGCGCACGCGCTAAACACGACCGCGATCATCACCTACATCTGGAAGGGGAACGTCCTATAAAGTAAGATGACCTATAAAGGCGTCATCAAGCTGCA
>NZ_JAGXJW010000075.1 GCF_019091135.1 Cohnella sp. GbtcB17 | reverse complement strand
AGTTCGCTCGTCATGAATCCGGAGGTACTGCTGTACGACGAGGTCACCTACGCTCTCGATCCGGAGCGGGTCCGCGACGTGCTCGACGGCATGAAGGATCTGGCCGGGCGCGGCACGACGATGCTGATCGTCACGCACGAGATGGGCTTCGGGCGCGATGTCGGCGACCGCATCGTCTTCATGGATCAAGGAGTCATCGTCGAGCAAGGGCCGCCCGAGCAGGTATTCGGCAATCCCCAGGAAGAGCGCACCCGGCAGTTCCTGCGGAACGCCATGTAGTTGACACCACGAGGAGGTGCTCGGGTTGAGCTTTGATTTTGCATACGTTATCCATACGCTGCCGCTGCTGCTCGCCGGTCTGAAGATGACCGTCATCATCAGCGCGGTCAGCATCCTCTTCTCGCTCGTCATCGGGATGGGCGGCGCCGTCGTACGGACGCTGAAAATACCGGTATTGTCCCAGATCGTGGCGGTGTACGTCGATCTGATCCGCAATACGCCGCTGCTGGTCCACGTCTTTTTCCTGTACTTCGGTCTGCCCGCCTTCGGCATCAAGCTGTCGGCGGTGGCCGTCGGGATCATCGCGCTCTCGTTGTGGGGCGGCGCGTTCGCCGCGGAGAACTTCCGCGGCGGTACCGACGCGGTCCCTCACGCGCTGATCGAATCCGGACAGTCACTGGGCTTAAGCACGCCGCAGATCGTCCGTCATATCATCATCCCGCTTGGCTTTCGGATCAGTTTTCCCGCCTTTTCCAATACCGCGGTGTCCGTCATTAAAAACTCCGCCTATATGACCAGCATCGGCGTGGCGGAGATGACGTTCAACGCGATGGATCGCATCGCCTACGACTTCAAGACCTACGAGATGCTGCTGACGATCGCCTTCATTTATTTGCTCCTCGTCTGGGGCACCTCGTACGTGTTCGGCCGGATCCAGCGCAGGCTTGACTTCAACAACAAGACTCGGAAAGGCAGGGGCCTAAATGGAGGTTTTATCAAGAAATTCAAGCTTTCTCCTCGACGGGCTGATTAATACGATCCTGCTAAGCCTCAGCTGCCTGGGCATCGCGCTCGTGCTCGGCGTCCTCGTCGGCGTGCTTCAGACGTCTCGGCATGCGATCGTCTCCATGCTGACGCGCGGCTATTCGGAGCTGTTCCGGGGCTTGCCGATCGTCATCACCTTGTTCCTCGTCTTCTTCCTGCTGCCGGAGGCGGGTATCAGCGTCAACAACTACGTGTCCGCGATGATCGCGCTCAGTCTGTGGAGCAGCGCCAATATCTCGGTGGCCGTGCGCGGGGCGATCGAATCGATCCCGCCTACCCAGACCGAAGCGAGCCTCGCGCTGGGCCTGAGTCCGATCCAGACGATGCGCTACGTCATCCTACCGCAGGCGGTTCGGCGGATGCTGCCGTCGGTCATCGGCCTGATGTCGAACCTCATCCAATCCACCTCGCTGTCCGTGCTGGTCGGCAACCGCGACTTCCTGAAGTCGGCCCAGCTCGTGATCGAGCGGGTAGAGTTGATGCAGGGCCTGAGCATCGCGATGCAGATGTATACGCTCGTGCTCGCCGTCTACTTCGTTCTCTGCTATCCGCTGTCCATATTGGCTAAAAGGATGGAGCGGTCGTACCGTTGACACGCACCGTCCGGTCTGAAGGAGATGCCGTCGTGACCAAGCTCGATCGCTCCCGAATCGCAGTCATGAACATTCATTACCAGTATCACCCGTTCGAGAAGTTCCTGGACGCCATGGAACGGCACGGCATTCGCAACGTCGACCTGTGGGCGGGCTATCCGCACTTCCTCGTCCCGGACGCCACTTACCGGGAGGCAGCCGAGCTGCGCCGCGAACTGGACCGCCGGTCCTTGAATCCGATCTGCTTCACGCCGAAGCAGGGCGGCTATCCGCTCAATATCGCGGCGGAGGACCCGGTCATTCGGCAGCGATCGCTCGACTACCTGCTGAAGTGCGTCGAGATCGCGGCCGAGCTCGGCACGCCGATGCTGCAGCTGCTGCCCGGATGGGGCTACTACGGCAAGTCGCCCGAGGAGGCGCGCAAGCGGGCCTGCGAAGGGCTGCGCCGCGTCGCCGAACGTGCGGGCTCGCTCGGCATCACCGCCATTTTGGAGCATTTGCAGATCATCGAATCCAATTTGGCGCTGACCCGCGGCGATCTCGCGGCCATGCTGCGCGAGGCCGATACGCAGCATCTCAAGGCGGTGGTCGACACCTGTCATATGGCGGTCGCGGGCGAGACGCTGACCGAATACTTCGGAGAGCTCGGCGACAAGCTCGTCCACGTTCACCTCAACGACTCGGATCAGCTCCCGCTGGGTGAAGGCAAACTGCCCATCGGCGGCTATATACAGGAGCTCGAGCAGCTCGGCTACGACGGCTACGTGTCGCTGGAGATCTGCTCGCGCTTGCATTATATCGATCCGGACGCCGCGCTGGCCGTCAGTCTGGGCACCCTGGACCGCTTGCTATCATAGCCGACGCCGGACGGGTTACGGAGGCCCCTATGCCGAGTCCGATGCGCAAATACTCGATGCATGTGTACAACTACTTTTTTTACATCGCTTACGCCTCCTACCTGCCGTTCCTTAGCTACTGGTTTGCGCAAGAAGGGTTGTCGACGCAGCAGATCGGCCTCATTTTCTCGATCGGACCGCTCGTCGGGTTTTTGATGCAGCCGGTATGGGGCATGCTGATCGACTATTACGGCATCGCCAAACCCGTGCTCGTATGCAGCATGGGCGTGACGCCCTGGGTGATGTTCCTCTATCGCTATGCCGGGCACAGCTTCGCATTGTACGTGTTTATCTCGATCGTGCTGGCCGTCTTCGCTTCTGCGACGCTGCCCGTCGTCGACGCCGTCACCGTCCGCCATGCCAAGCGCAACGCGCTCAGCTACGGCGCCATACGCGTCGTCGGCTCGGTCAGCTTCGGCCTCTCGGTAACGCTGTTCGGCATGCTGTACGACCGGTACGGGCTGTCGCAATTGTTCATCGCTTATATCGTCGCCATGCTGGTCATGTGCCTGCTCAGCTTCACGCTCGATTCGGGCGGCCGCAAGCGGGGGGAGGACGGCGGGGAAAAGAAAAACGGCGAGGCGAAGGAAGGCGCGCCGGCGAAAAGGCGAGGCATGATCGCCGAGATGCTCCCGCTGCTGAAGGAGCGCAAGCTGCTGTTTTTCCTCATACCCGTCTTCATCTCCGCCATCGGTCCGCAGCTTAACAATGCTTTCTACTCGGTGTACATCAGCAGCTTCGGCGGCGAAGCCTCGGGCAAGATCGGATTGCTGTACACGGTGTCGTCGATCGCGGAGATTCCGGTCTTCTTGTTCTCCGGCTACATTATTCGCAGGCTCGGCTATGTCCGGACGCTCACGCTCGTATCGCTGGCCGGCGCGCTTCGCTGGTTCGTGCTGTCGCTTGAGCCGCCGTTCGAAATATTGATGCTGAATCAAATTCTGTCCGGCGTCACCTATGCGCTGTTCCTGGCGACGGGCATCAACTATGCGTACGACAACAGTCCGCCGAATACGAAGACGACCGCGCATTCGCTGTTCATTGTCGTCTATACGAACATCGCGGGCATCGTGGCCAGCAACATCGGCGGCTGGGTCATCGCGGCCGGCGGTTATCCGCTGCTGTTCGGCGGCGCGGCGGCGCTCAGCGTGATCGGGGCCGCGGGCTTCGCGCTGCTCGGACGGGCAGGCGGCGACCGGCTTCGGAATTCTACGGTATGACAAAGGTTAGTCTCTGGAAATGGGGAGAGGCGCTATGGGATTCGAAAGTGTAATGATTCGTCTGGAGCTGACGAACGGCAAGGCTTCGTTCGGAGATGTCGCCCAGGCCGTCGGCGGCTGCGGCGGGGATATCGTCGCCACCGACGTGATCCGCTCCGGCGCGTCCTCGTCGGTGCGGGACATCGCCGTACAGCTTGGCCGCGACGGCTACGAGGAGATGGTCGAGACGCTGCGGGCGCTCGAGGGCGTCGAGGTGGTCAACGTATCCGATCGCACGTTCCTCGCGCATCTGGGCGGCAAGATCTCGATCCAGCCGACGATGCAGATTCGCAACCGGGACGATCTGTCGCGGGTATACACGCCCGGCGTAGCTCGGGTATGCGCGGCGATCGCGAACGATCCGAAGAAGGCGTACAACCTGACGCTGAAGCGCAACACGGTCGCGGTCATCACCGACGGCACGGCCGTGCTGGGCCTCGGAGATATCGGACCGGCCGCCGCGGCACCGGTGATGGAGGGCAAGGCGATGCTGTTCAAGCAGCTCGCGGACGTCGACGCTTTTCCCATCTGTCTCGATACGAAGGACACCGAGGAGATCATCCGCACGATCAAGGCGATCAGCCCGATCTTCGGCGGCATCAACCTGGAGGACATCAGCTCTCCGCGCTGCTTCGAGATCGAGCGGCGGCTGCAGGAGGAGCTGAGCATCCCGGTGTTCCACGACGATCAGCACGGCACGGCGGTCGTCGTCGTCGCCGGCCTGCTCAACGCGCTTAAGGTGACGGGCAAGCGGATGGAGGACATCCGCGTCGTCGTCAACGGCATCGGGGCCGCCGGCGTCTCCATCTGCCGGATGCTGCTGGCCGCCGGCGTCGGCCGGCTGACGCCGGTCGACCGGGACGGCGCGATCGTGCGGGGCGGCGCCTACGACTACCCGATGTGGCAGTGGCTCGCCGAGCAGCCGCAGGTCGGTAATCGCGCCGGCGCTCTCTCCGAGGTGATCGAGGGAGCGGACGTGTCCATCGGCGTCTCCCGCGCGGGCGTTCTGTCTCCCGAAGACGTCCGTCGGATGGCCGCCGATCCGATCGTGTTTGCGATGGCCAATCCCGAGCCCGAGATCGCGCCGGAGGCGGCGATCCCTCTCGTTCGCGTATTCGCGACGGGGCGGAGCGATTATCCGAACCAGATCAACAATGTGCTTGTGTTCCCCGGCATTTTCAGGGGCGCGCTCGACTGCCGGGCCGGGGAGATCAACGAGACGATGAAGCTGGCGGCGGCGGAGGCGATCGCGAACGTTGTGACCGCGCCCGAGCTGAACGAACAGTATATCATCCCGAGCATATTCAACGAGCAGGTAGTCACCCGCGTACGGGAGGCGGTCGTCCGGGCGGCGATCGCGACCGGCGTCGCCAAGCGGATCCCGCCGGACTTCCGCGAGCCGGCGGGAGAGAAGGGGGGCGTGCTTCATGCCGCCGGCCTTGCATAGGATCGAGTCGGATTTTCTCGGCGAGAAGTACGTGCCGCAGGATGTCTACTACGGCATTCAGACGCTGCGCGCGGTCGAGAACTTCCCGATCACCGGCTACCGGCTGCACGGGAGCCTGATCGAGGCGATGGCGATCGTCAAGATGGCGGCGGCGCGGGCGAATATGGCGACCGGCAGGCTGCAGCCGAGGATCGGGGCGGCGATCGAACAGGCGGCCGGCGAGGTCGTCGCCGGAAGCTGGCACGACCAGTTCGTCGTCGATCCGATCCAGGGAGGCGCGGGCACGTCGATCAACATGAACGCGAACGAGGGGCTGGCGAACCGGGCGATCGAGCTGCTCGGCGGGGAGAAGGGCGATTACTTTCAGGTCAGCCCGAACTCCCACGTCAACATGTCGCAGTCGACCAACGACTGCTTCCCGACAGCCTCCCATATCGCCGCGCTGCGGCTGCTCGATCTTCTTCTGGAGGAAATGCAGCTGCTGCAAGCCGCGTTCTTGCGCAAAGCCGCCGAGTTCGACGGCGTCATCAAGGTCGGTCGCACCCATCTGCAAGATGCCGTCCCGATCCGCATGGGACAGGAATTCGAGGCTTACGCACGAGTGACTGCCCGCGACATCGGCAGAATCGCGCGTACGCGGGAGCAGCTCTGCGAGATCAACATGGGCGCGACTGCGGTGGGCACGGGCCTTAACGCCGATCCCCGCTATATCGACCGGGTCGTCATAGAGCTGGCGGACATCAGCGGACTGCCGCTGCGCCGGGCGGAGCATCTGCCGGACGCGACCCAGAATACCGACGCGTTCACCGAGGTATCGGCCGCACTCAAGGTATGCATGATCAACATGTCCAAAATCGCAGGAGATATCCGGCTCATGGCGTCTGGGCCGCGCGCCGGACTGGGCGAGCTGCGGCTGCCGCCGCGCCAGCCGGGCTCCTCGATCATGCCGGGCAAGGTGAATCCGGTCATGTGCGAGGTCGTCAACCAGGTCGCCTACCAGGTGATCGGCAACGATCATACGATCTCCCTCGCCTCGGAGGCGGGCCAGCTCGAGCTGAACGTCATGGAGCCGGTTCTCGTGTTTAATCTGCTCCAGTCGCTCGACATGATGAAGCGGGTATTCCGCGTTTTCCGCACGTTCTGTCTCATCGATATCGAGGCCGATGCGGAGCGGTGTCGCGACTACGTAGACCGGAGCGTCGGGGTGATGACCGCGCTGAATCCGTATCTGGGCTACGAAGCGTCCGCCAGGATCGCGCATGAAGCCATCCGTACGGGGAGGCCCGTGCGGGAACTCGTCTTGCTGCACGATCTGCTGGACGAAGCGCAGCTCGACGAGATTCTCGAGCCTTACGGGATGACGAGTCCGGGAATCGCCGGACAGGGCGTGACCGGATAGGGCGAGGCGGGATAGGGCGTGACCGATTGCACGTTTACAAGAAAATGGGTTGACATTTTAATCAAAAATGTATATGTTTAATTAAGACAACATATAACAACATAGAATAATGGAGGAGAAACCATGAGCGTAGCAAACGTGTTGACCACCGCGCAGGACCAAGTTAATCGCATCATCGAGGCGTACAAGGAAAGAACGATTAACCGGGTATTCCTCGTCGCCTGCGGCGGCTCCGCAGCTCTGATGTATCCGAGCAAATACTTTATCGACCGCGAGTCGACCTCGATTACGGCCGAAGTTTACAACTCCAACGAATTTATTTACCGTAATCCGTCGACGCTGGGCGCCGAATCGCTCGTCATCCTGTGCTCGCACAAGGGCAAGACGCCGGAAACGACAAATGCCGCAAAGTTCGCCAAGGACAAGGGCGCGCTCGTCGTCTCGCTCATGTACGTGCCGACGGCGCCGCTCGCGGACGAGTCGGACTTCATCGTGAACTACAGCTGGGCGCCTCCGGGAGAACTCGACGCGCATCCGGAGATCGCCAACTACGCGGTGCTGTACCGTCTGACGATGGGACTGCTCGCGGTCAAGGAAGGCAACGACAAGTACGAGAAGCTGGTCCGCAGCCTGAACAGCATGACGACCGTTCTGCAAAAGGCGAAGGCGCAAGCGCTCGAAGGCGCGAAGGCTTACGCAAAAGCCAACAAGGACGAGAGCGTCATCTACACAATGGCCAGCGGCGTGAACTACGGCATCGCTTATTCGTTCGCGATCTGCATCCTGATGGAGATGCAGTGGAAGCACTCCCACGCGATCCACGCCGGCGAGTTTTTCCACGGTCCGTTCGAGATTCTCGACAAAGACGTGCCGTTCATCCTGCTCATGGGCCTCGACGAGACGCGTCCGATGGAAGAGCGCGCGCTGAAGTTCCTGAAGGAGCACGGCGAGAAGCTGCTCGTGCTGGACGCCAAGCAGTTCGATATGAGCGGCATCGACGAAGAGCTGAAGGGCTACCTCGCTCCGCTTCTGCTGAACTTCGTGCTCCGTGTCTACGCGGTCGAGCTTGCTGCCGCTACCGGCCACCCGCTGGAAACGCGCCGCTACATGTTCAAGGTTCCTTATTGATCTGATTGCCTGCTTTTTAGCGGGTACGGCTTGTTCGATTCAACCGCTTGTCGCGTTTGCGATGGGCGGTTTTTTTATGCCGAGAAGAGGGGGGACCGCGATCAAGACGCTCTTTTGACTTTCCTCGCGTGCTGCGGCACGCTTGCCGCATGCGGTACAATGGAGGCATGTGACGGCGGAGGAGATGCAGGTGATGTCAGCGATAGCGTTAGAAAAGCAAGCCGGCGGCCGGCGAAATATCGGCATCTTCGCGCATGTCGACGCGGGCAAGACGACGACGACCGAGCAGATGCTGTTCGCGAGCGGCCGCATCCGCGCGGCGGGCAGCGTGGACGACGGGACGGCGCAGACGGATTCGCTGGAAGTCGAGCGGGCGCGCGGCATCTCGGTTCGCGCCGCGGTTACGCGCCTGGCGTGGCAAGGCATCGACGTGAACCTGGTGGACACGCCGGGGCATGTCGATTTTTTGGCGGAGGTCGAGCGCTCGCTGCGGGTGATGGACGGCGCGATTCTGATCGTGTCGGCCGCCGAAGGCGTTCAGGCACAGACCGAGGTCGTCTGGCAGGCGCTGCGGGAGATGAATCTGCCGACGATCTTGTACGTCAACAAGATGGACCGGGTAGGGGCGGATCCGGATGGCGTTCTTCGCCAGATCAGGCGTTTGCTGTCGTCGGCGGCGGTGCCGATTCAGGCGCCCATCGGCGCCGAGGATCGCTTCGCGGGAGCGGTCGATTTGCTGTCGCCGGCTGATGGGGACGGCGAGGGCTCCGAATGGAACGAAGTGTTCAGTGAGCTGCTCACGGAGGCGGCCGCGGAGCGAGACGAGGCGCTGCTTCTGCATTACCTGGAGGAAGGGAGCTTGCCCTTCGAGGATATGAAGGCTTCGTTAGGCGAGGGAGCTCGCCGCGGCGAGCTGTTCCCCGTGCTGTTCGGGGCAGCGGCCAGGGGACTAGGCGTGCGGGAGCTGATGGACGCGATGATCGGGCTGCTGCCGCCGCCCGCGGGCGATCCGGCGGGAGATGTATCCGGCGTCGTATTCAAGCTCGAGCGGGATCCCGTCATGGGGCGGATCGCCTACGTACGGCTCTACGGCGGGACGATCGCAAACCGCGACGTCATCCCGGGCGGCGCCGAGGGGACGAGCGACAAGATCACGCAGATCCGCAAGGCGGACGGCAAGCGCTGGGAGGACGTCGGCGTGCTTGCGGCCGGCGATATCGCAGCCGTATGCGGTTGGGGCCGGGCGCGGATCGGCGATATCGTCGGCTCGGCCGAGGGCGTACCCGGCGTGCGTCAGCTGGCGGTGCCGCTGCTGACGGTGCAGGCGTTCTGGCGATCCGAGGCGGAGTATCCCGCCGTGGTCGCGGCCTGCCAGGAGCTGGCGGACGAGGATCCCGCGCTCGCGCTCCAGTGGATGCAGGACGAGCGAGAGCTGCATCTGAAGGTCATGGGGCCGATCCAGACGGAGGTGCTGGCCAGCGTGCTGCAGAGCCGGTTCGGCTTGACGGTGACGTTCGGCCCGCCGTCCGTTATTTATAAAGAGACGCCGGCCGGCGTCGGCGAGGGCTATGTCGCCTACTTGGCGCCGAAGCCGTGCTGGGCGATCCTTCGCTTCCTCATCGAGCCGCTTCCCCGCGGCAGCGGGCTCGTCTATGAATCGAAGGAGCGCGGCGAGCGTCTGGCGGACAGCTATCAGAACGAAGTCGCCCGGCGCGTGCCCGAAGCGCTGCGGCAGGGCTTGCTCGGGTGGGAGGTCACGGATCTCAAGGTGACGTTGGTCGAAGGGGAGCACCATGTCTGGCATACGCATCCGCTCGACTTCGTCATCGCGACGCCGATGGGCATCATGGACGGGCTGGCGCGCACGGGCACGCGACTGCTTGAGCCCGTGCTCAAGTTCAAGCTGTCGGTCCCCGCGGAATTCGCGGGCAAGCTGATGAACGAGCTTCTGCTGATGCGGGCAGACATCGGGGCGCCCGTGCCGGTCGGCGAGCGGATGGAGATCGAGGGCCGGCTGCCCGTGGCCGACTCGCTGGATTTCCCGGCGCGGCTCGGTTCGATGACCAAGGGACGCGGCGTGTTGTCCGCATCGTTCGCGGGCTATCAGGAGGCGCCGGCCGGCGTGGCGGCCGAACGCAAGCGCTCGGGCGTGAATCCGCTGGACCAGGCCAGGTTCATCCTGGCAGCGCGCAGCGCGCTGAGCGTGACGTAAGCGCACGGACACGAATCGCGCCGGTCGTCTCGCACCCGCGCTGCAGCCGCGGATTTCTCGCTTGCAGCGGGCTTTGCCCGCCTGCCTTGCGCTTGCAGCCGCGCAAACCTCGCTTGCAGTCTCGCGTTCCCGCTGTAACCGCGGATTTCTCGCTTACAGCGGGCTCTGCCAGCTCGCCTAGCTCTGTAGCCGCGCAAACCTAGCTTACAGTCTCGCGCTCGCGCTGCAGCCGCGGATTTCTCGCTTGCAGCGGGCATTGCCCGCTCGCCTCGCGCTGCAGCCGCGCAAACCTCGCTTGCACGGCGGGCCAGCTGTACGAAGTCAGGGGGGGGGGCGTGCTCAGCGGAAGCGACTGGCGCTGGCGTCTGCGCGGAGACGGAGCGGAGCGAGCCATCCCGCGCTCGCTAGAACCAGCCGCGTTTGGAGCGGTACGTTCGTACGCGGGATAGCGTGGATGGCTCGTCCTCGGGTTGCGAGGCGCCGGCCAAAGGCGTCTCGCCTGGGGCGGCGCGTCCCGCGATGCCCGAAGAGGGGGGCGGCGTCTGCCGAGCCGGCTGTTCGCCGAGCTGCTGCTCCAGGCGGGCTACGCGGCTCCGCAGTTCGATGAGCTCCTGCTGCAGGCCCGCGACCGTGCGCTCCCAGTGGCCGAGTACCATTTGCAGCTCATCGCTCCGGCCTCCTGCGGCACGCTCGTCTTGGGCCCCGGCGGCTTCCGGCGACGATGCCGTCTTCGTAAGGGGCGAGCCCGAAGTATTTGGCGCAGTCTTCCGCTCGCCGTCATTGCGATCTTGCGCGCGTTCGGCTTGCTCGCGGTCTGCGCCTAGCAAACCCGCCAGTTCCTCCTTGGACAGCGTGGACGGCTGCTCCGGCATGGTCATCGATCTCCATCCTCCCGACTCCCCTCCGTTCGTTCCGATGCTGCGGGGTCTTGTTCCATTTTACAATAAAAGGGCGGCCGTTGCTCGGTACTCCTCCCGGGCAATCACGAGCAGTCGTGCAAGAAGCGATTTGAAGCGAAGGCGTGCTGCGGGTTATGATCAAGGTGGCATAAATAAATTGGATTCCATCGTATGGAACGTAAAGGAGCATATCGCACGTATGGAGCTTATCGAAGCGATTAAAGGACGCCGCAGCATCGGCCGAGTAAAAGACGAGCCTGTCGCTCGCGAATTGATCGAGCAAGTGATCGAGGCTGCGACCTGGGCGCCCAGCCACCATAAGACGGAGCCATGGCGGTTTGTCGTGCTGAGCGGCGAAGGCAGACGGGTGCTGGGGGGCGTTTATGCGGCGATGGCCGAGCCTGCGGTCGCGGCAATGAACGAGCAAGACCGCGCTGACCGGCTCGCGCGCGAGGAGGCCAAGGCGCTCCGCTCGCCCGTTGTCATCGTCGCCATAAGCTCGCCGGCCGTCGACCATCCCCGCGCGGTGCTGTGGGAAGAGCGAGCGGCCGCGCACGCTGCCGTGCAAAACCTTCTGCTGGCTGCGCATGGCGCCGGCCTGGGCGCGGTATGGCGCACCGGCGACGGCCTCGGGCATCCGGAAATGGTGAAGGCGTTCGAGCTGACGGGGAAAGAGGAGATCGTAGGTTTCGTCTATATCGGCTATCCGGACATGACGGCGCCTGCCGCGACCCGAATCTCCGGCGCGGACAAGACGCGGTGGATCGAGGGGTAACTCGTCAATCACACGTGTTGCGCGAAGGCGATGTATGTTTGTTGGCGTGCGCGCGCACCTTAGAGCTATGAGCCATTATTTTATCTTTGGAAACAGCAGCGGGCTCGGACGTCAACAGCGGTCCCACCGACCGTTATTTCCATCCACGCCCCTCAGCCCGACTCGACCCAACTCGGCCCGCCCAGCCCCGTCGCTCCCTGTCGCGCACTCCGCTCAACCGACACCGGCCTCGTCTCATCGAAGACGAGGCTTTATCGACCCAGCCCGTTTCAAGCGCAAACGAAAGGAGCCGTGCGTCCGCATGACCCATGTCGTTCTCTGGTTCGTCGTCGCGCTGTGCGTCTTGCTGGCGCTTGCGCTTGTGCTGGTCTGCTTGTACCTCTACCGGGTGGCGATCGCGCGCAACAGCAAAGCGTTCCTCGGCGCAGATCCCAGCCTGCCTGAAAACGAAGCGTCCAGCTGGCATTCCGCGGCGGCCTGGTACGGCAGTCAACCGTTCGAGCTGGTCGAGATCGCTTCGTTCGACGGCCTTCGGCTGCGCGGCCATTACCTGCCCGCGAACGTGACGTCCCATCGCGCCGTCGTTCTGGCGCACGGCTACAACGGCCAGGGCGAGGACATGGCCGCCTTCGCGCGCGAGTACCATGCGGCGGGCTACCACATCCTCATGCCGGACGCCCGCGGGCACGGGCACAGCGAAGGCCGCTATATCGGCTTCGGCTGGCACGAGCGCAAGGATTATGCGCGCTGGATCGAAGAGCTCGTGCGACGGATGGGCCCGGACGCGCAGATCGTGCTGCACGGTATCTCCATGGGCGGCGCGACGGTGCTGATGACGAGCGGAGAACGGCTGCCGCCCCAGGTCAAGTGCATCGTATCCGACTGCGCGTACAGCTCCGTCAGGGAGATCCTTGCGTACCAGCTGAAGCGCATGTACAAGCTGCCCTCGTTCCCTCTTTTGCCTCTCACAAGCCTGCTGTGCCGGCTTCGCGCGGGTTATTTCTTCGGCGAAGCGTCGGTCGTACGGCAGGTTTCCAAGGCCGAACGGCCGATTCTGTTCATCCACGGCGGGAGCGACAGCTTCGTGCCGACGGAGATGGTCCACAAGCTGCACGAAGCCGCCGCGCCGGCGGACAAACCGCTGCTGATCGTGCCGGGCGCGCAGCACGGTACCGCGTATACGACAGACCCGGAGGCTTATAAGGGAGAGGTGCTCTCGTTCCTCGCGCGGCACCTGAGTCCCGAGACCGTACGGGTAACGTCTACTCGGGAAGCCTAAACATCGTATTCGAGCTGTCTGCGTGCCTGCGCGATGAATTCGAGCGGCGTGGACGTCTCCTCCGGATGGAACTCGACGGCGCCGATCTTCAGGACGAGCTCTACTTTGAGCCGGGTGCCGGCTGCGGTCTCGTTCAACTCCGTGGCACGCTGCCTAAGTCGGTCGATCACGACGTTGGCGCCTTCGCGATCCGTGAACAGCAGCATGCCCCAAGTCGGGTTGTCCGCGTTAAGCATATACAGCGAGTCGTTGGTCCTGATGCTGGTCTGGCTGAGCTGGCTCACGTTGTAGATCGTCTGGGTCATCTGGTCCCGGCTGATCATACGCTTGATCTCGTCCCAGTACTTGACGCTGACGATGAGCAGGGTGAGCGGCATTTTGTAGCGCTGGGACAGCGCCATGAATACCGTCGCGTCCTTCTGGAACGACAGACTGTTTTTCAAATCGGTATGCTCATCCATGGTCGCCAGCGACTGATTCAGCTTCTGGAGCCGCTCGTTGTCCTCCTGCAGCCGCCGGTTAGCCATCGTGATCATCCAGGTGATAAGCGTCAGCAGTGGAGTCAGCAACAGCCAGACATAGTTCTGGGCGCTGACCGTCGCGCCTTCGACGACCGTCCGGTACAGCGTGAACGTCCCGTAACCGAAGATAAACAGAATGTTCAGGATCAGGCCCACGGTGACGTTGGCGAAATAGGTGATGATCGCGATCAGAAAAGCGGCGTTCAAGAAGATGATATTGTACATATATCGGTCCGGGTCGCCCGCCATGTAGACGATGGCGACGAAGGAGAAGATAAAAAGAAGCAAATAGGCGCCGTCCGACAAGAGGCTGCTCTGGTCGCGTCTCATTTTACATCTCTCCTTTTCCGGCGGTGCTTGCGAATCAGCAGAATCAGGGACAGCAGGACGAGCAGCAGCACAGAGACGGCCGCGACGGTAAAGGCCAGCACGTCGCCGCGTTCCAGAATGTCGGCTACGGCGGAGGGCTGATCCGGAGCTGCCGCGATCTTGAAGCGGAAAGCGTGAATTTCTCCGTCCATGTCCGTTACCGCTCCGTCTCCGTATACCTTCCAGAGCGTCGATTCGCTCGCGATAAGCTTGGAAGCCAGGTACGCATACTGGGATTCGGGGGCGGTGACCGCCAGCAGTCCGTGCCCGGATTCGTAAGGGGATCCGATCAACTGCAGCGATCCGATCCGCTTGCCGTATTCCTCGTCGATGCTCATCTTCTCGTTCGATACGAACCCGGTGCCGGCTGTATTATATTTAAAATAAAGACTTTTGTTCGCGTCCCGGATGACGGGATTGTCCGCATAGGAGCCGATCGCGATGACGTTGCGGTCTTTCAGCTGGTCGGATGTGACGTCGGCGCCGAAGAAGCGGACTTCGCCGGCGTTGCCTTCCGCGTATTGCCCGAGCAGGTTGAACAGGTTGCCGATCGTCCGGTACGTATTGCCGTCCCGGGTCTTCGGCAGCACGACGCCGATCTGGTTGTAGATGCCGTCCCGAAGGAAAGGATACGGATAGTTGTTGAACAGCAGCTCGGTGCGGTCCTTCGTATTCAGCTGCAGCACTGTATCGGCGTCGATGAACGCCCACGGCATCTGATCCTGGGGCAGCATGCAGGATTCGTTTTTTAATTCCAGGTCGAAGGCGGCCGTAATGGTGAAGTTGCCGGACAGATTCATGTTTTTCGGTATCGTCAGGTTCAGGCTGTCCCCGTCCGCAAGCGCCTCGGTCAGCTTCTTGCTGCCGATCGGCTTGCCGTTGACCAGAACGGTAACCAGCGAACGGTCGAAGTCGAGGTTTTTGGCATAGCGGAAATGCAGGCCGAGCTTGCTGGCTTCCGCAACCGAGCGGTTGGCCGGAAGCGCGACAAAATAATCTTGGGTCCGATGGTTGACACCCGTGATCTGGTCGCCTGCTTCGGTGAGACTGATGAGCTTTGTGATGCTTGGCGCCGGCGTAGCGACTTCCGTGCTTGCCGTCACTTCCTTGACGGGACCGGAAAGCTGTGCCAGAAGAGCGGCGTTGCCGATAAGCTTGCCCGCCTTGACGAGCAATTCGGCGTTGTCCGAGGTAACGACCAGCGATGGCTGTCCGTTCGCGTCCACCAGCCGAATGACTGCTTTGTCGCCGAGCGCGGCATCGGGGATCAGGCGCCTTAAAGACGTCGGGAGCCGGTCTCGTTTGGCGATGGCCACGACCAGTCTTTTGCCCGCGATCTCGTTGTCGTCGATGCCGTAGGCCAACAGCGGAACGCCCTTGGTACCGGCACCGCCCGACTTGGCCAAACCCGAGAGCGCATAGACGGCCGCTTCGAGCTCCGAAGCATCGGCATCCTTGGGAACGGCGATCGCGTTGTCCTGCCGGGCAAGCGTATCGAGCCCCGTGAACCGGACGGAGAAGTCCGAGATGGCGCTTGAGAGCGGCAGCGGCGAATAGCCGACGATGATGCCGGAGCTTTTGTAAATCTGGAGCCATTTATCCGCTTGATAGGTTGGCGTGCAGATTTGCACCCGCTCGTCCCCCGATACGATATGGCCTTGAATCGTCAGCGTGTTGGTGCCCTTGATCAATGCAGAGACTGGGACTTCGACGACCATCCGCTGCCGGGCGCTCTCGCTCGCGATCGGACGGAACGACGTGACGGCGGTCCCGTTGACGCTGATCGTGACGCTGGACAGCTTGTCCTGCGCCAGAGGCGAAGCCTTGTAGTCCAAGGCAACCTTGACTTGCCCGACCTTCCAATAGGCCGGCACCTGAAAAAATTGCTGCTTGTACGAAACATTGCCGTCCAGCGTGATGTCCGTATCGGAGATCGGCGTCGTGTAGGACGTGGCGCCCGAATTGACGCCGGAATTGCCGCCCGGCTCCGCGGCTATGGCCGCATAGGGAGCCGAGGCGGCAGCGGCGAGGCACAGCAGCATGAACAATATGAGGCCTTTTTTCACACGGCTTCCTCCTCGCTCAGAATCTTTCGGTTTTGTACCATTTCACTTCGCGCTTGAAGATCTGGTCTTTAAAATAGTTGTAAAGCCCGTACGCGGCAACGACCATCCACATCTGGCAGTAAGTGACGTACATCAGCATGATAAGCCAAAGGTTCGACAGCTTCATCTCGCCCTTCTCCGTCGTCAGCGTGATGTACGTACCGACGACAAAAAGCGTAATCGCCAGCATCCACAAAAACGAGCTGAACCCGGCGATAGTCGTCTTCACATAGCCTAGCGCGTGGAGGACGAGCAGCAGGTCGGACACGATCAGCGAGCTGACCAGCAGGAAGTAGATGGCGACGAAGTACAGGATATCGAAACGAATGCGGGCCGCCTTGCGGTTGAAGAGCAGCGGAAAATTTTTGACGATGACGTATACGTTGCCCTTGGCCCAGCGAGACCGCTGCTTGAACCACACTTTAACCGTCTGGGGCTCCTGCTCCCAGGTGACCGATTTGGGCTGGAACTTGATCCGGTACCCCATCATGTAGATTCGGAAGCTGATCTCCGTATCCTCGGCGATCGCCTTGACGTCCCAGCCCCCGATCTCTTCGACGATGTGTCTCCTCATAATGAAGTTTGTACCCGGGATCGTGCAAAGCTTGAACAGCTTCCATCTGCCGGCCTGGGCCATCCACTGGAACGAGAGCGTCTCGATGTTGATGAAGCGGGTGAGCAGGCTCGCGTTGCGGTTGCGCGTGCGGAACTTGCCGATGACGGCGCCGAGCTTGGCGTCTGCCATAATCTCGGCTACGAGATAGGTCAACGCCGTTTTCTCCGGCGTGTTGTCCGCGTCATAGATGGCGATCAGCTCGCCCTTGCTCTGCGCGAAACCGATGTTGAGCGCGTTGGACTTGCCCTTGCCGCCGGTCACCTTGTCGGTGTTGATGACGATCAGGTTCCTGCCCGCGTGCCTGCGCTGAAGGCCGGAGAGCAGCTCACTGCTGTTGTCCGAAGAGTTGTCGTTGATGACGATGATTTCGTACCGATCATGCGGGTAGTTCAAGGCGAGCAGCGACTCGACGGTTTTAACGATGACCATGCCTTCGTTGTGGGCGGGCACCATGATCGACACGAACGGGGGCGTCTGCGGCAGCGAAGGCACGGGCAAGCGGTCCGTCTGCAGATAAAAGAGATAGCCTGCGACGATAAGCGCGACGTTCACGAGCAGCAACGACCAGATGCAGATGACCGATATTAGCATCAGAATGTCAAACGGAGTCATGGCGGCCTCCCGGATAAAGGAATTTTCGTTTGTAGCGTCGATAGCCGATGAACAGGAAGAGGCCGAATACAGCAAGGGACGAGCCGATGATGACCATCAGAATCTGGTTCTGAATGCCGAACAGCCTGGCAAAGCTGGTTTTCGCAGCCGCCGTATAAGCATAGTTTTCGTCTACCGCGCGTTCGCGCTTGCCGATGTCCAGCGGCTTGCCGTCGATCAGAAGGCTGCCCCCGGAGGATTGGACAGTCAACCGGTCCGTAAGTACGTTATGCGTCCCGCTCTTCAGATCCGCGAACGGAATCCAGCTGCGGGAGATCGTGTCGACCGCTTCTTCCATAGCCGCTTTATCCGGGAACAGATCAAAGGAAAGGGCCAGATTCAGCGGCAAAGGCGTTCTCGGAGCTGTGCCGTGCCGCTCGAAATCCTGCAGCTGCGCGAACGGCATGACGTACGGCGAGAAGGCGAAGGCTTTAGACGCGTCTGGGGTCCAAACGTGCTGGCCGTTCGCATTCGGCGTAAGGAAGACCGAATCGAAAAAGGACATGCCCTGCGAAGCGTAGACCTTGTCGTAGGTCCAGAACAGGCTGGCGCCCATGCCGAGCGGTGCGATGCCGTTCGCTGCGAGCAGCTCGATAAAGCCGTTCATCTTGCCGTGAAGCGAGCCGTCGCCGCCCGTCGAAGTGGCGGCAACGGCCGGCGCGTCTACGACGATGCTGCCGTTGCGAGCCTGCACGTACTGCAGCGCTTGGAGATACCGCTGCATCGCCGGGTAGTCCGTGTTGTAAAAAACGGGCTTTACGCTGGCCACGAAGGGTACGCCTGACTCATAGAGCCGGTCGGCGAGCGTCTTCAGCAGCTCGAGGTCGGAGAACGGATAAATCTCCTTGATCAGCATGTAGGTCCCGAATTCTCCGTCGGCATGCAGCCAATCCTCCAAGACGTAGGCTAGCGCCAGCTCGGTCAGGCTGCCAGCCGACAGGTAGCCGGCGTAAGCGCAGTCCCCGGCGGATACCGCATAGGGCGAGCGCTTCCCGTCGCTCATGAACGTCAGCGTGCCGTAGCGCTTAGCCTCCGCAGAAGCGTCCGCGATGTAGTCCAGAGCCTCGACGGACGACAGCGTCTGGCTGTAGTCTCCGGCTTCGAGGCGGACGGAGTCGAGCGGCGCGGCTTGAAGCTCCACGCCGAGCTTGGTTTGAGCGCGGCCAGGGAGCTCCAGTCCGCCGATCTGCAGGTAGGCTCCGTCGTAAGACGCGAGATCCGAAGCGAGCGCACTGCCTGCGACGGAAAGATCGGAGACGTTGCGCACGACCGCGACGCGTCTGTAACTCTTCAGGCTTCCTTCTGCATAGCGGTCGATGGGCATCGCCTCAACCGGGACGCCGTAGGCGGCGAACAGCCGCTCGAGCGCCTCCACGTTGCCCTCCCGCGGCGTCGACAAGGCAAGGCTGTCATAGAGGAGCAGCACGGACGCGGCGGACGGATCGGGCGCGCTCGCGGCGGAGGCAGGTCCGGCGGAGACGGACGAGCATGCGAGCGCGAACGCCAGAATGAGCAGCGCCGCGGTTCTCGGCATCCCTGATCTTTTTCGCATGGTCCTTCCTCCTCGCTTGATGGTCGCTTAAGCGGCTGTCGCCGCCGCGGGGGCCGTGCCCGGATGCAGCGGCACATTGCGCCAGAGGCGTCCAAGCAGGGCGTCGGATATCGTGATGAAGGTGACGAGATCGAAGGCGATCGTGAACATGAACTCGTGCTTGGCCAGGTCGGCGTCACCGGCGCCCACGATGGAGATCGCGATCCCGGCCAGGCCCATGAGGATCATCATAAGCAGCAGCGGCAATCTGACCGCTTGCCTTCGGTTTTTGGTTCGCACGGCGGAGACGAACGAGGGCATGTAAAGCCCGACGACGATGATCGTCCACAGGAAAAGGAAGCCGAACGTTTTGGGCGTCAGCAGCTTCTTAAGCGTGCTGTATAAGGAGAAAAAATGCGTTTGAGCGCCGTAGGCATGGCCTTCCGACTTCTCAAAGTTGCCCATCGCCTCGGGTCTCGTCGTGAACGCGTTCTTGGCCGCGAGGTTCAGCATCCGCCCCGCCTGATCCGGGTGCGCCACGTAGTAGGCGAGCACTTTGCCGAAGCCGAATTTGCCGTAGAACTCGGTCAGCATTTTATTGGAATTGACGTCGATCGTCGTATAGGGCTCGTAGTAGATCGTGCCGCTCAGCAGTGAATACTGACCGTCTATTCCCATGCTCTCGAGCGACTTCTCGGGATCGCTCGAATCCGGCAGCACGCCCCGGGTCATGGCGTGATATTTGTTGATATTGACGAATTCCTGAGGAATCAGCGCGTAGGAAGCGATGCTCACGACGAGCAGCAGCGTCAATCCGCCGGCCGCGCTGAGCCTGTAGCGTCGGCCGCTTCGTGCCAGCAGCACCCAGATGCCGAACAAGGCAATCAGAATGCCGAGCGGCGCATTTTGCTGCTTGCTCGTGACGAGAAGCAGCGAGCTGGCGACGAATACGGCCAGCATGGCGTAATCGTTGAATCTTCCGCGATAGATCAGCAGTCCGCTGGCCAGCGTGAACAGCGACATGATGAGCATCAAGGCCTCGCTGTAAAAAGAGTTGAAATACGCGGTATAGGCCGTATCGCCGAAAATAAAAACAGCGACCGCTGCGATGATATAGCCTCGCTTGGCGGACGTCCTCCAGGTCAGCGCCTCGATCAGCATATAGACGGCGACGGTGTAAAGGAGCAAATAAATCGCCGCCTGAACGCGAATGTCGAACGTATGGGCATTCAGCAACCAAATGTTCAACTGCAGCGCGATGCGGATGAACAGGGATTGAGACGAAGAGAGAGTGGCGCCGTTCTCGTTGAAGTACTGGAAAATGCCGTAGTGCTTGACGAAGTAGCCGAAGTACTGTTCGGCGTAATCCGGCGCGTTGAAGTAAATGCCGTTGCTGTAAAGGATGCGGAAATAGTCGCCGTTATCCGCCATGCCGATGTATGGCTTGACGAACAAGGCGGCCGTCGAGATGGCGAGCACCGCGGCAGCGGCGAGGAAAGAGGGAGAGGCATAGCGGGTTGCCGCTATGAAAAGGCGTTTCCAAATGGCGGCGTTTGTCCCTGTGCCCGACGTTTCCGATCGGCTCATCTTTCCCTCTCCTTCCCGGCCAGCAGTCTGTATCTAGTAGGCGTAAGCCAGCAGCGCTGTCAGATTGTCGAACGAGTAGGCCTGGCCCGTCGCCGGGTCGCCGAAGCCGCCGTCCAGCGGCCCGCCGGACCCCGTCGTTCGGAGTTCGTTCATTCGCGCGATCGCCTGCTCATACAGCGCCTTGTCGCCGGCGGAGGACCCGATCATGGCGGCGAGCGCATAAATCGCTGTCGAGCGGACGTCATTCTCGGCCGCGCCGGTCCGGCTGTACGTGCCGAACAGCGTACCGGCGTCAACCTGCTTTTTGATGTATGCGATGCTCTCGGGATGCGCAAGCCCGGCCTCGGACAGGTGCAGAATCGTTACCAGCGATTCGACGGTACGAATGTCCTGGGGAGACGCATACTTGCCCGTGCCGTAATCGTAGCGCGTCTCGTAAAAAGGAAACGCGTCGCCAAGATAGCCGCCTTCGGCTATCCGCCGGGCATTGTCCAACAGTTTCTTTTTGTCGGCGTCCGGCAGCTTCAGCAAACCGAGCGTTTTTAAATCGATATAGCATAAGGTCACAAAGTCGTTCGTCGTCTTGTACGTCTCGTCATAAAAGTCGTAGAGCCGTCCGTCCTTCACGTTGTAGGTATAGAAACGCTTGCCGTATTTGTCCGCTTCCAGCGTATAAGCGGGGGCCTCGAATGCGTCGCCCGCCTCGTATAAGGCGCGTATGATTCGCAGATCATCCACGGCCGCATTGACCGGGTAACGTTTGTCCGAAAGAGGGCTGTACCGGTAACTGAACGACGCATTCATATCAAATACGGCGCGAGCTTGGCTCCAGACCGACTCGAACGCTTCTCGCCGCCCGCTAAGCGCATAATAACGCATCGACAGACCTGCCGACTCACTTAAGACTTCGTGGCCGCTAGCGGATGTACCGTTTTGCGCGGTATCGATCAAGTTCGTGTAGACGCCGTCCGGTCCCGTCAAACGGTTTTCGATAAAGCTTTCCAGCGCAGCGCGTCCTTCGCCATAAGACGCCGAGGCACCATACCTGCTCGTCCGCAGGTGACTCGCACCGTCATCTGCCGGCGTAGCCGCGCGGTGCTCGCACCCCGCCAGGAATACGATGCACGCGCATAGGACGGCAATGAGTCTAAGGATCATTTTGTCGCAGCGCTCCTGTCTCTGACACGATTGGTCGCATGGCTTGTACAATAATTACCACGCTCGCCCCATCTTTGCGACGGCATTCGGAATCATCTTTGCTTCATTCGACCATATTTAGTGAATTGGTCTTAAAAGTTATGGAGATGATCGGGCTTATGTATATTGATGTCGAATAAATAGATATATAAGATTATAGATGCAAAAAATGGATTCAAAAATAATCCATTATACCTACTTTGTTTTCATAGAGAATATTCTAGATGATTCCTCAGTTTTCGTAACGAAAAACAATTTGGTAATTTTGATGCCCTTGCGTATACCGATGCGCAGGCAAGTTGACGTAGTCCGGTGTCCTCTGATATAGTTCGATAATGAAACCATTCGACAATCGAATCATAGAGGGTGATACCACTGCTGGACGGACCGAAGCTCAATGGGCTAATCGAACGCTACAAGGCCGCGATGTTCACCGTGAACCGCCGGATGACAGCGCTGCTCCGGGACGAGATGCCCGCCGATCTGACGCTGGACCAATTCACCGTCATCCAGTATGTCGGGACGCGCGACCGGTGCACGTCGACGGAGCTGGCCGACGTCTTTTGCGTGGGCAAGAGCTCGATCACGGCGATCGTATCGCGGCTGGTGGACAAAGAGCTGATCGAACGCATTCCCGACGACAAGGACCGGCGGGTGACGTACTTGCGCTTGTCGGAGGAAGGGCGGCGCGTCGTCGCCGAGCTGGACGGACGGATCGGCTCGCTGCTCGGCGCGTACGTGTCGGCGTTCGATGAAGCGGAAGCGGATCAATTCATAGAGACCTACGAGAAGCTGGCGCGCGTCATCATGACGGGCGGCGGAGAAGCTTCCGGGGAGAGGAGTGGCGGGGATTCATGAGGAGCATCGTCAAATTCAGGTGGGCGGTACTGGCGCTCTGGCTCGCGATCGTGGCCGGCCTGGTGCTCACGGCGCCCAACATGGCGGACCTCGTGCGCGAAAAGGGGCAGATTGACGTTCCGGACGGCTACACGTCGACCAATGCCGGCGAGCTGCTGCACGAGCGGGACGCGCAGCGCGCGAACGACGGAGGAGGCGGACGCGGCAACGCGACCGTGCTCGTCTTCCATGGCGAGGCAGCGCTAACCGACGCGCAGATGGCGGAGATCAAGGCGGGCATCGACAAGCTGAAGACCGAGAAGGAGAAGCTGGGCATCGGCTCGGTCACGACGCACTTCGACACGGCGGAGCTAAAGGATCAGATGGTGTCCAAGGACGGCAAGACCGTGCTGGCGCTGCTCTCCGTGAATACGGACGGGCGCGAGCTGTCCGAGGTGCGGAAGGATCTTGCCGACGCGATCGCGGACGTGAAGGTCGACCACTACTACACAGGCAACTGGATCATTCAAGAGGATGTCGTCGAGAGCTCGCAGGAAGGGCTTCACAAGACGGAGTACATCACGGTCATTTTTATATTGGCGATCTTGTTCCTCGTGTTCAGGTCCGCGATCGCGCCGTTTATCCCGCTCGTAACGGTGGGGATCAGCTACATTGCGGCGCAATCGGTCGTTTCTTATTTAGTCAAATATTTGGATTTCCCGTTGTCGAACTTCACGCAGATCTTTATGGTCGCGGTCATGTTCGGCATCGGCACGGACTATTGTATTCTGCTCATCAGCCGGTTCAAGGAGGAGCTGGCGCATAACGGCGGCGACAAGGTCGAGGCCATTCTGACGACTTACCGGACGGCGGGGAAAACCGTCATGTACGCCGGTCTGGCGGTGCTCGTCGGCTTCGCCTGCATCGGGTTTTCCACGTTCAGCCTGTACCAATCGGCCGTCGCGGTCGCGGTTGGCGTCGCGGTGCTGCTGATCGCGCTGGTTACGCTCGTACCGTTTTTTATGGCGGTGCTGGGCAAAGCCATCTTCTGGCCGACGCGCGGCTCGCTCGAGCACAAGCCGAGCCGGTTCTGGGGCGCGATGGGCAGCTTCTCCCTGAAGCGGCCGCTCTGGTCGCTGCTCGTGCTGGCGGTCGTGCTGGCGCCTTTCCTCTCCATCTATAAAGGCGCGATCTCCTTCAACTCGCTCGACGAGATCGGCGACCGCTACGATTCGGTCAAGGGCTTTAACGTGATCGCGGACAGCTTCGGGCCGGGCGAGTCGCTGACGACGACGGTCGTGCTGAAGACCGACAAGGCGATCGACACGTCCGAAGGGCTGGCGATGATCGAGCGCGTGAGCCGCGAGCTGGCAGGCGTCGACGGCGTCAAGGCCGTGCGGAGCGCGACGCGGCCGACGGGCGAGGCGCCGAAGGACTTTCAGGTGACGCAGCAGGTCGACACGCTCGGCAGCGGGCTGGACCAGGGCGCGGAAGGCATCGGCCAGGTATCGAAGGGGCTCGCCGACGCGAGCAAGTCGCTTAGCGCCAACGCATCGAAGCTCAGCGGTGCGGCGGCAGGCGCCGACGAGCTCGTGGCCGGCACGCAGTCGCTCAAGAGCGGCATCGCTCAGCTGGAGAGCGGCCTGAAGGCGGTGCAGAACGGGCTGGAAAGCGGTACGGCCGGCGCCGGAGAGCTCCGGCAGGGCGCGGCGCAGGCGAAGAAAAGCGCGGATCAGCTGCTGGCGGCGAGCCGCAAGCTGGAGGCGAGCTACAAGCAGCTGGCGAGCGGACTCGATCAGCTCGGCGCGGGCTACGGCGATATCGCCGCCAAGCAGAAGGCGCTGGCGGACGGTCTCGCCGACCTGGGTACGGGCATCGGAAGCCTTGGCGACAAGTATCCGGAGCTTGCGTCCGATGCGGAATACCAGCGCGCCGTCGCTTCGCTCGGCCAGCTGCAGTCGAGCGCCTCGCAGCTGGCAGGCGGGCTGTCGCAGCTGAACGCCAAGCTGGGCGGCGCGACGGCAGGCCTGAAGCAGGCGAACGCAGGCCTGGCGCAAGCGGCGGACGGTCAGGCGCAGCTGTCGGCGGGGCTGGCGAAGCTGGCGTCCGGCATCGGTTCGCTGCAGAGCGGGCTCGACCGGGCCGTCGATGGCCAAGGGCGGATCATCGGACAGCTGCCGGGCGTGACCGGCGGTCTCGACAAGCTGGCCGACGGCCAGCAGCAGCTGGGCGAGGGCTTCGCGCAGCTGAACGATCAACTGGGCGAGCTGACGAGCGGGCTGAACAAAAGCGTGAGCGGCCTCGACCAGGTGTCGGGCGGCCTGAAGTCGGCACAAGACTATATCGGCGAGCTGTCGTCGGCCTCGGACAGCGATCTGAGCGGCTGGTTCATCCCGGCGGACGCGATTCAGCGGGCGGACTTCCAGCAGGCGCTGGACGTATACGCCTCGAAGGACCGCAAGATAACGACGTTCGACGTCATTTTCTCGGGCAACCCGTACGAGCTCGAGACGATGAAGCTGATCGCGCCGCTGCAGGAGGCAGTCGACCGCGGGTTGAAGGGCACGGCATACGATACCGGCTCGAGACACGAGATCGGCGGCGTGACCAGCTCCAACAACGATCTGCACGAGATCTCATCCGCCGATTACTCGCGGACGGTCGTGCTCATGCTGATCGGCATCGGTCTCATCCTGATCTTTATGTTCCGCTCGATCGTCATTCCGATTTATCTGGTGATCTCGCTGATCGGCACATATTATACGTCGCTCGCGATCACGGAGCTGATCTTCGTGCGGATGCTCGGGCATTCGGGCACGAGCTGGACCGTGCCGTTCTTCGGTTTCGTGCTGCTGATCGCGCTCGGCGTCGACTACAGCATCTTCCTGATGGACCGGTTCCGCGAATACCGGGACCTGCCGCCGCAGGAGGCGATCCTGAAGGCGATGCGGAACATGGGCACGGTCATCCTGTCCGCCGCGCTCATCCTGGGCGGCACGTTCGCGGCGATGCTGCCGTCGGGCGTCATGTCGCTGCTGCAGATCGCCACGATGGTGCTGTGCGGACTGTTCCTGTACGCAGTCATCGTGCTGCCGCTGTTCGTGCCGGTCATGGTGCGCACGTTCGGCGAAGCGAACTGGTGGCCGTTCATGGGGCGGCGGTCCGGTGCGAGCGGCGACAGCGCCGTCGGCCGGGTGTCGCACGAGGCTTGAGGTTTAGGACGATTAAATATAAGCTGCGCTAATGATCGAAGGAAGCTCCGGCGACGGGGCTTCTTTCTTTTTATACGGAGGGGGAGTGTGCGCCTGATCTGCCCGTGCTGCTCGCGAGTTTTTGGACAGGAGATCCGCTATTCTTGCCAAAGAAGGCGAATAGGCTTAGTTTGCGGACCACAGTTCCGTTATCCCGCCTTGCTGCCTTGTTAATCGCGGGTTTTGGAGTAAATAAGATCCTCAGTCCGCAAACCGTCTGCAGGCTGCCAATAGGCAATGGTGCACAGAAAATATGCATGAAAGGCGAGCGGGGAGCGGCCGTGTGCGGTCTTGGTGCGATGGTGCACAGAAAATGTGCATGAAAGACGAGCGGGGAGCAGCTGCGTGCGGTCTTGGTGCGATGGTGCACAGAAAATGTGCATGAAAGGCGAGCGGTGCGCCGGCTGCTTGCGGTCATGGTGCAAGGGTGCACAGAAAATGTGCATGAAAGGCGAGCGGTGTGCCGGCTGCTTGCGGTCATGGTGCAATGGTGCACAGGAAATGTGCATGAAAGGCGAACGGTGCTCCGGCTGTTTGTGGTCACGGTGCGGTGGTGCACAGAAGATGTGCATGAAAGGCGAGCGATGCTCCTGCTGCGTACGGTCACGGTGCCGTGGTGCAAAAACGCTCCCGGCCGTCAAATGACGAGCCGAGAGCGATGGAGTCGAACCTATTCCTTCGGATGAATCATGTCTTCCGGTTTCACGTACTCGGTGAACTGCTCGTCCGTCAGCAGGCCGGTCTTGAGGGCGGCTTCGCGGAGCGTGAGGCCTTCCTTGTGCGCCAGCTTGGCGATCTTGGCGGCGTTCTCGTAGCCGATGTACGGGTTGAGCGCGGTGACGAGCATAAGCGACTGCTCGAGGTTGCGGCTCAGCACCTCATGGTTCGGCTCGATGCCGACGGCGCAGTGTTCGTTGAAGGAGCGCATGCCGTCCGCGAGCAAGCGGACCGATTGGAGGAACGCGTTCAGAATGACCGGCTTGAACACGTTCAGCTCGAAGTTGCCTTGAGAAGCGGCAAAGCCGATTGTGGCGTCGTTGCCCATGACCTGGCAGGCGATCATCGTGATCGCTTCGGCCTGGGTCGGGTTGACCTTGCCGGGCATGATGGAGCTGCCGGGCTCGTTCTCGGGGATCGTGATCTCGCCGATGCCGCTGCGGGGACCGCTCGCGAGCCAGCGCACGTCGTTGGCGATCTTCATGAGATCGGCCGCGAGCGCCTTCAGCGCGCCGTGGGCGAAGACGGATTGGTCGTGGCTGGTCAGCGCGTGAAACTTGTTCGGCGCGCTCACGAAGCCTTTGCCGCCGGTCGCTTCGCTCAGCGCCTGGGCGACGCCGTCGCCGAACGCCGGGTGCGCGTTGATGCCGGTGCCGACCGCGGTGCCGCCGATCGCGAGCTCCTTCAGCGTCTGCGCGCTGGTGCGGATCATTTGCTCGGTCTTGTCCAGCATCGCGTGCCAGCCGCTGATCTCCTGACCGAGCGTGATCGGCGTCGCGTCCTGCAGGTGGGTACGGCCGATTTTGACGATATCCATGAACGCTTCGGACTTGGCCTTCAGCGTCTCCTTGAGCTCGGCGAGCGCCGGGAGGAGCACTTCGTCGACCGCTACGACGCTCGCGACGTGCATCGCGGTCGGGAACGTATCGTTGGAGCTCTGAGACTTGTTCACGTCGTCGTTCGGGTGAACGCGCTTATCCGAGCCCTTCGCTTCGAGCAGTTGATTCGCGCGACGCGCGATGACTTCGTTGACGTTCATGTTGGACTGCGTGCCGCTGCCCGTCTGCCAGACGACGAGCGGGAACTCGGCGTCCCATTCGCCGGCTACGATCTCGTCGGCCGCGGCTACGATCGCGTCCTTCTTGTCGGCGTCGAGCTTGCCCAGCTTGTGGTTGACTTGCGCGGCCGCCTTCTTCAGTTGGGCGAACGCCGTAATCAATTCCTTTGGCATCCGCTCCGTGCCGATCTTGAAGTGCTGGCGGCTGCGCTCGGTTTGCGCGCCCCACATAGCGGTAGAAGGCACTTGAATCTCGCCCATCGTATCGCGTTCAATCCGGAATTCCATTGCTGATTCTCCTCCTGCGCCCTTATGAGTTATGCGGTCCGTCCGGGCGGGACAACGTCCGCGGCTTCGGAACCGTCTTTCGATAAAAGCGGCCGCGTTCGCCGGAGCGGACCGCGAGGCCGTTTTTAACATCACGTCTTCCATTATAATGGCTCGTCCCCAAGGTTCCAAATGGAATCGGCGCCGCCTCGCGTCCTGAAGTTGGAACTGGCCGCGCTTTCAGATCGTGCCGCCTTTGGCCGGGATGAATACGATATGGCATTCGTAAGAAAATACATTGCCTGGGAGCATTGTGGGGTATGACGAAGTCATACTGCTTAACTTGGAAGGGGCCGGTACGGCGTAGCACCGGTCTTGGCATCGCGAGCAGGCATTATGTCCGCGCTTTGAGGAAGCAAGGCGTGCCGGTATCCATCGGTGCGGATAATCGCTCCCGCGGTTCGGCGTGCCGCGTGCTCGTTTGTCATTATCCGCCCGACTTCATCAGGCTGAGCGAAGAGAAGCGGCGCTATGATCGGGTGATCCTGAACCGGTCTGGGAGACGACCCGATGATTCCCCGGCGTTGGCTGAAAAACATCAACCGGTTCGACGCGATATTCGTGCCTTCAAGGCAGAACAAAGAAGCTTTCCGGGCAAGCGGCGCGAAGGCGCCGATCTACATCGTGCCGCATGGCGTGAACGCCTCTTTCTACCGACCCTGCAATCCGCCTTTGCGCGTGCCGGGTACGGCCGGCAAGTTCGTATTCGTGTCCGTGTTCGGGTTCCAGCATCGCAAAAATCCGGAAGCGCTGCTCAAAGCATATTGGAAGGCGTTCTCGGTACGCGACAAGGTTCATCTGGTTATCAAGACCAACGGGTATGCGTCTTATGAAAACAAGCAGTGGATCGAACGCGGATCCGAGGTTTAAAGCGGAGGCTCGGGCTGCGTAAAAGGACGGCGCCCCTCACGGTGCTCGCGCACCGGATGGATGAACGCAGGCTGCGGGGAATCTATTCGCTGGGAGACGCATTCGTGCTGCCGACAAGGGGAGAAGGCGTCGGATTGCCTTTCTTGGAGTCTATGGCAAACGGCACGCCGGTGATCGCGACGGGCTGGGGCGGCCATATGGACTTCGTGAGGGATGGCAATGCGTTTAAGGTCGGGTACCGATTGCGCCGCCCCGTGGAGAGCATGAATAAGCCGACAGCTATCGCCCGCCGGTTCCGGTATCTATTCAACGGTCCGGGACAACGGTGGGCCGAGGCGGACGAGGGAAGCCTGATGCGGCAGATGCGCAAGGCCTATCTGAATCCGGGGCTGTGTCGGCAAAAGGGACGCCAAGCCCGTCTGGATGCCTCCCGGCTTAGTTGGAACAGGGCTGGGGCTACTATGAAAAGAGCTATCGGGCGCGTCGCGGGGCGGAGAAAAAGAGGATAGCCCCGCGGCAACGCTGTTTTCTCCGAATGGTCCTGGTTTAGAACCCCTGCACCGGGTGCGGCACGTAGGGCTCCTCCAAGCGCGCGATCTCCTCGGCCGTCAAATGCAGCGACAGCGCCGCGACCGCGTCGTCCAGGTGATGCGGCTTCGTCGCGCCGACGATCGGCGCTGTCACGACGGACTTCTGCGCGACCCAGGCCAGCGCGACTTGCGCCCGCGGAACGCCGTGGGCGGACGCGATCTCTGCGACGCGCTCCACGATCGTCCGGTCCGACTCCACCGACGACCGGTAGAGCGTCTTGCCGAAGGCGTCCGATTCGGACCGCTCGCTCGTCTCGTCCCAGTCGCGCGTCAGCCGTCCGCGCGCCAAAGGGCTCCAGGGGATGACGCCGACGCCGAGCGCCTCGCACAGGGGCAGCATTTCGCGCTCCTCCTCGCGATACAGCAGGTTCACATGATTTTGCATGCTGACGAACTTCGTCCACCCGCCGCGTTCCGCCGTATGCTGCGCTTGCAGAAACTGCCATGCGTACATGGACGATGCGCCGATATAACGCGTCTTGCCCGCCTTGACGACATCGTGCAGCGCCTCCATCGTCTCTTCGATCGGCGTATGCGGTTCCCAGCGGTGGATCTGGTACAGGTCGACATAGACGGTACCGAGCCTGCGCAGACTGTTGACGATCTCGCTCAGGATCGCCCTGCGGGACAGCCCCGCCCCGTTTGGCCCCGGCCGCATGCGCCCGTGCACCTTGGTGGCGAACACCACATCGTCGCGGCGCACGAAATCGTTGAGCGCCCTGCCCACGATCTCCTCGCTTGTGCCGTCCGAGTACACGTTGGCCGTATCGAAGAAGTTGATGCCCAGGTCCAACGCCTTGCGGATAAACGGGCGGCTGCTCGCCTCGTCCAGCGTCCAAGGATGCGTCCCGCGGTCCGATTGGCCATAGCTCATGCATCCCAAGCAAAGGCGGGATACCTGCAGGCCGGTGCGACCGAGTCTCTTGTATTCCATCGTTGTATTCCTCCTTCGGCTTGTCCTTCTCTTCGCATCATAACGGATTCGCGTCGGAATTGAAACTTGAAATCACACTTATCAACTAGGAATATCCGATCGCGACCGGCACAACAATTTTTCTGTCGCAACTCTCTAAATGGCCGAAAAAGCCAGCTATTACAAGCTTTTTTCTCATTCAAAAATGAATTGACATTCCTAAGGTGCGGTGATAAAGTACACTCAAGAATTTTAAGTTAAACCTACTGGATTACTTGGTTTAATGTCGAATTTGAAAAAGAGCGACTCCATAAAGAGCATGCTGACCGAACCGTCGGAGGCATCCCCAAGCATCAGAGCGATCATGCATCGCTCCTGTCTGGAGGTGTCTCTTTTTTCATTCATCGACAAACGGCCGAGGCATTAGAAAGGAGTGGTTACCATCGGAGCTACGCTGCTTGCGATCAAGGATCTGAACAAGAGCTTCAGGACGGACAACAAATTCGTGCAGGCACTCCACCATATCGAACTTGATGTCAAGGAGGGGGACTTCGTCACCGTCATCGGGCCGAGCGGCTGCGGCAAAAGCACGTTGCTGTGGATCGTCGCGGGGCTCGATACGGGTTATCAAGGCAGCGTTCTATTGGAGGGAGAGCCGATCGCGGGTCCGGGCATCGACAAAGGCTTTATCTTTCAGGAGCCGCGTCTGTTCCCTTGGCTGACGGTCGAGAAAAACATCGCGGCGGACCTGTCGCTGCGGGATGCGGGCGTGCGGCGCAAGGTCGACGAGCTCATCGAGCTCGTGAGACTCCAGGGGTTCGAAAAAGCGTATCCGAAGGAGCTGTCGGGCGGCATGGCGCAGCGCGTATCGGTCGCGAGAGCGCCGCTGCGCAATCCGAAGATCCTGCTGCGCGATGTGCCCTTCGGTGCGCTGGAGGCCT
>NZ_JAGXJW010000074.1 GCF_019091135.1 Cohnella sp. GbtcB17 | reverse complement strand
GGGGCCGATGACGACGACCTCGCGCGGCGCGACCTCGAGATTAATGTCGTGAAGCACTTTGTTTTTTCCGAAGGACTTGGCGACCCCGCTCATTCGGATGATCGGCTCCATCACTTCACCCTCCTCTCGAACCATTGGAGCAGCTTGCTAAGCGTGTACGTGAGCACGAAGTAGATCACGCCCGCAGCGAGGTAAGGCTCCCATAAATGATAATACTGACTTTTGGCTGCGTTGGCCCAGTACATGATCTCGGGCACCGCGATCCACGCGACGAACGACGAATCCTTCACGAGGACGATAAATTCGTTGCCGAACGCCGGGATCATCCGCCGAACGGCCTGCGGCACAATGATGTGGCGCAGTGTCTGCCCACTCGTCATGCCCAAGGAGTAAGCGGCTTCGCGTTGGCCTGCATCGATCGACTCAATTCCCGCCCGATAGATTTCTGCCGAATAAGCGGCGCAGTTGAGTCCCAACGCGACAATGGCCGCCACGATGCCGTTCGTGGTGCCCAGTATCGGCGGAATGACGCCGAAGTGGATGATCAGCACCTGCAGAATGAGCGGCGTCCCTCTAAAGATGTTGATATAGCCGCTCATCAACCATCGCAACGGGCCGAATCTGGCCATTTTCCCAAAGCCTATGAATAAACCCAGGACGACGCCGACGGCGATGGCCGCCAGGGAGATGCCGATCGTCAGCAGCATTCCCTTTATTAAGAACGGGAAATATTCGCGGATAATATCGAACCTAAAAGCGTAATACACGCCTGCACCCTCTCTCATCAAAGAGAGCATGCGCCCGGTCTGCCCGGGCCGCATGCCCCCTGCTTCCTAATCGTTGCTGATTATGCCCGATCTTACTTCGCCGTAACCAAGTTGCTCGTATCCGGCTCGACGCCGATCCACTTTTTATACATCGTTTTGTATTCGTCGCTCGCGCGCACCTTCTCGACGGCCGCGTCGATCTTCTCCTTGACGGCCGGATCCGTATCTTTGGGCAGCAGGATGCCATAGTATTCGGAGGCGAAGTTCGTGCGGTCGTAGATCGCGTTGAACTTCTTGTCCGGATTTTGCTGCACGTAAGCCTGCACGACGGCGAAGTCCGCCACGACGGCATCGACGCCGTTGCTTTCCAGCTCCATCAGCGCCAGCGTGTTGCTGTCGAAGCGCTTCAGGTTCGCATTGTCGTCTCCCAAGATGCCCTTCATCAGCGTCTCGGCGGTCGTGCCGCCCTGAACGGCGACCTTCTTGCCCTTCAGCTCGAGCGCGTCCTTGACCGGCTTGTCTTCCTTGGTCAGGATCATATTCACCGATTCAAAATAAGGAACGGAAAAATCGAACGTCTGCTTGCGTTCATCGGTGATGGAGATCGACGAGATGCCGCCGTCGTATTTGTGATTGCCGCTGCCCAGGTCCGCGAACAGCGGGTCCCAGCCCGTATTGTCCAGCTTGTAGTCGTAGCCGGCTTCCTTCATAACGGCGTCCAAGAAGTCGACGTCGAAGCCGACGATCTTGTCCTTATCCATGCTCTCCATCGGCGCGTAGCTCGCATCGGTCGCGAACTTCAGCGTGACCTTGCCCGCTTCCGTCGAGGCAGCGCCGCCCGCGTTCGCATTGTTAGACTCCTTCGCGCCGCATGCGGACAGTCCGACCGCCAGCGCGGCAGTCAATATAATAGATGTCAGCTTTCTCAACATGAATAACCTCCTGCATTCTAGTCAGCACTCATTCTATCAGCTAGAATGCGAGAATGGCAATGGAAAAATATAATTTCAGCTTGATAAGTTAACTTCAAATGACATATTTAATTAAACATTAGTATAATTCACCATAATTATTTTCGTGCGAGCGCGATTGACACCGATGCAAGAGGCGCTGTGCAGCGTTACTAATGGAAATGTGGCGTATTCCGAGCCAACGGGCCCCTAGCGCCATTAGCGACACACGATGCCGCTAGCGCTGCGCCCGGTCGCTCGCTCTGCCTTAGCGGCACGCGATGCCGCTAGCGCTGCGCCCGGTAGCGCTCGCTCTGCCTTAGCGGCACGCGATGCCGCTAGTGCTGCGCCGGGAGCGCTCGCTCTGCCTTTAGCGGCAAGCAATGCCGCTATCGCTGCGCTCGGAGCGCTCGCGCTCTGCCTTTAGCGGCACGCGATGGCGCTATCGCTGCGCTGGCGCGCATCCCTGCCGCTCTCTATGTTGCTTACCGGGATTACAGTACTGCATCAGAGTAACTTTTCGCCCTTACAGCACCATGTAGACCATGCCGCGAGAACTGTAGAGTAACTATTTGCCTTTGCAGCGTCGTATAGAACGCACCCTCAAGGTTGTAGAGTAACTTTTTGCCTTTGCACCGCCGTTTGGACCGGTTCGCGAGGCTGTAGAGTAACTTTCCACCTTTACACTCCCCCGATTTGAACCCGGATATAGAGGATTTGGATGCACTGGCGGGCCAATCCGCGTATTCGTAATTTCGACCGGGGCACAGGATGGGGAGCGGTGCAGAAAGCTAGGCCGAAAAGGGCTTCACGAGAGGTATACCTCTCATGAAGCCCTGATTTCGTCCGCACCTGTTTCTACTATATAAATAGTAGCGTCTTACCTTACTTGCTCACGATATCCTTAACGGCCTGGTCGAACTTATCGAACAGTTTGTCCTTGTCGATCGAGCCGCCTTGATATTCCTGCATCGCCGCGCCCCAGCCCTGGATGACGCCGTCCGGATACCGGCCCCAGTTCCAGCCGCCCGCGTCCTTCGCCTGCTCGGATACGGCCGCGCCCAGCTGCCCGATGTCTTCAGAAGTCGCGGGGATCGTAGCGAGCGCCGGTATGAACTTGAACTCCTTGGTGATGTAGCTCTTGCCCGTCTCGGACGTGACCATCCACGCCAGGAACTTCTTCGCCTCTTCGGCGTTCTTGGACTTGCTGTTGACGATCCAGAAGTTTGCCGGACCGGTGTAGATGTGCGCCTTGCCGCTGTCGTCGATCGGGATCGGCATCATGCCGAGGTTGAGCTTGGCCACCTTGTCGACATCGCCTTGAATCCAGTTGCCTTGCTGGATCATGGCCGCTTTGCCGCTGGCGAACGTGGCAACTTGGGTCGCATAGTCGGTCGTCAGCTTATCCTTCTGGGAATACTTGAAGACGAGGTCGACGTAGTTGATCCACTTGCCGAACACTTCGTTGCCTTTGAAGGAAGCGGTGCCCGCCTTGTTGTCCTCGATGAACTTGACGGGATCGGGCTGCTCCGAAAGACCGACGTTGATCGTGTGATGGCCGATCGACCACCATTCGTTCGTCGTGGAAAACGGCGTGATGCCCGCGTCCTGCAGCTTCTTCGCCGCCGCTTCGAGCTCGGACAGCGTCTTCGGCAGCTCGGTGATGCCCGCCTTGGCGAACAAGTCTTTGTTGTAAATGATGCCGTAGCCTTCGATATTCATCGGCATGCCCAGCAGCTTGCCGTCTACCTGGGCCGGGGCCGCAGCGGAGTTGACGACATCCTTGGCCCAGGATTCGCCCGACAGGTCCGTCGCGCGGTCGTAGTACGGCTCAAGCGCCGCATAGCCTTCGGAGTTGAAAATCTCGGGCTCGGAGCCCGAAGCGATCTCGGCCTTCAACAGCGCGTTGTAGTCCTCGCCGCCGCCGTGGGTTTCCACGTCGACCTTGACGCCCGTTTCTTTTTCGTAAGCTTCGGCCATCTTGTTCAAGGCGTCCGCGATCTCGACCTTGAACTGGAATACCTTAATCGTGACGTCCTTCTTCGGCGCGTCGCTGGATGCGGCCGCGGACGATGCCGGAGCCGAAGAAGCGGCGCCCGAAGCGGCTTCCGAGGATGCCGGCGAAGCGTTGCCGTTGCCGTTGTTGTTGCCGCAGCCTGCGGCTACGGTCAGGAGCGAGGCGATCAAGATGCCTGCGGAGATGCGTTTCATATCAAGACCTCCCATGTATTCAATCATCTGGCTACAGTGTCGAGTATAGTGGAGAAAACGTTTGCACAAAACCGACGATGTTGTTGTCTAAAGTGTAACATATTGATCCTGCCTACCCTTTGACCGACCCGGAAGTGATCCCTTCGACGATGTGCTTTTGCAGCAGCAGGAACAGCACGACGATCGGCGTGACGCTCATGGCTAGCCCGGCGAGCGCAAGATCCCACTGCTTCGTATATTGCCCGAAAAACCGCGTAACCGCGAGCGGAATCGTCGTCAGGTCTTTGTTGGAGCCGATGATGAGCACGGGCAGCAGGTAATCGTTCCAGATCCATAGCGTGTTCAAGATGACGACGGTGACGGCGATCGGCTTGAGCAGCGGGAAGACGATCCGCCAGAACACGCCGTAAGGCGAGCAGCCGTCCATGACCGCGGCCTCCTCGATCTCGAGCGGCACGCCCTTGATGAAGCCGTGGAACAGGAACACCGACAGCGCGAGGCCGAAGCCGAGGTAACAAACGACGATGCCGAGCAGGTCGCCGCGCAGCTCCAGGATGCTCGTCACGCGCACGAGCTGCAGCATGACGGACTGGAACGGGATGATCATCGACGAGATGAAGGCAAGGAACAGCAGGTTGTTGAAGCGCGTCGGCCTGCGGACGAGCCGGTAGGCGGTCATGGAGCTGATCGTCACAATGCCGGCGACGCTGATCGCCGTGATGACGACGGAGTTGCGAAGCGCGGTCGGAAAGCGGATCATGTCCCATACCCGCGAGTAGTTCGTGAATTTGTAAACCTCCGGCAGCGAAGCCGCGTCGACGAGAATCTCGCCCAGCGTCTTGAGCGAATTCACGATGACGAAGTAAAACGGAGCGAGAAACAGCAGCGCAAGCAAAATCGCGAAGCCTTCGATGCCGGCCAGCCTGTAGCGAAGCGAACGGTCGCGGTTCATCAGGCTTCCACCTCCTTGCGCTTGGTGAGCCATACCTGCGTCACCGCGATGAGCGAGACGGCCAGGAAGAACAGCATCGCCTTCGCCGTACCGAGCCCGTAGCGATTGTTGACCAGCGCCTCGGCATAAATGTTATAGGCGAGCGACTGCGTCGACGTGCCCGGGCCGCCCTTGGTGAGCGACAGGTTCAGGTCGAACATCTTGAAGGCATTGGAGATCGTCAGGAACAAGCAAACGGTGATCGCCGGCATGATGAGCGGCAGCGTCACCTTGCGGATGCTCTGCCAGTAGCTCGCGCCGTCGATCGTCGCAGCCTCGAGCATGTCCTTCGGCACGCCGGTCAGCGCCGCGATGTAGATGACCATCATGTAGCCCGCCGACTGCCAGACGAACACGATGACGAGGCCCCAGAAGCCTGTACCCGCCGTGCCTAGCCAAGGCTGCTCGAAGAAGGACCAGCCGGTCATTTCCCCGATCGTCTTGAAGCCCTTGGTGAAGATGAACTGCCAGATATAGCCGAGCAGGATGCCGCCGATCACGTTCGGCACGAAGAACACCGTCCGCAGCAAATTGCGCGTCTTCAGCGCCCGCGTCAGCATCAGCGCCAGCAGAAACGCCAGCAGGTTCGACACCAGCACCGTGACTCCCGTGAAACGCAGCGTGAAGCCGAACGCGGCCCAGAACTTGTCGTCGCGCGTGAAGATGCGATTCAGATTGTCCATGCCCGTCCACTGCGCCTTGTTCAAATCGAGCCCGTTCCACTCGGTGAACGAATAATAAAAGCCGAGCAGGAACGGTACCAGCACGATGATCGAAAAGGCGATCAGGCCGGGTCCCACGAATACGAGCTGCTGCAGCCACTCTCCGGATTTACCGCCGCGTTTGGTCATGAGGCACACTCCCTTTCCGTTATGTAAAATATAAAGCGATATTGCGGCATCGACCACCGATAGATATGATGGGTTTGGTGTAATATATTGACCTCGGGGGGACCGCCTTGAAAAAAAGCATTCGCACCAAGTTGATGGCGCTGCTCCTCGCGGCTACCATTGTTCCCATGGCGCTGTCGATGGTCATCTCGGATTTTTATATCAAAAACCAGGTGACGGGCAAGGCGATCGCGGAAAACCGCAGCCTCCTCGAGGTCGGCAAAGACAACATCCTGAACTACATGAACACGCTCAACCGGAATTCGTTAAGCGTCTACAACTCGATCAATTCGCCGACTTCCCTATACGCCATCATCGAACGCTTCACGGCGCCCGGCGCGGATGCGGCGACGGTGGACCTTGCCTATCGCACGACGATCTACCAGCATCTGCTCAACATGTATCAGGCGAACAAAGAGATCCACCAGATCCATCTGCAGATCGGGCGAGGCGAGGACAGCTGGTCCTATCTGCTGGCGCGCGGCCTGTTCCGCAGCGGACACGAGGCCGCAGGCGGCTGGCCCGCAGGACGCGCAGACGATCCGACGCCCTTTATGGAGCCGGCGCACAAGAGCGCGAGCTACGCGCTCGATTCGCGGCGATCCATATCGGCCCGGGACGTGATCACGCTCAGGCGGCCGATCATCCGCACGCCGAGCGACCGGGTGATCGGTTACTTGTCGATCGACGTTCTGCTCACCGAGCTCGGCGACATCTGCGGACGGCTCGCGCTGTCCGAGAAGGAACAGCTGTACCTGCTCGACCGCGGGGGCAACGTCGTCTGCGGCGCCGGGCCGGAGGATGGCAATCCGATCCAAAACGCCGGCTGGACGCGCAAGCTGCTGGCCGACGCCGGCGGCAGCGGCGACTTCAAATGGTCGGATTCGAGTTTTTCCGGCTATGTCGTCTACGATACGCTGCAGACGCAATTCATGGACTGGATCGTCGCGAAGCAGTTGCCTTACGCCTACCTGTACCAGAATGCGCAGGGTATTCGCACGATCAACTCGCTGATCATCGCGCTGTCGCTCGTCGTCGCCGTCATCGCGACACTCGTTGTGTCCGTGCAGTTCACCAGCCCCATCAAAAAGCTGATCGCCCGCATGAACCTCGTTCAGGCCGGCAAATGGAGCGCTGGCGTGGACGCCCGCCTCGCCCGGAGCAGCGACGAATTCGGCGTGCTGGAACGGCGCTTTGGCACGATGGTGGCGACGATCGAGGAGCTAATCAACCGGGAGTACAAGCTGGCGCTCGCGAACAAGACGAACCAGCTGAAGGCGATGCAAGCCCAGATCAACCCCCATTTTCTGAACAACGCGCTGCAGTCCATCGGGACGCTCGCCCTGCAGTCGAACGCTCCGAAGGTGTACGGACTCGTCGCGGCGATGGCCCGCATGATGCGGTACAGCATGAACACCGAGGAGAGCGTCGTGCCGCTGTCCGCAGAGCTCGCTCACGCCAAGGCGTACCTGGAGCTGCAGAAGCAGCGGTTCGGCGAGGACCTGCAAGCCTACTACGAGATCGATCCGGAGACGACGGATGTCGCAGTCCCCAAGATGCTGCTTCAGCCGCTCGTCGAAAACTACTTCAAGCACGGCTACGAGCCGGCGGCGGTCGGCGGAGCGGGGGAGCGCGGCTCGAGCCAAGCCGGCGCCAAGCTGCATATTCGTGCTTGGCTGGAGGGCGAGCGCGGATGGCTGCGCGTCGAGATTGCGGACAACGGCAAAGGCATGGAGCCGGGCGCGCTGGAGCGCCTGCGCGCCCGGCTGAACCGCGCGGCGGCGGAGGACGGCACGGGCGGGCAGATCGGGCTTGCGAACGTTCATATGCGGCTTCGATTGTACTTCGGCGAAGAAGCGGGCATGGAGGTGGACGCTTCGCCGGGCGTCGGATTCAAGGCCGCGCTCCGGATCCCGCTGCGGCAGGCGCCGTCCGAGGAAGAAGATAGGCCGGCGAATGCGCAATCGCCCGATGCCGGCGCCGAGAGGGAGGAAACGAAATGAAGGTTGTCATCGTCGACGACGAGCGTCATGTGCGGGAGGCCGTCCGACTGCTCGTCGATTGGGAAGCGCTGGGCATAGCCGAGATTCACGAAGCGGCCAACGGAGAGGAAGCGGCGGCGCTCATCGAGCGCGAACGCCCGGGCATCGTCGTCACCGACATGATGATGCCTGTCCGGGGCGGCCTCGATCTGCTCGCCTGGCTGCAAGCGAACAGGCCGGAGATCCAGAAAATCGTCATCAGCGGTCACGACGATTTTCACCTCGTACGCGGCACGATGCAGCACGGCGGACAGGATTACCTGCTCAAGCCGATCGATCCCGAACAGCTGACCGGCGCGCTTGAGCGCGCGGTCGCGAGATGGCACGAGCAGGACCGCACCCGCAAGCACGAGCTGGCCCGGAACATGGAGATCAACCAGCTGCGCCCTGTCATGCGCGACCGCATCTTTTCCGACCTGCTCGGGGGCGGCGACCCGTACGGCAACGCGCAGACCGTCCTGTTGGGCGAGTCCGGCGCGCCGCATCCCTCCGCTTGCCTCGTCTCCGTCCTGGACGTCGATTCGGCTTCGTCCGAGGTGGCGGACCGGTACGCCCGCCATCGGGACCTGCTCTACTTTACGCTGACGAATATCGCGGACGAAGTGCTGCGGCGAGGCGAACGCGGCATCGCCTGCCGCAATCTTCGCGCCGAAAGCGAGATCCTTCTTTTCGTCTGGACCGATGCCCGCGCGGCGAGAACTGACGCGACGTTGGAGGAGACGTTGTCCGAGATCAACGACGGCTGCGATCTGACGCTCAAATGCCGCTTCGACTTCGGTATCGGCACCGCGCAGCCTTTTCCTCAGGGCGCCTCGACATCATACCAGTCGGCCCGGTCCGCGTTGCACGAACGCAACCTGCTTGAAGAGCGGACCTATTACTATCGGCCCGAAGCGGCAGCTGCGCGTCCTGCCTTCCCGCCGCCGCGGCTGGAGGACTACGAGGAAGTCCTTCGTCTCGCCGTCCTTGCCGGCTCCGAACGGCAGATCGGAGATGCCGTCGGCCGCTGGATGGCCGAGGTGCGCCGCATGCCCCGGATTAGCGGCGAACAGCTGCGCCGGTGGCGGGATGACCTCGGCGACATGCTGCGACGCTGGCGCGAGACGCCGGGCCGGCAGGCGGATGCGCCAAGCGAGGAACGGGCATCCGCGGGAGAGACGGACGAGGATCCGGTTCCGTCGGGCGTCATTCCGATGGACGCGCGCGGACGGCTCGACCTCGACCGATTGGAGTCGATGCTGCGCGATTTTCTGACCGCGTACGCGCGCAGCCGTTCGGCCGCCGGCCAACAGACCCAGAGCGCGATCCCGGCCGTCGTCCGCTATATCGAGCAGCATTACAACAAGGAGCTCACCCTGCAGGATATCGCGAGCCAGTTTTATTTGAGCCGAGAGTACATCTCCCGCAGGTTCAAGCAGGAGACCGGGGAAAATCTGATCGACTTCCTCTGCCGCATCCGGATCGACAAGGCGAAGCTGCTGCTCGAGAGCCCGCACTTCAAGATCTCCCAAGTCGCCGAGATGGTCGGATATGCGGACGAGAAATATTTCAGCAAAGTATTCAAAAAGCTGACGGGGCTGTCGCCGAATCAGTATCGGAAAAATAACGTCTGAATCGCCGCAAACTAACGGGGGCAAGCGCAAGCCTGCTCCCTTGGTTCCCCGCCCGACGATCGCGCCTCCCCCTGCCGCTCTAACTTCATTTTTGGCGCATTTGAACGGTATCCCCTTGCGTCAGGAAAGCATGAAGCGGGGGGAGTCGCCGCAAGCGGAGTTCAACATCCCTGAGCGAACGGGATATCGTTCAAACGGGAAAAAGGCCCTTTGCGCGACCGGGACTTCTCCCGGCGGCAAAGGGCTTCTCCTTATATGTGCTTATCCCTTGACGCTGCCCAGCTTAATGCCGCTGACGAAGTATTTCTGCAAAAAAGGATAGACGAGCAAAATCGGAACCGCGGCCACGACCATCTGCGCCGCTTTGACGGAGCGGTCGTTCAGCTGCGCGAGGCGCTGCGCGTCCGTAGCCGACATCGTCTGGAAGTCGAACTTGACGACGATCGTCTGCAGATAGCTCTGCAGCGGATAATGCGCGGCGTCTCGCATGTAAATTAGGCCGTCGAACCAGGCGTTCCAGTGTCCGACGACGCAGAACAGCGTGATCGTCGCGATCGCCGGCGTGGAGATCGGCACATAGATCTGCCATAGCGTGCGCCAGTGGCCCGCACCGTCGATCATCGCAGAATCCTCCAGCTCCTCCGGCACCTGCCTGAAGAAGTTCAGCATCAGGATGAGGTTGAACACGGTGACCGCGCCGGGAAGAACAAGCGCCCAAAGCGTATCCATAATCCCGATTTCCTTGATCAGGATGTAAGTAGGAATGAGGCCGCCGTTGAACAGCATCGTGAAGAAAAAGATCCAGACGTACAGCGTTCTGGCGCGGAGCTTCTCACCCGACATCGACAGCGGATAGGCGAGCAGAATGACGAGCAGCACATTGACCGCCGTGCCGAGCGCCGCTCGCTGAAGCGTGACGCCGAATGCCTTCCAAAAGGCGCTTCGTTCCAGCACGTAGGCATACGGCTCCCACGTAAAGCGAACCGGCCACAAGGTGACCAAGCCGCCCGATACGGCGGCGTTGTCGCTGAACGACAAGGCGATCACATGAATTAGCGGCAGCAGGCACAGAACGGCCGTCAAGGTGAGCAGCGCATAGTTGAACACGCTAAATATTTTCTGACCGCGGGTTTGTCTGAGCAGCAATGCGATCCCCTCCTAGAAAAGACGGTACTTGAACAGCCGGTATGCAATCAGATAGGACGTCGAGATCAAGAGGAAGGATACGAGCGACTTGAGCAGTCCGACGGCGGTCGAGGGTCCGAACTGCGTCTGCTGGAGCCCCATTCGGTACACCATCGTATCCACGATATCGCCGGACTCGTACACCTGCGGGCTGTACAGATTAAAGATCTGATCGAAGCCGGCGTCGAGCACGGTGCCGAGACTGAGCACCATCAGCAGGACGATGATCATATGCATGCCGGGCAGCGTCACATGCCAGGTCTGCTTCCAACGACCCGCTCCGTCAGCGGCAGCAGCCTCGTACAGCGAAGGGTCGATGCTCGTGATGGCGGCCAGGTAAATGATCGTGTTGAAGCCGAACGTTTTCCAGATGTCGGAGACGACCATCGTGTAGGGGAACCAGGCGTTCTCTCCGAGGAAAAAGATCGGTCCGATGCCCAACCAGCCGAGAAACTTGTTGACGATGCCCGTGGACGGCGACAAAATATCGATCAAGATCCCGCCCAGAATAATCCACGATAAAAAGTAAGGAAAGTAAATGATCGTCTGCGTCGTCCGCTTGAACAGCACGTTGCGAACCTCATTCAGCAGCAGCGCGAAGGCGATCGGCACGACCAGTCCGGCTACGATCTTGAGCGCGGCGATCCGCAGCGTATTCCAGACGACCTGCCAGATCGTCGGCATGGAGAACACATAATCAAAGTTGTCCAGGCCGACCCATTCCTGCCCGCCGAACAAGCCCTTGAGCGGAATGAAATTCTGGAACGCGATCGTGACGCCGACCATCGGAATATAGGCAAAGATCAATATCAGCACAAGGCCCGGAAGCAGCATAAAATGAAGCGGCATCTCGCGTTTTGTTTTGTAGCCGAACCTGAACGACCGTCTCCTCTCATTGCCCAAGGCCGGTGTATGCTTGCTCATCCTTTTCGCCTCCTCCCGTTGAATTGAAGCAAGCGCCGCAGGTCAAGACGGCGCTTGCGGGTATAGGACTGCCTCGCGCTTACTTGCCGAGCTCCGCGTTGACCTCTTGCGTAACTTTGTCCCCGCCCAGCTTGTTCCATTCGGCGACCATCTTGTCGAAGCCTTGATCGGCGTCCGTCTTGCCCATGATGATCGCGGTCAGCGAAGTGATGATCAGCTCGTCCATGGAGCTGCCGCGCGTGATCTGCGTCGGCGTCGGCGCGCCCAGGTAAGCGTTCCACACGATCTGGTCCGGATAGGATTGATCCACGTAGGCGAACGGCGTATCCTTCGGTCCGAACATCATCTCGAACGTCCACATGCCGGACTTGATGTTCGCGTAGAAGCCGGCTGCCGTGCCGCCCAGGCTGTCCGTCGTTCCGTTCTCGATCGCCGCCTTGATTTCCTGATGCGCCTTCAGGTCGATCATCGGGTCCAGCGTGTAGATCGGAGACATCTGCCAGATGTTCTCTACGCCGTTCTCCCCGTAGTACTTGCTGAATTCCGCATCTTTTCCGAACAGCGCTTCCACGTAGACATTAAACATTTTGACGAGATTTTCCGGGTTCTTCGTGCCCTTCTTGACCGCGACATAGCTGTCCTTGCCGATGGTGAGAGATACCTTGGTCGGACTGCCGTCCTTGGAAGGCAGCGGCACGACGATCCACTTGGCGTTCGGATCGTTCTGCATCGTCTTGTCGATCGTGAACGCCGACCAGTGCGGTCCGTAGAACATGCCTGTCTTGCCCGAGACGACCGACTCCATCGACTTGGCGTTGTCCTTGGTGCCGAACTCCTTGTCGATGATGCCTTCCTTGTACATCGTCTGAAGCATCGCGAGCGGTTCCTTCATCTCGGGCTGAACGAAGCCCCGCACCGCCTTGCCGTCCCGTTCCACCCACATGTCAGGCGAAGCTTCGGCGCCATATCCCCAGAAGAAGCCCTTCATATTTTCGCGGAATGCGTTGTCGATCTGCAGGCCGAACGTATCCGGCTTGCCGTTGCCGTCCGGGTCTCCCTCCTTGAACGCCTTCGCGATCTTATAGACGTCGTCCATCGTTTTCGGACGCTCGAGACCGAGCTTCGTCAGCCAATCCTCGCGAATCCACAGATGGTTGTAGCCGTTCGTGGACGGCATTTTAAGCGGAATCGCGTAGATCTTGCCGTCCTTGGTGACCGGCTCGAATACGCGCGCCGTCTCTGCCTCGATGATGCTCTTCAGCAGCTCGGACCCGTATTGCTTGTAGGCATCGGTCAGATCCTCCAGCGCGCCGGCATCCATCAGCTGCTTCATATCGGCCTCGCTCGTGACGTTGAACATGTCTGGCAGGTCATTGGAGGCCATCGCCAGCTTGAACTGCTGATCGTAGGTCGGACTGGCCGTGACCATCTTGTAATCCACGGAGACGTTCAGCTTTTCCTTGAACAGTCGAGTCCAGCGATTGTCCGCAAGCGTTTCCCCCGTTTGCGATTCGAGCAGTTTGATCGGATCGCTGTTCGGATCGATATTCCGTCCGAACGTATAAGTGATCGGTGTGCCGCCCGCGCTGTCCGACGATGCCGTCTGCACAGCGCCGCTCGACGCCGCGCTTGTCGAACCACTGTTTTCCGAATTTTCCGACGACTTGGAACATGCTGCAACGCCAAAAGCCATCATGACCGCCATACCGCTCAGAGCCCATTTTTTTCTCATTTTGATCCCCTTTCTTGTTTTGGCCGCATGATATAACACCTGTTATGCAAACACACACGATAAAGGCGTCGAATCCTCACTCCTGACGGAGCTGGAATGCGCTTACAGGGCCTCTTGCATCGTCGTGATCGTCTGCAGCTTTATGGTAGCTGATTCGCACGGGTTCGTATTTAGCGGAAATCGCACAATATTCCAAGTTGTCAGTCAGGTCGAAGCTTGGTAAGCTTAAAGCGTTTCCAACCCACTTGCACAATATTGAACTCAGCCTAACGGAGGTGGAAACCCATGATCATCAGGGAGTACGGAACGCTGAAGCTGCAGCCCTCGGGAGCCGGCGGCGTTCATCCTTATCATGAGATCCTGTATATCGACAACGGCGAATCGGAGCTGCACTGGATGGGCAGATCCTACATGCTCTCCTCTCCCGTTCTGCTCGTCATTCCCGCTCATACGCCTCACTGGCTCACGCCTGCGGCGTCCGGCGTTCGGGGTTGGTATATGGAGGCGGATATCCAGCAAGAGCTGCTTCCCGGCTACGAGGTGATTCTCCAGTGGAATCAAATGCAGAGCGGCGCGGAGCGTATCGCCTGGTCGCAGCCGCTGCTGGCTGGCATATCCGCGGTCACTTCGATCATTGTATCCTACGAAACCGGCGAACTGGACGCGCGAACCGCCCATCAATTGCTTGAATGGGATATCCGCAAGCTGCTTCTGCTCGTTCGCAACGCGGTAGCCGCATCCGCGCAAGCGGCGGCGCTTCCGGACAGCAGCCCTTCCTCCTCGCCCGTCGAGCGTCACCTGTATCCCCTGCTTCGTTATATGGAGCGTTTCTATACTGACAACATCACTATTGAGGAACTCTCGCAAATGTGCAACCTGACGCCGTCGTACGTCATCCGGTTGTTCAAGCAAACCTTCGGTGCGACGCCGATCCAATACCTGCAGGAGCTGCGGCTCAAAGCGGCGATCAGCTATCTGGGCTCGACCGATCTGCCCGTGCAGCAGATTGCGGAGTTGACCGGATTTTCCAACCTCCACTACTTCAGCAGAATATTCAAGATGAAGGTCGGCGAGAGCCCGTCCACCTGGAGGAAACGCGTGGCCGAGCAGGGCCTCTCGCTCCCGATCGCGCAGAACTACGAATCTTTGCGATGATCTTTACGCACGCAGGCCCTCATGCCCGAGGTATCGGCATAAGGGCCTGTTGGATTCGGGAGCCGGCATGGGCGTCCTCTACACGAGAAAAATAGCGACGAGCGTCGTGACGGCCAGCCCGATCAGGACCGGCACCAGATTGCGGCGGGCCAGCTCGAACGGACTGACGCCGCAAATGGCGGCCGCAGGGATAAGCGCCCAAGGAATGAGCGTGCCGCCCCCTACCCAGATGGCCGCTACCTGACCGAGCGCCGTCAGCGTATCAGTGCCGCCGACCGAGGCGCCGAACATGTTCGCGATCGAGCCTGCCAGCGAGATGCCGGAGAAGCCCGAGCCGTCCAGGCCGGTAATGGCGCCGACGACGGTCAGCGTCACGGAGCTCACCGCGCCGTTCAGCGGCACCGTATTGGCAAGCGCGACGCCCAGATCGTTTACGATGCCGTGCGAGCCCTCGGGCAGCTTGCCGATGAGGTCGGCAAACGCGGAGTCTCCGAGATAAAAGAAGGCCGCGATCGGGATGACGGGGCCGAATACGCGAAAGCCGAACTGTAATCCCTCGATAAAATAATCCGTCGTCGCTTCAAGCCCCCGGTCGCCGTGCGCCAACAGCGTCACGCCGATCAGGATCAGTACGGCCGTGCCGCCAACCAGCGCCGTGGCGTCGCCGCCTTGCAGCTTGAAAACGATCATGGCTACGACGTCGGCCAGGAATAGCAGCGGCACGATCACCGAGAGCAGCCGCTTGAGCGCTGGGGCCATTGGAATGGCGTCGTTCTTCCCGCCGGCGTCGCCGGCCGGCGCCTCCGCGACGAGCCCCTCGCGGAAGGTGCCGCGTTTCAAATCCCTCCGCATCAGCCAAAACGCCGCTACGGTCGTGACGACCCCCATCACGGCCACGAGCGGAATGCTCGCCTCCATGACCTGCGACACGGGCAGGCCCGCCGCATCTGCCGTCAGCTTCGGCGCGCCCTGAATGATATAATCCCCGGACAGCGCAACGCCGTGTCCGAACAGATTCATCGCCATCGCCGCGCCGAGCGCCGGGAGCCCCACCCGGACGGCAACCGGGAGCAGCACCGCGCCGATCAGCGCGACGCCGGGCGAAGGCCAGAAAAACCAGGACGTCACCATCATGATGATGCCGATCCCCCAATAGGCCATCGCAGGCGTCCTGATGAACCGCGTGAGCGGCTTGACCATCGCTTCGTTGATGCCCGTCCGAATAAGGATCCGGCTCATCGAGACGATGATCGAGATGATCAGGATCGTGCCGATCAGTTCCTTTATCGCATAAATAAAGCTGTTGAAGATGCCCGATACCGAGCTGTCCAGACTGTCCGTCGCGATCAAGCCCAACGCCAATATGCCGACCACGCACACCAGCATCGTGTCCCGGCGCATAACGAGCATCGCCATGATGAATAAAATAAAAGCCAGGTACACCCAATGCAAGGATGTCAGGGCTATCTCCAATGCCATCACCTTCTGCCTCTCCTCGAAGACTGCTGCATCTTATGCAGGGAGGCGGGCGGGCGTTCGTCCCCGGGCACGGGGCGGCGTTGTTCCATTTCGCGCGTTTTAACGGTATCCCCTTCGAGCAGGGAATGTCGGGCGTCAGTCTATTTGTAAAAGGCCGGTGCTTTCCTGCGAAGGTCGTCCATTACCTAGGCCGTTGCGATGTGCGCCGCTTCTTCCTGCCAATCCTGCTCGCGCTCCAGCCGCCACATGCGCCAGTACAGGCCACGCGCGCGAAGCAGCTCCGCATGGTTGCCGCGCTCGCGCACGCTCCCTTGGTCCAGCACCAGAATCTCATCCATCCGAGCGAGCCCGGACAGTCTGTGCGTGGCCCACAGCACGGCCTTATCCTTGAGCGCCGTCTCCATGTTGTCTTCGAACGCGCGCGCCGTCAACGCGTCCAGGCCGGTCTCGGGCTCGTCGAACAGGATGGCCGGCGCGTCCAGCAGCAAGGCCCGCGCCAGCGCGAGCCGCTGGCGCTCGCCTCCGGACAGCGAGGCGCCCCACTCGCCGATGACCGTGTCGTAGCCTTCCGGCAGCGCAGATAGCTTTTCGTCGATAAGCGCCTGACTTGCTGCGCGGCGCAAATCTTCGTCGGAAGCGTCCGGCCTGCCAAGCCGGATATTGTCCGCCGCGGACGCGTTGAATAGCTGCACGCGTTGCGAAACGAACGCGAAGAGAAGCGCCGCCTCCCCATCCTGCGTCTCAGTCAGATCGCATCCGTTCAGCCGAATGCTGCCGCCGTCAGCCTCGCGCAGGCCGAGCAGGCACTGCAGCAGCGTGCTTTTGCCCGCACCGCTCGGTCCAACGACGGCAATTCGTCTGCCGGGCCGCAGCGTTAAGGACAGATCCCGCAGCGCATAGGGCGCGTCCGGGCTATAGCGGCATGACAGGCCGCGCACCTGCAGCGCCCAGTCAGACCCGACCGCTCCCGGCAAGGCAGGCACGCCCCTTTGCGACGCGGCAGGACCGCGCGATGCAGCCGCAGTCTCCTGGCCTGCGTCGGCCGTCGTTGTGCGCGCCTTCCTAAGCCCTCGCTCTCCTGCGGCCTCCGCCTCGTCCGCCATAGCGAACAGCCGCTCGGCGGATTCCATCGTATGGCCCAGCTGCTGGAAGGCCGCAGGCAACGGCGTTACCGCCTCGAAGCAGGCCAGCGCGATCATCGCCACTGCCGGGATATATAGCCCTTCGAGGCGCCCGTTCGCGGTCAGCCATGCGGCGCACAGAAGCACAAGCCATAGGGTCACGTGCGCCGATGCGAGCATGGCCCCGTTCGTGAAGGCGCCCAGCCGGTTCAATCCGGTCTGCAGCCGGTCGAGACGCGTTTGCCCGGCCGCGATCCGATCGATCCGGTCGCGCGTGCGGCCGAATATCGCGGCCTCCGTGAGGCCCGCCAGCAGATCGGCGGTTTCCGCGTACAGATGCCCGCGTCCCGCCGCGAGTTCACGTCCCGTTCTACGGCCGGCGCGAAAGCCGATCCAGGGCAGTCCCACGCCTGCAACGAGGAGCATGCCTCCGACGATCGCGCCCAGATAGGGATCGAACGCGGCCAGCACGGCCGTGCCGAGCAGCGCGGTCAGCGCAGCTACAATCGGCGGCGCAATAACGCGCAGATACAGATTCTGGAGCTGTTCAACGTCGCTCATCATGACGCCGAGCACGTCTCCGCCGCTGCGGCGCTCGAGCAGCGAGACGCCGCCGCGTTCGAGCCGCTCGTAGAGCCATACGCGGATGCGCTGCAGGATGCGGAACGTCAAATCGTGGGACGCCAGACGTTCCAAGTAACGCAGCACCCCGCGCGAGATGCCGAAAAAACGGACGCCGACGATCGGTACGAACAGCAGCAGCACCGTCTCCGGGCGCAGAGCCGCCTTGGCGATGAGGTAGCCCGAGGTGCCCATGAGTCCCACGTTCGCGGCGACGGTCGCGAAGCCGAGCAGCGCGGCGAGCGCAAGCCGGCCTTTGTACGGCCGCAGGAAGCCCAGCAGCCGCCGCCAGGAACCGCCATGCGCCCCCGTGTCCCCATCCGGCTCCCGATTCGCAGACTCGCCTGCCCCGGCCCCCGGCGTTGTCGTCGACTCGGGCGCTCCTCCAGCCCAGGCAGGCGCAGCTTCGCCTTTGCGAAGGTCGCTTTGCAGCGGCGCAGCTTCATCCACGGCAACCGGCGGCTGTCGCACGGCGCTTAGCGTAGGCTTCTCTTCGCCGCGGGAAGCCGCGGACAGGCGCGCGTACAGACCGTTCGCGGCCAGCAGTTGGGCCGGCGTCCCGATTTCCGCGAGCCGTCCGTCCGCCAGCACGACGACGAGATCCGCTCCCTGCACCGTCTCCAGCCGGTGCGCGACCGTGACGGACATGCGTCCCCGCAACAGCGTATCCAGCGTCCGACGAAGCTCCGCCTCGCGCATAGCATCGAGTCCTGCCGTAGGCTCGTCGAGCAGAAGCAGCGGCGCATCCTTCAGCAACGCCCGCGCGATCGCCTGCCGCTGCTGCTGCCCGCCGGACAACCGGGCCGATTCGCCGAGAACGGTATCCAGCCCCTGCGGCAGCGCGGCCACGACGTCCGCCGAGCCGGACAGCTCCAGCGCCCGAAGCACCTCGGCCTCCGTCGCGTCGGGGCGTCCGTACGCGACATTGTCGCGCACGGTTCCCGGGAACAGCTTCGGCTGCTGCGGTACGCCGGACAGCTCCTCGCGCCACGCCGCCATCGACAGCTCCGCCATGTCGACGCCGTCGATATAGATAGCCCCAGCCGTGGGCCGCACAAAGCCCTGCAGCAGATCGAGCAGCGAGCACATGCCCGCGCCGGTCGGCCCGATGCCGGCTACCCGCAGGCCGGGACGGATCGTCAGCGACAGCCCGCTCACCGCGTCGCGCTCCGCGCCCGGATACCTCACGCTCACGTCGCGCAGCTCGATCGTGCGGCCTGCCTTGCCTGCATCGTCAGCGCCGGCCGCCTCCGCAAGGCCGCCGAGCACGGACCGCATCGACGGCAGCTCCCTGCCGTCCGTCCGCTCGGGCCAGCCCGCTCCCTCCATCCCGAGCAGCTCCACGATGCGCTTGATCGCGCTCATCCCCGCCGCGCTGGCATGGAACTGCGTGCCTACGGCGCGTACCGGCGCATAGAACTCCGGCGTCAGCAGCAGCACGAGAAACGCCTGCTCAAACCCGATCCCGCCGTCCGCCAGACGCAGTCCCAGGAAGACGGCCACGACCGCAGTGCTCAGCGTCGCGAACAGCTCCATCACGAACGCCGACAGGAAAGCGAGCCGCAGCGTACCCATCGTCTCGCGGCGGTAATCGTCGCTGAGACGATCGATGATCTCGATCTGCGCGCGGCTGCGGCCGAACGCCTTCAAGGTCGGCAGCCCGCGGACGACGTCCAGGAAGTGTCCGCCCAGACGACCGAGCTGCTTGAACTGCCTGGCGGCCTTGCTCTTGGCGGCGACGCCGACGAGGATCATGAACAGGACGAGCAAAGGCATCGTCACCGCCAGCACGACCGCCGATATGAGATCGAGCCGCAGCGCGACGGCGAAGACGGCCGCAGGGACCAGCATCGACAGCGCGACCTGCGGCAAATATTTCGACAAGTACGCTTCGAGCTGCTCCACGCCCTCGTGGACCGTGCCGAGCAACTCGCCCGAACGCTCGCCGCCGATGCTCCGCGGGCCCAGCTCCGCCAGCTTGGCGATCAGGCGGACGCGCAGCTCCCCTTTGATCCGCAGCGCCATCTGAGCGGACGCATGCTCGCCTGCCGTCTGCAGCACGGCGCGCAGCGCGATCCACAGCAGCAGTACGCCGAAGGCCGGCAGCAGCGGCGCAAGCGGCGAGCCCCGGAGAAACGCGCGGTCCGCGATATCCGCGATCCATGCCGCTTCGAGAATCAGCAGCATACCTGCGCCGAGACCGAGTCCGATGCTGAAGGCGAACAGCTTGCGCACGCCGGACACCTGGCGGAACAGCTCCCGCAGCATGTCAGTAGTCCAGGTGGTCGGCCGGGGTCACGCGCTTGCGGAACACCCAGTACGTCCAGATCTGATAGGCCAGCACGAACGGCAGCACGCTGCAGGCGACGATCGTCATGACCTTGAGCGTATATTCATTGGACGAGGCATTGTGAATGGTCAGCGACCAGTCCGGATTCAGCGACGAGATCATGACGCGTGGGAATAGCGACATGAACACGGTAACCGTCGACAGCACGATCGTCAGCCCCGTCATGATAAACGCCCAGCCGTCCCGCCCGGCCTTGATCAGAAACGGCACCGACAGCAGCGCGAACCCGGCCGATACCGGCACCATGCCGGGGAAGATGCCGTGGCGCGTGAACATATCCGTTTCAAAATAACTCAGGACGACGAATACGAGCAGTGCGCCGCTCGTCCAGGCGCCGATTCGCTTGGCGAAGCCGAGGGCGCGATCGCGCAGGTCGCCCGTCGTCTTGAGCGACAGGAACAGCGAGCCATGCAGCAGGAACAGCAGCACGATGCTAAGTCCCGCGAGCACCGAATACGGGGAAAGCAGATCCCAGAACGAACCTACATAATTCGTCGTCTGGTCGATCGGCACCCCGCGCATCAGGTTCGCGAGCGCGACGCCCCAGAGCAGCGGCGGCAGCAGACTGCCGAAGAAAATGATCCAGTCCCACGTCGCCCGCCACCGCGCGCTCTCCAGCTTGCTGCGGAATTCGAACGCGACGCCGCGCCCGATTAGCGCGTTCAGCATAAGGAACAGCGCCATGTAGAAACCACTGAACAGCGTCGCGTACCAGTTCGGGAAGGCGGCGAAGATCGCCCCGCCCGCCGTGATGAGCCATACTTCGATGCCGTCCCAGACCGGTCCGATCGAGTTGATCACGACCCGGCGGTCCGTGTCGCTGCGGCCGATAATTTTCGACAGCATGCCCACCCCGAAGTCGAAGCCTTCAAGGAAGAAGAAGCCGATGAACAGCACGGTCACCAATATAAACCATAACGTCTCCAGCATGGCGATATCGTCGCCTCTCTTTCGTATGCGTTAGATGAGCTTCGTCCAGTCCGGACGCCTCGTTAGAGCATCGGCAGCGCCGGATTGCCCGGACTCGCGTGCGCTTTGTGCGACGCATCAGCGGCCATGTCGTCCTTGCGAACGAAGTGAAGAATCAAATAGACGAGCGCCGCCGCCAAAAGGCCGTATACGACCGTGAAGCCGATCAGCGAGGTCAGCACCATGCCGCTCGATACGAGCGGGGACACGCCGTCCGCCGTCTTGGCCAGGCCGAACACGGTCCAGGGCTGCCGCCCGACCTCGGTCATCACCCAGCCCGACAGATTGCCGAGCCACGGCAGCGCCATCGCCGGCATCATCCACCAGAGAAAACGCGGGCTGTTCTGTACTTTGCCGCGATACATCTTCCAGACGCCGAGCAGCGCGACGAGGATCATGAGCATGCCCGACGCGATCATGACGCGGAAGCTCCAGAACGTGGTGCGTACGGGCGGGATATAATCGCCGGGACCGTACTCCTGCTCGTATTGCGCCTGCAGCTCGTTCATGCCCGGCACCGACCCGCTCAGCTTGTTGTAGGACAGCACGCTCAGCAGATAAGGCACCTCCAGCTTCGCCGCGTTTTGCTTGGCTCCCGGATCGATCGCGGCCACGACGGTCCACGGCGCATGCTCGCCGGTCGTCTCCCAGAGTGCCTCGGCCGCCGCCATCTTCATCGGCTGCGATTCCATCAGGTGCTGCGCCTGTTCGTGACCCGCGAACGCCGTGAGGATGCTGCCTACGAGCGTCACGACCATCCCGATCGAGAACGATGCCCTGAACGCTTCTGTCTGATGCTTGCGCAGCATCTTGTAAGCGCTGATGCCGACGACGAACATGCCGCCCGTGCACAATGCCCCGTAGATCACGTGCGGGAACTCGACCCACAGCTGCTTGTTACCCAGCAAGGCGAAGAAGTTCGACATTTCCGCGCGACCGTTGTTGATGACGTAGCCTACAGGCTCCTGCATAAACGAGTTGGCGGCCAGAATCCACAGCGCCGACAGCGTCGCTCCGATCGCGACGAGCCAGATCGCCGCCAGATGCACCTTCTTGGGCAGTTTGTCCCAGCCGAAGATCCAGATACCGAGGAACGTAGATTCGAGGAAAAAGCTGACGAGCGCCTCCACCGCCAGCGGTCCGCCGAACACGGCACCGACATAGCGCGAGTAATCCGCCCAGTTCATCCCGAACTGGAACTCCTGCATGATCCCCGTCACGACGCCCACCGCGAAGTTCAGGAGGAACAGCCTGCCCCAGAACTGGGTCAGCTTCTTGTACTTCTCGTCGTTCTTGACCACGTAGAGCGTGTTCATGAAGGCGATCAGGTAGGCAAGCCCGATCGATAAAGGCACGAACAAAAAATGATAAATCGTGGTGATGCCGAACTGCCATCGCGCCAAATCCAATGCATCCACAAATAGGCCTCCTCTCTCACTCGAAGCCCATTATAGCGGCGGCGCGCATGTTGGCATGTGATCGATGTCACAATGCGGTTCGAACCCTGCGAGACGGCGCAAAAAGTCACAAAGACGCCGCGAGGCGGCGCACGTTTTTCAGGGATGACATCGCATTTTGTCCCGTTTGAACGGTATCCCCTTCAGTCAGGCGAAGAGCCAATATCCTCTTCAGTCAGGCGCCGAGACGGTGACGACCGCAGGAATGGGAGCTTGAGCAAGCCATCGGCCACACGGTTCCCGGAACGATACCCAGAGCGTTTCCTGTGCGAAGGGGATATCGTTTAAACGTGTTAAACACTAATTCGCCCCAAGTATCAGCCCCGCCGGCCGTTCCCTCTGGATTTGCGTCTTCTGCGGCATTATGATGGATAGAGCCGGGCCAAGAAAGGGGTATCTCGATGTCAATCAACCGCAGGCTGACGACGGACGCGGATTTCCAGGAGGCGATGGAGCGTCAGCTTCGTATGCGCGTCTTCAAGCACGACCATATCGTGGACAGCGGCGGCGTCATTCTTCGTTTCGACGACAATACCGTCGTCATTCAAACCAGCGTCAGCGAACTGGCGTACCACAGTAGGCGTGACTGCGAATTTTTCGAGCTGAAGCGGAGAAGCTGAGCTCATCCACCCATATTCGCCTCCTCTCGCGCATATCCATGGGGAACAGCGCAAGGAGGCGATTCCATTGAAAAAAGTGTATTCCGTGTTGCTCGGTCTGTTCATTTGCATGGCCTGCCTGCTTCCCGTCGGCACCGCATCCGCGGCGTCCGCCGCACAGATCAAACTCGACGCGAAGTACGGCGGCTACGAGAACTTCATCGTGATCGACAAATCGCTCAACAAGCTGGCTTACTTCAAGGAAGGCAAGCTTGTTAAAACGTTCCCGGTCGCGACCGGCGCCAAGCCTTCGTACACGCCCGAAGGTCTTTTCGTCATTCAGGAGAAAATTAAAAACCGTCCTTACTACAAGGAAAAAATCAAAGGCGGCGATCCCAAAAATCCGTTGGGCGATCGTTGGCTAGGCCTTAAGGTGACGCTGAAGAACGGCAATGTCTCTTATGCCTACGGCATCCACGGCACGAACAACGAGAAGTCGATCGGCAAATACGTATCCGCCGGCTGTATCCGCCTGTACAACAAAGACATCCGTTGGTTGTACGAAGAAGTGCCGAGCAAGACGTTAGTCCTCATTCAGAAATAGATTCGTCTCCGACGACAGGAATGTATGTTCCCAAAAAAAGATTGACGTCCGCTGTGTTTTCCGTGTATATTGAACGAACAGAATACTTATCATCCGACAGGGGAAGCACCCGTGAGTCAAGGCCAAGGCCTTGCTTGCCGGTGCTTTTTTGCTGTCCAATTCACTTTTGGGGGAGGAAAATTCGTTATGCGATGGGGATGCAAAGTCGTGCTGGCGGCGGTACTGGTGTGGTTCGCGGTGGCACCAGGGGTGTCGGAGGCTGCCTCGTTCACCTTCTCCGCGGCGGCAAAGAACGCTTACGACAAGATGAACGCGGCCACGGAGCCGACGCTGCGCGCCAAGATCGTATCTCAACATGACGCGCTGGTATCGCTGGAGGCCCAGGGCGACCGGACGGACGAAGCGACGGCAGCCCTGCACGGTCGCAACGAGCTGCAGCTGAAGGCCGCCAAGCAGCGGATCAAAGACATCGACGCCGCCGACATCGCCAAGCTGGACGCACAGGTCAAGGCAGCGCAGACGAAGTACAAACCGCTGTTCGACGGCTACACGGCGCTTAACAAGCGGATCGAAGCGGCCCGCAAGCTGAAGAACAAGGATCTCAACGCTGCGCTGAAGCTGCAAGCGGATATCATGAAGGTCACGGTCCAACTCGCCCGCGACGATATACGGGCCAAGCAAGACAAGCTCAAGCTCGCCAAGAGCGCCGCCGCCGTGAAGTTGAAGCGGGCCAAGGAGCCGCTGGCGTCGATCGACGGGCTGAAGACCCGCATCCAAGCGGAGAAGCGCGCCGCTTCCGCCGCGAAGCAGGCAGGCAGGACGCTCTGGAGCAGCTTTAATGCATCCGCGAAAAAGAATGCTCCCCGCGACGCCTCTACGGCGCTCGCAGGCTTGCTTAAGATCGCCGGTCAGATCAACGAAGCCAAGCAGAACCAATACGCATTGGAGCAGAAGATCTCGGAGGCGATCGCGCGCGCCTCGTCTTTGGCCGCAGCGTGAACGCCCTAACAGCAAACGCATGCAACGCTTGAAGTCCGGAGGCCGAATCGGCTTCTTTAACGCACAAAAGCCCGGCCATAGGCCGGGCTTTGCTATTTAAGGGCGTTGCCGCCGCTTAAAATCTAATTACAGCTTTACAACGTTCTCAGCTTGCGGACCGCGGTTGCCTTGAACAACGTTGAATTCAACGCGTTGGCCTTCGTCCAGGGTCTTGAAGCCTTCGCCGACGATTGCGGAGAAGTGAACGAATACGTCGTTGCCGCCTTCAACTTCGATGAAGCCGAAGCCTTTTTCTGCGTTGAACCACTTAACTGTACCTTGTTGAGCCATTTGGTATTACCTCCAAAAAATGTTTTTTCTACATGACCTTTATTTTGCGCAGAAAATAAAATTCACATATTGTACAAGGTTATTAAAGCTTCTAAAATAATAACCCTCTACAATATGTGAACTCAGGTCAAGATTTAGATTAGACTCATCTTATCACATCTTGTCCAGGAACGCAAATGCAGAAATGGTCTGTGCAAGGCAGCGCAAGAAAACGCTTGTTCTTGCACGCTACACTACCCTCGGCAGGGTTAAGCGTCGCTCGTATATAGGTTAACCAGATTCGGCGGATCTTAAACAGGGTGGCAAAACTTTTTTTTTCGCGACTGGCGCCGCCTTCGCCGCAGACGCAAAAATGCCGCTCTCCTCAGGGAGATGCGGCATCGGGCGCGATCATGCTCCCAAATGCGATGCGGCCGTCAGCCTCAACCGCGGCTTGTCATCGACAGGCTCGTGTTCACGAGAGCGGGAAGCATGCGCTCGGTCTTTTCCATTGGCGATCCGCAGAGTGTGCATGCCGGCTCATCCGAAAACGCAAAATTTTCGCGAATCCATCCGTTGCAGCTGTCGCTGGCGCAGGACCATACGGAAGTCGGCTCAAGTGGTACCTCTTCAACCGGTTTTTTGCGGGAATTGTACATGGAGCGCTCCTCTCCAAGGCTAAGCCTTGTTCCTTGTATTGGGCGTAACGCAAGCAGCCTCGACCGTCAAAACTAAAAAATCATATACGCGACAAGGCTTCGCTAACTGCCATGGAACCTTGACGGTATATGATTCTCCACGTACATGCATTATATCCATCATAGCCCATAAAAGAACGGATGGCAAATCCCAATTGTATGATTCGCGACTCCGATCGTCGATCTTAAAGCGCTCAAGCCTTGGAAAATCCCTCTTCCTTCAAGTATTCTGCGGCTTCGTCATAGGAGTCGAAGGCGCCGTCCAGGTTGAGCCCCGCGTAGACGTACCACATCGTATCTTCATCGTCGTACTTTAACTCCAGCGTCTGCCGTTTCTCATTGCGCCAGATCTCTTCAAGCGCTGGCTCGGATGCGACCCCGGCTTCGCTTCTAAGCGAATCGATGGACGCCGCTATGATCGTCCGCAGCTGCTCCTCCGAGAACGCCGCGATATTCGCGAAGCCTTTGTCGTCCGTGTCGTATCCTTCAAGCCTTCCTGCGTACACGAATCCGTTGCCGCTGCGGTGCAGGTGATAAACGACGTTTTTCTTGTCGAAGGCGCTGCCTTCGAACTGATAATTCACTCGCCCGAGCGACACGTCTTTGCGCGTCAGCTCCTTGAATTCGTCCGCGATCGCCAGCTTTTGCTCGAAGCTCAGCATACTTGCACGCTCCTTGTCCTTGATTCTTGTATAGCCGCGCGTCCGCGATGCAGCGGACGATCAGGTCCATCCCCAGAAAAATCCGTCGCGGTCCCAAGCGACGCGTCCTCCGTGCAGCTTGCGGAAAGCCTTGACCACCTCGCGGTCGAGCGCCGTATGTCCGCGTTCGTTCACGAATACGAATCGCTCGCCGAACCTTTCTCGTATATAAGCGACGGCTTCTTCCTGCTTCAACATCCCGCGATGGCGAATCTCGCTTACCATCCAAGCCGCGACATCCTGCGCCGTAATTTCCATTTCGAAGCCTCCTCGACTGCCGGTTGCGCTTTGACCGACTCTTATTGTACCAAATTGGCGGGAAATACAGGCAAACAATCGCACGTCCGGATAAAAAAACGGGGACGACCCGGGCCTTTCCCCGAATCGTCCCCCATAAAATTTTCAGTCGCTGATCAGGCCCGCTTGCACGAGCAAGCGCCGCAGCATGACCGCCGTCTCCGCGCGAGTCACTGCGCCGGCGGGAGCCAGCCGGCCTCCGGCACCTTGGATCAGGCCCGCTTGCACGGCTCCCGCCACATCCTCGCGCGCCCAGCCGTGAATCGCGGCGCCGTCCGCGAAGGCAAGCAGGATGCGCTCCGCGTCTTCCGATGCCGTCATGCCTGGAATGCCTGCCAGCTTCGCCGCGCGCATAACGACGGCAAACGCTTCTTCGCGGGTGATCGACTCGTCCGGCCGGAATCGTCCGTCGCTGCCGCCGAACAGTAGGCTGTACGCCGCCGCTTGACCGACGACTGCGCCGTACCAGGCCTCGGCCCTTACATCTGTAAAGGCGCTCATCGCCTCGCCCGTTTGCGGCAAGCCCAGCGCGCGGATCAGCATCGCGGCGAATTCCGCGCGGCTGACGGCCGCGTTCGGACGGAATTCCCCGTTCGCGTAGCCGTTTACGATCAGCCGCTTCGCCATGTCGTCGATCGCTTCGCGCGCCCAGTGCCCGTTCAAATCCGTGAAGTCGACCGCCGTCGATCGGACAAGCGCGTAGGCGCTGTTTGTCAGACTGCGAATAACCGCGTAATACCGACCGTCCCGTTCGACGATCTCAGTCGGCACCGGCCGCAGTGTGCCGTCGGACTCCACCACCACAGCCGTCACGCCTGCAGGATCCGATCCGGCCGGAAGCGGCAGCTCTCGTTTGACGAAAGTGTTGAAGCTGTCGACGATCTTCGCTTCACCCGCTCGGGTCATTGAGAGCTCGAACATCACCGGTGAGCCGATGATGACATAACCTTTATCCGCTGCCGCTTTGGACAGCAGCAAGGCCGTCGCCGCTCCCCCTTGACCCACGGACAAGCTATATGCGGCGCCATCGGTCGTCTCGACGGGAAGGTCGGCGATCGGAAGCGTGTAGCTACCTTGCGAGGTCACGAGGGCAAGCGACGCTCGCTTCGTTTTCATGGCATCCAGCGACGAAGCATCGAACCTCACGGTCAAGCTTAGCGCATCGTCGGGCGCCGTGATTGCGATTAAAGTCCCTTCGGCCGCAGCCGACAAGCCTGCAGCTAATGCCGATGAGAGCAATTGAACGTCGAGATCTTGTGCGTTCATCGTCGCGGTTCCGACGAGAGATTGCTCCGTCCCTCCGATCGTCAGTTTGAACGGCGGCGGGGTCGACGCAAGCGGCGCTGCCGGCGGAGGCGTTGGCGTCTCCGGCTCCTGCGTTTTTGCTCTTTGAATATGCAAGAGATAAATTAATTCCTTGCCGTCTTCGGCGACGACTCCAATCTGCATGGATGCTGCGGAAGCGGCAAGCGTAATGGAACGCGCTTCTGCGCCGAGCGCGATTGGCCCGCCGATCCGCATGCCTTCCCCATCGTAAACGCTGGCCGTGACGGATTGCCTTTCATTCGCAGCCGCAGCCGTGACGTCAACCGAATTCACGTCGGCCGACACCGTAATCGTATACTCCGCGGTACCGGGTGAAAAGGCTGCGCTCCATTCGCCTGCCGATAAATGAAGCAACGTCAGCTTTGGCGCAGCTACAGGATCCGGATCGGGGTCGGGGCCGCCTCCCGCTTCGATATCCCACTTTGCATAAAGATGGACATCGGCTCGTCCGATTGTCAGCTTGTCGCCGGCTTTGTACACGGTGCCGCCGCCTTCGGATGCCAGCGTCCAGCCTGCGAAGGTGTAGCCCGTCCGCGACAAGTTGCCCGTGTTGCCTTGGACCGTCAGCTCGGCGCCTTCCTCGTACGCGCTCGCATCTACAGGCACGCTGCCACTGTCCGCATCGGCCGCCTCGTATGTCACACCGTATGTGGGGTTTGCCGTCCACTTGGCGTAAAGCGTGATGTCGGCCGTGCCCATTGTCAGCTTGTCGCCGGCTTTGTACACCGTGCCGCCGCCATTGGCTGTGAGCGTCCAGCCCGCGAAGGTGTAGCCCGCCCGCGTCAGATGGTCGGTGTTGCCTTGGACAATCACTTCGGTGCCTTCCTCATACGCGCCCGCATCCACGGGCACGCTGCCGCTGTCGGCATTGGTTGCCTCGTAGGTCACGCCATACGTCGGGTTCGCCGTCCACTTGGCGTGAAGCGTGATGTCGGCCGTGCCCATCGTTAGCTTATCGCCGGCTTTGTACACGGTACCGCCACCATCGGCCGCCAGCGTCCAGCCTGCGAAGGTATGACCCACCCGCGACAGATTACCCGTGTTACCCTGCACCGTCACCTCGGCGCCTTCCTCATACGCGCCCGCATCTACGGGCACGCTGCCGCTGTCGGCATCCCCCGCCTCATACGTCACGCTGTACGTCGGGTTTGCCGTCCACTTGGCGTGAAGCGCGATGTCGGCCGTGCCCATTGTCAGCTTGTCGCCGGCTTTGTACACCGTGCCGCCGCCATCGGCTGCCAGTGTCCAGCCCACGAAGGTATAACCCGCCCGCGACAGGTTGCCCGTGTTACCTTGGACCGTCATCTCGGTGCCTTCTTCGTACACGCTCGCATCCACAGGCACGCTGCCGCTATCGGCATCCGCTGCCTCGTACGTCACGCCATACGTCGGGTTGGCTGTCCACTTGGCGTGCAGTGTGATGTCGGCCGTGCCCATCGTTAGCTTATCGCCGGCTTTGTACACGGTACCGCCACCATCGACCGCCAGTGTCCAGCCCGCGAAGGTATGCCCCACCCGCGACAGATTACCCGTGTTACCCTGCACCGTCACCTCGGCGCCTTCCTCATACGCGCCCGCATCTACGGGCACGCTGCCGCTGTCGGCATCCCCCGCCTCATACGTCACGCTGTACGTCGGGTTCGCCGTCCACTTGGCGTGCAGCGCGATGTCGTCCGTGCCCATCGTTAGCTTATCGCCGGCTTTGTACACGGTACCGCCACCATCGGCCGCCAGTGTCCAGCCCGCGAAGGTATGACCCACCCGCGACAGATTACCCGTGTTACCCTGCACCGTCACCTCGGCGCCTTCCTCATACGCGCCCGCATCTACGGGCACGCTGCCGCTGTCGGCATCCCCCGCCTCATACGTCACGCTGTACGTCGGGTTCGCCGTCCACTTGGCGTGCAGTGTGATGTCGGTCGTTCCCATCGTCAGCTTGTCGCCGGCTTTGTACACGATGCCGCCGCCATCGGCTGCCATCGTCCAGCCCACGAAGGTATAACCCGCCCTCAACAGGTTGCCCGTGTTGCCTTGGACCGTCACCTCAACGCCTTCCTCGTACGCACCCGCATCCACAGGCACACTACCGCTGTCGGCATCCCCCGCCTCATACGTCACGCTGTAGGTCGGGTTCGCCGTCCACTTGGCGTGCAGCGTGATGTCAGCCGTGCCCATCGTCAGCTTGTCGCCGGCCTTGTGCACCATGCCGCCGCCATCGGCCGACATAGTCCAGCCTGCGAAGGTGTAACCCACCCGCGAAAGGTTGCCGGTGTTGCCTTGGACCGTCACCTCGGCGCCTTCCTCATACGCGCCCGCATCCACAGGCACACTGCCGCTGTCGGCCTCGGCTGCCTCATACGTCACGCTGTACGTCACATTCGCCGTCCACTTGGCGTGCAGTGTGATGTCGGCCGTGCCCATGGTCAGCTTATCGCCGGCCTTGTACACCGTACCGCCGCCATCGGCTGCCACTGTCCAGCCCTCGAAGGTGTAGCCGATTTTAGCCAAGTTGCCGGTATTGCCTTGGACCGTCACCTCGGCGCCTGCTTCGTACGCGCCCGCATCGACAGGCACGCTGCCGCTGTCGGCATCGGCTGCTTCGTACGTCACATCGTACGTTGGGTTCGCCGTCCACTTGGCGTGCAGTGTGATGTCGGCCGTGCCCATCGTCAGCTTGTCGCCAGCTTTATACACCGTGCCGCCGCCATTGGCTGTGAGCGTCCAGCCCACGAAGGTATAGCCGGTTTTAGCCAGGTTGCTGGTGTTGCCTTGGACAGTCACTTCGGCGCCTTCCTCATACGCGCCCGCATCCACGGGCACGCTGCCGCTGTCGGCATCCGCCGCCTCGTAGGTCACGCCATACGTCGGGTTCGCCGTCCACTTGGCGTGCAGCGTGATGTCAGCGCCACCCATCGTCACCTTGTCGCCGGCTTTGTACACCGTGCCGCCACCATCGGCCGTCAATGTCCAGCCCGCGAAGGTGTAGCCGGTTTTAGCCAGGTTGCCGATGTTACCCTGCACCGTCACCTCGGCGCCTTGCTCGTACGCACTCGCATCTACTGGCGCGCTGCCGCTGTCGGCATCCGCCGCCTCGTATGTCACGCCATACGTCGGGTTCGCCGTCCACTTGGCGTGCAGCGTGAGGTCAGCGCCACCCATCGTTAGCTTGTCTCCGGCTTTGTACACCGTACCGCCGCCATCGGCCGCCAGCGTCCAGCCCGCGAAGGTATAGCCTGCCCTCGCCAGATTGCCGGTGTTACCCTGGACCGCCACCTCGGCGCCTTCCTCATACGCGCCCGCATCCACTGGCACGCTGCCGCTATCTGCATCCGCTGCCTCGTACGTCACGCCATACGTCGGGTTCGCCGTCCACTTGGCGTGCAGTGTTACATCCGCCGCGCCCATCGTCAGCTTGTCACCGGCCTTGTACACCGTGCCGCCACCATCGGCCACCAGCGTCCAACCCGCGAATGTATAGCCCGCCCGCACCAGATTGCCTGTGTTACCCTGCACCGTTACCTCGGCGCCTTCCTCATACGCGCCCGCATCGACAGGCACGCTGCCGCTGTCGGCATCGGCTGCTTCGTACGTCACACCGTACGTTGGGTTCGCCGTCCACTTGGCGTGCAGCGTGAGGTCAGCGCCACCCATCGTCACCTTGTCTCCGGCTTTGTACACCGTACCGCCGCCATCGGCCGTCAGCGTCCAGCCTGCGAAGGTGTAACCCACCCGCGACAGATGGCCTGTGTTACCCTGCACCGTCACCTCGACGCCCTCTTCGTACGCGCTCGCATCCGCGGGCACGCTGCCGCTGTCGGCATCCGCCGCTTCGTAGGTCACGCCGAAAGTCGGATTTAGCGTCCACTGCGCGTACAGCGTCACGTTTGCCGCGGGCATGGTCAGCGCCGCGTCGGCCGCATAAGGCGTTCCGTCGCCGTCCGGCTTCGTGTTCCACCCGGCGAACGAAAAGCCGTTTTTGACGAAGCCGCCGACGTTGCTCAGGACGGTCGCCGTCGCGCCGGCTTCGTATTCCTCGTTGTCGACCGGACTTGTGCCGCCCGTTTCCCCGTTGCCGTCATACAGCACCTTGTACGTCGGATTCTTCGTCCATTGCGCGTATAGCACGAGGTCAGCCTGCCCGATCGGCGCCAGGTCGCCTTCCTTGTAGGCCGTCCCGGTTCCGTCCGCTTCCGTGTTCCAGTCCGCGAACGAATAGCCGGCCTTGATCAGCCCACGAGCGTTGCCAAGCACCTCGGCTTCCTCGTCTTCATAATAGTAGAAGTCGTCGACGGGCACCTTTCCGCCTGTATTGCCGTTCCCCCGATAAATGACGCTGTAGGTCGGGATGGCGACCGTGACGACTTGCTGCATCGTATAAGCCGTTTTGTTGCCGGCCTTGTCTTTGACGATGACGTTAAAATAATACGGCATGCCGTCGAGCAGGCCGGTCAACGGCAGACTGTCGATATCGGCCGTATACGCGTTGACCGCGATGCCTTTGGACTCCATGTCGGCGACGGTCTGGATATTGTTCTTGAAGGAGCGGTACAAGCGATATTGGAGATCCGCCTGCCCCGACAAGTTGTCGGTCGCCTTGGTCCAGCTCAGCGTCGCGCTGTCGGTCGTGACCTCGGCGGCCGAGATCGTACCGGAGCCGAGCGCCGGCGCCGTATCGTCCAGCCATACGAGGCTCTGCGCCGGCACGCTCGAATCCTTGAACGTACCGTTGCCGAGCTGTCCGTAATCGTTGAAGCCCCAGCCCCAGAACGAGCCGTCGCTGCGCAGAGCGCCCGAGTGGAACGCCCCCGCGGCGATTTGCGCGACATCCGTAAGGCCGCTCACCTGTAAAGGCGCCTTGCGCGTCGTGGTCGTACCGTCGCCGACTTGGCCCAGATTGTTGTATCCCCAGGCCCACAGCGTGCCGTCCGCCTTCAGGGCAAGGCTGTGCCAGCCGCCCGCGGACACCGCGACGACGTCGCTTATCCCCTGAACCTGGACCGGCACGATTCGCTTGGTCGTCGTGCCGTCGCCGACTGCGCCCCAGGAATTCTCGCCCCAAGCCCATACGGTGCCGTTTTCCTTCAGCGCAAGATTGTGATAGTTGCCGGCCGAGATCGCGATCACATGATCCAGGCCCGTCACCTGCACTGGCGTCGTCTGTGCGGCAGATTCGGTCCCGTTGCCCATCTCGCCCGCCGAATTGAGCCCCCACGCCCATACCGTCCCGTCGGCCTTCAGGGCGATACTGTGATAGCCGCCCGCGGATACCGCGATCATATTCGTTAAACCAGGGACCTCGGCCGGAACGGAACGGCTCGTCGTCGTGCCGTCCCCGAGCTCGCCGTTGTCGTTTTTCCCCCAGGCCCATACCGTGCCGTCCTTCTTCAGGGCGAGCGTATGGTAGCCGATGCCGCCCGACAACGATGCGACGCCATTGATCGCGAGCTGCACGGGCAACCACTGGTTCGTCGTCGTGCCGTCCCCCAGCTGGCCGTGATTATTGGAGCCCCAGGCCCATACCGTGCCGTCCTTTTTGACCGCGAACGACTGCCGTACCCCCGCCGCTACCGAAGCGACATCCGTCATGCCTTGCGCGGCTACCGGTTTGCTGCGGTTCACGTTCGTGCCGTCCGCAAGGCCGCCGAACTCATTGCCTCCCCATCCCAACATCTTGCCGCTCGTGGTCAGACCGACATCATGGTAATAACCCGAGACGAGCTGCATCACGTTTGCCGACGCCGCCGCGTGGGCTGCGCCTCCATATGCAGGAATAAGTCCGAACAGCAGCGCCAGACACATCAGCATGCTCAACTTGCGTTTCAACTCGATTTCCTCCCCCGCTTGCCGGCGCGCGGACCGGCTTCTGCCGCTATTTTAAGGGAGGCGCACAAGACGATACGATTATCGAAAGTTAATTCGGTTAATGGAAAACGCCGTTAATTCTTGCTGCTGTTAACGCAAAACAGCCCCGCCCGCCTGACGGCGAACGGGACTGTCCAGCCAGTCTTGAATCAAGGATTGATGTTGATCGTAAAGGTAGAGGTCGTATTTTTGATCGGCGTCACGACGTTGTTGAACTTCAGGTTGTTAAACGTTACCGAGCCGACCGCCGGGCCTTGACCCGGCGCGGGCAGCTCGTTCGCCCAGATGCCGACGCCGCTCTTCGCGTCGAACGCGTCGCCGCTCTTCTGCGCGCCCGAGATCGTAATGTTGGTGAAGATCGTGTCGGTGACCGGATTTTCCGGCTGCGTACCGTTGTACTTGGTTTGGAACATGATGCCGTGATACGTCGGATCGACGATGTCCACGTCGCTCACGCGAATGCCCTGGACCACTTTGGACGCCGAGAATCCCCAGCTCGCCGGAGACGGCGTCCGGGCCCAGAACTGGCAGCGGGCGCGGGTGATCGAGATGTTTTGCAACGTGGTTGGCGGGCTCGCAC
>NZ_JAGXJW010000073.1 GCF_019091135.1 Cohnella sp. GbtcB17 | reverse complement strand
GCGGCCCGGCATCGCGCCGACGTATGTGCGCCGGTGGCCGCGGATCTCGGCTTCGTCGCGGACGCCGCCGTGCGAGATGCGCACGAACTCGCGGCCGAGCGATGCGGCGATCGGGCGGCCGAGCGAAGGCTTGCCGACGCCCGGCGGGCCGACGAGACACAGGATCGGCCCCTTCAGCTTTTTCACGAGCTGCTGAACGGCAAGATACTCGAGCACGCGCTCCTTCGGCTTTTCAAGTCCGGAATGCGCCTCGTCGAGGATCTGTTCGGCCTTCGCAAGATCCAGGTGATCCTCCGTGAAGTTGTTCCACGGAAGGGCAAGCAGCCATTCGATATAATTGCGGATGACGGCGCCTTCCGCGGACGAAGCCGGCATTTTTTCGAGGCGGTCGATTTCCTTCTCGACCTTGGCCGCGATCTTCTCGGGGAGCTTCTTCTCCCCCAGCTGATTGCGCAGCTCCTCGACCTCGCCTGCCCGGCCTTCCTTCTCGCCGAGCTCCTTCTGGATCGCCTTCATTTGCTCGCGCAGATAGTATTCCTTTTGCGTCTTCTCCATTTGCTTCTTGACGCGCTGGCTGATCTTGCGTTCGAGCTCGAGCACCTCGCGCTCGTTGTTCAGGAAGTCGAGAAGCTTCTCCAGGCGGCTGCGCACTTCGACCGTCTCGAGAATTTCCTGCTTGTCCTTGATCTTGAGCGACAGGTGGCTCGTGATGACGTCGGCCAGGCGGCCCGGCTCGTCGATGTCGGATACGGCGGCAAGCGTCTCCGGCGTGACCTTCTTGGAGAGATTGATATAGTGCTCGAACTGGCTTAATACCGCGCGCATGAGCGCATCCAGTTCGGAATCGTTCGAATCGGGCTCCGGGAGCTCCCGGGCGACGACTTCGTAGAAGCCGTCATTGGGCAAATACTGTTCGATCTCCGCGCGGACGACGCCCTCGACCAGCACGCGAATCGTGCCGTTCGGCAGCTTCAGCATCTGCCGGACCTTGGCGATCGTACCGATGCGGTAAATGTCCTCCTGCGTGGGTTCTTCGATATTGATCTCCGACTGGGAGCACAGCAAAATCATGTGATCGTCGATCATGCATTGCTCGAGCGCCTTGATCGACTTCTCGCGGCCTACGTCCAGATGCAGCACCATGCTGGGGTAGACGAGCAGCCCGCGTAGAGGGAGCAAAGGCAGTGAACGGCTCTTCGTCTTGTTCGAAGCCATAAGGACGGCACCTCCTCAAGCCTTGCCGCTGTGCGGCGTGGCCCGGTATGGTTAGGGTTGCCATCAGCCGGCGGCTAACCCTTCAGTCATTGTATCAAAAGAAATAGCGCGCCGCAAAAAACACAGCGGCGCCGCCCGAAGGACGGCGCTCGTTGCGGCACTCGGCCTATCAAGCTTAAACGCCTGCACCCGGAGCGGGGCGGCCGTCTCCGTGAAGCGAAGCGCGCACGTTCTCGGTCGGATTCGCGGCTGCGGGGGAGCCGGCATGAAGGATCGACAGCGGCGCGGCGGCGGCGTAGCCGTCTGCCGGAATCGGACGCTCCGCGGCTTCCAGCTCGCCGGGCAGACGAAGCGGCGCCGGCCCGAACACACGAACGAACACTTCCTCCACCGTCTCGACGGGGACGACTTTGACGCCCTGCAGCCCCTCGAAGATCGCCTGCCAGTTCTCTTTCGGAATGAGCACCGTGTCCGCGCCCGACTGGAAAGCGGCCTCGACCTTGGCGAGCACGCCGCCGACCGGCTTCACGCGTCCGTGGATGCTGATCTCGCCCGTCAGCGCGAGCTTGTTGTCGACCGGCTGTCCGGTGATCGCCGAAGCGATCGCAACGGCCATCGCGATGCCCGCCGACGGTCCGTCGATCGGCGTCCCGCCGGGGAAATTGATGTGGAGGTCGTAATTTTCCGGCCGCAGGTTAAAGGCGCGAAGCACGGTCAGCACGTTCTCGACCGAGCCCTTCGCCATGCTCTTGCGCCGCAGCGTGCGCTGCCCGCCGCCGATCTCTTCTTCCTCGACGACGCCCGTGATCGTATAGACGCCTTTGCCCGGCATCGCAGGGATGGCCGTCACCTCGATCTCGAGCAGCGCGCCCATGCTCGGCCCGAACACCGCCAGGCCGTTCACGAAGCCCACAGCCGGCTTGTCGGGCACCTTGCGGTCCGGACGCGGCGGCAGCTGGCTGCTGTTGACGACCCATTCGAGGTCGGAGGCCGCGATGCGCTGGCGACCTTCCGACAGCGCAAGACCTGCCGCCAGTTGAATCATGTTGACGGCTTCGCGGCCGTTGGTCGCATAGTGCTTGACGACCTCGACGGCTTCCGGGTCGGCGGGCAGCCCGATCTTGGCGACCGCGTTCTGCGCGATCTCGCCGATCTCGGACGGCAGCAGCGGCCGGAAGTAGATCTCCATGCAGCGGCTGCGCAGCGCGGGCGGCAGTTCGCTCGGCGACCTTGTCGTCGCGCCGACGAGCCTGAAGTCGGCGGGCAGCCCGTTCTGGAAAATATCATGAATATAGAGCGGAATATTCGGATCCTCCGCATGATAGTAGGCGCTCTCGAGGAATACTTTGCGGTCCTCGAGCACCTTAAGCAGCTTGTTGATCTGGATCGGGTGCAGCTCGCCTATCTCGTCGATGAACAGAATGCCGCCGTGCGCCTTGGTGACCGCGCCCGGCTTCGGCTGCGGGATGCCGGCGACGCCCATCGCGCCCGCGCCTTGGTAGATCGGATCGTGAACCGAGCCGATCAACGGATCGGCGATGCCGCGCTCGTCGAAGCGGGCGGTCGTCGCGTCGATCTCCGTGAACTTCGCCTCGAGCCTGAACGGCGACGAAGGGTTTTTCTTCGCCTCCTCCAGCACGACGCGCGCGGCGGCCGTCTTGCCGACGCCCGGCGGCCCGTACACAATGACGTGCTGCGGATTGCCGCTGCACAGCGCGGCCTTAAGCGCGCGAAGGCCTTCGCGCTGTCCGACGATATCGTTCATCGAGACAGGACGCGTCTTCTCGGATAGCGGCTTCGTGAGCGAGATGGACCTCAGCTTGCGCAGCTTGTCCATCTCCTTGCGCGACTCCCGGTCGACGGCGGTCTTGTTCGTTTTCTGATTGCGGAGCAGATTCCAAAAGTAAATCCCGATTACGACGGCGAAAAACACCTGTACGAGCATCAACACGGTGCCCAGTGCCATATAACCTCATCCTCTCTACTAGCGTCGTGGATTCCCACGCCCGTCCAACCGGCAAGCTGGCAGCATAATTCTTAGTATTGCCCGGTTGGAGGCGGATATAGTCATGCGAGGATGAGGTTGGCAGCAGGCGCATTATACATGCGCGGCATCCGATTGAAGCGCGCTCAGCTCGCGCGCCATCGCCACGCAAGACTCGGCGCATTTGAAGCACGCTTCTGCGCAGCGCCGGCAATGCTCGTGTTCATGCATCGCGCAAGCCTCTCCGCAGCGCTGGCAAGCTTCGGCGCACAGCAGCGCGAGCTCTCCGCGATAGCTGCTGCGCATCGTCATCGCTTGCGCCGTGAACGCGCATAGGTCTGCGCATTCCCGGTCCAGCCGGATGCAATCCCGCATCTTATCGATATGCGCTTCTTCCAGACAGGCGGCATAACAGGCGTTGCAGGCCTTTACGCAGGCGAGGCAGTCTTCGATGCAGGATTCCATGCTTTTGATCGTCGCTTCGGTCATGATGACGCATTCCTCCTTCTCGATGCAGGTATCAAAATGCGGGTGTCACGGCTCCACCTTCTTTTTTTACCCAGATGCCGCCCATACGATTGAAACCGCCTCATGCCCGAAGATGCAAAAGAAGCCCCGCCGGATAGCAGGACTTCTTCATGCCGCTTGCGGCGGCGCGCATTCAAAGGAAATCTTATACGGTGCCGGCCGCGACGCCGGGCTTCGGCGCATGCGGCTTGCGGCCCGGAATCTCGCCCGTCTCAGCGTACACCGCCGCGATATGGTCGATCTCCTTCTTCAGCTCGCTGACGAGCTCGGCCTCCGGCACCTTGCGGATCATCTCGCCGTAGCGGAACAGCATGCCTTCGCCGCGGGCGCCCGCAATGCCGATATCGGCCTCCCGCGCTTCGCCGGGACCGTTGACCGCGCAGCCAAGCACGGATACCTTGATCGGCACCTTGAGCTTGGACAAGTACTCCTCGACCTCGTTGGCCACGGAGAACAGGTCGATGTCGAGCCGGCCGCAGGTCGGGCAAGAAATGAGCGTCGGCGCGTCCGTGATCAGGCCGAACGTCTTGAGCAGCTCGCGCGCGACCTTGATCTCTTCGACCGGATCCGCGCTGAGCGAGATGCGCATCGTGTTGCCGATGCCGGCGTTCAGCAGCACGCCGAGTCCGGCCGCGCTCTTGACGGTGCCCGAAAACAGCGTCCCCGCTTCGGTAATGCCCAGGTGAAGCGGATATTTGATCACCTCGGCCGCCTTCGTATACGCTTCGATCGCCATCGGAACGTCGGATGCTTTAAGAGAAACGATAATATCGTGGAAATCCAGTTCTTCCAGAATACCGATATGGAACAAGGCGCTCTCGACCATCGCTTCGGCGGTCGGATAGCCGTACTTCTCCAGCAAATGATTCTCGAGCGAGCCGGCGTTGACGCCGATTCGGATCGGGATTCCCCGCTCCTTGCACGCCTTGACGACCGCTTCGACCTTCTCCCGGCGTCCGATGTTGCCCGGGTTGATCCGGACTTTGTCGATGCCGTTCTCGATCGCGAGCAGCGCGAGCCTGTAGTCGAAGTGAATGTCGGCGACGAGCGGAATGCTGATCTGCTTCTTGATCTCCTTGATGGCGGCGGCCGCTTCCTTGTTGTTCACCGTCACGCGAACGATCTGGCAGCCGGCTTCCTCGAGACGCTTGATCTCGGCCACGGTGGCCGCGACGTCCGCCGTCTTGGTCGTGCACATGCTCTGCAGCACGACTTGATTGTTGCCGCCGATCGTCAGGTTGCCGACGCGGACCGGCACGGTATCCGTACGCAAATACATGGTTCAGTTCACCCCGTAAAGGCATAAGTCCACCCCGCCTCCGCACGGCGTTCGCGAGGGGGCGGGGTGGAGCTTGAGCGGAATAGAGGCGCTTTATGCGCTCTCTTCTTTTTTCTTCGTTTTCTTGTTCGTCAGCTCGGGAGCGATCTTGTCGCGCACGACCTTCTCCGTGATGACGCAGGAATTGACGTCGTCGCGGGACGGCACCTCGTACATCACCTCAAGCATGATGCCTTCGATGATGGCACGCAGGCCGCGGGCGCCCGTGTTGCGCTTGATCGCTTCGCGGGCGATCTCTTCGAGCGCGCCTTGCTCGAAGTCGAGCTTGACGTTGTCCATCTCGAGCAGCTTCTGGTATTGCTTGACCAGCGCGTTCTTCGGCTCGGACAGAATGCGCACGAGCGCGGCTTCGTCGAGCGGCTCGAGCGAAGAGATGACCGGCAGACGTCCGACGAACTCGGGAATCAGGCCGAACTTCAGCAGGTCCTCCGGTTGAACGAGGGACAAATATTCGCCCGGCTTAAGCTCTTTCTGGCCTTCGAGGGCCGCGCTGAAGCCGATGACCTTTTTGCCGATCCGGCGCTTGATGATCTGCTCGAGACCGTCGAACGCGCCGCCGCACAGGAACAGGATATTCGTCGTGTCGATCTGGATGAACTCCTGATGCGGGTGCTTGCGTCCGCCCTGCGGAGGCACGGAAGCGACCGTACCCTCGAGAATCTTGAGCAGCGCCTGCTGGACGCCTTCGCCGGATACGTCGCGGGTAATCGACGGATTCTCAGACTTGCGGGCGACCTTGTCGATCTCGTCGATGTAGATAATGCCGCGCTCGGCCTTCTCTACGTCATAGTCGGCGGCTTGAATCAGCTTAAGCAAAATGTTCTCGACGTCTTCGCCCACGTAGCCGGCTTCCGTAAGGGAAGTGGCGTCGGCGATCGCGAACGGCACGTTCAAAATCTTGGCCATCGTCTGCGCAAGCAGCGTCTTGCCCGAGCCCGTAGGGCCGACGAGCATGATGTTGCTCTTCTGCAGCTCGACGTCCTCGATCTTGCTCTGCGAGTTGATCCGCTTGTAGTGGTTGTAAACGGCGACGGACAGCGACTTCTTCGCTTGCTCCTGGCCGATGACGTACTGGTCGAGAATATTGCGAATCTCGATCGGCTTGGGGATATCCTTGAGATCGAGCTCTTCCTCGTGCCCGAGCTCCTCCTCGACGATCTCCGTGCACAGCTCGATACACTCGTCGCATATATAGACGCCCGGTCCGGCTACCAGCTTGCGAACCTGATCCTGCGACTTGCCGCAGAAGGAACATTTCAGCTGGCCCTTCTCGTCGTTGAATTTAAACATGGAATCACTCCTTATACGTTGGTCGGAGAAGAGATGACCTTGTCGATCAGTCCGTAAGCCTGCGCTTCGTCTGCGCTCATGAAGTTGTCGCGGTCGGTGTCGCGCTCAATCTTCTCGTACGGCTGCCCGGTCCGGTCTACGTAGATCTTGTTCAGCTTCTCCTTAGTCTTGACGATCCAATCGGCATGAATCTTGATATCGGAAGCCTGCCCCCGCACGCCGCCGAGCGGCTGGTGAATCATGATCTCGCTGTTCGGAAGCGCGAAGCGCTTGCCGGGAGCGCCCGCCGTCAGCAGCAGAGATCCCATGCTCGCGGCCATGCCGACGCAGATCGTGCTCACCGGAGGCTTGATATACTGCATCGTATCGTAAATACCCATGCCGGCCGTGACCGAACCGCCAGGGGAATTGATGTAAAGATGGATGTCCTTCTCCGGGTCTTCCGCGGCGAGGAACAACAGCTGGGCCATGATGAGATTGGCGACATCGTCATCAATCGCACTGCCTAGAAATATGATTCTGTCCTTCAGCAACCGCGAATAGATGTCATAAGACCGCTCTCCGCGGTTAGTCTGTTCAACGACCATAGGGACCAATGCCATACGCGCCAACCTCTTTTCTGAAATGGACTTCGCGATTCGGTAATATTCTAACATGTTCATACCCGAATGTCATGTCGGCGAAAAAGACGCGCGGTTCGGGCATATTCCGAGCATATGTAGGGTTAAAAATGAGGCACGCGATGATCACGTGCCCCATGTTTATGAACCGGAGGCCGACGTATCGTCGTGGGACCTTCGGCGATTATGCGGTCTTGCTGTTCTCGACCAGGAACTTGACGGCCTTGCGAACCTTGAGGTCGGCGTTAAGCGTGTCGATATAGCCGTTGGAACCGAAGATCGTGCGAAGCTCGTCGGCGGAACGGTTGTACATCGCAGAGAGGTTGTCCAGTTCGGCGGACAGCTCTTCCTCGGAGATCTCCAGGTTCTCGGCGTTCGCGATCGCTTCGAGCACCAGGTTGTTGCGGACCCGCTTCTCGGCATCGATACGCATCTGGCCCTTCAGCGCCGCTTCGTCCTGGCCGCTGAACTGATAGTACAGATCCAGCGTCATGCCCTGCATGCGCAGGCGGCTCTCGAAATCCTTCAGCATGCTGTCGATCTCGGACTCGATCATCGCTTCCGGGATTTCAAGCTCCGCGCCTTCGGCGGCCTTGTCGATCAAGGCGTTTTCCTTGGCGGCTTCGGCTTCTTTTTCCTTGCGCTCCTTCAGCTTGCTCGTCAGGTCCGCTTTGTATTCGTCGAACGTGTCGAACTCGCTGACGTCCTTCGCGAACTCGTCGTCCAGGGCGGGCAGGTTTTTGCGCTTGATCTCGTGCAGCTTCACCTTGAACACGACGTCCTTGCCGGCCAGGTTCTCGGCTTGGTAGTTCTCGGGGAACGTGACGTTGATGTCCTTGTCCTCGGCGATGTTCAGGCCGACGACTTGCTCTTCGAAGCCCGGGATGAAGGAGCCGGAACCCAACTCTAGCGAATAGCGCTCGCCCTTGCCGCCCTCGAACGGTTCGCCGTCCAGGAAGCCTTCGAAGTCGATGATCGTGGTGTCGCCGTTTTGCGCGGGGCCTTCGTCGACGACGACGAGCTCGGCATGGCGGTTTTGCAGGCGCTCGAGTTCTGCCGCAATCTCTTCTTCCTTGACCTCCGTATCGGCTGCGGGAGCCTCAAGACCCTTGTACTCGCCCAGCGTCACTTCGGGCTTGACGGTAACTTTAGCTTTGAAAATGAAGGACTGCCCCTTGCCGAACTGCTCGACGTCCACGTCCGGACGGTCTACCGGCACGATGCCCGTCTGCTCGACGGCTTCGCTGTATGCGCCCGGAAGCAGAATGTCGATCGCGTCCTGGTACAGGCTCTCGACGCCGAAGCGGGATTCGAAAATGCCGCGCGGCACTTTGCCTTTGCGGAAACCGGGTACGTTTACTTTTTGAACGACCTTCTTGAAGGCTTTGTCAAGCGCCTCGGCGACCTGCGCCTCGTCGATCTCGACCTCCAGAACGCCAAGGTTCTTCTCTATTTTTTCCCATTTTGCTTGCATAATATTCAATCCCTCCGAAGACGTCTTGCCGCCCGATGCGGCCGATTGACATAAACCATTTTATTATAGAACAAGACTGGCAACGAATTCAAGGCAAAAACGGGTTCGGATCATACCTTATCCGCTCCGTACATTCGCAGCCAGCGCAGCGCCTGCTCGTACCGGAACCTCAGCTCGCCCGTAATGCCGTACTGCTCCCGCGTCCACTCGTCGCCCGTCTGGCCGTGCAGCTTCTCCTGCAGGTGCTGGTGAAGCGCCGCAGCCCACAGATCGGAGGCGCCGTCGTCGGCTTCCATCATCCATTTGAAGACGTTGGAGCCGTACGCCGCCTGCACGCATTCCCGCCACATCTCGTCCGCAAAGTAGGATAGCGCAGGGTCCGACACTTCGGCCATTCGGCTAAGCCGCTCCGGAACCTCGAGCACCGACTGCGGAAACTCCTCGAACGACAGCGGTGTCTCGTCGATCTCGAGCGTCAACGCCTCGCCGTCCCTCAGCATGACCGCCGTCCCCTCGGCTCCGAATCGGCGAAGAAGCTGCAGCGCGCGAAATTGCACCAGCGGATGGTGCTCCCGCTCGGAAAGCCAGCGCCGCAGCGCGGATTCGGCTTCGGGTCCGGGGAGATGCGTCATTTGGCCCAGCGCGAGCAGCTGCTGCTCCGGATCCTCGTCGTCGAATAAAATGGAGATGAGCCGCTGCAAATAGGCGGGATCTTCCGCCGCTCTCCCGAGCACGCGCTGTCTGAGGACCGTATCCGCGTCCTCGTCCTCCTCCTCGGCGACTTCCGCCGCTTCCCCGGGCACTCCCGTTGCCATGGCCTCCGGAAAAGCCGCCTCCAGCCAGCCAAGCAGCGCCTGCCATTCGGTGTGATGCTTCTCCGCCTCGCCTCCGCACTGAAGCAGGAAGTCAAGCAGGCCTTTGGCCTCCCCGTACCGCTCCGTCTCGAGCATGCGCGTCAATTGTATCTGATAGTAGTCCAAGGTCTTGGGAAACAAGACCAGATTGTCCCCGGTGAAGTCCGACACGCCGCGAACCCCTTCCTCCATCGCTGTCCGAGTGCTTGCTTGATCAGTCCGATTCAGGAATTATATCATGAAGGCGTAGCAAATAAAAAAGCGCCGCATTGCATCGCGCTGCCGTGCTGTGCTATTATACTACTGCTATGCGGGTGTAGTTCAATGGTAGAACGCCAGCTTCCCAAGCTTGAGGCGAGGGTTCGATTCCCTTCACCCGCTCCAAACCTACGTACAACCAGAGTCTCTGTTGCCGCAGAGGCTCTTTTATTTTGACTTGGATTTAAAATTGGAACGTGGAGGACACGCGCGATGCAGATCAGATCCGCCGGCCCCGGCGACGCGGCAGCGGTATCCAGGCTGGTGCTGCTGGCCATCGAAGATATCGCCTACAGGCTCACCGGCGAGCGCACGGAGGCGGCTGTGCTGGCCAAGCTCGCCGAATACTACCGAACGCCGGGCAACCGGTTCAGCGCCGAGCGCCATACGCTCCTCGTCGCCGAAGGGGGCGAACCCGCCGGCACCATCCTGTGCTACGGCGGCGATCAGGCTGATGCGCTTTATGCGCCGATCGCCGAACGGCTCCGCGAAGCCGGCTTCGGAGAAGACCCGCAGGACCGGGAAGCGGACGAGGACGAATATTATATCGATGCCGTCGCCGTCTTTCCGGCTTACCAAGGCCGCGGATTCGCCAAGGCGCTCATCCGCCGCGCCGAGCTGGATGCGGTCGCGCAAGGGTATGTCGCGCTCGGGCTCAACGTGGACGTCGAGAAGGATGGCGCTCGCGCCCTGTACGCCCGGCTCGGTTTCGAGGAAGACAAGCTCATTCGCATTAACGGCCATCCGTACTGGCATATGCGTAAGGCGCTGGCTTGACCAAGCGCCCATTCGTCCGTGCGCATGAAAATCCCCGCCGACCTCACGGATGAGGCCAACGGGGAATTATGGTTTAATATAAAACTGGCGTCCCAAGAGGACGTATAATATATCCAAAAAACCGCGATGCATCAACGATTCTTACTATGTCGGTGCAAAATCCGTGCAAAAAATTCTAAACGTGTATTTTATCTATCACTGGATCGAAAACAGATGCTGTCTATCGATCTCCTGTACAAACGAGCCATTCTTACAGCAACGCTAACTGGAACTGACTCGCTGTTGGCTTCATACGCCTCCAGCTCATCATCAGTAACGCCCAAACTCTTTGCAGCCGTTTGAATGGAGTAACCGGATTGCAAGCGTGCGCTCAATAAATCAGTTTCTTCTATTATACTGCCTCCCATCGCCTACGCCCCTTTGGTATGTTATAATTTGGTCGATAAAATCTTAAGGAGTCCTAACATTGGCTGTGACCCTGCAACTGGGGGCCAGCCGATTGACGTACCTTTGTAAACGGGCGGGGATAAACCAAGCTGAGCTTGCCAGAAGAATGGGGCTGTCCCGTCAGTTTATAACCAAGGTCAAATTACGCGAGAAGAACTTCACGCTCGCCCAAGGAATACAAGCGGCCATGATCCTGGGATGCGAGCCTAAAGATCTTCACGAGTTGATTTGGGCGCAATCGGCTGATGAGTAGATTGTCTACTCGCCTCCTCGTTCAGGATGTCACCCCATAGTGGGACAATGGGTGTAATTCCCATGATAAACCGAGACAATGTCAGATGCTGTCGAACCGCGCGCTTTTTGTAGTGGTATTTTATTCCTGTTAATTTTGTAGCTATCTTACATAAAAGCCCCGGCGATTAGGCGTCGGGGCTTTCGCTTATGCTAAGGGTTAGGCTGGATGTACATGTGCTTATCCTTGGCGTATTTAACCTCGAGTGGTGGCCTCGGAATCTGCACCTTAATGATCAAGTCCGAATAGTCCTCCACTCTCTCCGTCATGTAGGCCCGGAGCGTCGCGCGCTCGATCTCGTACAAGCCACGTTTGCCCGCGATCGAATATGTAAATTGCAATTTGAGCCCGGAGCGCTCCGGCTTATCTTTGATCCAAATCCGCCGCGCCTTCAGACGATCCAATGACCGCTCCAGCTCGCCCTGGAGAAAGCTTCCTACTATCTTGGTAATACCGCTACGCGTACCCTTGGCGTCCTCATGCTGCGCCCGTGCCATCTCCACAAGCGTCATGATCTCGATATGCTCCTGGATGAGCTGCAGGTCCTCCGCTTCGGCCGTCATGAGATGTCACGCCCCTGTGCCGGCAGTGGCCGACATGCAAGGATGCGATCGGCGAGCAGGCTGCGCGGCGCGTGCTTGGTCAGATCGTAGGCAGAAACCGTGTTGTCGGTCACGCTTACTACCTTCATGGATCGTTGCGTGAATTTCCCTTGTTGGTCCTCGTAGATCATTTCGACAGATCGGCTGATGTACTTCGAAACATCCATCCGTGTTCGCCTCCATTGGGAACTTATGTTCTTATATTAACCAGAACGTACGTTCTTAATCAATAGGCGACAACTACCAGATAATAAAAAAGCCCGAGAGCCGAAGCCCCCGGGCGGAATATCAAAGCAGGTAAAGTTTTTTGGTATCGTTGTCGTACGTGAACGGAACGCCGGCTGCCTTCAGCACATCCGCGATCGGGGCCACCAGCCGCCCATCCACGATTTCGCCGGTCGTAATGACCTCGTTACCGACCAAGCGGACGACTTTCGGCACGATCTCGGGCGCGGCCGGCTGCGGCGCAGCGATTGGCTTCGTGTTCCACCAGCCCTCTGAGCCGTACGACTTGTTCAGGTCAACGCCGATGCCGGCCAGGCGCGTGTCGTTCTTGTATTGGTACAGATTCGCATGCGCGCTTCGCTTGCCCCGGCTCCAGGCGTACGTCTGCCAGAAGTGTTTGGCCGCGCCGCGCTTCGCCATCTCCTCGATGACGGCATACGAGCCATACACGCCGACCTGATAACCCGGGATCTCCGAGGCGGCCTCGCGCAGGTAATCCTCGATCAGATCGTAGTCCTTCGGTTGCGCATCGTAGTCGACGGCGAAATAGATCGCGCTGCCGATTGGCTGCTCGATGGCGCGAGCCTCCAGGTACGCTGCCGCCCCGTCCTTCTTGCCGTTCAGCGCGCCGCCTTGCGGGCGGTTGGCTGTCGTCTCGTACACGCTCACGATCTGCATGCCGGCTGCCGTGATGGCGACCGCCTCCGCGCGCGCCAGGCGCTTGCTGTACCCGGCAGGCACGAGATACCGGGCTGCCCACTGGTAGCCGGCAGCGGCCACGGCGGCAGCTGTCTTTGGCGTGAGCGGCGTTGCGCAGTCAATACCTTTAGACATTCGAAACGTCTCCCTTCTTCTCCGCGGCATCCGCAGCCGAGACCGGTTTGCCTAGCGGCTGGTCCAATACCTGCAGCGGCGCCGGCGCTGTCGTGCCTTCCGCCTTCTGCTGCAGCTGCTCGAGCACGTCTTTTATAAAGTTAGGAAGCTTCACGCCGATCAGGCCAAGATTCTCCACGACGGACAGACCCTCGCGCGCGATGTAAAAATACAACGCCAGTAGCCTAAACACTGGCGCTGTATTGCCGACCAGGTCGTCGAGCAGGATGGCAATGGCGATCACGCCCAGCACGACCGCCTTGCGAATCCCTCCCCAAAACATCGCCTCTGAATTGACCTGTTTGCGTCGGAATGCAGCCAGCACGCCCGTCAGGTAGTCGGCCACCATGAGCACGACAAGTATACGCAGAGCTGCGTCCCAGCCGCCCAGCGCTACTGTAATGATCGTTGTCGCGCCGGATACCAACGCTGCGAAGATATTCTCTTTCAAAAGATCCCCTCCATGAGGAAAGGCCCCGCAGCCGCGGAGCCCTCCATTATTTTTGCTTCATCACGTCGCGGACCTTCTCGTACGCTTCTTGCGCGATCTGATTCCGGAGTGCCGTAAGCTCTCGCTTCTTTTCCTTCTTCTGGCCACTCGACATGATCATTTTGTCGACAGCGCGGATCGCCTTGGACACGTCGCTGATTTGATCAGCCGCCGAATTCATGTATTTCCGCAGCCCATCGTTATAGCCTTCTGGTACATTGCCGGTTGCCTTGATGTCGTTGTACTTTGTGTCCAGCTTGTCCTTCAGCTCGTAGAACTTGCCCGATGCATCGTTACTGAACACGGAGTCCGCCGTCACCTGCTTGCCGAGCGTCTCTCCAATGGTCGCGCCGGTCGACGATGCTGGCAAGCCGAGCTGCCCGATCACGCCGGTATATGAACGAATCAGGTGATCAACCTGCTTCGGGGATACATTCAGAATGTTGCCGATCTTCTTGCCGACCTCGGAGGTGTTGGCGTCGAACTGCAGTCGCGGTGACACGCCCTCCAAGTATTGCGGAACGATCGCCGCGCCGGCGAAGTTCTCGTTGGATGCGACATCGACGAGCGGCCCGAGCACTGTATCACGAACGGGCGCGATGGCAGCGCCCATGAAGTCACCCTTTGCCAGCTCCTTCGCGGGGATGCCAGGCGGAGAGAACGCCGTCGTCACCGTGTCGGAGAAGTCCCGGAACGACTCCGGATCCTCGTCGGCCCATGCCCGCATCGTGCGCTCGAGCAGCGCGCCGAACGGGATGCCGAGCTCGCGCGGCCGCGGAATCTTGATGAACTGTTTATCGCCTGTAGGAATTAAAAAGAAGTTATCCTTCGTGTAGTTGGACAACTCCTGATAATCCTTCCGCTTGTGGTTGATGGCATACAGCACGATCGTCGGGATCGTAATCGCGAGGAACGCCTTCGCTGACACCGAGCCCGGGTTATCCTTGAATGCCCGAATCGTCTTGTCGAGCCCTTGCACAGCAGCGTTCAGATACGGCAGGAACGCGTCAGCATCCTTGATCGTAGAGCCTTTGCGCTTGAAGTTAGTCGTTAGGTCGTTCGCTAGAAATAACCCTTCCTGCCGGCTTGCGTAGCTGTCGCCGCCTGCCTGCGTAACCCGTTTGAACTCGCCCAGGCGGGGCGCCGACTCGATGACGTTCGACAGGTTCTCCAGCGCGCCATAAGCCCTCGGAATAAGCCCCATGCCTTTCTTATTCTGCGGGAGCAGTTCACGCTTGGCCTGGCTGAGCAGATTACGGTCCGCCGCTACAGGGCTGCTGTGACCGCCGCCCACGGCCTTGTACCGCTGGTACAGCTCCTTGTTACCGAATGTGCTGACCACGCCGTCGAGCAAATCCCAGGCGAAGGTAAAAGGGTTGTTCGTCGTCTTGCTGAAGATGTATGCAGTCGGAATGTCCCGCCAGATGTTCCGCGTCAAGCTGAACACGGGGTTTACGCCGGTCGTGAGCAGCTTCATGGCGTTGGTCACCTTGCGGGCGGCTTCGACTACCGCGTTCGACGTCTGCGGCGACAGATTCGCCAGCGCCTCCAGCAGTGGGATGTCGTTAACCTGGACCTGCACAGGCTCGCCCGCAATCATACCGGTCACGATGTTGCCGCGGCCTGCGACGCGCTCTTTCTGATTCTTGTTGTACGCCGCCTCGAATTCGCCGTCCAGCTTCTCCAGCAACGTTTCGATGCCCTCGTCCTTGATGAGCTTGTTCATCGCCGCGATCGACGACTGGTGCATATTCTGATTCTCAGGCACCAGTTCAGCAAAGCCTTGCAGCGCTTCCGGCTCGTTGTTTAAGTGCTGAATCACGGTCTGCATGACCTCGTTGCGCTTGGCCGTCTTCACGTACTTGTCGACGTATTCAATGATCGATTCGATCGGGTCGATGATCGGGCGCTCCGAACCGGTTGGCGAATAGCTCTTGACCGGGCTGCCTTGGCCGGAAAAGCCGCGGCGTGCTTTACCAGGCGGACGGCCGCTCTGCTCGAGCTTGGAAAAATACCGCTTGTTCGGCACCCAATACGGATTCGCTTCTTTCCAAGCCTTCCAGGTCTCCGGTGTAATGATGCCGGTATCGACGAGCCAAGCCTGCCCGAGCTTGTCGTTCCACTCGTAGAGCTGCTTGGCGATCCCCTCAAACTCCGGATAGGTGTCCTGATACATGCGAATCTTGTCCGCGACCTTCTCCAGCGTCATGCCCGTCCGAGGGTCATACACACGTTCATCTCGTCCTGGCGCCATTCGTGTCTCAGCATGCCGGGCGATCAGGTAGTCGAGGAAGTTTGTATACGACCGCCGCGGGATCTGCTTCGTGATATCCTTGAGCGGCTCGCCGATGACGTTGCCCTTCGCATCCACCAGTTGTTCCGTGAGGATGTGTTTGGCGATTACGTCATTACCTCGCGTGTTAAGCGCTTGGACGTACGCCCGCTGGTCTGCAGGTAGCGGTTTGCCCGTTATGCTCTCGACGTACTTGTCGAGCTGGTTGATCCGTTGCAAGTTGTCCACGTTTCGGCGGTAGAACTCGTCGGCCATGCCCGATATATCGATCGGCTCCCGGGTTGTCTTCGTCTCGATGTACGTCCGCGTGTCCGCCGGATTGGTAAACTTTCCACCTTTCGCATTCGCGGCGAACCCGAGCGGACCAGGATCCGGCGCAAGCTGGTTCGGTACGGCCGGCTCCACGCTCGGCGAGCTGACAGGGATAGGTTCCGCCACGGGCGCTGCAACCTCCACGCCTGTACGTCCCGTGCCGGGGATCGGTTCGACGCCCGGTGCGCGCATCGGCGTACTGATCGGTGCGGCTGCTTGTGCAGTAGCCGGCGCGGCTTCCCTTTGGAATTGCTCAAGCTGCCCCTTGACCTGCTGCAACGCTGCGACCGTCTCGTCGTAGCCGTTCTCCGCCTTCCAGCTCGGGAGCTGCTGTCCGCCATCCGTGAAGCCCTCGTCGACATGCTGCTTCGCGAGCGCGTACAGCTCTTTATTGTTTGGCGCGCGGCCATTCGTCCGGAAGAACTCCTGATACCATTCCGGGTTATTCGACTGGCGGCCAAGGCGTCCAGTGACGTCGCCAGCTTCGTCTCGAAGAAGCGCGCCCTGTTCCACGCCGCCGCGATCGGCCATCGACTGCTTCAAGAATTTATATTGATCGTTCACCGCCTGCTGGTAGCGCGACTCCAGCGCACGCAGTTCGTTGTCGATCGCGGCAACCTCGACCTGAGATTCGTTGATATTCCGCCAGCGCGCCGCTTCCTCGGCGGACGGCTCCGGTAGCCCTCGTGGTCCGCTCTCTGGCACGTTAATCACGTCCGGCGTCTCTGCCCCGTTCACCTGGCCGCGTGTGCGCGGCTCGGGCAGCGCAAGGATCTTGTCGATCGTCTCCGGATTGGACGCTGAACCGCGATACCGACGCAGGACTGACGCAAGACCGCTGACAGCAGCGTCACCGACACCGCCGAGCGCACCGCCAAGCGCAGCCGCCTCGCCGAGCTCCTGCGCGCTCGTATGACCAGCGGCTGCGGACAGGCCGACGTTCTGATAGGCGCCGGCGATTGCCCCTCGCGCGCCTGTCTCTGCCAGCCGCTGCGCTGTCTGAGCGCTGATACCCGGCGCGCCTTCAATGACCTGCCCCAGTTTGCCGACGGCCTTGCTGCCGAGTCTCGTCGACAGCGCGCCTGCCGCGAGATCGTAGCCGCCCTTGACCAGCGACTGCTCGAGTGCTGCCGGGTTGATCGCCGCGCCGCCAATGAGAGAGCCGGCGATATACGCGCCTTTGCCGCCGACGTCCGGGGACGCGGACTGCACGCCCGTCAGCGTCTCCTCGGCGCCGCGGTTAAATCCCGTAATGAAACGGCCAGGCTTGGTCGTAAGAAGGAACTTGTCTACGGCATGCCCGAACTTCTGCAGCAGCTTCGGCCCTCCGGCCCGGGAAGCGTCGCGCACGGCCAGCTCCTTCGCGCCCGGATCGTTCGAGGGTGCTGCTTGCGCCGTCGGTTTTGCCTGCGGCGTAACGCCGAACGTCGGGTTCACAATGGCCGCCTGTTGGGCATGCATGAAGTCGATCGGCGTTACCGTAGTCGGAGCACTCATCGGGTTAGCACTCGGCACGGTCACGGCGACCGGATCAGGCGGCGCCACGGACCGATTACGAATCGAGTCGTACTCGCTGGCAGGCGCAGCGCTTGGCGAGACCGTACCAGCTAATCGATCCTTGACGGATTGTCTCGCCGCAGCCCCTTGCGCCCGCCTCCGTACGTTATCGAATTCCGACATCCCTATCCCCCCGAGAACATTTTATAGTACTTGTTAACTCCGTTAATCCAGTTCTTATTTAGTCCGTTCGGATCGTTTGCAGCACCGACCGGTGCATACTTCTTCTGGATCTGTTCGATCGTCGTCAGACCCTTGTCGATATAGTTACGCTTCAGATTGGATGCCATTTTGTCGATGCCTTCTTCAAGGCTGCTGAAGCTCATCAGGCCGCCGCCGCTCTTCATCATGCCGCCCACGTTGTTTTTGCCCTTTACCGCCGAACTGGTCCCGTTGCCGGTCTCATGAACAGCGATTGCAGCCAGCAGCGCGGGGCTGATTCCGTACTTCGCTCCAACCGAAGCAAATACGTCGCCGTATCCGCTTAAAGCGCCGCCAAGTGTCTTGTTGAGTGTCGCCCCACTAGCCGAGGCCGTGGGGCTACTCAGTTTCCCGAGGTCGCCCCGTACTTTTTCTTATACTGATCGATCTCCTGCTTCGTCATACCGAGACCGGCCAGCACCTGATTCGTCTCCAAATCTGTCAGTCCTGAGTCCACGACGTTCAGGAACATCTGCTCACGCTTGGCAGGATCTTTCGTGAGCTGCTCACCTGTTTGCTTCTGCGTGACGTTGCCAAGCATGTCCTTCTCCGTTGTATAAACCGGCTCCGTGTAAAGGCTCTTCACGTTAGACAGTACATCGTTTGCGCTCATACCAGACTTATTTGCCGGCTGCTGACTCATCTGCCAATCAAGCTGCGACCATTGCCGATCGTTGTCGTCTTGGGCAAGGAGCAATTGCGCCGCGTCGTTGTCGATCTGATGATCCTGCGCCGCCTTCTGCAGTCCGTAAGTCAGGCCGAACTGACGGACATTCTCGTCAAACGTCTTCTGGTAGTTCTTATCCGCGATCACGTCTCTGGCCTTCTGATATTCGTAAGAGCGGTCCGACTCCAGCACGCCTCGGTCAAACGCACGATCGGATTCAAGTACGCCTCGGTTATAGTTCCGGTCATCGACCGAATCGGCACGCGCGTCACGCTGCGTCTGATAGTTCCGGTTGTACGCCGTATCCTCGCGGCCGAGCGCGATGTTCAGCAGGTTGCCGGCGTTTGCCAGCTTGTCCTGATAGTCCTGGCGGGCCATCGCTTCGTACTGCGGGACATAAGCCAGCGCTTCCTGTTCGGCATTCTGCTGGATTTGTGCGAGCTGCGAGCCCGTGACAGAGCTGTTCAGAATGCCCCGGCTATTTAAATCCTCCATCGCGCTTTGTGAAGCTACGCCTGCACGCTGCTTCACTAATTGCTGCTGTGCCAAGTACTTCGGATCGGTATTTGCGTCATATTGGAATGAACCGGACGCGAGATCTGCGTATTTGTTGAATAGGTCCGTCGTCCGCGTCTTCCAGTCCGAGTAGTCTGCGGCTGCCGGTGACGGCTGCGCTGCTGGCGCGCTGTACGGATTCAGCGTGTACCCGGCGCGCTTGGAGTCGGCGATCAGCTTCCCCATCAGCTCGGTATTGTTGCTCTGGTTCGCTGCTTGCCAACGCTCGTTTTGACTGGCGGCATACTTCTCCTTGCCGCCATACTGGGCGAATGGGTCCGGTACAGCCGTCTTCGCGCTCGTGCCTGCGACTGCGTTCGAAGCCGGATTAGGGACAACACCCGCAGCGGCCGCCGTGGACGTACCGTTTTTCTGCGTGGCGGTCTTTACTTTCGTCGGATCGGGGACAACGGCCATGGTGATCGCTCCTTTCGTGATATAGAAAAGACGTCCACTTAGGACGCCTTAGGTCTGAGTATGAGAATGAGAGCCAATCCCTGCCCACGAAACGGGGCCGGCTGAAGTTGTCCACGTTGCCCCGATAGGAATGCCGCCATTGCCGCCACCTGCAGACCCAGTAGAAGATCCTTTATCGGCTTTATTTGCTACGGCCGACGATAACGAATCAATCTGGTCTTGAAGGGAGTCCAGCGTATTCTGTAGGGTTTGCCCCGTCGCTGACGAAAGAACTTCATCCCAACCTCGTACTACTGTCCGATACCCGACCTCGGGCAACAAATAAATATCGCCGAGTACCGAAGTCCCCAGCTGTAAAGGCTTGGCGTATGCGTACAAGTTGGCAACCCCATCGGAGACTTGTGCCGAGAAAGCTGTATTCCCATCAGCAGTAATAAATAGACCCGGCGCTCCGCCCATTAATGGAACTAGGGCGATGCTATTATTTTCATCCATATAAGCTGCAATTAAGTCGCCTTCTCCGTTAATGACGACTTTTGGAAATCCCGTAGACGATTGAATCAGCGCACCTACCATAGTGACAAGACCGTTAATATTCGCGTGGAATGTGTCCTGCGCACCATCGTTAATGACGAGGCCGCCAGCAGCGTCCAGCTGAATATACGCGCCGCCTTCCATGTTCGCCCGTACCGTTACGAGACCCGCGTTAAGTGTACCCGTATTAATCTTGTCAGCCGTAAGCTCTCGGATATTGAGGCTGTCCAGCTTCCCGTTCAGCAGGAAGTTGAGAATCTTCGTCAGCTCCGCCATCTGCTCCCGAGAATCCTCGTCCGACAATTGAAAGTTAAAAATCCCCATTGGCTCACCTCATTGGCATCTCGCGCAATTGGCGAGTAATCTCATGAATCGTAACCGGACCCGTGCAGACCAATTTAATCCGGACGGCATTTACATTCTTGATCTGCCCCGTCGGCACCAGAATCATTTTAAACTGCAAATCCGCTTCGGCTGTGATTGTCTTCGCCAGTTCCCAGTCCTCGCCACTCTCCTGCCCGCTGAGGTACACACTGACGGAGCTGCCGGAAGGCACCGACGCAACCAACCACAATTTGAACCATTGCTGCTTGCGAGCCATGCTCCCTGCCGTGAACGGCTTCGTGATCAGTGTCGAGGTAATTGCCGCCCCTGCGTTCGTCGTGCCGCCTACTAGACGGACAGCCCCATCAGCGCCGCCGACATAGAGCTTACCGGGCAGCGACTGGAAGTCCACTGCCGTGTAATCGCCCCAAGCGTACCAGGTGCCACGCTCCAAATTATATTGAAGCAGGATGTTCGGTGTCGTCGCGGTGTCCAGGGGCAGTGAAGCAAACAAGTTCAAGCCGTCCGTTCCGAGCGCGCATTTGTCCAGCACCGCCAAGTTAATGCGGCGGATGTACGGCATGACCGGTTTGCAGAAGTCCTTATTCGGCCGGGCGCTGGCGTAGGTGTAAAGGCCTGTCGTGTGTAGGAAGTAGACGAGCCCTCCGATGTTCACCGTGCAATCATTGTTGACTGCGCCAATGTCGGCTGCAATAGGAACGAGCGTGTAATCCCTTGGTCCGGTCCCGAGCAAGTCGTACATCGAATTCGGCTTGAACACGATTAGATGCTTCGGCCCTGCCCGCACAGCCGTAACCAGCTCACCATCGGGTGACTCGACGACGATCTCGCCAGCATCATTGACGGTCGCCCAGTCGTCAGCCTTCCGGAGCGCCGAGTATTTGATGATGTTTCCGCTGGCGCAGTACACGCGGTTGTCATGCTGCTCAATGTAGTTGCTGGCCGCAGGTGCGTTCGCCAGATCCTGCACAGTGCTGCCGTCGTACCGCTTGATGGTGTCCACGCCGTTACTGCCGATCAAGTTAATGCCGCCGAGGTTCCCTTGGAAGTTACAAAAAGACCACTCTGCCGAGGTACTGAGCCCCGAAGCGAGAGTGGTCCACGTTCCATCATTATTGAGCCGGCGCCATGTGCCGTCCGCGAAGACGACGTGCAGCTCCTTCTCTTTCCACGCCCCCATGCCGAGCACGGGGCCAACTGCCGAGCCCGCGACGGTGTACCCTGGCTTCGTTGTCAGCGCGGGGAAGGCGTCCGGGCAGAAGTTGGTGAGCTCAGTCATGAGACTGTCGTCTAAATTGAAGCCCGGATCGTCAGGCTTGTACAGTCCATTGAACGAGCGAATTGGAATCGGGTCGAGTACTCCACGGAGTGATCCCCAGTAGGCCATTCCCATCCTCCTCTCTATTGCGCAGTGTGGTCCTGCGGCTCATTAATAAAGCCCGACTTCCGCGCATGTCACTGATAATATTTACTAGATTTCTTGATCAACTGTTCTTTATTTATCACGTTTACTGCACATATCATTAAACCAAAGAAAAACCAGGTTATGCTAAACGTGAAGATAGAACTTGATTCAATGCATGCTGGGATGAAGAGTACTGACGACCACAGCAGCGGAGAAATTGAACTCCGAAGATTGTCCGAAGTTCTAACCGCTTTGAACATCTTATAAACAGACGTTGTAAAGAAAATCACAATGCCCATAAAAATAAAGAATCCGTAGTTAACCAGAACTTCAAGCCAGAAATTATGAACGACATTTAGCGTGCCGACCGACACTCCATACAAGTCCATATAGTACGGGGCATTTCCGGGGCCAACCCCAAAAAGATTATTTTTAAAAATATTCCATGCACCGATTGCCAGCAGTTTCCGAATATCATTTGAACTGTCGGACTCTGATAATGACGAAGTTATTTCTATTGATTCTTTAATCGTGTCGATATTGAAAAAAGAAATAACTGTAAAAACGGTGATAAATAAGGCTAATAGTTTTTTGTTATTTTTAACTAAACTAATCATAAACGCAAAACTGGCAAGTATGAAAAGCAGAAGCATAAATCTCGCGCCGTTTACATAGTTAATGTAAAAATCACTTAGGAACATAAAACCGCCGAACAATCTGTATCGCCCTTTTTGTTTTATCCAATGGAATATAACCGGCAGACTAAGGATGAGAAAAAATGAAAAGTCATTTGGATTAAAAAATCCTGCAGTCGCCACATTATCTAGGCGATAGAAAATAGCGCCTGAACTAGGCAAGTGGTTATTAGTAGAAATTTCCCACAAGGCGACAATTATTGTTCCAAGTAAAGAAAAACCCCAAATCTTATAGAATTTTTCAAGCCATTCCGTATTGTAAATCAATCTTACCGTTAAGAAAATAACTGCAACTCCGAATAAAAGAGCCTTCATATTGATCTGTGTAGCCGAAGTTTGAACGACCGATGTCATTTGTATAAAAGCATAACCTAACCATATAAGAAAAAAATATTCACTCTTGGTCTTAATTACATTTCTATATCGTTTATCTACTAAATATAAAAATATATATACTCCAATTAATCCACCTAATACGATTAAACCGATGGCGCTTTGCAGAAAGTGGAAACAAACTGATGCTGTTACTATCGTTAGTAAAGCGCCGTGCAGCACCGCATTGAAATCACGTTTAAATAAAAAAAACGTCGTAAGCAGAAAAAATATAGAGCCGGCCATTATTACATAAGGATTTATTATTGATATTGATACGATACCTAATAATAATGTAACAACTGTTAAAACGAAAAAAGGTACTGTCCTACCACTTACAAACATTTGACTTGATCCCCCTATACACTAATCAAGTCAATTTTATCACGTCTGTTCCTTTCATGTCATCGTTATGCTTGAATCTGTCCGTAGCCTTTCCAAGTTCCCGGCGAACCCGCTGTTGTGCAAGTCCAACCGATATATCCACTTGATGCAGGCGCAGTATCAATAATCTAGTTACTTGATTAACCGGGAAAATTATACACTGCACCAACGAAATTTCCTATCCTCAATCCAACGTTTAGATTTCATAGGCCTTTCCATCGAACCAAACGAACCTCAGTAATTTCCATGATGTGGGTGAAAGTGTTGCGCCCCCTTTTAGAATTATGTCTGTGTTGTGCGCGATACTGGTAACAGTATCATTTTGAATGAGGATAAATTCTTGTCCATTCGTGCCAGCTCTAAACTTTAAGATTGTGTTCGCTGCACCACGACTTGTTTTAAGAACATTCCTGCTGCCAATGGACGGTTGAGTGTCTAAAGTAGTTGCATTGAATGCTGTCTTCGAAAACGAGGTGAACGTGTTATTAAAAACGGCGTCCTCACACAAGACTGTAGATTCAACAATACCGCCTCGGACTTTATTTGGATCGAATACTAGTTCATAAACCGCACCGCCTGCTGCTTTTCTCAGCAAATAACTTCCGCCGATTAGCTCAGGATCATTAACGTATATTCCTTTAAGTCCCGTGCCCCCCGAGAAAAGAATCCGAATCGCATACATCAATTCAGCAGACATCTGCGGATTAACATACTCAATGATTGGGTTGTTTATTATGATTCTTCCTGAACCTGACAACATAAACGCCTCGGATGGGCTCGCTGATGTCATTTTAATTCTTGCTTTATTGATAACAGCGTTTGCGCCTCCAACTACCGTTACCGCTCGACCAACAACGGTAGGACTTTGATAGGCGGCATTACTAGATATATCGATGGAGTTAATTACGTAGTCACAGTTATCTTGGATGTTTACGCCGCCGAAATAGTTATCTCCTGCCTTTGCTGTACCTTCGATGCTCCCGACGTACCCCGATGAGGAAATAGTCGTGAAAAACGTCCCGACATTCTGCCCGAAAATTCTACCAATGTGAATATCGTCGAACGTTTTAATGCTGACCACATGCGACTCTAAATCTTCGATACCGTCACAAGTAACTGAACCGATATAACCGCCCTTACTGCGGATGGAGGATTGCGTGAAGTACAAAGCATGAACGTCTACTCCCTGTGACCGCAGGATATTCTTTCCGTTAATCTCCCCGATGTAAATATCTTGGAAACACACACCAAGAAAACCGAAATCCACATTTTCGATTGTCAGGCAATTGATATGAATATCCCTCGTAAGATCGGTGTTTCTGCCTGCCGCATAAATACCGCCGATGAAACCTTTCGCGTAAACCTTGTCAATGTACATATGGTCGAAGTCGTGCATGCAATAGACGGCGGCTCCCGCACCAGTATAGAAAACCGGATTCTCAGCCTTAACAAGGGCGTTATTGGGCGCAGCGTTAAACACTGTGGAATCAACAAATACTCGCGGTTGATTGCACTCGAAATGAAAAGCGCCAATAATCGTCACATTTGGATTTCTTATTTCAATACAAGGTACACACCACGATAACTGTTCAAATATGGAGTTTGCGCCATTGGCGTAAATTGTTAGAGGCTTATCGATAACGATGCTTTGCGTGATTGTATATTTTGTTGTGGCTTTGCCTAGATCAATGGCCACGCCCGATGTCATAGCATCGGCAAAAGCCTGCCTGATTTTGGTTGTTTCGTCTGTTCCGTCACCTTTCACCCCGTATTTTGGGTCATCTAATGATATCGTTCGATTCGCAATTTCCGCCAACTGCGCATTAATCCCGTCGATGATTGGCTGCTTAATGTTGGCGAGTTCGATCAACTCGCCCATTTCCCGCGCGGCAATGTTCATCGCGTTATCCAATTCTTTCACCTCACCATTCGATCGTCTCTTTCACACGCTTAAGTCCCATCTTTTTTAGTTGCTTTGTCGCATCCTTCAGCAACTCGTCATACTCCGCCTGGAAGTTATTCCGCAGGTCGACGTCGCGCTGAATCCCAGCGATCCACTTTGCCGCATCGTAGACATACAGATCGTGATAGTCCGGATAGAACGCTGGCTCCGTCGACATGTTGCTTGCAGTCAGACCATCGGGACGCGGCCTGTAGTACAGGTACGCTACCTTCCCCACGCAATTCGGCGAAATGAATAGCGCGCCTGAGAACACCGTACAGAAGTTTGCCGGCGGCGTCTGCGTCTCTGGCGCCACCTTCGTGTAATCCACTCCGTCAATTGTCACGACGCGTATCCGATCCTCCGAGCAGTCATCGGGCAGCGAATAGTAAGGTGTCGCTGTCGTCGGGAACTTGCACACGGCATCCGGAAGCGGAAACTTCCTGAACAGCTTCTTGGTCAGCTCGTTCATGTTCGCGATGACCTGTGCCGGCGTCAGGTCGTGGTCGATCAGCAGTTTCACGCGATCGAGGATCTCGCTAACGATCAAAGTCCTTCACCTGCCTTATTGGTAATAGGCGATCTGCCGTGCCGACTTCAGCGTGTCGCGGGCGAAGTTCTCCGCCATCTCATGCACGCGCTTCTCGTTCTCGCGCTCCAGACGGTCCTGCGCGGCCTCCACGTGCGCCGTCGCGCTGAAGCCGTTCGCGGTATGGATCCTCCGGATCCGGTCGACGACAGCCGTCGTGAGCGCCGGGAAACCACGCTGCGGAATCTTCATCACGGACAGCCCCACCAGTCCATCCACGACCAGATGCTCGCCGGTGTGCGGGTTCCACATCACGTACAGATGCTCGTCGTAATCCTGCAGTTGGCGCTCCACCTCGTACAGATCGTTCGTGAACACACGGGTAAAGCCGTCTCGTTCGTATCGCTCCATGCCCATCCTCCTTAAAAGTAAAGAGGAGCCCGAAGGCTCCTCCCGTCATGCTGCTCCGAATTAGTACCCGGACGCTTCGTTCAGATCGCCGAGCTCGCCGAAAGCGTTGCGGGCGTGGCAGACCATCGTGCCGTACTCGAACGCGGTCGCCTCGTACGCCGGCTTGTTCGGTACGCGAGAAAACATGCTGCCGTCCTCTTCCATGAACGCCAGCTGCGATGTGTAGTACCAACCGAGGTCGTCCCAGTTGCCGGCCCACACGCGCTGACGCGGCATGTAGCGGTCGACAATCAGCGGCTTGTTGTCGAACTCGATGGCCTCGTAGCCGCCTTCCAGCTCCATCGGGTTGACGAAGCGCTTCATGCTGGTCAGCACGCCCTCGTACGCGGCACGAATGCCGTGATCAGCGGCGAGCCACTCGACCTTCTTGCCGGATACGATGTCGATGCGGTCGACCAGCGAGCGAAGCAGCAGATCGGAGATCGCACGGCCCGTGCCGCTGTTACCGAGCATGTTCGCCTTCCACCAGCCATACGTCCCCGGGGCGAGCCCTTGCAGCGTCTTCGTCGCCGAGATAATCGACGCCAGGCCGACAGGGTCGAGGTTCAGCGTCCCGGTGTTGACGGCGAAGTCGCCGGCTGCCGTCGTGACCGCTGCGCCGCTGATCTTGATTGTCTTGGCATTGTAGTCGATGTCCTGAATCGTCCGTGCCGTCACATCGACCGTAACGCCGTCGCTGTCGACGATGTCAATAACCTGGCCGATAAAGAACAGACGAATGTCGTCGACCGCCAGCGTCGTCACAGCTGTATTGACCGCGAACACGGCCAGCTTGCCTGTGCCGTCGCCGAGCGACGCGCGGCGCATATAGTTCTGCAGGTCCGTCGTCAGGCCCTTGACCTCGGCGGTCATCTCCTTGATATACGACGTGTCGTTCTTCTTCGCTGCTTGGATCGCAGCGTTCGAGACCTGCAGGCGGCCGTGGATATAAGCCACATTGCCCGTCGATCCCTTGTATCCTTGCGCGCCTGCCGCAGGAAGGTCGCCCATTTCCGTACCTGCGCCGACGCCGCTGTTGCGGCCGAAGTGGTGGGCGATGTAAAAGTTCTTACCGCTGCCCGAGATTTCCTCGGCCTTATCTTTCAGCTTCTTGACGAAGTAGTTCGAACCGTTGTTCACTTGCTCCTGCACCTGCGGCAGGTAATCGATCTTAAGCGCATCGCCGATCGTCGAAAGGTCTGCTCCAGCCAATGCTATTCAGCTCCTTATTGGGCTTCCCGGGCTGCGCGCAGGCGCTCCGCCATCCGTTGCTCTGCCTCTTTCCACGAGGTAGGCGGTCCGGCGTTCTGCGTTGCTGCTGCGCCCTGGGCGCCTTCTGTTTTTGGGCCTTGCTTCGATTTCAGGTATTTATCGATGGCGTCCTTCTCGGCCGTCTCCAGCTGCTTTTCGAGTAGGTCCGCCTTCATCGCACGGAACGCGACCTCCGGCTTGCTGACCTCGTTCTCGTGCATGTACTTCCAGAGCTCCATATGGTCGAGCGGCTTGCCGTCCAGCTGCTTGTCGGTCGCGAACTCCTTCAGCGACGCCTCGAAGGACTGCCACTCCTGCTTTTGCAGCTCAGCGGCTTCAAGCTCCTCGCCCTTCTTGGCTTTCGCCTCAAGCTCGTCGATCCGTTTCAACACGGACGCGGGTACGTTTTCTTTCTCCGCGCGCTCTTGAAGCTCGACCAGCTCGATCTCTTCTTTGAGCGTGAGCAGGTCGCTAATGCCGGAAGTACGCTGCAGGTACTCCGCAGCCTTTTTGTAAGCGTCGAAGTCCTTGTACTGGTCCAGCTCGGCCTTGCGATCTGCGTCCCATTTCTCGCGCTCAGCGGCCAAGCGCTTTGCGAACGCCTTCTCGAAGTTGTTCTGTTGTCCCTGCTCGGCGGCAGCGCCTTGCCCTTCTACGCCCGTCTGGGACTGATCCCCCTCATTGCCTTCCGTTTGCTCCCCGGCGGCGGAAGCTCCTTCAACGCCCGTTTCGCTCTCCTCGCCTGCGAACAGCTGCAGGTCCATACGTAGCCTCTTGCTCATTGAAAATCCTCCTTGTTATGCGGCGACCATAACGAATCAACGCCCGCGGAAATAGAAAATAGGCACCCGAAGTCTCATCAGGTGCCCGTCGCATTGCCTCTTGCTGCTGAAGCTGTAAGCATGGCCGCCGCTTTGAGCTGATCGCTCTGCGCCTTGGCCGCGAGATCTGCCTGCTTCATGGCCGTTTGATGCTCTCGCCCTGCTGCCGCCTCCGCTGCCTGCGCCTCTTGTTGCTGCTGAGCCACGGCCGCCTCCTGCTGTTGCTGCGCCATGGCAGGCGCCTGCAGCCGTTCAAGATGCTCCTGGTAGTGAATGTCCACTAGCATGCGGAGCGGCGGCGGCATCTGCCGGTAGCGGCTCGTCTTCCGGAACAAGTTGTGCAGATACAGGTGAACCTCGTTGTCGTCCGAATCCCACACTTCCGGCGTCCCCGGCGGCGGCTTCGGCAGCGCGGCCGTCCACTGCTCCGGCGGGACGCCTGCCTGTCTGAGCTGCTGCAGCGCGCTCTGGTACTGAGCGGCGTACTGCTCAATGACGGCGAGCAGCTGCGGATCTTGTTGCATATCTTCAAACTGCTTGTTCTCCATCTTGGCATTGTTCTCGTCCAGTGCCGTCTCCTCGAACAGCTCCGTCGAGTCGCCCATGCCCATCAGCCGCAGCAACGCCTGCGTGTCCGGCGTCCCGTCCCTTTTGACGATCGCGCCCTTGTCCCACATCAGCAGAATGCGCTCTTGCTGGGCCGCCTTCATCTCCGGTAGGCTGGAACCCTGGACGATCTTAATGTCCTCGGCGCCGTTCAGGTCCGAACCATTGAACGCAATGACCTCGATCTCGTTGTCCTCGCCGACAATACGGCCTTGACGCTCTTCCGTGTAATGCGCCTTCAACAACCGGAGGATACGCTGCAGGACGCGCTTCATGCCGTTCTCGTAGTTCTGCGAGGCGACGGTCAGCTTCTCGTTCTCCTGTTCGACCATGATCTCGAGGCCTCCCAGTGTATCGAGCCCGGCAGGCATCCGGCCCTGCGAGACTTCGCGGGCGCCGCTCATGTCGTCCATATCGATCGCATCGTTCGCCAGGTCGCGGTCGTAGAATGACGGGATATCCGGCGCACTCACGCGCTCCGGCTTCGCGCCATTGATCGGCGTGTAGTTGATGATGCCGCCAATCTCGTTAACCAGCTCTTCCTCATCCGCGCCAGAGCCCTGTGGGTTAAGCCACATCCCGTTGCCCAATCGCTTCGCATGTGTCGCGATCATCGTACGCTTGGTATTGATTCCGCGCTGCACCGGCAGCATGTCCGTAATGATCGCATCGTACTGAAGCGTACCGGGGATCGGTTGGTAACCAAACAGCACGTAAGGCAGCTCGCCCGAGTTTTCATCGTAGTCGAGCACTTGCCCGTTGCATACCGTCAGCTTAGCGCCGTTCGGGTACTTCTTGCATGGCCGCCACCAAAGCTCGTACACCAGCGCCATGTTCCGGTTACGCACGAGCTGACCGTTCAGCGTACCGTCCGCGCCGATCTGCGACACGTCGAAGTTGTTCAGGAATCCGAGATTCGCGTCGGCTTCGACGTGGACGCCGTATTCCTCGAAGATCTCATCGACGTCGCGGGCCTTGCGTTCGATGATCCAGCGGATTTCCTCTTCGGTTGTGGCCGCCTGGTCCCAGAAGATCGTCAGCGGATCGCATACGCGGGCTCGGATCTTGCCCGTGAAGATGCGCTGTCGCGGCCCAGCCGCCCAGGCTTCGTATCCGTGATCGCCCTCTTCAGGTGTAATGTCGTCGCCGGCGGAGGCATCGAACCACGTTTTCACCCAGCAGCGCTTCTTAATCAGCATGTTCAGGAAGATGTCCCGTGTTTTGCCGCTGAAGTCGAGCTCCTGCCACATGGACTGCAGGTACTTGTCCGCCGCCTTGGCCGCGTCGATATCACGCTGCTCCTTGCTGGCAGGCATGACGTCGTACTTGAGTTTGTTCTTGATGTGCTTGGCAAGCAGCGTCATGACCCGGGGCCGGATCTTGTTCAACGTAATGCGTTCAACGCCGTCTGGTATCGGCAGACTTTGAATGCGTCGCTCGGCGCGGTTCCACCCGATCCACTGGTTACCGACGAAGTAGTTCATGTTCACGAGAATCTGCCGGATGTCCGTCCAGTTCTCCGCAGACTTGAATAGGTCGTCGAGCTTACTGGGCGTCAGGCGCTTATCCTCCGTCGGCGCGGGCTTATCCGGCGCGCTGGCCTTCTTGCCGAATGGTAGTCGCATGGCTCACCTCCTTCCCGTCTACGACTCAATCAGTTGCGGGCAATTCCAGCGTTCGCCCAAAATACAGCCTGCTCCAAGTTCGTGAACGCAAGAGACTGCTCGCGCGAGCGCGGGACCGCCTCATCGAGCAGGTAAGCCAGCTCCTTCGCTTTCGACCGAATAGCCTCATACAGAGCAAGCTGGCCCTCCTTCGGCGCATGGTAGCTGAAATTATTCTCGATCTGCGGATTTGCTACGCGTTCAGGAACAGGCTGATAGGTGGCTTGGAAGATATCCGGCTTGCACGGATACTTCTCACCCTTAACGCCGGTTATAATCCAGTCGCCCACTTTCGCCGTCATCGTGCCCTCAAGAGTTTCGATCTCGGCGTGATACGGGAAGTAAGTAATCCCGTCGACAGTACAGCCGACGCCTCCGTGTTCAGCGAACATCGCGTCGATGATCTCACCATCAAGCTGAAAAGCCTGAATCACGACGGGCTTTTTCTGAAATTGACTCATTCCGCATCCCCCTTGTTCTGAGCCCCGACCCATGTCAGCGCCGTCTCGCGGAGCCGATCGTCGCCCCACTGCTTGACGTACTCGACCTTGTGCTTCTCGAGGAACGCTCGAAGACCGGCGCGGTCCAGTGTCGCGATCTCTTCTTCGGTCGGGAGCCTGTCCGCGGAGACGGCCGCCCCCAACTCGGGCTCGATCGTAATGACGTAGCCCGGCACTATGATCTCGTCGATCCGCACGGGAAGGAAGTGGAATGTCGGGTCAACCTCGGCGCGGCGCTCATACGCTTCGTCAGCATCAGCAAAGACGCCGATACGCTCATCGACGCCGCAGGTGTATTTAAATAGTTTCAGGTTCAAGTGTTATCCCTCCTCATAGTGGTTCCAGCCTTGACGCTTCCCTGTCGCCGTTCTGCGCCTTGATGACTTTGATCTCCGCCTGCTTGTACTCGCCGAACGACGGCGCCTGAATGCGATCGAGCAGCTGTTGCCGTTCTACCGCCCAGGCTTGACGCTCATCCTTCCAAGCGCATCGCTCTTCGAACATCTTGTCCTGCTCAACCGTATTCCTTTTCTCCAACCAGAAGACGGCTACCAGCATGATACCGCTGGTTACAATCCATGCCGCCGCGATAATCCACGCTTCCATGCTCATGCTGTTACACCTCCAGCCATCTCTGCGCGCCTGCGCTCCAGCTCAGAGGGCGTAAGCTCGCAGATGTTGGCCGCTAACTCGCGCGTGACCAGCTCGTCGATCTGAAAGGCGTTCAGCAGCCGGAACGTCGCGTCTTGCAGCGTGTAATGCGACTCGTACATTTTGCCGTCCTGCTCACCGCAGGCGTAATACAGCGTCGCCTCGGCTTCCGGTACGTGCGTGTACTGCACGGTCATATTCTTCAGCAGCATCATAGCGCCGTCATTCCTTTCTTGCGTGGTTTGTTGTGCTTCTCAATGTTCCGGCGGACGCGCGCCTCGGCAGACACATCCGGCAGCTTCGGCTCGGGCTTCTTCGGCAGGACTCGCATGCTACAGAAGTAGCGGATTGCATCCGGGCCGTGTGTCAGCTCATGGGGCTCCGTCGCCACGTCGTTAGGGTCCTTCTCATCCTTCAGCACAGAAGGCAACGTACGAATGATGTTGCGGCAGTTCTTAAAGAACTTGATCCGGGCCGTCTTCCGCAGCTCGCCGGTCTGCTCGTCTAGCTGCTCGAAGGGCTTAAGCCACTCCTTCAAGTTGAGCCAGCCCTGCACACGCTCATTCGATGCCTTGATCATGACGACGCCGTTGTCCAGAAAGATATCGAATGCGCTCTTACCGGTATCTTGCCTGCGGTTCCAGAGATCCGGCGGGCCATACGTGTGCTTGATGTCCTCGGTCTCTAGCGTCAGCTCTTTCAGACGGCCAGCTGCGTCGCTGATAATCAGATCAGGCTCGTAGACCTCTTTGTACACGTAAGCAAAACCCTGCATGTCCAAGGCGATCCAGTAGCCGGCCAGCATATCGAGGCCGTAGTCAAGGACCCGGAATCGCTGCCACTCCTGCGGAATGACGAACGGCTCGACAACATGTACCGACTCGCTGAACTCTTCGAAATAAGTACCGCCTGGCAAGCCATACTCGCCGAGGCCGACAACCTTGAAGCGCGCTGGGTTCGTGCGTTCCAGTTCCTCGATCAGACGGCGGTCGGCATCATCCAGCCACTCGTTGCACAGGTACGTCGTGGTGAACGTGTCAGCGTCAGGATCGACGTTGTCCCAGAATCGTTTCTTAGTCCAATGCGAGTCGATCCAAGGATTATAGCTCAGCGTGATCTGCTTGAAATAGCCTTCCGGCATCTCGCCTCGGATCGACTCGTCAAAGGTGCGGAACTCCTCTTCCTTCTCGATCTCGTAAGCTTCCTCCACCCATGCCCAGCACAGTACACCAACGTCGACTGTGATCGATGTGATCTTAAGCGGATCGTCGAAGCCGCGGAACAGGATCTTCTGCCCGGTGGGCAGATACTTCGCCTCCAGCGGGCTCTCAGTGAACTTCCAGAGGTGAAAGACACCCAGGCGCCGAGCTGCCCACTTGAGCACCGCGTACGTGCTGTCCTTGTTCGTGTTGAACGTGTTCCGTACGACGACCGTGTTCGCCAGCGGGTACTTCATCATGTTGTAGATGTACCAAAGCGCCACCGTCCGAGACTTCTTCGACGCCCGGCCGCCTTTCAGCACGCGGTAGCGCTTCTTGCTACGCCAGAACTTGCCGTAACCCTTGCCGACGATCTCAGTCAGGTTGATTTCGCCCATTTCATCACCGCCAATTCGCGAAAATGGATAGGGGCGAAAAACGGCGTAAACGCAAGAAAAACGGAGATCGTATCATCATCCGTTCTGCTGGTTATCCACAAGGCTACATACCCCGTGAAAAATATGAAAATCGCCGCTCAAGGCTGAATTTGCCCGAATCCGATCTGTCAAGCGTTTGAACTTTACGTCAAAATACTGATTTAAACCAGATGTCAGTCCTCCAGGTTCTCCTCGCCCTTGAAAATGACGACTTGCCCCTCCACCTGTTGTTTATCCACCCAGATCCCATAACGCTTGCCCAGGAGCTCGGCAGCTTTAACCCTGTCCTTGCCGTCGAGATCTTTCTTTACGAGTCTCTGCTCGCCCATCCCCATGCCTAATGGGAAGTCTTCCTGTACCTTCCCACGCAGCACGTTAGTCAGGAATTCCAGTACCTCGTCTTGTTTGGCGATTCGGTCGCTGTCCTTGCTGGCGATCAGCTGCTCGATATAAGCGCGAACGTTAACATTCGTCAACAAGCGGCTGGCAGCAGACTTAGCGACGTTGCGGCTCTTAATCACGTAGCCGGCGCGCACGTAAGCCTCTGTCGCATCGCCCAGTTCGACGTAAAAGTCCGCGAAGCGTTTTTGTTTTTCAGGCAGTTTAACTGCTGTCATCTCTCATGCACCTCACCCCATTGTCAGATAGGCTAAATTCTGGTAAACTAGCTTTGCACCGCTCGGAAAGCATCCGGAGGTGTTTTTATTTTCCCAAACAAAAAACAGCCGCATCAGCGACCGTCTCGGTAATCCTCAATTTGTTTTCTGGTCCATACCGGACCGCTTGCTAGGCGCTGAACCGGTTCCGGTAATACCCCTCGGCTAATGTATGTCGCAACTTTTCGCTTGTCCCACCCAAGGATCTCCGCCACCTCGGCCACGCCGGCAAGGGGCGGAACTACTCCCCCAAGTTTTCAACCCGTTCGCCTTGGCTCCAATCCAGATCCGAATCGCGAGACTTTTGCAGCCAATACACGCGGACCTCATTGCCTTCTGCATCGGTACCATTTGCTGCAAACTCTGCTATGCCTTCTTCTGTTTGCCAGTCAGTTAGTTGGCGATTCGTAAAGTCCGCTTGCTCCGTCAGATTGTACTCGACTCCGTTTACGGTTACTGATCCGTAATTCATTTTCGATCACCCTTTCGAATTGTTGACTTTATCATACGACACTTGTATGACAATGTCAACACGTCGATAGAGTTATTTTGCTATCAGCTTGATACGATCTTTATTCGCTCGTTGCCACCGCAGTGCCGCCGGCAGATCGTACAGCATCCGGCCGTAGCAGGTCGTCAGCGTCACGGTCTCGTCATTGGTCCAGTAGATCCACCAGACGTCCCCGATCCGAACGCAATCGTCCTCGCGGCGAACATCGCCGTCACGGATAAACGACTGTACCTGCTCCAGCAGCTCGGCGCGCCCGATCGGCTCAACACGCTGACAGTACCGGTCGTACGCATGAACTTCTATCCGCAGTCGCTTCTCTTCAAATCGCATATCCCTCCGCCCTCTCAGGTATGTAAACGCAGAACAGGCGACCGTCGAACCCCGAAGGATTGCCAGTCGCCCATTTATCTCACAATAGCATTTTAGCACGGCCAAAACGGCTCGTGTTCCTAAGTTTGTCCGCATTTTGTTCCGATTTTGTTCAGCGTGCCAAATTTGCGTATTCAGACATCGCTTTCTTGGCTATGCCGTAGAATGTCGTTTTTGAAATTCTCAACGCTGATGCTGCTTCTTCTGCTGATTTGCCATCCACATACCGAAGCCGCAGCAGCCGCGCGTAATCCGGCTTATACTCGGCCAGTGCCTCCAGAACGTTGTCGATCCGCTTGACCTCGGCCTGCAAGTC
>NZ_JAGXJW010000072.1 GCF_019091135.1 Cohnella sp. GbtcB17 | reverse complement strand
AAGGCCGCTCCCACGCAGGCCGCGGGCAATGCGATCGAGCTCGAGCCCGCGCCACAAACGCAGCTGTCTGCCTACTTCGTCGCTGAGCTGCTCCATGAAGCGGGGCTGCCCGGCGGGGCGCTGAACGTCGTGACGGGCGACGGCAAGCGCGTCGGCGAGCAGATCGTCGCCGACCCGCGCGTGGGCGCCGTGTCGTTCACGGGCAGCGCCGCCGTTGGCGAAGCGATTCGCGCCCGGGCGGGCCTCAAGCGCGTGACGCTCGAGCTCGGTTCGAACAGCGCCGTCATCGTCGACGACGACGCGGATCTCGAAGCGGTCGCCCGCCGGTGCGCGGAGGGCGCGTTCGGCTATCAGGGTCAGGTATGCATCTCCCTGCAGCGCATTTACGCGATGGCAAGCGTCGCGGACGAGCTGGCCGCGCGCATCGCGGATGCAGCTTCGAAGCTTGTCGTCGGCGATCCGCTCGATCCGAAGACGGATCTGTCTGCGATGATCGCGCATCGGGAGGCGAAGCGCGCCGCGGACTGGATCGACGACGCCGTGCGGCGCGGCGCCGTGCTGCTGGCGGGCGGCCCGCCGGAGGGCGGCGTGCTTCCGCCGGCCGTGCTGACAGACGTGCCCGACGATGCCGTGCTGTCGCGGCGCGAAGCTTTCGCTCCGGTCGTGCTGGTGAACAAGGTCGAGTCGATCGCGGAGGCAATAAGCCGCGCGAACGATTCGGACTTCGGTCTCCAGGTCGGCATCTACACGAACCGCATCGATGTCGCGATGCGGGCGATGGACGAACTTGTCGCCGGGACCGTGCTCGTGAACGACATCCCCACCTTCAGACTCGATCATATGCCGTACGGCGGTGTCAAACAGAGCGGATTGGGCCGCGAGGGCGTTAGGTACGCGATCGAGGAGCTGACCGAGCCGAAGCTGTTGATCTGGCGCTCGGCCGGCAGATAGGCGGGCGGGGAGGCTAGCCAGTTGGACTATTTGCGCAAGTACGTTTCCAAATACGGTCTGCTGTTTACTTTGTCGCTCGCGCTCGTCGCGCTCGAAGGCGTATGCGACCTGCTGCTGCCGACGCTTATGTCCCATATGATCGACCGGGGCGTGCTGACGCGCGATCTGCAGGTCGTGGCGCAGTATGGCGGCTGGATGCTGGCGATCACCGCTGTCGGCGCGCTCTCCGCGCTCGGGCGCAATGTCGTCTCGAGCCGGGTGTCCCAGCGGTTCGGGGCGGATCTGCGCGGCGATCTGTTCCGCCGCGTCCAATATTTGTCCCTTCGCGACGCCGATCGCTTCGACCGGGCGTCGCTCGTGACCCGGCTGACGAACGACGTCACCCAGGTGCAGAACTTCGCCAACGGCATGATGCGAATATTCGCAAAGGCGCCGCTTCTTTGCATCGGGGGACTTATTATGGCCGTCCGGCTCAATCCGCAGCTGTCGCTCGTGCTCGTCGTCGTGGTGCCCCTCGTCGTCGGACTTATCGTTTTGAACATGCGCGTCGGATTTCCGTTGTTCCTCAAGGTGCAGTCGGCGCTGGACCGGCTGAACGGCGCGATGCGCGAATATTTGTCGGGCGTGCGGTCGGTCAAGGCGTTCAACCGAGCCGCTTACGAATCCGATAAATTCGAGGCGATCAACGGTGAATACCGGACGCGCTCGACGACGACGCTCCGCGCGATGTCCGGCTTCGGTCCGGCGATTGCGCTCGTCGTGAACCTGGGAGTCGTCGCCATCGTCTGGCTCGGCGGCAACCGGGTGGAAACGGGCGGCATGCAAGTCGGCGACATCATCGCCTTCGTCAACTACATGACGCAAATTCTTTTTTCGCTTATGACGATTTCCTGGGTGTTCAACATGTTCATCCGCGCGCGGGCTTCGTCCGGCCGGATCTCGGAGGTGCTGGCGCTGCCCGGGGGAGAGTCCGCGTCCGGCGGCGCCGTCGATGGAGCCGAAAGGGCAGACGAAACCCCGCCTGCGACGTCAGCCCCCACTACGGCTTGGGCTGGCGAATCGGTTGCCGCTGGCGAAGCCCTCGGCGTCTCCTTTGAAAACGTCGGATTTTCGTACGAAGGGGCGGGAGAGGCGCGCGCGCTGGATGGCGTGACCCTCGCCTGCGAGCCCGGCGAGACGCTCGCCGTCGTCGGATCGACGGGCGCCGGAAAGAGCACGCTCGTGAGCCTGGTCCCGAGACTGTACGATCAGACCGAAGGCGTGATTCGCATCGGCGGCGTCGATCACCGGCTACTGGACGTATCGGCGCTCCGCGAGAGGGTGGCGATCGTGCCGCAGCGTACCGTGCTATTCACGGGCACGATCGCCGACAATTTGCGTTGGGGCGACGAGTCGGCGACGCAAGCGGAGCTCGAGGCTGCGGCCAAAGCGGCCTGCGCCCACGATTTTATTATGAAGCTGCAAGGCGGCTACGATGCGATGCTCGGCCAGGGCGGCGTTAACATGTCTGGCGGCCAAAAGCAGCGGCTGTCCATCGCGCGCGCCTTGATCCGGCGTCCGCAAATTCTGATACTCGACCACTGGACGAGGGCCCTCGACGCCGTCGCGGAGAGCAAGGTCAAGGCAGCGCTGAAGGCGTACGGCTCGAAGCTGACCTGCCGGCTTATCGCGCAGCGCATCTCCTCGGGCATCGGCGCCGCCCGGATCGCCGTGCTCGGCGACGGCCGGCTCGTCGGACTGGGCACGCATGACGAGCTGCTGCGCGCCTGCGCCGTATACCGCGATATATGCCGCTCGCAATTCGGAGAGGAGGCGATTCCGCATGTCTCGGGCATCTGATCGGCGAAGCGAGCGGCCTCCCGCGCCGGCCGTGCCGGTTCGCCCCGGAGCGGGAGCCGGACCGCGCGGAAGAGGCCCCGTCCAAAAGCCGAAGGCGTTCGGCCGGACCGTCCGTCGGCTGCTGTCGTATCTCCGGACGGAGCGAAGGCTGCTCGTTGTCGTCTTCTCGTTCACGCTCGCGAGCGCGGGCGCCGCGCTTCTGGGCCCGTACCTGATCGGCCGCGCCATTGACGCGATGCACGGACAGGGAAGCGTCGACTTTGGCGCGCTTCACACGCTCCTCGCGTTGATGGCCGCCGCGTACGCGATGGACGCTTCGCTCACCTTTGTTCAAAGCTGGCTCATGTCCGGCGTCTCCCAGCGCGCCGTGAGCAAGCTGCGGAGCGCCCTGTTCGCCAAGCTGCACGGGCTTCCGCTGTCTTACTTCGACGCGCGCAGGCATGGCGAGATTATGAGCCGTCTGTCCAACGATATCGACAACGTGAGCACGAGTCTGTCGCAGACGGTCGTCCAGCTGATGGCGGGCGCGGTCGCCATCGCCGGTTCGCTCGTCATGATGCTCGTCTTAAGCCCGCTGCTGACGCTGGCCGGCCTCGTTACCGTGCCGCTTGTTTATTTGCTGGCGCGAGTCGTGACCCGCAGAACGGGCAAACTGTTCAAGGAGCAGCAGGCGTACCTCGGCAGGCTGAACGGTCAAATCGAAGAGAGCGTTACAGGCCTCGCGCTCGTCAAGGCGTTCGGCCGGGAGCGCCGTTCGGTCGCCGAATTCGACGAGGTGAACCGGAGCCTCAGCGAGATCGGCATCCGGGCGCAGATCTGGTCCGGACTGCTTATGCCGCTGCTCAGCGTCATCAACAACATCGGGTTCGCGACGGTCGCCGTCGTCGGCAGCGTGCTGGCCGTCAAAGGCCATATATCGGTCGGCGTCATCGCCAGCTTTTTAAGCTATTCGAGGCAGTTCGCGCGGCCGCTCAACGACATCGCGAACGTGTACAACGTGCTGCAGTCGGGCGTAGCCGGCGCGGAGCGCGTATTCGAGGTGCTCGACGAGGCGGAGGAGACCGGCGACCGTCCCGGCGCCTCCGAGCTTCGGCCGGGAGCGCTGGATGTCGTCTTCGAGGACGTATCCTTCGGCTACGACCCGGCGCGCCCGATTTTAAAAAGCGTGAGCTTTGAGGCTGAGGCGGGCAAAAGCATTGCGCTCGTGGGGCCGACCGGCGCCGGCAAGACGACGATCGTACAGCTGCTGAACCGGTTCTACGACGTGACCGAAGGCGCGATCCGTATCGGCGGACGCGATATCCGCGACTACACGCGGAGCAGCCTGCGCAGCGCCTTTGGCGTCGTTCTGCAGGATACGTACTTGTTCTCGGGGACGATCCGCGACAACATCAAATACGGCAATCCCGGCGCAAGCGACGAGGAGATGGTCGAAGCGGCGCGGCTCGTCGGCGCGGACGCCTTCATCGGCCGTCTGCCGGGTCGCTATGACACGTTGCTCGCCGAGAACGGCGGCAGTTTAAGCCAAGGACAGAAGCAATTGCTCGCGATCGCCCGGGTGATGCTCGCCCGTCCGTCGATTCTCATCCTCGACGAAGCGACGAGCAGCGTGGATACGCGAACGGAACTGCAAATCCAGAAGGCGCTGCTGACGGTCATGAAAGGACGGACCAGCTTCGTAATCGCCCACCGGCTCAATACGATTCGCGGGGCGGATCAGATTCTCGTCGTCTCGGACGGCGGCATCGCCGAACGGGGGACGCATGAGGAGCTGATGGCGCGACGCGGCGCTTATTACCGCATGTTCGAGAGCCAGTTCGGCGCGGGCGCCGCGCCGGGGCTGTCCGGCGGGGAGCAGGCGGCGGGAACTTGACTCTTGTGGCAGAACGGCCTATATTAGGTCAGTTGACTTTAAACCGGTTTTGAAAGGAAGGCATTCGAGATTGGCATCGCAAGAAGAAGGCGGCAAGCTGTTTTTGACGAAAATTTGGAAGTGTAAAAGTCCGGACTGCAAGGCATGGGTGCGCGAGGAATTCGCCACCGAAGAACAGAAGTGCCCGATGTGCAAAGGTGACATGCTCCGCACGATGAAGCATTTGCCCGCGCTCGTAAAAAAGGTGAAGTCGAAGCCCCGCTGACAGCCGGCGAATCGAATGTCCGCTCTCGGGTGTAATAAGCTATAATAGCTCTATTGGCTGCCGCCGCAGGATCGGTAGCGCCCACTCGGGAGAAGGGAGACCGCCGTTATGTCCATATTCGCCAATTTTCCGCTCGTCGCCGCGATCGTCTCCATTCTGTCGGCGCAGGCCGTCAAGGTGCCGATCCAGTTCGTCGGCAGACGCTCCTGGCAGGGCGGCATGGCCTTCAGCACAGGCGGCATGCCGAGCTCGCACTCCGCCGCCATGGCGGGGCTTGCGACCGCGTTCGGCATCGAGGGCGGACTCGATTCGGCTGCGTTCGCCGTTGCGGCCGTCGTCGGGATGATCATTATGTTCGACGCAGCCGGCGTCAGACGGCATGCAGGCTTGCAGGCATCCGTGCTGAACCGGTTTTTGCGCAAAATGCCCGATCTGCACGGCGAGCTGCATCCGGTCAAGGAGCTGAAGGAGCTGCTCGGCCATCGGCCGATCGAGGTGTTCGCCGGCGCGCTGTGGGGCATCGGCATCGGCGTGGCCGTCTACTATTTGTTTTATGCTTGACCTTTGTCGCTACAAAAAGAGACCCGCGACCTCCGCGCGATTCGTGCAGAGGATGTGGGTCTCTTTTCGCCGTACGCGCCGCGCTTACAGCTCCAGACGGTCGCCTGGCTTGAGCACGGTGCCTTTGATGCCTTTTTGTTCAAGCGCGCGCGCATACGCGGCCGCATCCTGCCTGAGCGGCGGGAAGGTGTCGTAGTGCACGGGAACGACCTGCTTCGGCTTCAGCCATTCGGCCGCCGTCAGCGCATCTTCGGGTCCCATCGTGAAGTGATCGCCGATCGGGATAAACGCGAGATCGATGTCGTTGCGCTCGCCGATCATTTTCATATCGCCGAACAGTCCCGTGTCGCCCGCGTGCAGCAGGGTAAGTCCGCCCCAGGTGATGATGAGCCCCGTCGGCATCCCGAGATAGACGATGCGCTGCTCGTCGTCCAGCGTATAGCCGGAGCTGTGGAACGCCTGCACCATCTTAACCTTCGCGTAGCCGAGGTCGTACGTGCCGCCGATGTTCATGCCGACCGTATTGTCGACGCCCTGCCAGCCGAGGAAGGTCGCCAGCTCCGGCGTACCTACGACCTGAGCGCCCGTGCGCTTCGCGATCGATACCGTGTCGCCGACATGGTCGCGGTGGCCGTGGGTGAGCAGGATGTGGTCCGCCTGAATGTCGTCCGCGGAGGCGGCCGCCAGCGGGTTGCCGGTCAGGTAAGGATCGATAATAAGCGAACGTCCGTCTTGTTCGAGCTTTACGCAGGCATGTCCGAGAAAGGTAACGATCAAGCTGAATCCCTTCTTTCCGTCAAATTAGGAGAATCCGCAACCTTAAAAATACCCGAGCCGGCCATTGCCTAAACTACGGTGACAAGCCCTTGACCAAGAAGGAGACGGTCGCTTCGCGCTCCGCCGCATCGTCCCATTCGGGCGACTCGTGCATGAGCATGCGGGGCAGCACGTAGCCGATCAGCGCCGACGCCGTCAGGCGAGCGACCGTATGCGGGGGCAGTGGGGCGATCTGGCCCGACCGCTGGAACTTCTCGATGACGGTCGTCAAGCGCGACAGTACCTGCGTCAGGATGATCGATTTGAACTGCTCCTGCATCTCGGGATGGAATGGAAGCTCCTGGGCGACGATGCGAAACAGACGTTTGTTGCGATTGACAAACGCGATACGGTTGTCGATCATCCGGCGGACGAACAGCTCGAAGCTGTCGTGCTCGGCATCGAGCACGTCGCCGAATCCGCGAATGACGAACGGCGCCATCATCCGCATCATGGCCGGCGTGACGATGGACACGAGCAGGTCCTTTTTGGTCCGGTAATGTCTGAAAATCGTTCCTTCCGCGACGCCCGCGCGCTGCGCGATCTCGCTCGTGGAGGACCCGGCGTAGCCCTTCTCGGCGAACACCTCGATCGCGGCGGCCAAGATGCGCGCCTGCTTCTCCGTTTTGACCGGCCGGCCTTCGCCGGGCGAGCCCTCGCGCAACAGCTCTTCCATCCACGGCTCCGCCTGTCCGCCATTCGCTTCCATTATGCAGTCGCTCCTTCTTTGTCATCAAGCGCCTTGGCGCCGCTTAAGGCGGCGCCCCTGTCCAGACTATCGTACCACACGCCGCGCCGCAGAGCTAAATGGCCCGCTGCTTCTTCAGGGCGACGACGTTCAGCGCCGCGAACAGAAGAGAGAAGCCGAGCAGAACGGCAACGTCGATCCCGATTCCGCGGAAGCCCTCGCCTCTGATCATAATGCCTCGCAGGGCGTCGCCGCCATAGTAGAGCGGCATCAAGTAGGTTAGCTTGTGAAGCCAGGCCGCCATGCCGTCCAGCGGGAACAAACCGGAAAAGAACGCCTGCGGCACGATGACGATCGGCACGAATTGAATAATCTGAAATTCCGAGCCCGCGAACGCCGACAGCAGCGTGCCCAGCGTGAGCGCCGTTAGCGTCAAAAGCAGGTTGACGAGCAGGATCAGCCAGATCGAGCCGGTCATGAACATGCCGAGCGCATAGATCGCGAAGCAAGCGACAAGCGCCGATTGCAAAATCGCGAACAAGCCGAAGCCGCCCAAGTACCCGAGCACGATCTCGTGCCGGCGAATCGGCGTCGCCATGAGGCGCTCCATCGTGCCCGTCGTGCGTTCGCGCAGAAAAGCGACGCCCGCCAGGAGGAAGACAAAGAAAAACGAGAAAAAGCCGATCATAACCGGCCCGAAGGCGTCGAACGAGGACATGCCGGGTTTGCCGTGGAGGTAGGCGATCTCGGGCTGAAATAAGGCCGCGGAGGCAGTCCGCTGCATGGCCGATACGGAGAGCAGCACGGCGCGGCTGCGCGACGGATCGCTGCCCTCGAGCAGCAGGGCCGGCTTGCCGTCCGTGACCGCGAGGACGGCGTCCACCTTGCGGTCGTCCAGAGCGGAACGCGCCGCGGCTGCGGAATCGTACGGAACGACGACGGCGGACGATGCGCGCAAAGCGCCGGCGGTCGTGTCCGGCAAGCCGACCGTTCCGATCTTCGGCGCGCTGGCCGTGCCGCCGAAGATGCAGTAGACGAGCGTCAGGATGAAGAGCGGCGCTACGAACAGCAGCGCGAGCGTGCGTCTGTCGCGCATGAATTGCCGGTAGATGCGCATGGTCAGGGCGCGGATTCTCATGAGCGGTCACCTCCCAGACGGATAAACGCTTCTTCGATCGTCGCCGCGCCGGTGTCCGCCTTCAGGTCGGCGGGGCTGCCGACGGCGGTCAGCGAGCCGTCCCGAAGGAGACCGATCCGGTCGCAGCGCTCGGCTTCGTCCATGACATGCGTCGTCAAAAGGATCGTCGTGCCCCGCTCGCGCAGCGCGAGCAGCGACGTCCAGATGGACACCCGCAGCGCCGGATCGATGCCGACGGTCGGCTCGTCGAGAATGAGCAGCTCCGGCTCGTGAAGCAGCGCGATCGCCAGCGACAGCCGGCGCTTCATGCCGCCGGAAAAACGGGAGACGAGCTTGCCCGCCTCCTGCGCAAGCCCGACCGTGGACAGCGCTTCGCTGATACGCTCGGCGAGTCTGGCGCCGCGCAGCTCGAACATCGCGCCGAAAAACATCAAGTTTTCCTTGGCAGTGAGCTCGCCGTACAAGGCGTCCGACTGCGCCATATAGCCGATCTTGCCGAGCAGCGGCAGCGAAGGAACGCGCTCGCCCAGCACCACGACCCGCCCTGCGTCCGCGGCGTCGATGCCCGTGATGAGCTTGATGAGCGCCGTCTTGCCGGAGCCGGAAGGACCAAGCAGGCCGAACAGCTCCCCGCGGCGGATACGCAGCGAGATCCCGTTTAAAATCGTACGGTCGCCGAAGCTTCGCGATACGCCATCGAGCGAGAGCGCATCGGTTTGCTCGGGCGCAGTCCATTTTTTTACGCTTGCTGTTGACAGGTTGGTCGTCTTCATTCTGATCCGCTCCCAGCGAGTGAGTAATTACTCATTTCCATTTCACATCTTATCAAATCTACGTCTCAACATGAATCATTTTTTAACAAATGTGTTTAACGGCTTTGATAGACAACCCAAAAACGCTCTCCGCAAGGCTCAATTGGCCAGGCGAGGAGCGTTCCGGATGAACAACCGTTGTCTTTGTCATAGTTCGAGCAACGTGCTCATAGCGGCGCTAATTTCTGTTTTAAGGCAAGGATACCTGCAGCGCTTGAATTTTGCCCCCGGCCAGCTTAAAGTTATGCTTCAATAAAAACGGATTGGGGAGATTCGTTTTATCGAAATCGCCGTCAACCGACGCGATGACCGCATAAGTGCCGTCTTGTTTCGTGGCGTCGATCAGTTCAAAACGAACGCGGGCGCCCAGGATGTCCGATTGGCACCAGCTGCGAATCGCTTCAAGCCCTTTGAATTCCCGCTCCTTGATTGATAAACTAAATAGACCGTCACACCGTAGGTACAGTGCCGCCGTCGATCGTAAATTCGCTCCCCGTAATGGAGGCCGAGCGATCGGATACGAGGAATGCGGCAAGCTCCGCGACCTCTTCGGGAAGTCCGGGACGGCCGATCGCAATGCCGCCGAGCGAGTTCATCAGCTCCTGCAGCGCCGCTTCGCGGCTGCCGGCGACCGTCGCGATGCGGTCGATCATCCGATCCGCCGCTTCCGTCTGAATAAAACCCGGCGCAATCGTATTGATGCGAATTCCTTTTGGCGAGAATTCCTTGGACAGGCCTTTGCTGTAAGTCGTCAATGCCGCTTTGGATGCGGCGTACGCCAACGTTGTTTCGTATAACGGCAATTTTCGTTGAATAGAGCTGATATGAATGATGGCGCCTTTCCCTTGCTCGACCATCATGGGCAGTAAAGCGCTGTCCAATCGGACGGAACCGAGCAGGTTCAAGTTTAACGCCTCCAGCCAATCTTCATGCGCTAAGGCCAACGCTCCGCCAGGAGGCGTAGAGGAGCCGCCGACCGTGTTGATCAAAATGTCGACGCCGCCGAGCTTTTCCTTGACGGCTTCCACAACCAATGCCGTGCCGTCGGGCTTTGTAATATCGGCCTGAACGAAACGGACGCCGGGAATATCACCGTTCGTCGGAATGGCACGTGCGGTCGTAAGCACCGCGGCCCCGGCTTCGGCCAACCGCTTTACAATGGCCAGGCCCATTCCTTTTGTCCCTCCGGTAACTAAAGCCCGCTTGCCTTGGAACTCATTTTCATACGATGATTTGTGCATATCTGTATATCCTCCTTGTAGCTAAATTGCGTTTTCTTGAGCCCATGCACTAGCATACTCCGCTCTTAAGTATAATTCTAATTTATAATTAAAATGATTTATATTAATTTGGTTCATCATTCGGTAGCCTGATTGCCCGAGGCTTGCTTCGTGCAAACACAATCGGTATGATAACTCCAAAAATGACGCGGAGGCATTTATGGAGCTCACCCAGCTTGAATATTTTTTGACCGTTGCCCGTATGGAGCACTTAACGAAGGCTGCGGAACATTTATCCGTAACGCAACCCGCGCTAAGTCACTCGATTTCAAAGCTGGAGTCGGAGCTCGGCGTGCCTTTGTTTGAACGGAAGGGCAGAAATTTGCAAATTAACCGTTACGGCACGATGTTTGCGAAGCGGGTGGAGACCATATTGAACGAGGTAGAGCGCGGCAAACAGGAGATTGAACAATGCGCCAATCCGAACTCGGGCGTCATTCATCTTTCGTATTTAAATATATTGGGCGTTGATTTGATTCCTCATCTGATCCGGCAATATCAGCAGGCCAATCCCCAGATCACTTTCCAATTGTCGCAAGGGGACAAGGGAGCGATCCTGGAACAGACTGAGCGCGGGGATTCGGACATCATGATTACATCCGAAAGACCTGAGGAAGATTCGTTTGCCTGGGTGCCGATCGTCGCCATGCCGCTGTACGTCGTCGTAAGTGCCGCGCATCCGTTTGCTGAGCGTAAAACGATTCGTTTGAAAAAGATAACCGGCGAGCGGTTTGTAGGCTTAAAGCATAACTGTTCCCTCAAAGATTCGCTTTTGGCCCGCGTCCATCATACGAACTTCACTTTAGCTTCTACCTACGACGCCGAAGATTTACAGACCGTAGCGGGGTTCGTATCGGCCGGTCTGGGCGTGTCCGTGCTGCCGAGAACGGCCGGTCTGGAGCTGGCCGGGTTAAGCTGGCTCGAGATCGAGGATGAAGGCTGGGTATGGGAAGTAGGGCTGCAATACAAAAAGAACCGATTCCTTACTCCGGCAGCGCAAAAGTTCGTCAACTACGTAGAAGAGAAGTTCAAGTAAGCAACCACGCTTCTTTATGAATTTTTTTCATTTAAAACATTAAAACTATGAATTATACAGGGGTTCATTCCTTGTTTATAGTAGGGGGAAGAAGCAAAAACAAGGGAGAGGAATGATCGTTCCGTGCCGGCCTATGTCATATTTATGAAAGAAAAAACGACGAATATCGAGCAGTTAAGCATCTATGCGTCTAAAGCGCCGGCCGGCTTGGCCGGTCATCCGCTGACGCCTCTTGCGATGTACGGCAAACAAGAAGTGTTGGAAGGACCGGAAGTGGAGGGGGTGGCCGTGCTGGAGTTCCCCAGCATTGAGCACGCCAGAGCTTGGTACGACAGTCCGGCTTATCAAGATGCGCTCAAGCATCGTTTGAACGGCGGTACTTACCGGGGCATTATCGTCGAAGGCGTAGCGAAAGAGTAAGCCAGATTCAAGAGGATCAACGACCATGCCGGCCTTGGAAATAGGCGAGTAGAAGAGAAGCAGACGTCGAAGCTGACCGCGAATGGAGCGTGTCGGCTTACGGGCGCTTTTGGATGCGAAAAAAATGATTGCACGAAAAATAACGCCGTGATACAATCACTAGCGCTACTGGGCAAATCAAAATATAAGAGCTTCCGATTACTATTCCTACATTAATTGTATAATTGGAGCTTTGATTTGTCAAGCGGCAATTTTACCGTCCATGAACACCAAATACCCGCTCAAGGAGCAGAAAGCAGGAAACGATGTCAGCGTCAATGAAACAAAACCCGATCGCGAACGAAGAGCAGCCTTTCTCGCTAAAGGCGATTTTGCCGCCGCTGCTTGCGATCATCGTCGGTATGATCATGGTTATTTTAGACAGCACCGTGGTCAACAACGCCATCCCGAGGCTCGTCGAATATTTCGACACCGACCTGAAGACGATCCAGTGGACCGTCACCGGCTATACGCTCGCTTTGTCCGCCGTTATCCCGCTTGCAGGCTGGATGACCGATAAATTCGGCTCCAAGCAAATTTTTATGACGACGATCGCCCTCTTTACCGTCGGCTCGCTGCTGTGCGGCATCGCGCAAACGCCGGAGCAGCTCATCGTGTTCCGCATCGTCCAGGGGTTGGGCGGCGGCATGGTCGCCCCGATCGGGATGGCGATGGTATTCAGAATCGCGCCTCCGGAACGCCGCGGCTCGATCATGGGCATGCTGGGCATCCCGATGCTGGTGGCGCCGGCATTCGGTCCCGTGCTGTCGGGCTGGCTGGTCGATTCGGTCAGCTGGCACTGGATTTTTATTATCAACCTGCCGATCGGCATCGTCGCCCTGGCGCTCGCCTCCAAATATTTGCCGAGGTCCGACCACCATGCGGCGCCGCATCTGGATGTCGTCGGCATGTGCCTGGCGCCGGTCGCTTTTGCCATGCTCGCTTACGGGGTCAGCGAAGGAGGGAGCGGCTGGTCGCAGACATCTACGATCACGGGCCTGACCGTCGGCGGCGTCGCGCTGATCGCCTTTATTTTCGTAGAGCTGAGGCAGAAGCAGCCGCTGCTCGAGCTCAAGGTGTTCAAATCGTCCGATTTTACGCGGAGCATCGTCCTGGCGTGGATCGTTCAGCTCGCGCTGTTCGGCGCTATGCTGATTGTGCCGCTGTACTTGCAAGGCGTCATGCACTATTCTGCGCTCGAGACGGGCTGGATCCTGATGCCGCAGGCACTGTGCGCGGGCATCGGCATGCCGATCAGCGGCCGTCTGTTCGACAAGATCGGCGCGCGTCCGCTCGCCTTTGCCGGATTGACCGTCATATCCGTCTCGCTGTTCGCGTTGTCCGGCATATCGTTAGATACGCCGCTATGGAAGATTATTTTGTGTGTATGCTTCATCGGGCTGGGCATGGGCTTCTCCATGATGCCGCTGAACACGCATGTGCTCAATTCCGCACCGCGGCATCTGGTAGGCCGCGTCACGCCGCTGACGACCGCCGCCCAGCAAGTCGTCGTCTCGTTCGCGGTCGCCGGACTGACGGGATATTTGACGTCGCAGATCGCGGCGCATACCGCCGACGCGGGCGCTGCAGCGAATCCGCTCAGCGCCGTCGTCGCGGGTTACGGCGACACCTTTTTCTTGTCCGCCTGCATCGTCGCGGCTGGCGTCGCGCTGACGCTGCTGCTGCGCAAGCCGAAGCGGCAGGAGGAGGGCGCCGCAGGCGGGGATAAACCGGACCCGGCCATGATGGCCGGCCACTAAGTCGGCGACACGCCGCCCGCGCCGCTCCAGGAAGTTCGCCGGATGTCCGTGGCGGTTCGTCCCGTCGTCACCTTGACGAGTCGGGCCAGATGATGTGAAGTTTTGAAGCCGCATCGCACCGCGATCTCCGAGACGGTGAGCCCCGTATGGGTGAGCAATTCGACGGCGCGGTTCACGCGGTATTGCCACAGATAGTGAATCGGCGACGTGTGCTCATGCTTCCTGAACAAGCGGACGAGATGCTCGGGCGAAGCGCCGGCCGCATTCGCGAGTTGGGCGAGCGACAGTTCCCCGGCATAATTTTCGCGGATCGCGGCGAGCGCCGCGTAGACGGCCGGGTGCTTTTCGCGCTTGAGCAGCGATTTTTCGGAATCCCGCGGATAAAGATGAAGGGCGGCCAGACCGAGGCTCCGAACGTCGGCATCCGTCGGAGCGCTTTGACGATTGAGATGAATCATAAGATCCACGAGAAGGTTCATCTCTTCAGATAACGGCAGGCACTCCGGAAGCTCGTTCAGCGTTTCGACGACCGTCTCGGGCAGCTCCTCGAAATGAACGGCGATCCAGCGGTGCCAGCTGTCTTCGCTTTTTGAAAAAAAGAACGTCTCCTCCACGCCCGGCTTGAGCAAAACGACATGGCCCGGCGTAACGCGCAGCGGACGACCCGACAACGTGACGGTCATCTCGCCGGTGTACAGCATGACCAGCTGAATGTCCTGCTGAATGCGCGGACCGAACCTGCTGCCGGGCGGGTAGACGATCGAGCCGGCGACGGCATAGGTCAATCGGTCGAACGAAAAATCGGGCATGGCGGACATCGGTCGATCACCTCCATGCCGATCATAAACAGATTCGCGCAACGAATCAATATGAGATACATCATACTGCCTCATATCTTCGTGATTGTCATTCCGAGATACAAAATTGCTAATCTGGTGCATCGCAAAGCGCGAAGAAAACCTTTACATTGGTTGTATTCCAACCGGTTAAGGGAGCGTGTCCGGCATGCCTGTCTACTATACGCCTAAATCCAAACCGCATGATCGTCGATTGGTGACCGTAGAGGAATACAAGCATTATCATCGCAACGGCTATTTGATCGTACGGGGTCTCCTATCAGAGGAAATCGTCGGGGAATTGTTCGATCTGGCCGAGCGAACGCGGCTGGAAAACAAAAGGCAAATCGCCGTGCAGGAAAACAGCCGGGATCCGTTGAAAGAAGAATTTGCCCAAGCGACGCGCGTGCACATGCTCTCGCGGATCGATGCCGCCGCCGAGCGGGGTCTCCTGAACGCGCACGTGCTGGACGTCGTCGAGGCGCTGATCGGGCCAGACGTGTACGCGCTGCAATCGATGATGTTTCTCAATCCGCCCGGCAAAGGCGGACAGGGCTGGCACCAGGACGCTTGCTACATCAAGACGCACCCGGACACGCTGATCGGCGCGTGGATCGCGCTCGAGCGGGCGGACGAGGAAAACGGCTGCCTGTGGGTCGTTCCCGGTTCGAATCATGAGCCCGTTTATCCGCCGGAAGAGGTAGGCGGCGGAAACGTGCACGCGGTCGATGCTTTTGAAGATCTGCATGCGGTGCGTAACGTCAGCCATCTGGACGACGACGTGAACACGTTGTCGCGCGTCGTGTCCCAATATCCGCCGCCGACCCCGGTTGTGCTCGAGCCGGGCGACGTGCTGTTTTTCGATTCGCATTTGTTCCACCGGTCGTATCCGAACCGGTCGGCGGATCGGTTCCGTCGAGCCTACGTATGCCATTATTGCAACGCAAGGTCATTGGTGCCTTGGGATCACGACGGGTTCGAGGGAGACTCGGGCAATGCGAAGCAAATTCTCGCGCGCGGCGCCACGCATCTGCCGCATGCGTCGCCGTCGTTCGGCACGGAGGTCTATTTGGCGGAAAAGGGAGAGGAAGGCGCCGGCGTGCGCATGATGGGCATGCCGAACGGCATGATGATGCCGGTAGGAGAACGCAAAGAAAAATAGCAATCGACCAGGAGAGGACGGATCGGGATGCGAATTCAATGCTTCAAATCGTTGTGGGGGCTGGAAGGCAGTCTGGCCGAACAGGTGCGCCGGGCAGCCGAAGCGGGATACGACGGGATCGAGGCGCCTGCGCCGGAGCCCGAGCAAGCGGAGGCGTTCGCCGCGCTGCTGGAAAAGAACGGATTGGCCTACATCGCGCAAATTTTTACCGCCGGGGATCACGCGGACAGCTTCGCCAAGCAAGCGGCATACGCAGCGGGCTTCAAGCCGGCGCTGATCGTCTCGCACAGCGCGCGCGACAGCATGACGGAGGCGGAGCAGGACCGCTTCTTCGAAGCCGCGCTTGAGACGGAGGCGCGGCTTGGCGTTCCGGTCGGACACGAGACGCATCGGCAGCGAGCGATGTTCACGCCGTGGACGACGGCGAGGCTGCTGCGCAAGTTTCCGGAGCTGCGCATCACGGCCGACTTCAGCCATTGGATGAACGTTTGCGAGTCGCATCTCGGAGACCAGGAGGAGCACTTGACGCTCGCGATCGAGCGCGCCGTTCATATTCATGGCCGGATCGGCTACCCGGAAGGTCCGCAGGTGCCGCATCCGGCGGCGCCGGAATACCGGACGGAGCTTGAGCTCTATCTGGGCTGGTGGGGGCGCATACTGGACGAGAAGCGTCGAAACGGGACGGGGCAAGCGACGTTTACGGCGGAGTTCGGCCCGCCGGGCTACATGCACACGCTGCCGTTCACGAACGCGCCCGTCGCCGATCTATGGGAAGTGAACCAGTGGATGACCGATTGCGTCCGCGAGCGTTTTTCACAATAAAGGCCGCCATCGGGCGGACCTCGGACGTCAAGTCAGACTTGGCGGTCGGACAGAGGACCAGTGGTCCTCTGTTTCTTTTATATTAACGGTTGTTTTTTTGACGAAGGGTTGAAACGGTGAAAAACCATACAAAAAAAGTGATCCCGCCAACGATGCCCGAGCCGTTTATTTTGTCGTAAGTGAAATAAAAGATCAGCGTACTAATGATGGCAATTGCTATCCCGCCGGCGAGGGACCATATGAGCGTCTTTTTCATAAGTTGCCTCCCTTAGATCTATCGCGCAAACGTGCCCGGTAACTCGTCTTTTTCAGCGAGAGTCCCGGGGGGCGAGGCAAAAAGGCTCCGCGGTCGAAAAATACGTATACCCCGATTGGGCCATCAGTGTCTCCAAAACCTCTACATCCAGGTCCAAAACGTCACCTGCGGAAAACGCGGAATGAAGGTCAAATACTTAAATCCAATGGCTCGCGATACGATTTAACGGGTGGTATAAAGGCAAAAAGTTACTCTAAAGCCTTGAGGCACGGTTTAATCGGTGCTGTAAGAGCTAAAAGTTACTTTAAAGCAGTACCGTATTGTCGGTACGCCACATAGCGAGCAACAGCTTGCGAAGTCGCGGAGAAAGCTTCCTTTTTGTATAGGGGTTGGGATGTCATTTTCTTTGCAAAGCTATTGTCAAAATCCTGCTCTTTTGCGCGATAGCCCTTGAATGCTTGCCGTAATAGTAGGGTTATTCCCCTCAGGCTCCTATAACTCCTTTAAGATGAGAGGTTTTTAAGGATCAGGCGGCATGCTCGGCCGGCCGATCGTATGCTTCTGCTTCCGAGCGCATATACAGTGTCAGGCCCGCGATGACGAACGCGCCGCCGATCAGCTGCCAGGCGCCGAGCGCTTCCCCGAACAGGATTAATCCCAATATGCTCGCGCCCACCGGCTCGGCCAGCACGCTCATGGAGATCGTCGCCGGTTTGACGTAGCGGAGAAGCCAGTTAAAGATCAAGTGGCCGAAAACGGTAGGCACAATCGCAAGACCCGCGAAAACGAGCCATTCGCGCGGCGGGTAGCCGGTCATGTCCGCGCCTGTCACGACGTTGTACAGCCAGAAGCAGAGCGCCGTCACCGCGAATACGACCAGACTGTACAGGAAGGACGGCACGCGCTCCAAGATTCGTTTGGCGAGCAGCATATTGATAGCGACGGCGATTGTACCGAGGAAGGACAGCAGATCGCCCTTCAGCGCATCCCCGGCCAAGCCCGAATCGCCGGCCCCGACGATCGCGATTCCGACCAGGGCGACGGAGAGCCCGGCGAGCGCTTTTCGCGAGAGTCGGTCCTTGAACAGGAAGTAGGCGCCGATCATGACGAACACGGGCTCGAGCGAAAGGATGAGCGTGGAGCTGGCGATCGACGTATAGCTGAGTGACGCCATCCAGAGCAAGAAGTGCAGCGCAAGAAAAAAGCCGGCGGCCAGGAGCAGCCACCAGTCGGCGGATTTGATCGCTCGAAGGGCGCGAAGCTGCTTGCCCCCCGTGAACGGCAGCATGAGGACAAGCGTGAACAACATGCGCCACATGCCCTGCACCGATACGGGGGCATCGGAATAACGCACGAGAATCGGCGCGAACGAGATGGCGACCATGCCGATGAGCAGCGGAATGGCGGGTGTGACCGGCGGTTTTGGAGAGATCGGGTTCAAAGAGGGCACGTTCCTTTCGAGAGACACGCATAAATTACATATTTTAAAGGCGAATAGGCGCAATGGCAACAGGCAGATGAACCCAGTGGCTCTGCCGCGCAAGATGTGGGCAGTCGACGGAACGTTTGCTATTTTTCGTACAATATCCATAATAAAGGGGTGGCTTCATACTTTTTTGTTGGAAGTGATTCTTATATGACCTCTTTTATGCAATTGAATACGATCTTCATCAGCATGATTATGGAGGCGATCCCGTTCGTGCTGATCGGCGTGCTCGTGTCAGGCGTCATCCAGACGTTCGTGACGGAAGCGTGGATAGCCAGAATCATGCCGCGCAATGTGCTGCTCCGAACCTGCTTCGGCTGCGGCATCGGCCTGCTGTTCCCTTCCTGCGAATGCGGCATCGTCCCGATCACCCGCAGGCTCGTCCTGAAGGGCATGCCGCTGAACGCCGGCGTCGCCTTCATGCTCTCGGGGCCGATCGTCAACCCGATCGTCCTGTTCGCAACCTTCATCGCCTTCGGCAACGATTGGCGCATGGTCGGCATCCGCGCGGGACTCGCGATCGCGGTCGCCTTTTGCGTATCGCTGGCCGTCGCGCTGATATTCCGCGGCTCGCAGCTCAGGCAGTCGCCGACCACGGCCGAAGCAGTCGCCGTGCCGATCGCGGCCGCGCTCGATCCTTCGATTGCGACGGCCGTCAAGCCATCGGTCCGCGCGAGGCTGTCCTCGGTCGTATCGCACGGCATCGACGAATTTTTCGACGTCGGCAAGTATTTGGTCATCGGCGCATTTTTGGCCGCGGCGATGCAGACGTACATCCCTACCTCGTACCTGCTCGAGCTGGGCAGCGATCCGCTCAAGGCGTCGCTCGTCATGATCGTGCTCGCGTTCGTCATGTCGGTCTGCTCGGAGGCGGACGCGTTCATAGCGTCTTCGTTCCGCAGCAGCTTTACGGTCGGCTCGCTGTCCGCCTTCATGGTGTTCGGTCCGATGATCGACATTAAAAACACGCTGATGCTGCTCAGCGCCTTCCGCACGCGGTTCGTCGTCGCGCTGATCGCGCTGGTGGCGATATTTACGGTAGCCGGTTCTCTGATCGTAGGGAGGTTGTTCGGATGATCCGATTCGCGATTTTGTTCGGCCTGGCGTTCATGTTTTTGCTGCTTCACAGGACCGGCGATCTCGACAAGTACATTAATATGCGGTACGCCTATCTGTCCGTAAGCGCGATCGTGCTGCTGGCGCTGCTGTGCCTGTATCAATTCGTCAAGGTGTACCGCGCGGAAAAAAAGTCCGAAGAGGCTGCGGCGCAAGCGGCGAGGGCGGAAGGTGCGGATCTTGATGGCCATTATGCGCATAATCACGCACATGACCATAACCATAACCATAACCATGATCATAGCCACGATCACGACCACGATCATGAGCATGACGGACACTCGAAGCATTCGCATATCGGCCGAACGAAGTGGCGGCGCGGCTTCACCTATATCGTGCTCGCCGTGCCGATTTTCACCGGCATTTTCCTGCCGGTCGCTACGCTCGATTCCAGCTTTGTCAAGGCGAAGGGATTTTCCTTTCCCGAGCTCGATCAGCGCCGCAAGGACGCGGGCTATCATCAGTTTTTGCGTCCGGACACGAGCGTTTTTTACAGCGCCGACAATTACGACAAGGTTAAGCAGAAGGACATGGCCGACTTTGCGGACCTGCCCTCTGTCGAATTGAACGACGCGAACTATTTGAAAGGCATGGAAGTGCTGTACAATTACCCCGACGAGTTCGCGGACAAGACGATTACGTTCGACGGGTTCGCCTACAAGGGGGAAGAAGTGGGGGCAACGTCCTACTTCGTCTTTCGCTTCGGCTTTATTCATTGCGTAGCCGATTCCGGCGTATTCGGCATGCTCGTTCAGATGCCGGCCGGCACAAAGCTGTCCGACGACGACTGGCTTCGCGTCACCGGCAAGCTGTCGCGCGAATATTACCAGCCGTTCAAACAGATGATTCCGGTGCTTAAAGTCAAGGATTGGGAGCCGATCGACAAGCCCGACGATCCGTACGTCTATCGGAATTTCTGACGAAGAGCGCTTTCACTTCTCGGCGCGGAATGCTATCATGGTAGCAAGGCAAGGAGATGAAGAAAAGATGACAACCGACAACGATCTTAAAGAAGAGCAGCAGAGCCCGGACGCACAGGCAGCCGGCGCGGACAAGACCGAAGCCGACAAGGCGCAGGAGCTCATCGCGGCCGTCCATTACAACGGCATGACGGCCTTAAAAATGGAATTCGGCGACGAACAGGTCGAAGGCCAGGTCATGAACCACGAGGCTTACGGTCCGATCTTTACTTATATGGTGAAGTCGCCCGAAGGCAAGCCTTACGTCAGCGGATTTTTTCTGCGCGAGATGATCGCGGGCTTCCAGACGAAGCAGGATCCTTCGCAGTGGCTGTCATCCTTTTTCGTCGATTTGATGAAGTCGCCGGAAGGCAGGCTGTTGCCGATGCCGCCCCAGTCGGAGGACGAAGCGAAGGCGCTGATCGACAAGATCATCGTCCCGCACTGCGTCAAGGCGGTTCGCGAGGAGTTCGCGCCGGAGCCGGTGCATGCGGATCTCGAGCTGCACGAGGAGCATGGACCGGTCGTAGAGGCGGGCTTCCCGTCGATTACGGAAGGGAACAACGTGTGCGCGATGCCGCTGCATTTCCTGATGGCGCATTATTTGCTCAACCGCGATCCCGCAGATTTATTGATTCAAGGTTTGTACCGCATCCGCGAAGAGCACGGGCTCGATTGATTCGGCGGCATGCCAAGCCGGCGCCCCCTTCGATTAGCGAAGAGGGCGCCTTCTTGTTGGGTGCCGATAATTTCGTTCGGATTGGAAGGGAGATTTAGCTTGAATTCCGTAATCGAATGGCCTTCGGGCGCAAAGCAGATCGTCGAGGAAGGCGCGGGAGAGGCCGGGGCCGCGGGATTTTCGTTGTCGGCCACCATCGTATTCGGCATCGGACTCATCGTTACGGTGCTGATCGTCGTTTCGATTTACAAGAGACGCAGGAAATAAGAGGGACGAAGCGCGACGGAGGTACACACAATGAAGCAGCTTGGCAGGCGGACAGGGCGGGCGTTGATCGCCGCGGCGATGATGGTATTGACCGGCGCGGCTCATGCGCTGGCTGCTCCGGCAGACGGCTCTGCGCCGCCGTCGGCGCAGAGCGAGGCTGCGATTCTGATCGAGCAGCATACGGGGGACGTGCTGTACGTCAAAAACGGCGACGAGCGGCTGTATCCGGCCAGCATCGCGAAGATCGCCACGGCGATCATCGCCCTGGAGCAGTCGTCGCCAGGCGACGTCGCAACCGTCTCCAAGACCGCGCGCGGCGAAGAGGGCACCCGGGTCTATCTGGCTGAAGGCGAGCAGGTCACGATGGAAAAGCTGCTGTACGGCATGATGCTCAACTCGGGCAACGACGCGGCGACCGCGATCGCCGAGCGGATCGACGGCTCGAAGGAAAAATTCGCCGAGCGGATGAACGCGTTTATGCGGGATACGATCAAGGCTTACGATTCCAACTTCGTTAATCCGTCCGGGCTGCCCGACCCGAATCAATATACGACGGCTGCGGATATGGCCAAGCTGGCCCGGTACGCGATGGACAACGAGACGTTCCGTCGGATCGTGTCCACGCGCAAGCTGCCTTGGTCGGGACAGGAATGGACATCGACGCTCGAAAACCACAACAAAATGCTGACCGACTATCCGGGTGCGACCGGCATCAAAAACGGCTATACGATCGCTTCCGGCAACACGCTCGTCGGTTCGGCGGAGCGGGACGGCATGTCGCTGATCGGCGTCGTACTCAAGGCGGGCTCCAAAAACGTCGCCTATGCGGACATGGCCGCGATGCTCGACTTCGGATTTGCGAACTTCGGCGTTCGCATGCTGTTTGCCGAAGGCGAACGCTACCAGCTTCAGGACGAAGCGGGAGGCGTTGGCGACTGGGTCGCGGAGAAGGCGATATGGGGCGTCTATCCGAAAGGCGGCTCTCCTGCCATGAAGGTCGACGCCAATGGACAGGTCGTCTTGGAGAGCGAACAAGGAACCTACTTCGCAGGCGAGCTGTCGCCGGTCAAAAAAGAAGTGGCCATTTCCGCTTTTTCGGGTGAGCAAGAAGGGGAGGGACTTCACGGAGCCGGCAGTACCTCCGGACCTCCGAAGTCTTCCATGATCGCGTATGCGCTTGGCGCCGGCATTGCGCTAGTCGCCGGGGCGGCCGCTATGCTTCGCAGCCGCGCGCGGCGCGGTCTGGCGCCCTTCAAGCGCCGCTAATATCGCGATAGCATCATCCTGAGCAAGGAGAGCCGGCTTAGGCCAGCTCTCCTTCGAGTACGCTGGCCTCCGCGTAGCTGATCGTTTTGCGCAGCGCGATGGCCATATCCCGTCTGATCTCTCCTCGCTCGTACATTGCTTGAATCTCGTCCCGCTCGACCTGATAAGCCCGCAGCTGGATTTCCTGGCGCAGTTTGCGCTGGAGCAGCTCGTCTTCGGGATCCTCATTTTTGCGCGATATCGCGCGAATGATCTCCCGGTATTGGCCGATGACGTTCAGCGACGCTTTGCGATTTTCCTTCGTCATTTGCGCGCGAATCGCGCCGATGGCGGCATGGCACGTTTTCAGCTTCGTTTTGCGAATGATGCTCTTGTCCAGCCGCGGCTCCACTTCCTTCGGTTTGATAATGGCCGCCGCCAGCTTTCTGAGCCCTCGCGTCAGCAGCAGAATGCGCATTCTGGACCGCCGGGAGAGCGCCTCCTCGAGCGCCGCGAACGAATCGTTGAACCGGTTCGCCACATAATCGGGAATTTCGCCGGCCTTGAACAGCCGCGCGATTTCTTTGCGTTCCGCCTGAAGCCCGATCAAGCGGGCCTGGTTCTCGGCGACGGCGAGCTCGATGCCTTCCGATTGTTCTTCTTCATGCAGAGAGAGGCGCCGCATTCTGGCTTCGTATTGGGCGATGACGGCATGGGTCGCATGCCGGTTGTCCTCGTCCATCGATTCGGCGAGGAACCGCAGCGCAGCCTTGATCGTGGCGATGCGCGCCGCGTTGAGCTTTTCCTCCTCGTCAGTCGGCCCTTCGTTCGCATTGCGCGTTAATAGCGGCAGGCAGATGCTCGCAACGATGAGGCTGATCAGAATGACGCCGGCGGCGAGAAATAAAATGAGATCGCGTTCCGGGAACGGATCGCCGTTGTTCAGCACGAGCGGGATCGAGAAGGCGCCTGCGAGGGTGACCGCGCCTCTCACGCCGGACAGCGACGTCAGCATCGACATACCGAGGCCTTCGCGCATGGATCGGCCGTTTTTTCGCGAGAAGCGGTTTTCCCAGAACAGGTACACCCACAAAAAGCGAATGACGATCAGCGATACGAATATGACGGCGATATAGCCGATTACAATGCCGTTGTTGATCGGATTTTCAAAAAAGATGACGTTGACGACGTCGGGCACCTGCAGGCCAAGCAGCAAAAAGACGAGCCCGTTCAATACGTATAAAATGACGGACCAGGTGCTCTTGGATACGATCTGCAGCTTGACCATGCGGGATTCCATGCGGTCCTTCTCGACGGCATGCACGACGCCGCCGGCAACAACGGCCAGAATGCCGGACAAGCCGAGCTCCTCCGCGGCAAGGAAGATGAGGAAGGGCGTCAGAATTAGGATAAGCATATGTACGGTGACGTCTTCCATGCCCCAGCGCCTTAAGAACAGGCGCAGCCGGATGAGCAGCGCCGCCAGAATCGTGCCGCACAGCAGGCCGCCGAGCGAGATCAGGAGGAAGCTGCCGGTGGCGTTGATGAGCGAGAAAGAACCGGTGACGGCCGCGGCGATCGCGAACTTGAACGCGACGAGGCCGGAAGCGTCGTTCATGAGCGCTTCGCCTTCGAGCAGCCGCATGATCCGCTTGGGCAGCGATACGCGCCCGGCCATCGACGTCACCGCGACAGCGTCCGTCGGCGACAAAATCGCGGCAAGGCCGAAGGCGGCCGGCAGCGGGATCGAAGGGATCATCGCATGAATGATGTAGCCGACGCACAAGGTCGTGGCGAATACGAGGCCGAGAGCCATGAGCAGAATCGGTACGCGCAGCGCCCACAATTCGTCCCGCGGCGTTCGCTGGCCGTCATTGAACAGAAGCGGTGCGATGAACAGCACGAAAAACAGCTCCGGGTTCAATTTGAAATGGTGTCCGAGCGGCAGCAGCGCGAGCGCCATGCCCAGCGCGATCTGGACGAGCGGCAGGGGGACGGCGGGCAGGAGCCGGTTGACAATGTTGGACAAGGCGATAATCGCGAGCATAAACAAAATAATTTCGAACACTTCCATGCCGTCAACCTCCGCGCGCGCGATATCGAGTAAAAAAGGATTTCCTACATATACTACCCGCAAACGGAAAATCGGATCAATTTCATGCACGAAAAAAAAGGACCGCTCGGGGCGGCCCTTCAAATCGCAAAGCTGTATCATGCTGCTACATAAATGCGTCACTTGGATTCGCCGTTCAAATAATTGAAGAACGGGACGTCCGTCCAGAAGTCGTAGCTGTTGACGGACACGCTCGGATCGATCTCCCGGAAGCCGGCGGCTACCGCTTGCGAGCTGCTTTGAAGCGAGAACGATTGCGCATAGTAGTGGCCGTGCTCGATTTTGTTGTTCGTAATTTTTTTGAAGCCCGGCAGCTCCGTCAGCGAATAATAAAGCGGCTGCCACCACGAGCCGTACAGCAAGCCTTGCTGGTCGTCCTCGTTTTTCTTGGCGTAGGCCGCCACAATGCCGTCGAACCGCTGCTTGTCCGCCGCGTTCGCGAATTCGAACGCCAGATCGTATTCCTTGGCGTATTCGATGTAGTTGCCGTTGGCGATCTGCTTGACCGTATACAGGTCGGATACGCCGGGCTCGCCCCATTCCTTCAGGTAAATGAAGGCGGACGTCTTGGGCTCGAACTGCACCTTGGCGTCAATGCCTTCGCTGCGCAGCAGGCCGATCAGCTGTAGGGCATGCTTCAGGTCGGAGTGTCCGTATACGAGCGACAAGCTATCGACAAAGTTCGCTTCGTACCGGCTGTCCTTCAGATTGTAGCCGGTCACGATATTGCGCTCCAGTGCGGCGTCCACGACCGCCTGCAGCTCAGGCGACTGGATAATATCGGACTGCGCGAACGCGTCCTGCAGCTTGGCGTAAATATCGGCGTCGGAGGCATAGCCGAGGAAATGCTTGTACAGCCCTTGCACGCTGAGCGTCTGGCCGATGAGCACCTCGGCCAGCGCGGCGGAAGCGCCGCTCTTCAGCTTGATCTCGCCATAATAGGAAGAGGGAAGGAGGCCGGTGTCGACCGCGGCGGCCACCTCTTGCGCAGCCGTCGTACCGAGCCATTCGGGCTTCAGCTTCACCTTGGCCAGCGCGGCAGCTGTCTTGGAGGCGGGATACGTATATGCCAGTTCCTTGAGCCCGGCCGCTTTGACCGCGATCTGCACCGCGTTGACGGCGGACAGACGCTGGCCGGCGCCTACGGCGTCGGTCGTAATGACGCCAAGGGCGTAAAGGGCGGCAGCGTCCGTATAAAGTGGATCGGAGGTCGTGAGGTCGGTGAAGGCATGCGGCTTTTCGGCGGGTTGTACGTTCAGCGCTTCGGCAAGCGCGGATAAGAACTCGCCTTTCGTCAAGCCGGCCGTTAGGGCGATCTCGTATTTATCCTTCAAAAAGGCAGCGTATTCGGACGCTTGCACTTCGTGCGACTGAACCTTCGCTGCGGCGGGCGCCGCGGCATATGCATGCGAGGCGCCGGCGAGAGTTGCGGCGACGAGCGCGGAAATGAGCAGCTTGCGAGAATCGATCGATCGTGTTTTCATAAGTATGTAGTCTCCTTCTCGACATTAATCTGATCATATATGTAGGAATAATTTGTTTTACATATTAGCAAGGCATTCCTTCGTTGTCAATGGAATATCCGGCGATTTTTTCCTTGTTTTAAGTTTTAGAGGAACGGGTATGGGATAAAAATCGGATTTTTTTGAATCTAAACTGTCCCTGTTTGCGTATGAATGAATTAGATCAATTTAGGACAATCCATTTGGAGCAGGAGGAGACAATCGTACGTGGACACAGAATCTGATTTACGCAGCTTGCAACCGTTAGTCAATCGCTCAGCAGCCATCGCCTTGACGTCGATCGAAGGGGGTGACTGCGAATGCTAGGACTGAATCTGGTTTGGGTTGCGTTGCTCATTCTGCTAACTGCCTTCTTCGTCGCTACCGAATTCGCGATTATTCGTATCCGGTCCAGCCGTGTCGACCAGCTGGTGATGGAAAAAAGGAAAAACGCCGTCGCCGTCCAGCGGGTCATCGCCAATCTCGACGGTTACCTGTCGGCGTGCCAGCTTGGGATTACGATCACCGCGCTCGGTCTCGGCTGGCTGGGAGAACCGACCGTCGAGAAATTGCTCGAGCCGCTGTTCCATGCGCTTCATGTTAGTGAGAGCGTTGGACATGTGTTATCGTTCGTCATCGCATTTTCGCTTATTACGTATTTACATGTCGTGCTCGGCGAGCTGGCGCCGAAGACGCTCGCTATTCAGAAGGCCGAGGCGATCTCTCTGCTCGTCGCGCCGATTATCGTCTGGTTTTACAAGATCATGTACCCGTTTATATGGGCGCTTAACGGCTCCGCCAACGGCCTCATCCGCATGTTCGGCATGAAGCCGGCCAGCGAGCATGAAGAAGCTCACTCCGAGGAGGAGATCCGGCTCATTTTGTCGGAGAGCTACGAGAGCGGCAAGATCAACGAGGAAGAGTTCGGTTATGTGAACCGTATATTCCAGTTCGACAGACTGCTGGCGCGCGATATTATGATTCCGCGCACCGACATGGTCTGCTTGTACCGGGGCAAGTCGCTCGAGGAAAATCTCGCGACGATCAAGCGCGAGCAGTACACGCGCTTCATGGTCGCCGGCGAAAGCAAGGACGACATTATCGGCTTCGTCAACACGAAGCAGTTTTTCCTGAATTACGACAACAATCCGAACTTCGACTTCGGCGCCCTGCTGCAGCCGGTGCTGTCCGTGCCGGACGCGATGCCGGTTAAGGATCTGCTCATCCGCATGCAGGCCGAACGCAAGCATATCGCGCTCCTTCATGACGAATACGGCGGTACGGCCGGCCTCGTGACGATCGAGGACATTCTCGAGGAGATCGTCGGCGAGATTCGCGACGAATTCGACGAGGACGAGATTCAGCCGATCGAGGAGATCGGCGAGGATAAGTACCTCGTGGACGGCAAGACGCTCGTCGACGAAGTCGGCCGCCTGTTCGAGGTGCAGCTGCCGAGCGACGAGGTCAACACGATCGGCGGCTGGCTGTTCGCGATGCAGCCGGATCTGCCGAAGAACGTGCCCTGGATTTACGAGGAGGAAAACCTGGCGTTTATTATCCGCGACAAGGACCGCAACCGGATCCGCAAGCTTGAGATCGCGCGGAAGCAGGAAGGCCAGGCGAGATTGACGTTGGTCGAAGGTTAAGTGGACGGACATTGACGAACTGCCCCTTTTCGGGGCAGTTTTTTTGTTGTAATTTATTTTTAAATGTGGAAAATGGAAAGAAAGGAGGGAAATCATGAAAAATAAATCGCTAATCGTCTCCGCGATCTTCGGATGCCTATGCGGCGCCCTTTTTCTCCTATTCGATCGGGAAACGAGCGCATCGCGAATCGTCACGCCGCTCGAACAAATCGCAAACGGAACTGCGCATATTCAATATGCATCTCCTTTGTTCGATGGTATGCCACCGGAAGTCGTGTTAAAAATAAAAAACAACTGGTCAATTGCGCAAGACTTGCTCTTGCAAAATAAGGTGATCGACGCTAAAGAAGATTGGAAATTAGTCAGCAGCGGAGACACTGCCATTGGAATCACAAATCAAATGCCGATGGAGGAAGCTTTCTCTTTTAACGATGCGATGATGAGCGACGTGCGTAAAAAAGGCTTGCAAAAAGGTGACGCTTATCCGGCGATTCTCTGGAACGAGAAGGCCGGGAAGGCGATCGTATTTTGGCTTCGCAGCAACGGCAGCACGACTGCCTATTTTACGATCGCAGCCGAACATGGGGAGAAAGAGGGCAAAGTGTGGAAAGTCACAAGCGGCCTGAACGAGGTGCGGCAGCCGTAGACGCAAGCGAAATACGGAGGACGGGGCCGGGCGCTCCGTTCTTTTTTTGCATATATAGGTTTGAATGAAGGGCGCACATCGTTTATTGTTAATGTCAACCGCATACGATAAGGAAGACGCGAGGTTATCTGTTCGCTTGTGAAAGGAGAACTGACGCTTGGAAACGGCACTGCTCGGCAGCTTCATTTCCGCGATGGCGACGGTGCTCGGCGCCGTCCCGATCCTGTTCATCAGGAAGCTGTCGGAAAAGTGGAAAGACATGCTGGTCGCTTTTACGGCCGGCATCATGGTATCGGCGTCCATGTTCGGGTTGATCCCGCAGTCGCTGAATGAATCGGGACTTGCCTTGCTGACACTGGGATTGCTTATCGGCATCGTCTCGCTCGACCTGATCGAAAAAAACATTCCGCACGTGGACGTCGAGAACGGCGCACGCGTGCGCGGGTTCGACAACAAAGCCTTGTTAGTATTGGTAGCGCTCTTTATCCACAATATACCGGAAGGGCTGAGTACGGGCTTCAGCTACGCCAGCGCCAGCGAGGGACTCGGCACGATGGTGGCGGTCGCGATCGGCGCGCAAAATATGCCGGAGGGACTCGTGCTGGCTGTTTTTTTGCTCAGATCCAACGTCGGCAAGCTCAAGCTGCTGGGACTCGTCACGCTCACGGGCTTGATGGAGGTCGTCTCGGCGGTCATCGGCTACTTCACGGCCAGCTACGTCGATTCGTTGATCGGCATCGGCCTCGCTTTCGCAGCCGGCGCCATGTTGTTCATCGCTTACAAAGAGCTCATCCCGGAAAGCCACGGGCACGGCTACGAGCGTCCTTCAACCTATTCGTTTATTATCGGCCTGATCGTCATGATCTATATTGCGCATTGGTTCGGTTAGAATGGAGGGAGACGGATGGCCTTCGAATGGCCGGGCTACGATCCGCCGGCTTACGGCGACGCGCAGTCGCTGCTTGCGGGCGCGGGGATCGACTTGGAAAGGCTGCGGGGCGCTCGCATTTGCAACGTATATTCGGCATGGGACATTGAGGCCGAGCGTTGGTGCGCGTCGTCGCCGGTCGTGTTCGAGCTGGAGGATACAAGGCTTGAGATCGGCTTCGCAAGCGGCCGGCTGCTCCGGTTGTCGATCGACCGGATTCAAATGAACCCTTCGCTTGCCGGAGGCGGGCAGGATCGCGGCGGCGTGCGCCGTCCGGCTTACGAATGGCGGACGGACCGGAGCGAGCTCGCGCCCTACGTCGGCCGGTTCATCCTCGGCGCCGACTTTCTGGAAAAAAGCGGAGACGACCGAGGGATCGTCGGCATTTGTGTGCGGACGGATGCGGGATCGCTCGAGCTTGTCAACGTTGCGCCGGCAGACGGCGTTGCGATCGGGATCAATCCGCAGGATTACGACAAGACTCGCATGAAGCGCATTATCGCGATTTGAATGAACGCAATGAACGACCTGACGAAGCAGACGAATATCGCAGATTCCCCGGCCGGAGCGCGCCTCGCGTTTCGGTTGTTTTCGCTGCGCGAGCGTTCGGTCAATCGAAGCTGCGATTGTGGTATAATGAGTGCTTCGGCATTTTCGTCAGCCCTATATGAGACAAGGTTGGAGGCCACAAAGCTTGAGCAAGCGTTATCCATTCGAGGTCGTGAGCGGCAAACCTTTCGTCGAGCAAGTCGGGGAATGGGTCGCGGACGTATTTTACGATATTTTGCCCGAAGCGGGATTCGAGGTTCGGGACGAACAAATTTTTATGGCTTACCAGGTGGAGCGGGCCTACGCGGACAAAAAAACGATTTTTGCCGAGGCGGGCGTCGGCACGGGCAAAACACTCGTCTACTTGCTGTACGCCATCTGTTATGCGCGCTATACGGGAAAACCAGCGGTTGTCGCCTGCGCGGACGAGTCGCTGATCGAGCAGCTGGCCAAGCCCGAAGGCGACCTCGCCAAGCTGGCGAAGCATCTCGATCTGACGGTAGACGCCAGGCTGGGCAAGTCGCAGGACCGGTACCTTTGCCTGCAAAAGCTGGACGACGCGCGGCTCGGCTATGCGGATACCGAGCTATACAAGGATATCTACGAGAGCTTGCCGCCATTTGTAGGCAAGGCCGAAGCGCTGCAGTCGTTCCATGCGTACGGCGACCGCAAGGAATATCCGGATCTGGACGACGTCCAGTGGGGGCGCATCGGCTGGGACAGCTTCCGCGACTGCTTCGTCTGCGACAAGCGTCACCGCTGCGGGATGACGCTGTCGAGAGAGCATTACCGCAAGGCGGCGGACATCGTCATTTGCTCGCACGATTTTTATATGGAACACGTATGGACGTACGAGAGCCGCAAGCGGGAGGGTCAACTGCCGCTGTTGCCCGAGCACAGCTCGGTCGTCTTCGACGAAGGCCACCTGCTCGAGTCCGCCGCGCAGAAGGCGCTCACCTACAGGCTGAAGCATGCCGCCTTCGAGGAGCTCGTCACGCGTGTGCTTAAAAACGATATTCGCGAATCGTTGGCCGTGCAAATTGACCTCGCTATCGAGCGGAGCGAGCTTCTGTTCGAGGCGCTGGCGGCGCGCAGCGTGAAGGTCGCGGGCTCCGACCGGATGGAGATCAAGACAGATGCGGCGCTGCTCAGATCGGTCGCGGAGCTCGACGCCGTCCTGGAGCGGATCGAGGAAAATCTCGTATTCGAAAGCGAGCTGTTCAACCTGGACGGCTATCAGCTGCGGATTGTCGAGGAGCATCTGGAGATGATGCGGACCGCGCTCGGTCTCTTCGCGGGGCCGAAGCCGCCGATCTGCTGGACGGTCGACGGATTGACGGGCCTGACGCTCGTCATTATGCCGCGAACGGTGCGCGAAGTGCTCGGAGAGCGGGTATTTGCGAAGCCGATGCCGATCGTATTTTCTTCGGCGACGCTCTCGTCCGACGGCACGTTCGACTACCTTGCGCACAGTCTGGGCGTGCCGAATTACTTGTCGTTCAGCGTTCCTTCGCCGTACGACTATCCGGAACGGATGCAAGTCGCGGTCCCGCGGGCGCGTCCCGCTTCTATTATAAAGGACGTTCAATCTTTGACGGCATGGAAGGCGGAAGCGGCGCTGGCCGCAATCCGCAGGTCGGCGGGCGGCGCGTTGATGCTGTTTCCGTCGAGGGAAGCGTTGGCGGCGTTTAAAGCGGTCTACGAGCGGACGGGAGACAAGCCGGATCGCCGCTTCCTGTTCGAAGGGGATCGGGAGATCACGGTGCTGATTTCGGAGTTTCAACGGGATCTGAGCAGCGTCTTGTGCGCGGTCACGCTTTGGGAAGGACTTGACGTTCCCGGACCGTCGCTGTCGGCCGTCGTCATGTGGGCGCTGCCGTATCCGCCGAACGATCCGGTGTTCGACGCCAAGCGCCGGGAGGCGGACGATTCGTACCTGGAAGTGGACTTGCCGTACATGCTGCTGAGATTCAGGCAAGGCATCGGGCGCCTGATCCGCACGCGCGAGGACAGCGGAGAGATCGTCGTACTGGAGGCTTCGCTCGAAGGCGACGATGCGCTCGCATCAAGGCTTCGAGCGGCGCTTCCTGAACGCGTGGCGCTCTCGTTCGAATAAACGCGTTCGGCACGCCGGACAATATAAACCAAGCGAAAGCGGCCTTTAACGGGGCTGCTTTTTGTTTGCCTTAAGTCGACGAACGGAGGGGAAGCGAGCGGAGGGTGGTATCGGACCCAGGGGACGTTATGAACCCGGATCGACGCTAAAAAAGACCGGCAATGACCGAATAGCGGCATTCGGGTCCGCGAGCGGGCTGCGAATGGCGATTTGAGCCATAATAAGGGCTCCAGTGTCCGTTTGAATTATATAAGGCGACGTTAAATAAGTTATGTAAACTATAAGCATCTCGATTTACCCGCACACGTGCATACGCAGCCTCAAAAACATTGTATAAAAAGCCAGCCGTCGAGCGTTTCAGACAGAAGTCGCGTGGGTATATAAGCGTGACAGGTGTGCGATGAATCTGACATAAGGTTTTGGAATCGACAAACCATCGAAATTCAAGGAGGAGCGGAATGGAAGACGCCGCCCATATCTTGCTAGTCGACGATCGTCCGGAAAACCTGATGGCCATCGAAGCGATTTTAGCCGGAGAGCCTTACGTTTGCGTGAGGGCCTATTCGGGAATCGAGGCGCTGCGCTGTCTGCTGGAAAAAGAGTTTGCCGTCATCGTCATGGATATACATATGCCCGACATGGACGGACTGGAGACGGCGGCGATGATCAGAGCCCGAGAGAAATCGCGCGTCGTGCCGATCATTTTCGTCTCGCAGGACGCGCATGAAGAGCAATACGATTTTGACGGCCACGCCGGTGGAGCCATCGATTATTTGACAAGACCGCTGGCGCCCCATATTTTCAGATCGAAGATCGCAGGCTATGTGAGCATGTACGAAACGACAAAAGCATTGCAAAGACAGAGCGAGCTGCTTCAGCAGCAAACGAGGCAGCTCGAGCGGACGAACCAGGCGCTCGTGCAGGCCAAGGAAACGGCCGAAATCGCGCTTCGCGTCAAATCGGAATTTTTAGCGGTCATGAGCCATGAGATCCGGACGCCGCTGAACGGTATCATCGGCATGTCGGACTTACTGCTATCCTCGGATTTGCCGGAGGAATACGCGAGCATGGTCGGGATCATACATACGAGCGGCAATGTGCTGTTATCGGTAATCAATCATATTCTCGACTTTTCGAAGATCGAGTCAGGCAAAATGGAGCTGGAGGAAGAGCCCTACGATCTCAGAACGTGTCTGCTGGAGACGATCGATCTGTTCACGGCAGCTTCGCGGGAGAGGCATCTGGAGCTGATCGTCGTGCTGGATCCCGAACTGCCGACGATGTTGACCGGGGACAAGAACAGGCTGCGCCAGGTGCTCATCAACATCGTGGGACACGCCGTGAAGTTCACCAAGCGAGGCGGCGTCTACATATTCGTTAAGCAATTGTCGGAGGAAGACGGCAGCTTGATCGTCGAATTCACCGTGCTCGATACCGGCATCGGCATTCCCGCGGACAAGATCGGCCAGCTGTTCCATCCGTTCGCCCAGCTCGATACGTCGATGAACCGCAAGTTCGACGGCACCGGCCTCGGACTGTCGATCAGCAAATCGCTCGTCGAGCTGATGGGCGGGGATATCCGCATCGAGGACACGCGGGAGCCCGGCGCGATGTTCGTGTTCACGGTGAAGGCCGGCAGGGTACCCGGCGGCGTCTCGGAGCCGATTCGGCCCGAAGCTTTGGCCGTCCTGCCCGAACGGCAGCTTGATGATGCCCGTGGCATTCCCGAGGGCTTGCGCGTGCTCGTCGGCGAGACTTGTTCGATCTACCGCTCTTTGCTCGTCCATATGCTGGACATGCTCGGCATCGACGCGGCGGTCGCGACAGATACGGATGCGCTGCGCGAGGCGCTGCTCGTCGGCGGATTCGACGTCGTATTCGCCGACGAAGAGCTGCTTGCAACGGCGGCAGCGCCGGTAACCGCGGACCGGAAAATAAGAACGAAACGCGTCCCGAGAGAACCGCCCTACATCGTCGCCTTATGCGCCAGACACGAAGAGGCGCTGGCCCGCGCCGGCAATGCGGAAGCAACCGCCGATATACGCGACTTTATACAAAAACCGATTTCCCTTGAGCGACTCGAATACTTGATCGGCCACCTTTCACATTAGAATAATATTTAAGCTTCATGGGGGATGAGGAGACATGACGGATAAGGATATGGATCGGCTGTCGGAGGAGAACCTGGCGGACAGCGGAGAATTGCTGAACGCGCTGATGGCTTTGAAAAAAGGCAACTTCGCCTATCGCATGCCTTACCACTATACGGGCGTAGCCGGCAAGGTCGCGGATACGTTCAACGAGATTATGGATATCCAGGAGTCCATGGTTCACGAGATTCAGCAGCTCGCGCGCGTCGTCGGGAAGGAGGGCAATCTGTCGCGGAGATTCGCGCTGCAGCACAAGGGGGGAGCATGGGATCAGACCGTCGAATCGCTGAACGGACTGATAGACGATCTTACGCAGCCGACCAGCGCGATGGTTCGCGTCATCAACGCGGTCGCGCAGGGGGACCTGTCGCAAAAGGTCGAACTCGAATTGGAAGGGAGGCCGCTGACGGGAGAATTTCAGCGAACTGCTGCCAATATCAATACGATGGTCGATCAGCTGTCGATGTTCTCGTCCGAGGTCACGCGCGTGGCGCGCGAGGTCGGCACCGAGGGCAAGCTCGGCGGGCAAGCCGACGTAAAGGGCGTATCCGGCACGTGGAAGGACTTGACCGAGAGCGTCAACAACATGGCGAGCAATCTGACCGACCAGGTGCGCAACATCGCGGCCGTGACGACCGCCGTCGCCAAAGGCGATCTGTCCAAGCAGATCACGGTTAACGCGAAGGGCGAGATTCTCGAGCTGAAAAACACGATCAACACGATGGTCGATCAGCTGTCGATGTTTTCGTCCGAGGTCACGCGCGTGGCGCGCGAGGTCGGCACCGAAGGCAAGCTCGGCGGGCAAGCCGACGTCAAGGGCGTATCCGGCACCTGGCGCGACTTGACCGAGAGCGTTAACTACATGGCTTCGAATTTGACGAATCAGGTGCGCAACATCGCCGTCGTGACGACCGCCGTCGCGAACGGCGACTTGTCCAAGCAGATCACGATGGACGTGCAAGGCGAGATTCTGGAGCTGAAGGTCACGATCAATACGAT
>NZ_JAGXJW010000071.1 GCF_019091135.1 Cohnella sp. GbtcB17 | reverse complement strand
GTCCGCGGGCCACGGCGCCGTGCTGCTGTACTCGCTGCTGCACCTCTCGGGCTACGATCTGCCGATCGAAGAGCTCAAGAACTTCCGCCAATGGGGCTCCAAGACGCCGGGGCATCCCGAATTCGGCCATACGGCCGGCGTCGATGCGACGACCGGACCGCTCGGCCAAGGGATCGCGATGGCCGTCGGCATGGCGATGGCGGAAGCGCAACTGTCCGCTACATACAATCGCGAAGGGTTTGATCTGATCAACCACTTCACGTATTCGATCTGCGGCGACGGCGACCTTTCTGAAGGCATCTCCTCTGAATCCGCTTCGCTTGCCGGCCACCTTCAGCTTGGCAAGCTGGTCGTTCTGTACGATTCGAACGATATCTCGCTGGACGGCGAGCTGTCCCTGTCCTTCTCCGAGTCGGTAGCTAAGCGCTTCGACGGCTACGGCTGGCAGGTGCTGCGCGTCGAGGACGGCAACGACCTGGCCGCGCTGGCCAATGCGATCGCCGAAGCCCATGCCGAGACGAGCAAGCCGACGCTGATCGAGGTCAAGACCGTCATCGGCTACGGCTCGCCGAACAAGGGCGGCAAGGGCGGCCACGCAGGTCCGCACGGTTCGCCGCTCGGCACGGAAGAAGCGAAGCTGACGAAGTCGTTCTACGAATGGGACCATCCCGAATTTTTCGTGCCCGACGAAGTGCGCAGCCACTTCGCTGAGGTCAAGAGCCGCGGCGAGCAAGCGTATGCCGCCTGGGAAGAGCTGTTCGGCAAGTACAAGTCCGCTCATCCGGACCTGGCTCGCCAGTTCGAGGATGCGCTCGCGCGCAAGCTGCCGCAGGGCTGGGATGCCGAGCTGCCGAAGTACACGACGGAGGACAAGCCGCTCTCGACGCGCGTCGCTTCGGGCAACGCCCTGAACGGCCTTGCGAAAAACGTGCCGAACCTCGTCGGCGGCTCCGCCGACCTTGAAAGCTCCACGATGACGCATCTGAAGGGCCTGCCGGTCTACAACGCGAAGGACTACAGCGGCCGCAACATATACTTCGGCGTTCGCGAGTTCGGCATGGCGGCCGCGATGAACGGCATCTCGCTGCACGGCGGTCTTCGCGTATACGGCGGCACGTTCTTCGTCTTCACCGACTATCTGCGCCCGGCCGTGCGACTGGCGTCGATCATGGGTCAGCCGGTCGTATACGTGCTGACGCACGACTCGATCGCCGTCGGCGAAGACGGACCGACGCACGAGCCGATCGAGCAGCTCGCTTCGATCCGCGTCATCCCGGGCCTGACCGTCCTGCGTCCGGCGGACGGCAACGAGACTTCCGCAGCTTGGGCTTACGCGCTCGAGAACACCGGCAATCCGGTGGCGCTCGTCCTGACGCGTCAGAATCTGCCGATCCTTGAAGGTACGGCCGAGCTGGCTCGCGAAGGCATCAAAAAGGGCGGCTACGTGCTGTCCGAAGCGGCGGGCGAAGCGCAAGGCATCCTGATCGCGACCGGCTCCGAGGTTCAGCTTGCCGTTGCTTCGCAAAAGGCGCTGGCCGAACAGGGCATCCACGTCCGCGTCGTCAGCCTGCCGAGCTGGGACCTGTTCGAGGCCCAGTCCGCCGAATATCGCGAAAGCGTGCTGCCGAAAGGCGTCAAGGCGCGTCTGGCGATCGAGATGGCTTCGCCGTTCGGCTGGGAGCGCTACGTCGGCGACGGCGGCGCCGTGCTCGGCATCTCCACGTTCGGCGCATCCGCGCCGGGAGACCGCGTCATCAAGGAATACGGCTTCACGGTCGAAAACGTCGTGGAGCAGTTCCGCAAGCTGATCTAATCGCAGGTTGAGGCGCAACGGGAGCGCGGACGACGATGTCCGGGCGCACCGGAGCGCGTTTCGCTGCGGAGCCGGCCCCCTTAACGGGCGGCCGGCTTTTTGCGGCGAAGGCGCATTAGCGCGTCGCATAGGCAAAGAGCGTTATCCGAGCCTCGCCGAGTTTTCGGCCGCAACACGGCGAATCGCCGGCTGCCGAATCGTTATCGTTATCGTTTTCAATCATTGTCAAACCATTATTAGGAGGCCAACATTCTCATGTCCCAATTCGATCAAGTCAGCGTCGTCAAGCAAGCCAACATTTACTTCGACGGCAAAGTAACGAGCCGTACGGTCAAGTTCGCGGACGGCACGCGCAAGACGCTGGGCACCATGCTGCCGGGCGAATACGAGTTCGGCACGGACCAGAAGGAAGTTATGGAGATTCTGGCCGGCGAACTGACCGTTCAACTGCCGGGCAGCGAAGAGTGGATCTCGATCTCGGGCACCGGCGAGTTCACCGTGCCGGCGAACGCCAAGTTCAAGCTGAAGGTCACGCAGGTCGCGGACTACGTCTGCTCCTACCTGGACGCCTAAGCTAAAGCTTTAAGCAGGAATATGGCAGAACAAAAAAGCCTTCGGCGCAGCATCGCGCCGAAGGCTTTTTTACCACTGCGAGCATCGGACTCAGCAGACGTTATTTCTCAAAAACGGGTCCCAATTGCGATCGTTTCGGACTGGAGGGACTTTATTGATCCGATTCAAGCCCAAAAAACGCAGCCAATCCCGCAATAGCGGCACCTGGGTCCGTGAACGGGCTTCATATCGCGATAGGCGAAAAATAGGCCTCTCGGTCCGTTAACTCGCGCTAATGCGCAAGGAGCGAATCGGATGCTTTATAAGCTTCGCCTATACGCAACGCGCGGCGTCAGCCGTGCGATTCGATATATTCCTTGAGCTGGAGGCGCTGGTACAGGGCCAGTCCCGACAGCAGGCAGCCGTAGTGAAACAGCCCTTCCTTGCGCTCGATGCGGATGATGCGGGCCGTCATCGGCGGGAGGCCGGTATCCTGCTGGAAGTGGATGACGACGAACATATCCTTCTCCAGCGGGATGGACGTCGCGACCTGCAAGCCGTCCTCGGACACGTCGTTCAGCACGGCGTCGACGCTCTGGCCGGCGAACGATCCGGCTTGCTCCCATTGGTAGATCGAGATCATCAGCGGAATGTTCAAAGCCACGCGCTTTTTCTTGCGGCGATCCGAATCTGAATCCAAGTTCGAATCCAAATCCGAATCCAAATCCGAATCGGGATCAGTTTCCGACTTCGCACCCGCGATCTCCGCGGCCGCGGACACTTCGTCGTCCGCGCGCTTGTCCCGCCCGATCCGGCCGCCGATCCACTGCTCGTACAGCTTGGCCAGCGCGGCAAGGTCCTCTTCGCCGTAGCCTGCCGCCGCGCCCGCCTGGAACAGGCTTTTGGACGCCTCGAGCATCGGCGTCGGCACACCGAGACCGTCGGTAAGCACGGACGACAGCTTCAGGTCCTTGAGCATCAGCGCCAGCGAGAATTGCACGCTGAAGTCGTGGTCGATGATCTTGGCGCCCTTGAGATCGGCCTGCTTGCACGCCGCGCCGCCGCCCTGCACGACCCGCAGGAAGGAGGAGGCGTCGATACCCGCCTTGGCCGCGATGGCCATCCCTTCGACGAGGCCGGCGGCGTTGATGCCGACGATCGTATTGTGGGCGAGCTTGGCCGCCGCTCCGCTGCCGCTGGGTCCCATATACAGCACCTCGCGGCCCATGGACAGCAGCAGCGGCTTCTGTTCCTCGACGACCCGCGCGTCGCCGCCGGCCATGAACAGGAGCGTGCCATCAATGGCCGCGGGCTTGCTGCCCGTCACCGGCGCGTCGAGGAAGTCGCAAAAGGCGTCCGCGGCATCTTGCGCCAGCCGCCGGGCGAGCGCAGGGGAGATCGTGCTGCTGTCGATGAACACGGTGTTCGGCTTGATGCCGGCGAACACGCCCTCGGTTCCGTAATACACTTCCTCGACGGCCGCATCGTTGCTGATCATCGTCACGACGACGTCCGCGCCGCGCGCCGCCGCCAGCGGCGTAGCGGCCTCTTCGGCGCCGAGCTCGAGCAACTCCCCGGCTTTGCCGGGCGTGCGATTGTAGACGACGACCTGATAGGACTTGCGCAGTAGGTTTGCGGCCATAGGCAGACCCATCGTGCCGAGTCCGATAAATGCGATCGTTGGCATATTGATTTCCCTCCCAGGGTTCGATCCGATTCTTTCATTATAGGAGAAGCGGATGCCCGTGAAAAGCATCGCCTGCCCGCAACTGTTTCGCCGCTGTTTCGCCGCTGTCTCGCCGCCGTATTTACAAGCATGGCCGCACTTCGCGCGCAAGACACATAAAAACATATTAAAGCGTCTTTATTCCATGTATCCGCAAATCCGATTCCGGTATGCTAGCTGGATAGACCCACATTTGAGGAGGCCGCAATGGCGATTTCATTCGACCGGGAGCGTCAGACATTTCATCTGCAGACGCCGAATACGAGCTACATCATTACAATCGTAGAGGGGTTATATCCCGCGCATGTTTATTGGGGCCCCAGGCTTCGAAATGCCTCATGGCCGGGCGGCCTGACATTGCAAGAGCGCGCGAGCTTCAGCCCAACGCCTAATCCGGACAAGCCTTCGCTGTCGCTCGACGCGCTGCTGCAGGAATATCCGGGCTACGGCTCGGGCGATTTCCGCAGCCCGGCCTATCAGTTCGCGCTGTCCGACGGCACGACGGTCGCCGAGCTTGTCTACCGCGATCACCGCATTTTCGCCGGCAAGCCGAAGCTCGAAGGTCTTCCCGCGACGTATGCGGAGTCCGACGACGAAGCCGACACGCTGGAGCTCACGCTGCACGACTTGCACTCCGGCATGGTCGCCGTTCTGAGCTACACGACGTTCCGCGATTCGGACGCGATCGCCCGCTCGGTCCGCTACGTCAACGAGAGCGCGGACGCCGTCCGCATTCGCCGCGCGCTGAGCGTCAGCGTCGACTTTAACAGCGACGCCTACGAGCTGGTGCACCTGAACGGCGCTTGGGCGAACGAGCGGAACCTGTCGCGCCGAGCGCTCGTCCAAGGGCAGCAGGGCATCGAGAGCCGCCGCGGCTCCAGCTCCCACCAGCACAATCCGTTCGTCGCGCTGGTGTCGCCGAATGCGGACGAAGAGCAGGGCGACGCCTATGGCTTCAGCCTCGTCTATAGCGGCAGCTTCGCCGCCTCCGCCGAGGTGGACCAGTTCCGTACGACGCGCGTATCGATCGGCATCAATCCGTTCGACTTCGAATGGCTGCTCGAGCCGGGCCAATCGTTCCAGGCGCCCGAAGCCGTGCTCGTCTACTCGAACGAAGGGCTCGGCGGCATGAGCCGCACGTATCACAGGCTGTACCGCAGCCGCCTCTCCCGCGGCGAATTCCGCGACCGTACGCGTCCCGTGCTCGTCAACAACTGGGAAGCGACCTACTTCGATTTCGACGCGGACAAGATCGCCGCGATCGCGGAGGAAGGAAGTCGGCTCGGCATCGAGCTGTTCGTGCTTGACGACGGCTGGTTCGGCTGCCGCAACGACGATACGACGTCGCTGGGCGACTGGAAGGTCGATCTCAAGAAGCTTCCGCAAGGGCTGGACGATCTGGCGAAAAGGGTAAACGCGCACGGCCTTCAGTTCGGCCTCTGGTTCGAGCCGGAGATGATCTCGCCGGACAGCGACCTGTACCGCGCGCATCCGGACTGGTGCCTGCACGTCGAGGGGCGCAGACGGACGCAGGGCCGCCGCCAGCTCATCCTCGATCTGTCGCGCGAAGACGTATGCGACTACATCATCGAAACGGTGGGCGGCGTGCTGGCGTCCGCGCCGATCGCTTACGTCAAATGGGACATGAACCGCAACATGACGGAGATCGGCTCCGCGCTGCTGCCGCCCGAGCGCCAGCGGGAGACGGCGCACCGTTACATGCTCGGCCTGTACCGCGTGCTCGAGACGATCACGTCGAGATTCCCGCACATCCTGTTCGAGAGCTGCTCCGGCGGCGGCGGCCGGTTCGATCCCGGTATGCTGCATTACATGCCGCAGACGTGGACGAGCGATAATTCGGACGCCGTGTGCCGGCTCAAGATCCAGTACGGGACGAGCCTGGTGTATCCGATCAGCTCGATGGGCGCCCACGTATCGGCCGTCCCGAACCATCAGGTGCAACGCGTGACATCGCTCAAGATGCGCGGCGACGTGGCGATGTCCGGCAACTTCGGCTACGAGCTGGACCTGACCCAGTTCACGCCGGAGGAAAAGGAGGAAGTGAAGGCGCAGGTCGCCGCCTACAAGGAGCTGCGCGAACTTGTGCAGTTCGGCGACCTGTATCGCCTGAAAAGCCCGTTCGAGGGCAACGATACGGCGTGGACGGTCGTCGCGGCCGACAAGTCCGAGGCGTTCGTCGCATTTTTCCGCGTGCTCGCCCAGCCGAACGAACCGATCGACTGGCTGCGCCTCGCGGGCCTCGACCCGAACGCGGACTATGAGGTGGTCGGTACCGGCGAGCGGTTCGGCGGCGATCAGCTGATGTATGCCGGACTTCCGGTGCCTCGGCTCCATGGCGACTTCCAAAGCGCCACCTGGCGAATCAAACGCGTTTAATATGATTCTTCACCCAACGAGCCTTCAAGCGAGCGCCCTTTAGCCGGCGCTCGTTTGAAGGCTTTTTTTGCCGGCTTGCACGAATAAAATGAACCTGTCGTTCAAACATTAGGTAGGTGAACCAGCAAACGGAAACCGGGGAGGCAAGCGTCGGATGATAACACGGCTCGGATTTAGCGTGGTGCTGTTCGCGGCGCTCGCCGTTGCGCAGGGCGCCGCGATCAGAAAAATGCGGGGCAAGGAACTGGCTGCCTTTGCGCTGCTCCTGCTGCCCGTCTTGTATCAGGACGCGATCTATGTGAGCCAAGCCCATTGGCCGAGCCTTCCGGAGCTGATGGGCGTCCTGCTGAAGACGCCGGCGACGGCGCTCGACCGGTACCTGTCGGGCGGCGGAAATGGATGAACAAGCAAAAGGAACAAATAACCGCCGGCCAAATGTCCGTTCTGATTATCGCCACGACGCTGGGCTCCTCGATCGTCTTCATCCCGCATCCATTGGCCCACTACGCCGGACAGTACGCCTGGATCTCGGCCCTGCTCGCAGCCTTCTTCGGGGCGCTGCTGCTTGCTGCCGTGCTGTACCTGAATCGCGTCCACCGGGGGCGCAGCATGCTGGAATACAGCATCGCGCTGTTCGGCAGGCCGATATCCGGATTGATGTTCTTCATCGTGCTGCTGATGCTGCTATTCGCCGTATCGGCGATCGTCGCGGGCATCGGCGATTTTTTCAGCGGCGTGATGATGAAGGAGACGCCGGCCTATATTTTTAACGCCACGAGCCTGTTCGCCGCCGCGGTGACGGTGCGGGCCGGCATCAAAGTAACCGCGCGCATGTTCGTGCTGCTGCTGACGGTGATGGTCGCCTTCGTCTCTGCCGTTCTCATCCTGGCGATTCCGCTCTACCATTCGGGCATGCTGCTGCCGATTTGGCCGCACGAGATGGCCAGGCCGGTATTTCACGGCTTTTTGCTGACGGCGGGCTTCCCGTTCGGGGAGATTTTCCTCTACGCCCTGCTCATCCATCTCGTGCCCTCGAGGCCTGGTGCCGAGCCGAAGAGCGGCAAGCTGTACAAGGCGTACGCGCTTGCCGCGGCACTGTTGACGCTGGCGGTCCTGTGCTCGAGCATGGCATTCGGTCCGGCGTCGGACGTGTTTATTTATTCGCTGTTCAAGCTGGCCAGCGAGATCCATATCGGCGATATGATGGAGCGTACCGAATCGATCGTCGGCATCGCCCTCATTCTCGGCTCCTACATGAAGGCGACGGTTTACCTTTACATGCTGAATCTGATCGTCAAAGGCTGGCTGCCGTTCAAGGACGAACGGGCTGCCGTTTACCCGTTGGCGCTGATGTGCCTGTTTTTGTCCCTTACGCTTTTTGACAGTCCTGCGGACTTTTTCGCGCAGGTTTACGTCATTTGGCCGTTTGCGGTGCTCCTGGTAGGCGGGACGTTTCTGGCGCTTCATGCGGGAATGACCGCGATATGGGGAAAGGGGAAAGGGGCATAGCCGAAAACGGAAAGGAGGCGCGGCAAGGTGGCGAAGAAGTCATCCGGCACGGCGCTCGTCAGGGAGCTTCGCGCGAATCGGGAGAAGGCCTGCGCCTTGTTCGACCGCTGCCAGGACGTGTCCGTCATCCCGCTTGGAGAAGGGCCGGAGGAAGAGGCGGTCGCGCTCATCGTCTATTGCTCGTCGCTCATGGACGAGCAGGAGAGCCGGCGGATTCGGACACTGCTGGCCGAACCGCTGCTGAGGGAGCTTGCCGGCGGTCCGCCGGCGGCGCCGGATCGCGAATCCCGCTTGCGCGAAGCGGGTGCGCGCCATCAGGCCGAGCTGTTCGATGAATGGAAAGCGATCGAAGAAAAAATTTGGCAGGGATATTTGTTCCTGTTCGTCGAAGGCTGGACGCAAGCGGCCGGCTTTAAGAGCGCCGGATTGACGAAGCGGCAGGTGACGGAGCCGGTAAGCGAGCCTTCGGTCCAGGGGCCGCGAGAAGGCACGGTGGAGACGCTGCCCGTCAACCTGGGCATGCTGCGCCAGCGGATCGGCACGTCCAGGCTGAAAATCGAGTATGTCACGGCGGGCACCGTTCTTCGCACAGACATCGCGTTCGCCTATTTGGACGGTACGGTCGATGAAGCAATGCTCGCCGAATTCAGAGAGCGGATCGCCCGGGTCGCGCCCTACGAGGTGCTGGACACGTCGTTCGTTGAGGATGTAATTCAGGACTCCGCCTGGTCGCCTTTTCCCCAGCATCGCTATACGGAGCGCACCGACACGGCGGCCGCCTCGCTTCTGGACGGGAAAATTCTCGTGCTGACCGACAATTCGCCGATGATTCTCATCTGCCCGGCGCTGTTCGTCGATTTCTTCACCACGAGCGAGGATTATTACGTCCGCACGGTGTACGCGACAATGGTGCGCCAGCTCCGCCTGCTTGCCTTCGCGATCGCGCTTACGCTGCCGAGCGTTTATGTCGCCATGTCCACCTTTCACCCGGAGCTGATCCCCAACATTCTGCTGCTCGCCATTCTGGATGCGCGCGAGGGGATCCCGTTCCCCGCGATCGTCGAGGCGCTCATTATGGAGACGTCCTTCGAGCTGCTCCGCGAAGCCGGGATCCGGCTGCCGAGACCCGTCGGCTCCGCCGTCAGCATCGTCGGGGCGCTCGTCATCGGCCAGGCGGCGATCATGGCGAAGATCGCTTCGCCGATCATGGTCATCGTCGTCGCGTTGACGGGCATCGCGTCGTTCGCCATTCCGCATTACGAGATGGCGATCGCGATCCGGCTGCTGCGTTTCCCGCTTATTCTCGCCGCGAGCTTCATGGGCGGATACGGGCTGATGCTCGGCTTTATTTTTATCCTGCTGCATCTCTGCTGCCTGCAAACGTTGGGCCAGCCTTATTTGTCCTCTCTGGCGCCGCTCAAGCTCAGGGACCTTCGGGACGTGTTCGTCCGCGCGCCGCTCAAGACGCTGATGCGTTCGCCACGCAACCGAAGGCTGCATGCCGGCGCCCCGGGCAGAAGGGAACAACGATGATGAAGCGGCTGCTGCGTTGGATGACGGCGCTCAGCTTGCCGCTATGGACGGGCGGCTGCTGGAGCGGTCACGAGCTGACCGATTGGGGCTTCGTGCAGGCGGCGGCGATCGATTTGACGGCAGACGGCGACATTCGGATGACGACTCAAATCTACAAGCCGACCGGCGGCGCCGAGCTCATGCCGTCCAAGGGCGGCGAAACTTACGTGAACACGGAAACGACCTCAAGCTCGCTGTTCGGCGCCTCCGAGGACATCGCGATCGAGCTGGGGCGCCGTCCGCAGTGGAGCCATATGCAGGTGCTCCTGATCGGGGAAAAGGCTGCCCGCGCCATGAGCATCAGGCGTTTCACCGACTTTTTTTCGCGGGGCGAGGGGCCGCGCGGCTCGGTATCAATGCTCATTACGAAAGGCGAGGCAGGCGCGTTTCTCGCGCAGCCGCCGCTGATCGAGCGGACGATCGCGCAGCAGCTCAGAAGCACCGAAGCGAACGCGTCAAAGTACACGGCCAAGACGAGGGACTTTACGTTATTGGAGCTGACGATCCGATCGATGATGCAGTCGAAGGCCGTTGCCCTGCCCTATGCCAAGCTGCAGGAGAGCGATCCGCCTGTCGCAGGCATCGCCGGGCTGGCCATCATCCGTTTTCCGGAGGGCAAGCTGATCGGCACGCTGCCGTCGTCGGATTCGATCTATTTATCCATGCTGAACAACCGGTTCGCCAGAGGCGTGCTCGAGCTGCCCTGCCCGGACGGTGGCTCCGGCATCGACGCCTACCACGTGACCGCGTCCGAGACGCGCATTCGCCCCGTCATTCTCGGCGATGTCGTCAGACTGGAGATCCGCACCTCGCTGAACGGCGCAATCGGGGAACTGACCTGCACCAAAGCGGAAACCGAGCGGGAGATCGAGCGGTTTAACGCAAGGCTTGCCGCGTACGTCGAGGAGCGGATGGCGGAAACGATCGAGCATCTGAAGGATAAGCAGGCGGACCTGCTGGGGACGGGGGACTGGCTTCGCCGTCATAAGCCCGCAAGATGGGCCGCCTGGTCCGACGATTGGCCGCAGCGCTTTTCCCGAATCGACTATCGCATCCAGGTGCGGGTCGGACTCCAGAGCACGGGGATGGAGATCGGCAAGCCGGTCAATTGATCCGAAATAAAGCCCTTGTGCCCGAGCCGTCCGTCAAGAAACGCCGCCGGACGGCAGCCGTACGACGACCTGGGTGCCGATGCCGAGGCGGCTGTAGATGGTGACGCCGTATTCCGCGCCGAACGCGAGCTTGATCCGCTGGTCGACGTTGGAGATGCCGTAGCCGAGCTCCTGAAGCGAGCTACAGGCGAGCTTTTCCGGCGGGATGCCCATGCCGTCGTCGATGACCTCGAGATAAATATCGCCGTCTCTGCGGTACGCCTTGATGACGATGCCGATGCCGTAGTCGTCGTCCCACAGGCCGTGGCGGATGCTGTTCTCGATGAACGGCTGCAGCGTCAGCTTCACGGTCGGATAGCTGCGGACGTCGTCCTCGATCCGGTAATGAATGTGAATCAGATTCTCATAGCGGATTTGCTGAATGGCGATATAGTTGTGCGTCAGCTTGAGCTCCTCGTTCAGCGAGACGATGCTCTTCCCTTTGTTCAGGGAAATGCGGTAGAACTTGGCCAGATGGGAGACCATGTCCTGCGTGCGGCGATCGTCGTTTTTCATGGCGAGCGCCGAGATCGAAGCCAGCGTGTTGTACAGGAAATGCGGATTGATCAGCGCCTGCAGCATGCCGAGCTCCGCCTCTTGCCTGGAAATTTCCTTTTTGTACACCTCGTTGATCAGGTTTTTGAAGCGGGCGGCCATCTTGTTGAGCGCAAACGACATCTGCCCGATTTCGTCGTGGCCCATTTTCATGGAGACGAGCTCGAAGTCCTCCCGTTCCAGGCGCCTGATATTTTTAAGCAGCGTCTCGATGCGTTTGGTCGATAGCCGGGCGACCGCGTAGATCAGCACCATGCAGAGCAGCAGGCAGACGGAGGCGATGGCGAGCAGGCGATGCGTCGAGCGGTTCGCAGCTTCCATGAACCCGCTGTAGGGAATGATGGAGATCGTTTTCCAGCCGTTTCGGATGGCATTGTAGACGACCAGCACCTTTTCTCCCTCGTACTCGGCCTCGAACCGGCCGGAGCCTTGCGCATCCTGCGGCAGGTCGAGCCATTGCCCGATGTTCGCGTTCAGGCGAGCTTTGTCCTTGCCCGACACGATCGTTCCCTGCTCGTCGACGATATAAATGTCCTTGTCCTTGTCCTCCTTGTCGATCAGCGCGTACAGCTCGGACTCCTGAATGTCGATCGCCAGGATGCCGTACGGAAAGTTCAGGCTGTTGTAGTTCAGATAGCGGACGAGCGTGAACATCGGCGGCGTCGCCTTGCGCGGCAGATCGGCCGGCTGGGCGGGCGTGATGGTAAAAATGACGTTGCCGTACGTGTTCTGCACCTTGTGGAACCACGGCTTTTGCTCGATGACGTCGGTCAGCGGCTTGATGAACGTATCGTCGAGGTGCATGGAGGCGTTGGTCGTATAGATCGCGATGCCGAACACCTCGGGATTTGTCGTTAGCACATTGTTCATGACGTTGTCGATATAGCGGTAGGCGTCGAGAAATTCGGCGTCCTCCCGATACGATTTGACCAGATAATCCTGCAGCGTCTCGTCGAGATAGAGAGAGGCGGATATTTTGTTGTAGTTGTCGAGCTTGTTCTCCAGATTGCTGTTGATCTGGGACGTCATGAGGGCGGCGCTCGCGAACGTCTGCTGGATAAGCTGACTCTTCACCGTATGGTAGGAGTAATAGACGAACGACAGCAGCGGGATGAACGCGACGAGCAGAAACAGCGAGAACAGCTTGCCCCGCATGCTCAGATTCAGAAATGGCGACGTCAGGTTGCGGCTCAGGAATCTGCGCATGGCGGTCCTTTCCTATAACAGTTTTTTACGATAATCGTTGGGCGTGACGCCTCTGTGCCTCTGAAACAGCGCGCAAAAATACGATACGTTTTCGTAGCCGACCGCTTTGGATATCTCGTGCACGCGGAGCGATCGGTCCTTCAGCAGCTCGGCCGCACGCCTGATTCGCACCCGGGTCAGGTACTCCAGAATCGTCTCCCCGGACTTTTCCTTGAACAGCGTGCGGATATAGTTGGGGGAAAGATAAACCTCGGCCGCCAGCTGCTCTACCGTAAGCGGCTGACTGTAGCGGACGTCGATCGCCTCCATGACGCGCTGTACGACAGGCATGTGCTTGTCTTTGTCGCGCGCCTCGATCAGGCCGGCGAGCGTCCGGCACCACGCGACGAGGCTCTCCCGCAGCTCCTCCAGCGAATCGGGCTCCAGCATCCGCTTCCAGTTCGCGTCCTGACGCTCGCGGGCGCCTTCGTTCGTTTCGAGCAGCGGCGCATACTGCCGTTCGAGCTCGGACAGCAGATGCGCGGTATCGGAGACGATGCTCTCGCGCGGCGTGCGGTTCGCCGCGTAAGGCGCCAGAAAGCGGGCGATCTGCCGATCGATGTCGTCCAGCCTCGCATGGGAGATCGCCGCTCCAAGCTCGGCCGCGGCGACGGCCGGTTCAAGCGTCGGCATCCGGGGCGATTCGAACGGCGCATAAGCGTGAACCGCGGCTCGTCCGCCGTCGTAGAATCGGGAAGCATGAGCGAGCTTGGCTTCCTCGAAGCGGTCGTGCAGGTCGATCAGATGGCGGCCCTCGCCGGACAGACCGACGGTCAGAACGGCGCCGCGGGAATCGAGCTCGGCGCTTAGCGCCTGCCAGAACGCCGCCGCCTCGCCGGGCGCTTCCGACTCCGCAGCCTGCCGCTCGTAATAGATCGCGCAAAATCGCTCCTCGTCCACATACCAGGCGTAGTGATGCTCTCCCTGCCGCTCGAGCGCGAGCTGAACGTCGGCGAACCAATCGGCCGGCCGTGCGCCGGACGAACGGCTCCGGATGCCGGCGTAAGCGAGTTTGTAACGTCCCGTCTGCGGGAGCGGGCGGGGCAGTCTTTCGATTTTTTGAATCCACGCTTTGCGAAGCTCGGTATCCGTTTCGAAAGCCAGCGATCGGACGAGCCGCTCCTTCAGTCCTTCGGCGGAGCCGAGCAGCTGCCTGTCCTCCTCGCATTTGCGGATTACCCGCTGCATGACCGTCGCCAATTCCTCGTGATCGATCGGCTTCAGCAGGTAACCGACCGCCTCGACGGCGAGCGCGGCTTTAATATATTGGAATTCGTCGTGTCCGCTCAGGAACACGATCTTGACGTGCTTGTCGAGCTGCTTGGCCTTGCGCGCGAACTCGAGTCCGTCCATGACGGGCATGCGTACGTCCGTCAGGATGATGTCCGGCTTGCACAGGCTCATTTTCTGAAGCGCCTCCCGGCCGTTTTTCGCCGTATCCGCCACTGCGATGCCCATGTCCGCCCAGCGAACATAATTTGCAACCGCTTCCAGTTCCAGCTTCTCGTCGTCCACCAGCAAGATTCGATACATGTCCGGCGCCTCCGCAATTCAGACTCCCGTTGCAGGTTTTATTGTAAAAGGAATGCCGCGATTCAACAATGCCCACAGGCGCAAATGCGTTAAATAGCGTTGCGTTTCCGTAAATCGGGTTATGGAACCGGGCGCTCCGGCGTTCCTATAATGAGTGAAGCGCGAAAGCGTTTACGCTTGTTCAGACGAACGAAACCGGAGGAGGAAGATGGTGTTGAAACGCTTGTGGAGGAAAAGCCTGCTGCTGCTCATGCTGGTCTGCTTGGCGGCGGGCGGAGGCGAAAGCCTCGCGTCTCGCGCATTCGCGGCTATCGCGGATACGGGTCAAGGCTACGAGGCCGAGTCGCCGGCGAACGCGCTGACGGGCAACGCGGCGGTGGCCGACAGCGAAGCGGCGTCCGGCGGCAAGAAGGTCGGCGGCCTGTACCAAGGCAGCTCCATTCGATTCAACGGCGTCGCGGTCGATGCCGACGGCGCTTACAGGATTACCGTGTATTACATTTCCGGCGATCAGCGTTCCTTTAACATCAGCGCGAACGGCGGCGAAAAGCAGTACGAGGACCCGCCCAAAACGGCGGATTGGGACACGGTCGGCAGCTATGAGCTGACGCTTCCGCTGACGGCGGGCGCCAATACGATTACGATCGACGATAACAACTGGTACGCGCCGGATATCGACCGGATCGTCGTCGGCGAGCGGGTGGAGGAGCAAGATCCGGGCGAAGCGGAGCCAAGCGACGACTGGCAGAAAGAGCTGACCGGCGCGAGCTTCGAAGCGGAGGCGCCGGGCAATACGCTGACGGGGCACGCTTCCGTCTCGGACAGTCCGGTCAGTTCGGGCGGCAAAAAGGTCGGCGACCTGTATCAGGGAAGCTCGCTGACCTTTCACAACGTGGAAGCGCCGGGAGGCGGCGTCTATCTCGTCCGGATCTATTATATTTCCGGCGATCAGCGGCCGGTGTACCTGAAGGTCAACGACGGCGCGGACAACATGCTGGATCTGCCGAAGACGGCCGACTGGAACACGGTCGGGACGTACGACGCGAAGGTGACGCTGCGCAAGGGCGCCAACGAGCTCGTATTTTCCGATCACGACTGGTATTCGCCCGACATCGACCGGATTGAGGTCATTCCGTTTACGGTCGGCTACGAAGCGGAGGATGAGCGGAATGTGCTCAGCGGCAACGCGAGCGTATCGGACGCAGCGACCGCCTCCGGCGGCAAAAAGGTAGGCGGTCTTTATCAAGGCAGCGCGATCGTCTTCTCGGGGATCGAGGCGCCGATGACCGGTGATTACAAGGTGAGCGTCTCTTATATCTCGGGCGATCTGCGCGGCTTCCACATTCGCGCGAACGACGGCGCCGACCAGTATGTCGAGCCGCCCAAGACGCCCGACTGGGACACGGTCGGCACCGTCGACTTGACGATGCCGCTTCAGGCCGGCGGCAATACGATCGCGATCTCGGACGGCGACTGGTACGCGCCGGACATCGACCGGATCGTCGTCGAGCCCGCCAAGGCGTCAGAGCCGGACACGCCGGACGAGGATCTGGGCACGCTCGGCGATCCGGGGCCGACGACCGACTACGGCGCCGTCTCCGTCACGCAGTATACGTACGGGCTGATGGTGTCGAACGGCGACTACGACGTCAGCCTCAATGTCAAGACCGGCTACGCGGGCTACGATTGGAAGCTCGGACAGCGGCTGTCGGGCGTATACGGCGCTTTAAAGCTGGACGGTGAGCTGCTGGAGACGAAAGCGTACGCGCATCACGAGCTTGCGGGCGCGCCGACGCCGATCGAAGACGGGTTCGGCAAGGGCGTCGAGCTCTCCTTCGTCCATACGTCTCCGGGCAAGCCAGCGCTTACGCAATTTTACAAGGTCTATGAAAATAAAGCCTTCTTCCTCGTCCGGCTGGACGCGGCGGGCGACGCGGCGTTGACATCGAATTACATGGCGCCGATCGCTCTGAAGCGCAAGAGCGGCGTCGACATCGGGACCAGCGCCGACAATCGCGTGCTGACCGTTCCGTTCGACAACGACGCCTGGGTCCGCTACAAGTCGCAGCCGATGAACCGGTCCGACACGAGCTACGAGGCGACGGCGATCTATAACGCCTCGACGCGGGCGGGCGTCGTACTCGGCTCGGTGACGCACGACGTTTGGAAGACGGGCATCGACTGGACGGGCGCGTCCGATCGGCTCAATGCGCTGACCGTGTACGGCGGGGCGGCCACGTCGGCGACCCGCGACTCGCAGCCGCACGGCAGCGTCTCGGGGAACGAGCTCTCGTCGCCGACCATATTGGTCGGCGCGTACGCGGACTACCGCGACGGGCTGACCGACTACGGCGAGGCGAACGCGGTCGTCGCGCCGAAGCTTGCGCTCGGTCCGGGCTTGCCGGAGGGCGTGCCCGTCGGCTGGAACAGCTGGGGCGCCTACGGCAGCTCGCTGTCCCTGCAGAACGTGCTCGACGTCTCGGATTATTTTAAAAACACGCTGACCGAATTCAACAACGACGGCAACGTCTATATCAACATGGACTCGTATTGGGACAATCTGAACGACGAGCAGCTCGCCCAAGCGGTGGCGAAGATCAAATTCAACGGCCAGCATGCGGGCATCTACTGGGGGCCATTCGTCTACTGGGGCAGCAATATGAGCCAGCCGGTAGAGGGGACGGACGGGCAGTACACGTACGGCGACATCGTGCTGAAGGGCGCGGACGGGCAGCCGCTGCCGACGCTCGACGGCGCGTATCCGATCGACGTGACGCATCCGGGCGCGAAGCTGCGCATGGATTATTACCTGAACAGGTTCAAGTCGCTTGGCTTTACGTACATCAAGCTCGATTTTCTCACGCACGGCTCGTTGGAAGGGAGGCATTACGATCCCGCCGTCACGACCGGCATCCAAGCCTATAATCAGGGCATGGCCTACGTAAACGAGGTGCTCGACGGCAAAATGTTCATCAGCGAATCGATCGCGCCGATCTTCCCGAGCCAGTACGCACACGCCAGGCGAATCTCCTGCGACACGTACGGGAAAATCAATGAAACCGAATACGAGCTGAACTCGCTCACGTACGGCTTCTGGCAAAACGGCACGATCTACGGGTACACGGACCCCGACCATCTGGCGCTGTCGCGCGCGGAAAGTCTGGAGGAAGCCCGGAGCCGCGTCAATTCGGGCGTCATCTCGGGCACCGTGCTGCTGGACTCGGACGATGTGAACGATCCGAAGGCCAGGAGCTACATGGAGTCGCTGTACGGCAACCGCGAGGTCATCGATCTGGCGCTGAAAGGAAAGGCGTTCCGGCCGCTTGAGGGCAACACGGGCGCGAATGCGGCCGATGCCTTCGTGCTGAAGGACGGGGACGATTATTATCTGGCCGTGTTCAACTACAGCGCGAGCGCGACGGCGGACAAGACGATCGATCTCGGTCGCGCCGGGCTTGAAGCATCGCTGGCGTACGCAGCTAAGGATCTGTGGACGGGCGAGACGTCGGAGGCGACCGGCTCGCTGAAGTTGACGCTGGCCCCGGCCGCGTCCAAGCTGCTGCGGTTGACGGCGCAGGCGGGGCCGGGCGAACAGCCGGGGGAGCAACCTGGAGAGCAACCAGGGGAGCAGCCGGGAGAGCAACCGGGCAACCAGCCGAGCGAGCAGCCAGGCGAACAGCCGGGACAGCAACCGGGAGAGCAGCCCGGCAACCAGCCCGGCAATGGGGCTGCCAATTCCGGCGCATCCGGGACGCCGGCAGAAGGGAAGGTCGTGCTGACCGAAGCGATGCTGGATCAGCGCGGGACGCAAGATGCCCCGTCCGTCGAGCTGAAGGACGAAACGCGCGAGCTTGTGCTGCCGGGCAAGCTCGCCGGCACGCTCGCCGAGAAGGGGCTTGCCGTTCGAGCGGGTTCGCTCACGCTGGAGCTGCCGGCCGCTGCCTTGAAGGCGCTGCTCGAGCGCATGCCTGCCGCACAACGCGAGGGCGGCGAGATCATCGTCGGTCTGGCGCCGGTCGAGAGTGCGCAGTCTGCCGGTCTGGTCGGGCAGGCCGGCGCATCGGCGAATGCGCAAGCCGACTTGAAAGGCGCGATCTACGCGCTGAAGCTTTCCGTTAAGCCGGCGAGCGGCGCGGCCGAGACGGTGGGCGACTTCGGCTCGCCGCTTGTATTGACGCTGCGGACGGCAGCGGATTTCGATGCCAAGCGTGGCGGCATTTATCGCCTGAACGAGACGGGCAAGCCGGCTTATGTGCCCGGCAAGCCCGCAAACGGCCGCGGCTTGACGGCCGCGATCTCCGCTTCGGGCGTCTATGCCGTGCTGGAGCTGGACCGCACATTCCAAGACGTGCCCGCCGGGCATTGGGCGGCTAGCGTCATCGGGGAGATGGCGGCGAAGCTGTATGTTGAAGGCACGGGGAACGGGGCCTTCCGCCCAAGTGCGCCGGTCACGCGCGCCGAATTCGCCGCGCTGCTGGCGCGCGGGCTGGGCATCGCGCCGCAGCAGGCGACCGGTGTTTTCGCGGACGTGGATTCGGAGTCCTGGTATGCGGGCTTCGTGGCCGCGGCGGTGGACCAGGGGCTCGCCACGGGCAGGGACGCCGACGCGTTCGCCCCGAACGCGCCGATCTCGCGGGAAGAGCTCGCCGTCATGCTGATGCGCGCCCATGCCTGGAAGGCGGCGCGGCAGTCGCCGGGCAGCGGCGCCTTGGGTGCAGGCGTTGAAGCGCCCGCTTCCTTGACCGGTACGTTCGCCGATGCCGGCAACATCTCGCCTTGGGCGGCGGATGCCGTGAACGAGGCAGCGAGACTTGGCTTCGTTCAGGGCAGAGGAGACGGCCGCTTTGCGCCGCAGGAGACCGCCACGCGCGCGGAGGCGACGCAGCTGCTGCATGCTTTGATTCGTCCATAGACGCACGATCCGCCACGGCGGCGTGCGCGCCAGCGAAGAGGCTCTGAAGAGAGCCTCTTCGCTGCGTTGTCGGGATCGCCGAGCGACGAGCGAAGTCTTGGGGAAGCAATCGGACCCGGAAGCCGCTAATTTCGAAAATGGTGCGCTTCAGGAGGGGATCGCGGACCGTGGAGCCGTTAAGTGTGTTAAAAAGCGGCGTTGGCGTAACAGAATCGGTTAATAGCGGCATCTGGGTTCACGAAGGCTGGAAAATGTGCGAATTTAGAGAAATAGCGGCATCTGGGTCGATAACGCCCCGCCGACGGCCTCACGTCCATAATCCCGCCCCAGCCACTCTACGCCTAACCAAGCGTCACTTACATAGCCCCACGCGCATGCTACAAATCAACGATCCCCCGCCGTAAAACTGTGTTATTTACCGTTGCGTTTCCGAGGAACCGGTTATAGAAACCGCTTACCGCGCGAATCTATAATGAACCTATCAACGGAGCGCATGCATGAATCGCCGCCGCCGCATCAAGCACAGGCCGTGCCGCATCGCCAGAAGGAGGGACCTATGGAAGCCAGCTTGGAAAAGCCGTCGTCGCCGGCGATCACTGCAAGCCGCAGGACGGGCAAATGGAAAAAAATGAAGCAGCAAAAGATTTTGTACCTGATGATCTTGCCGGCCTTCCTGTGCACGCTCGTGTTCGCATACGGGCCGATGTTCGGTCTCTATATGGCCTTCACCAACTATTCGCCGGGCGGGGGCTCGTTTTTCGGCTCGTTTTTCCATAGCGAGTTCGTCGGCACGCAGTGGTTCCGCTACTTTTTCGAAAACGGCGATTTCTACAAGATCATGCGCAATACGCTCGCCCAAAGCCTGCTGTCGCTGCTCATCGGCTTCCCGGCGCCGATCCTGCTCGCGCTCCTCATCAACGAGGTGGGAGGCGGACTGTTCAAGCGCTTCGTGCAGACGGTCAGCTATTTGCCGCACTTTATCTCCTGGGTCATCGCGGCCAACATCATCGTGACGCTACTGTCCTCCCAGGGCGCGGTCAACGAGCTGCTGATGACGCTCCATCTGATTGACAAGCCGATCCAGTTTCTGCAAAACGGTCACGCCTTCTGGGGCATCATCGCCGTCTCCAACACCTGGAAGGACATGGGCTTCAACGCCATCATCTACCTGGCGGCGATCGCGGGCATCAATCCGGAGCTGTACGAGGCGGCGCGCGTCGACGGCGCGAGCCGCTGGCGGCAGATGTGGAACGTCACGCTCCCTTCGCTGAAGCCGACCATCGTCATCCTGTCGATCCTCGCCGTCGGCAACGTGCTGAACGCGGGCTTCGATCAGCAGTATTTGCTGCAAAACACGACCGTGCTCGAGTATTCGGACGTCATCGATACGTACACGTACCGGTACGGCCTGCAGAACGGCATGTTCTCGTACGGGGCGGCGGTCGGCCTTTTCAAATCGGTCATCGCGTTTGTCCTCGTCGTCGCCGTCAACGCCTGGTCACGCAAGGTGAACCAGCAATCGCTCTATTGATCCGCAAGCGGAAAGGAGGCGCGCGCCGTGTCGCTTATTAAAAGGTCGGAAGACCGCCTGTTTATGGCTTTTGTGTATGCGTTCCTCATTCTCGTGTTTCTCGTCACGTTCTACCCGTTCTGGAACATTCTCGTGCTCTCGCTGAACAGCGCCGACGACGCGGTGAGAGGCGGATTGTATCTGTGGCCGAGATCGTTCAGCCTGCAGAGCTATCAGGAGATTCTGAAGGATCAGGAGATTCTCACCGGCATCAAGGTGACTCTTATGCGCACCGCGATCGGCGCGCCGCTGACCGTGCTCGTCATCAGCCTGCTGGCTTTTGCGCTCAGCAAAAAGGACCTCGTCGGCAACAAGCTCATCTCGCTGTTTTTCATCTTCACGATGTACTTCAGCGGGGGTCTCATTCCCTACTATATGATTCTGAAAAGCGTGCACCTGATCGACACGTTTGCCGTTTACATCTTCCCGAACCTGATGAACGTCTTCTTCGTCATCATCGTCCGTTCGTTCATGCAGGAGCTGCCCGCCGAGGTCGAGGAGTCGGCCAAGATCGACGGCGCCAACGATTTTCAGATCTACGCCCGCGTCGTGCTGCCGATCTGCGTGCCGGTGCTCGTGACGATCGGCCTGTTCTCCGCCATCAATCAGTGGAATGCCTGGTTCGACTCGTACGTGTTCACGTACAAATCCGAACTGAAGACGCTGCAGGCGGTGCTGGTCAAAATTTTGAATCAGTACCAGACGCAAGAATTCACCTCTTCGTCGGGACAGCTCGCGGATTCCGCGAAGCGGATGGCTGTTTCCTCGGAGACGATCCGCATGGCGGCGACGATGGTCGCTACGCTGCCGATCGTGCTGGTATATCCGTTTTTGCAGCGTTACTTCGTCAAAGGCATGACGCTCGGCGCGGTCAAAAGCTGACCGGCAATCCGGCCATGAGAGGAGGTGGGGCGGCTGCGGGGAGAAGGCCGGCGTGCCAATTCATTCAATCGGTGTTACGCTTGATCATCCAACTATCATTCGGGGGGAACTACCATGACCAGCCTGAAAAAATCGGTCGTCTACGCTGCAGGCTTCACGCTGCTCGCGTCCATGCTGGGCGCCTGCGGCAATAACAATGCGAGCAACGGCGATGCATCCGCCAGCCCGGCCGCAAGCGGCAGCGCTTCTGCATCGGCCGGCACATCCCAGAGCCCGTCCGCAAGCGCGGCAGAGAAGCCGATCACGCTTACCTTTTTTGACAAAAACACGGGCGATGCCTTCAACAATACCGTCGCACAGGAGATTACGAAGCGGACCGGCGTGACGATCGAGATTCAGCAGCCCACGGGCAACCCGGCGGAAAAGCTGAACCTGATGCTGGCGAGCAGCGACCTGCCGGACATCGTGCTGATGGACCGCGGCGGCGACATCGTGAACAAATACATCGCGGCCGGCGCGCTCATCCCGCTCGACGAGCTGATCGAGAAGTACGGCCCGGACGTCAAAAGCATGTACGGCGACATGCTCAACAAAACGCGCTACAAGGACGGCAAAAACTATTATTTGTCCAACTGGTACGGATTCGAGAAGGACGAGCCGAACGGCGGCTTCAACATCCGCATGGACCTGCTGAAGGAGTTCGCGCCGGACAAGGCGGAGGGCGGCAAGCCGTTCACGGCCGGCGAATTCGAAGCGCTGCTGCGCAGCTTCAAGGAGAAATATCCGAACGTAAACGGCAAGCCGTCGGTGCCGCTCACGATGGACGGCTCCAACATGGGCGCCACGCTCGGGACGTTCAAGGGCATGTTCGGTCTGAAGTCCTATTACGAGCAGGACGGCAAGCTGCATTTCGACGTGACGGATCCGAAGTACCGCGAGATGCTGCTCTATATGAACAAACTGTACCGCGACGGCTTGATCGACGTGGACTGGGCCATCAACAAGAAGGAATCCTGGCTGCAAAAGCTCTCGTCCGGCGCCGTGCTCGCTTCGACGGGCGCATACTGGGACCTGGGCGACGCCAACACCGCGCTGAAGAAGGACGGCGGCGTCGAGAAGCAGTTCTACGCCTATAAGGTCGTGGCCGACGGCGTCGATCCGGCGAAAACGACTTACAGCCCGAAGAGCTCGCTCGGCTGGGACGCGATCGGCATCACGAAGGCGAACAAGGATCCGGAGCGCACGATGAAATTCATCAACTTCCTGGCCAGCGAGGAAGGTCAATACCTGCTGATGTGGGGCATCGAGGGCAAGGACTGGGACATGAAGGACGGCAAGCACGTGCCGCGTCCCGAGACGCTGCAGGGCTTCAAGGACGACTGGAGCGGCTTCGTGAAGCAGACCGGCATCCGCAAGTGGACATGGTTCATCAAGAACGGCAAAGGCACGGACGGCACGCCGTACGATCTGGCCGGCCGCTACGACCGCAACGAGATCGACAAGATGGCGATCAAAAACCTGGCGGATTCCGTTTACGACAACGACGCCTTCGAAAACCTGGGCCCGAAGGGCGGCACGCCTGAAGCGCTCACGATGCAGAAGGTGCAGGATCTGATGACGCAATCCGTCACCAAGGTCATCATCGCCAAGAGCGAAGTCGACGCGAACGCCACGTACGACAAGATGCTCGCGGACATGAAGGCGGCGGGCAGCGAGAAGGTCGAGAAGGTCATCAACGACAATTACCAAGAGCGCCTGTCGCTCTGGAAATAAGTCGGAACGGGGAAAAGGGGCAGCAGCGATGCCGCTCCTTTTCCGCGTCCGAGGGAGGCTATCTGGATGAAAAGCTGGATTATCGAAAACGACGGTGCACGGTTCGTCGCCGACAACGGTGTGATGCGAGTCGAAAACGATCTGAAGAGCGGTACGACCGCCTATCGCTGGGCGGACGGCTCGGCGGTGCCGGATACGCACGGCGAGGTGGCGTTCGACGACCGAATGTGCCGGACGACGTACGGGGCGAGCCATGCGCTGCTGCCGGATTCAGTCTTGGCGGACGAAGACGCGGCAGGCGGGGGCACGCTGGCCTGGACGATCGAGCATCGCGGCGCGGATGCCGATAGCCCCGTGCTGCGGCAGCGCTTCGTTCTGACGGCGGGGCGGCCTTATGCGCTGACGGAGCTGTCCGCTTCGCGCGAGACGGACTGGTCGACGCGCGAGATCAGCCCGCTGTGCGTGCTGCGCAACGACGGCTCCGTGCTGTCGTTCGGCGAAGAGGCCGAAGCGAGCGCCGACGACAAGGAGCTGCGCGTGCTGTTCGTGCCATTCGACAACGACAAATGGGTCCGGTACGCGGCGCACCCGATTCCTTGCGACGTGGAGAGCTACGAAGTTACCTCGATCTATCATCCTGCGAGCCGGCGCGGCTTCGTCTTCGGATCGGTCTCCCACGACGTATGGAAGACGGGCGTTCAAGCCGCCGGGACGTTCGCCGGCGAGATCGCCAGACTGCGCGTCTACGGGGGTGCGGCGGGACTGCACACTCGCGACACGCTGCGCCATGGTGCCGTGTCGGGAAGCGAGATCCGCTCGCCGCTCGTCTTCGTCGGCAAGTACGACGACTACCGGGAGGGCCTTGAGTCTTACGGCCGGGCGAATGCGGAGATCGCGCCCGCGCTGCCGTGGGAAGGCGGCGTTCCGTTCGGGTGGAACAGCTGGTCCGCGGTCATGGACAAGCTGGACGCCGACGTATACATGCGCGTCTCGGATTTTATCGGAGAGGCGCTTCAAGGCGGCGGCGCGCTGCGCGAGGACGACGCCGTATTCGTCAACTTCGACGCCTTCTGGAATCATCTGACCAAAGCTGAATTGGCGGAATGCGTGGCGCGCGTGCGCGCGAACGGGCAGCAGCCCGGCATTTACGCGACGCCGTTCGCGTATTGGGGACGCGATCCCGAGAAGCCGGTCGAAGGCTTCGAGGGCGTCGTTTACCGCGAGCTGCTGCTGAAGGACGAGGCCGGCGCGCTCTTGCCGACGCTGGACGGCGCCTATGCGATGGATCCGACGCATCCGATCGTCGTCGAGTCGATCCGCCGCCAGCTGGCGCGGTTCGTGGAGGCCGGCTTCAGCTACGTGAAGCTGGACTTCCTGACGCATGGCACGATGGAGGGGCGCCATTATCTGCCCGAGATCGAGACGGGCATTCAGGCCTATAACTACGGCATGTCCGTCGTTCGGGAGGCGCTCTACCCGGCGCGTACCGGCAGGCCATTCTTTATCAATCTGTCGATCGCACCGCTGTTCCCGCACGGCTACGCGCACAGCCGGCGCATCTCCTGCGACGCGTTCGGCCTCATCGGCGACACGGAATATATGCTGAACGCACTTACGTCGGCCTGGTGGGTCAACGATACGCTGTACAGGTTCAACGATCCCGATCATACCGTGCTCTACAAGAGCCACAACCAGCGCGCGACCTCGGAGGACGAGGGGCGAAGCAGGCTGCATGCCTCGGTCATCGCGGGCACCTCGCTCCTGCTCGGCGACGACTTCCGCATGCCCGAAGCCGCTGCCAGAGCGCGGGATTGGCTCGCGGGCGGCGAGGCTGCGGCGCTGGCGCGCAAGGGCAGGACGTTTGTCACGGTGGACGGTGTCGCCGGTTCCGGTGCCGCGAGCGTTTTTGCGCTGCAGAGCGATGAAGGTTTGTGGCTCGCCTGCTTCAACTACGACGAACAACGAGCCGTGGTACAGAAGATCGGCTGGGACCGGCTGCCGTTGAACCGTGCCGATGTCTCCCAAGCGGTATCCCTGTATGGCGGGGAAGCTTCAGGAGTAAGACTCGGCGATGGTGCGATCGAGTTCGAACTCGGCGCCGCCGCATCCGCCGTGTTTTTGCTGGCGACGAACTCTGCTTCGTTTACATGATCCCGATCCCGGGGTAGATGGTAACCAGTACGGTTTTGTGGATTTGGTTACCATCCAGCGGCCCATAATTGGCCCGAGGGCAAAGGAGAATGAGGATGAGCAAACGCGAGCTGCTGCTCGACAGCTACGATCATGGCTACGACAAAGAGGACTGGTTCCCGCCGATCAAGGACGCGCTTGACGGCGTGAGCGAAGAGCAGGCCGATTGGAAGCCGGAAGGCGTCGCCGTCAATTCGATCCGGCAGAACGTGTTTCATTTGCTGTTTTACAAGCTGAGGCTGCTTCGCGCGCTGCGCGGCGAGCCGCAGCCGGCGGCCGAATCAAGCTTGTCCAACGACGATACGTTCGAAGCCGCGGCGCTGGGCGATCCTCCCTGGAGCGACGCGGTCCGGCGGCTCGAGGAGGCGCATGCAGCCTTGAGAGCGGAGCTGGCGGGCAGCAACGACGAGAAGCTCGAGCGGCCGATCCCGGAGACGAGGGCCTGGTCTTACGCAAACGGCATCGTTCGGCACGACGCCTATCATCTGGGCCAGATCGTCCAGCTTCGCAAGCTGCAGGGGTCCTGGCCAGCGCACCGTTCGTTCGATTAGCGGCTTGGGCCGCGCCGTCCAGGCGCCCGTATTGCCCCTCGCAGACGCGGTCGCGGTTGCTTGTACCGAAGGCGAAATTTGGTTATTCTAAAGCTACGTGCCTACCGGACGCGAACGATGGAACCTGAAAGGGGCAATACGATCATGGCTAAAAGCATTTCTCTCGACTATTCCAAGGCGCTGCAGTTCATCGGGCAGCACGAGATCGACTATCTGGCTCCGGCGGTGAAGCTGGCGCACGAGCAGCTCCATAGCGGCACGGGCACCGGCTCGGACTACCTGGGCTGGATCAATCTCCCCTTCGACTACGACAAGGAAGAGTTCGCCCGCATCCAGGCGGCGGCGAAGCAGATTCAATCCGACTCCGAGGCGCTTGTCGTCATCGGCATCGGCGGCTCCTATCTCGGCGCCCGCGCGGCGATCGAGATGCTGTCGCATTCCTTTTACAACACGCTCTCCAAGGAACAGCGCAAGACGCCGCAGATCTTTTTCGCCGGCAACAACATCAGCTCCACGTACGTGACGCATCTGCTGCAAGCGCTCGAAGGCAAGGACTGGTCGATCAATGTCATCTCCAAGTCCGGCACGACGACCGAGCCGGCGATCGCCTTCCGCATCTTCCGCGAAGCGCTCGAGCGCAAGTACGGCAAGGAAGCGGCCAAGAAGCGCATCTACGCGACGACGGACAAGGCGCGCGGCGCGCTGAAGACGCTGGCGAACGCCGAGGGCTACGAATCGTTCGTCATCCCGGACGACGTCGGCGGGCGCTACTCGGTGCTGACGGCCGTCGGGTTGCTGCCGATCGCGACCGCGGGCATCGACATCGAAGCGATCATGAAGGGCGCGCAGGACGCGGCCACCGCGCTGAACAACCCGAATCTCGCGGAGAATCCGGCGTACCAGTATGCCGCCATCCGCAACGCGCTGTACCGCAAGGGCAAGACGGTCGAGATTCTCGTCAACTACGAGCCGAGCCTGCACTTCGTGTCCGAGTGGTGGAAGCAGCTGTACGGAGAGAGCGAAGGCAAGGACTATAAAGGCATCTATCCGGCTTCCGTCGACTTTTCCACAGACCTGCACTCGATGGGGCAATTCATCCAGGAAGGCAACCGCATCATTTTCGAGACCGTGCTCCAGGTGGGCGAAGTCTCCGAGCAGATCGAGATCCAGAGCGACGCGGACAATCTCGACGGCCTGAACTTCCTGACGGGCAAGACGCTGGACTTCGTGAACAAGAAGGCGTTCGAGGGCACGATCCTGGCGCATACCGACGGCAACGTGCCGAATCTGGTTGTACAGCTGCCGGACCTCACGCCGCACAGCTTCGGCCAGCTCGTCTACTTCTTCGAGATCGCCTGCGGCGTCAGCGGCTATCTGCTTGGCGTCAACCCGTTCGACCAGCCGGGCGTCGAAGCCTACAAGGTCAACATGTTCGCGCTGCTCGGCAAGCCCGGCTTCGAGGAGAAGAAAAAAGAGCTGGAAGCCCGCCTGTAACGTTTGATTCGCGCATCTCGCACAGATGTCGCGACAACCGCTTCGGACCTTGTCCGGGGCGGTTTTTCTTATCCGTGCCTCATGGTAAACTGGGAGGACATTGAAGGAAGCAAGGACATGGGAAAGGAAGTCGGAGCATGCTGGCGAGATACGCCACCGTCGCCGGTTACGGCGAACAGGAGATCGTCATTAAAAAATCGCGCTTCATCGGGCACGCGAAGCCGGCGGAGACCGAGGAAGAGGCGGTCGCTTTTATCGAAGAGATCAAGAAGCGCCATTGGAACGCCACGCACAATTGCTCCGCCTACTTGATCGGAGAGCGCGATCAGTGGCAGAAGGCGCTGGACGACGGGGAGCCGAGCGGCACCGCCGGGCGTCCGATCCTGGAGGTGCTCAAAAACCGCGGGCTGAAAAACACGGTCGTCGTGGTGACGCGCTACTTCGGCGGCATCTTGCTCGGAGCGGGCGGACTCGTTCGCGCCTATACCGACGGCGCCGTGGCCGGTACGGATGCGGCGGGGCCGATCGTCCGGGTGCTGCATCGGGAGATCTTCGTGGACGTCGATTATACATGGTACGGGAAACTGGAGAACGAGCTGCGCGGCAGAGGCGTGAAGGTGGGGGACGTTGCGTTTACCGACCGCGTGCGCGTGCTGTGTCTGCCGGAGGAAGCTGAAGCCGAACGCTTCGAAGACTGGATGACCGACCTGACGCAAGGGCAGGGCGTCGTGACCAGAGGAGAGGCGCGTTATTTTACGGAGCAGCTCTCTTAAATACGGAAGCTCGAGTGAAGCTCTTGTGAAGCTCGATGGCAGGACGCGCGCGAGGCCCGACGCGATCGGCGGCGCCGGGCTCGGCATTGTCAGCCTTCGACGACTTTGACAAAATATTCGCGGTCCCGCGGTCCGTCGAATTCGCAGAAGTAGACGCCCTGCCAGCGCCCGAGCAGCAGCTTGCCGCCGCTGACGATGACCGTCTGCGAATTGCCGGTCGTGATCGCCTTCAGATGCGAGGCCGTGTTGCCTTCCGCGTGACGATACTTGGGATGCGTCCACGGATACACCTCGTCCAGCCGCATGAGCACGTCCCGCTTGACGTCGGGATCCGCGTTCTCGTTGATCGCGATGCCTGCGGTCGTGTGGGGGCAATAGATGACGGCCAAGCCTTCCTGAACGCCGGAGCGCGCGACGAGCGCGGCGGCCTGACGGGTAATATCTATGATCTCGTCCCGGGATGACGTGCGGAGCTTTTCTTTGAACAGCATTGTGACAGCCTCCTTTGCGAGCGCCCCTCCGAGGGGCGCTCCTTCTATCTGACAAAATACAGAAATGTCGTTGACGAATCAAGGGCCGATCTGCTAAAGTAGCAATACCAACTAATTTAATAGGAATTATGGAGTGGCAACAAAGCCCATCCTGGAGGTTCGCATACGTGACCAACATGCTGCAGAGCCGATGGTGGAGCTGGGGATTCCGCAGCACCGTCATGCTTTATTTTATTATCCTTATCGTTTGTCCGATCGCCGGTATTTACGTGCAATCGCTGTCGGGCGGCTTTCAGGCGTTTGCCGACAATATCACGGAGGCGCTGGCCTGGAAGTCCGTGCTGCTGACGATCAAGCTCGCGGCGATCTCGACGATCGTCAACGCGGCGGTCGGCACCTTGTCGGCCTGGGTGCTCGTTCGTTACCGGTTCCCGGGACGAAGCCTGCTCAACAGCCTGGTCGATCTGCCGTTCGCGCTGCCGACCGCGGTCATCGGCTTGATGATCCTGCTGCTGCTCGGTCCTAGAAGCTGGATCGGCAGCGGGGCGGAGGCGCTCGGCACGACGATTCTGTTCCACGAGCCGGCGATTGTCGTCGCGATGGTCTTCGTTACGTTCCCGTTCGTCATCCGCGCGGTTCAGCCGATGCTCGAGGAGCTCGACGCTTCCGAGGAAGAGGCGGCGTACACGATGGGCGCTTCGAAGTCGCGCACGTTTTTCCGTGTCATCCTGCCCTGCATGATGCCCGGCATCTTGAGCGGCGCCATGCTCGCCTTCTCGCGGGCGCTGGCGGAGTTCGGCGCAGTCGTGCTGGTCGCGGGCAACATTCCCGGCCGCACGCTCGTCGCCTCCGTCTACATCTTCGGCGAGATCGAGAGCGACAATCCGGCCGGCGCCGCCGCGGTTTCGGTTCTGCTGCTCACCTTTTCCCTCCTCATCTTATGGACGGTTAATCTCGTCCGAAGGAGGCGAGCGCGTTGACCGTCAGAAGATTGTGGATCGGATTGACGACGCTTATCTTCGCCGTTCTGCTGATCGTTCCGCTGCTGCGGATCGTGCAGGGGGCGTTCGACAACGGCTGGAGCGGATTTTCTGCCGGCATTACCCGGCCTGAAGCGCTGCATGCGCTGCTGATGACGGGCATCATCGCCGTGAGCGTGACCATCGTCAACACGGTATTCGGCGTCATGCTTTCTCTATATCTGGTACGCGCGAATTGGCTCGGGAAGCGGCTGAAGGCGGTCATGAACGCGATCGTCGATCTGCCCTTTGCGGTATCGCCCGTGATCGGGGGCCTCATGATCGTCCTGCTGCTCGGTCCCGACAGCGCGGTCGGCGCCCTGCTCGGACGCGCCGGCGTTGACATCGTGTACGCGCTCCCGGGCATGATCCTAGCGACGCTGTTCGTCACGTTTCCGATCGTCATCCGCGAGGTTATGCCGGTGCTGCAGGAGGTCGGCAGTCAGCAGGAGGAAGCTGCCCATATGATGGGAGCGTACGCCTGGACGACGTTCTGGCGCGTCACGTGGCCGCTTATCCGCTGGAGCGTCGTCTACGGCGTCATCCTGACGGTCGCGCGCTGCCTGGGCGAGTTCGGCGCCGTGCTCGTCGTCTCGGGCAACATTATCAACAAGACGCAAACGGCGACTACGCTCGTCTATCAGGACGTCGAGAATTTCGATTTGACGGCGGCCAACGCTGTCGCGTTGGTGCTGGCGGCCGCTTCGGTTCTTTTATTGCTCGTGATGGAATGGTCCAAATCCCGAAAGGAAGTGCACTGAACATGCATGTCGAAGTACGGGGATTAAATAAATCGTTCGGCAGCTTTCAGGCGGTTAAGGACGTTGGCTTCAGCGTCGAAAAGGGGCAGCTCATCGGCCTGCTCGGCCCGAGCGGCGGCGGCAAGACGTCGATCCTGCGCATGCTGGCAGGTCTGGAGACGCCCGATTCGGGCGATATCGTTTTCCACGGCCAACGGGTCAACGACCTGCCGCCGCAGGAGCGCGGCATCGGCTTCGTGTTTCAGAACTACGCGCTGTTCAAGCATATGACGGTGAGCGAGAACATCGCCTTCGGCCTCGAGGTCAAAAAGTGGAACAAGGCGAAAATCAAGGAGCGCGTCGCCAATCTGACCGAGCTGACCGGTCTTAAGGGCTTCGAGTCCCGCTATCCGCACCAGCTGTCCGGCGGACAGCGCCAGCGCGTCGCGTTCGCCCGCGCGCTCGCGCCGGAGCCGCAGCTGCTGCTGCTCGACGAGCCGTTCGCGGCGATCGACGCCAAGATCCGGCACGAGCTGCGCTCCTGGCTGCGCGAGATGATCGACCGGCTGGGCATCACCTCGATTTTCGTCACGCACGATCAGGACGAAGCGATCGAAGTCGCCGACGAGATCATGATCATCAACAAGGGCAACCTGGAGCAGAAGGGCTCTCCTTGGGAAATCTACAAGGATCCGAAGACGCCGTTCGTCGCGGGCTTCATCGGGGAGTCCCGGATCGTAGACAACATCGCGGAGCTTCGCGGCTTCGCCGACGCGGCCGCAACGTCCGGCACGAAGGGTCTCATCCGGCCGGAATACATCGAGATCGGACGCAAGGAAGAGTTTGCGCAACTGCTGTCCGCGACGGAGGCCGGCCGCGTCAGCCATATTCACTTCCGCGGCAGTGAGTGGCTCGTCGAGGTGGAGGTAGGCGGGATCAAGCTCGTCACGTACCGCTCCCTCGAAAAGGAAGTGCTTCATCCGGGCGACGAGGTGCAGGTGCTCGTGCACCGCGCGTACTTGTTCAACGACAATCAGAGCTGGGTCATGGAGAACAAGCTGAAGGCCGACCCGATGTTCGTGTACATTTGATTCAGTCGCCGGCAGTCCGCGAGGACTGCCGTTCGCTTGGCTGCATATGCGGGAGCCTGCGCAGGCACCGCCGGGAGGTTGGCGATCTTGAACAGCAACAAATGGATGAATCGGTGCCGCGCGAGCCGCCTGAGCGGATGGCTGCTGGCCGCGACGCTTGGAATCTCGCTCGCCGGCTGCGGCGGCTCGTCGTCTTCGAACGTCGCTCCGGCCGAAGGCGAAGGGGCGGCCGCGCAAGAAGCGGGCACCGCGACGCTCGTCATCGGCGCCTACTCGGTCGCGAAGGACGCGCTGCAGGAGATTCTGCCCGCCTTCGGCCGGGAATGGGAAGCGAAAACGGGCCAGAAGCTCAAGTTTCAGGAGTCCTATGAAGCGTCAGGCACGCAAGCCAGATCGATCGTAGGCGGCTTCAAGGCCGACGTCGCCGTGCTCTCGCTCGAGGGAGACATGGACAAGATCGTTAAGGCCGGTCTCATGAGCAAGGATTGGAAAAAAACGGAGACGGGCGGCATGATCACGCGCTCGCTCGTCGTATTGGGAACGCGGGAAGGCAATCCGCTGGGCATCTCCGGGTTCGCCGATCTGGCCAAGCCCGGCGTCAAGGTTCTCTTCCCGAATCCGAAGGTTTCGGGCGGCGCGCAGTGGGACATCAATGCCATCTACGGCGCCGGATTGAAGCAAGCGGAGCGCGAATCGGGGAAGAAGGACGCGGCCGCGGCCAAAGCCTTCTTGAAGGCCGTCTACCGGAACGTCGAATCGATGGACAAAAGCGGCCGCGCCTCGATGGCGGCGTTCGAGTACGGGGTCGGCGACGTGATCGTCACCTACGAAAACGAGCTGCTGGCCCGCGTAGCGCAGGGCGTGCATTACGACATCGTGACGCCGGACGATACGATTCTGATCGAAAATCCGGCCGGCGTCGTCGACGTCAACGCGGACGCGCACGGCGTACGCGAAGCCGCGGATGCGCTGGTTGCCTACATGCAGGGCGCGGATGCGCAAGCCGTGTTCGCGGAGCATGGGTTCAGGCCGGTGAACGAACAGGCGGCGGAGCGCTTCGCGGACCGGTACGAGACACCTTCCGGCCTGTTCGACATCGGTTATCTCGGCGGATGGGACCAAGTTCGCAGCGAGCTGTATGCGAAGCGCGGCGTCTGGTACCAGGTGCTGGCGGGCAAGTGATCTGACGAAAAAGGACGAAGGCGCGTTTTGCGCCTTCGTCCTTTTGCGATTTTCGTTGCCTTTGCGGCATCTTCAGTTCGTGCCGCGAGGCTGTAAAGTAATTTTTAGCTTGTTGGATGCTGACCTCTCTCAGTTTGCTTCAGTAGCAACCCAAGAGACGGCTTCACCGTGAGTTTGCCGAAGGATTCTCGCTTGCACTGTCTCTCCGCCGCCGAAGTTCGGTTAGAAACAAACTAGCCATCCTGCGCCATCGCGCGGTCGTTGAAGTCCCGATTAGGAACAAACTGGTTTTTTGTAATTGTTACGGAGAGAGATCAAGCGCAATTGTGCTCGATCTAGACACGGTTAACCCGGGAGCTGGGAGCCGGGAGCCAGGAGCCAGGGGCCAGGGACGATAAGTGTTGAAAAGCAGTTAATCGGCGCGCTGATCGGGGCTGGGGAAGAAATAAGTGTTCAACCGCATTTAATTTGTTCAAGACCGGGTCAAAACGCTCGAAAGTGGGAATTTAATTGCGCTTCAACACTTATTTGGCTCAATAACGCGTGATCAAAGGAAATAAATGCTTTTCAACAGCTATTGCATATAGGCCGCGAGCGCGAGAACCTCAAGCCTCTCAAGCCCCTCAAGCTCGCCAAGCCCGCAAACCTGGTGTTGTTCAAGATTAAATATAGCGGCATATCGGCCCCTTTCACATCGTCGCGCCTTGAGAGAGGGGGGGATAAAAAATCACATTCGCACAGGTTTTTCAGCCGATTGGACATGCCGAAGAGGAAGTTTCTGCAAATCCGCATCCATTTTGCTGAGGCGTTAAAAGAACTCTAAGAAATCCTAACCCTTCGCGTATTCCGATCTCGCATAGGCGTCATTCAATCGCACCTCGCGGGGGGCGGCTGTGGAGGCGTTGGCGGGGTTTGTTGTGCGTTCAGGCGGTCGCAGGCTGTCCGCCGATCGGGCACGCGCTAGATGCAAGGACCGTCAGGGAGAGCTGCGACCTTCCCTGACGGATTTCTTATTCGTCTGCGTCTTCTTCTCTTTCCAATCTCCGCTTGCGAAGCTCGCTGCGCACGAGGAACCCCACCATGATGAGTATGACGGAAAGACTGATGATCCAATAATACAAAGGGTAAGGCTGATCGTGAATAAAAATGAACGTTCCCTCCATTGAAGTAACTTCATGTATTTATTTTATATTAAATAAAAATTGTAAAAATTTCAAGTTAAAACTTGATTTATATGCAAGTATATTCGGAGCCGAATTCAGATCTTTTATACTGGAGCAAATTGAAGCAAAGCGCGAGGTGCAACCGTTGACATTCGGCAAACGTTTAAAGCTGGCGAGGCAGGAAAAGCATATGACGCAAAACGAAGTCGCCGGCGCGCTGGGCGTAGACTTCACGACGATATCCAAATATGAGAACAACCGGTCTCAGCCGGATAATGAAATATTAAGGGAGCTTGCGAGCATATACGAGGTTTCGCTCGATTGGCTGCTCACCGGCGTCGATAAGGAACAGCATTCCGCCGAGCCGAACCGCTTTGTCGTGCAAGGCGTTGAGGAAGCGCTGACGGAGGAAGAGGCGGGCCATCTTCAGGAACAGCTCGAGATGTACCGGCTGCTGCAGGAAAAACGAAAAAAAGAAAAGGACGCCGTTCGGCGGAAAACGTAAAAGGCTTCCGGCCTGCTCAGAATAAGAGCTTGCGGAAGCCTTTTTTGATGCTTTAAAACGGGTGTTCGGCGCCAAGTCGCATGCAAGCGGAACTCCGCTTATGCGTTCAAAATAAACTTGTCGACCACTTGCTTCACGCCGTCCTCGTTGTTGCTCGCCGTGACGTAGTCCGCGATCTCGCGCAGGGCCGGCACCGCGTTCGCCATCGCGACGCCGAGACCGGCGGCCTCGATCATCTCGCGGTCGTTCCACGAATCGCCGATTGCGATCGTTTGATCCATCGTCAAGCCGTAGTGTTCGGCCAGAAACCGCAGCGCATGGCCCTTGGTGCCCTCGCTGTGCGTGAACTCCAGGTAATGCGGCTTGGACTTGGTGATATGAACATCCGGGCCGAGGAGTGCGTGCAGCTCGGGCGCGATCTCGTCCAGCAGAGCCGGCTCGTCGATAATGATCAGTTTCGTATGATGGCCGACCGGCAGCGCGTCGAGATCGGGTTCGACGATATAAGGAATGTTCGATTGCTTCGCATAAGCGGCGAGCCTGTCTCCATCGTCGAAGGAATACAGCTTGTCGTCGATATACGTCTGCAAATGAAGCTTGCGCTCGCGCGTAAAGCCGTACAGCTTGCGGACCGCCTCGAGGTCGACGGAACGCTCGTACAGCGTGCGCTCGTCGAGCAGGTTGCGAACCAGCGAGCCTTGATAGGTAATGAGCGGCACGTTCAGGCCGACCTGGGCGGCGGTCTGCTTGGCCGAAGCGAACATGCGGCCCGTGGCCAGAGTCACGCGGACGCCTTGCGACATCGCTTGAGCAAGCGCGTCACGCGTCGCGTCGGTTACTTCGAGTTTGTCGTTCAACAGCGTATCGTCAAGATCGATCGCGATGAGCCGGTAAGATGACATGGCGGTTTTCTCTCCTTTTGAGATAAGCGGACAGCATTCCTCGATTGTAACGCATTTGGGCGAATCCCTTCAATAAGCCTAGCGTGCTCTGCCAAACCGGCGAAGCATGGAGCGCAGCAGCCCATTGGAGCGTGTATAAATATTCCTGCCGGTGGAACCATTTTTGTGCTTGAGCCGTCTAACCGTTCGAAGGCCAAAATGTCCTTTGGGTAAAAACAGAACGAGAGACGTCCAGGAAAGGATGAGGTCAATGAACATTTCAACCAAACATGGAGCGCAGAAAACGGGGAAACGGTTCACTTCAATCGGACTTGCGCTGCTGCTGTCCGCAGGATTGGCGGCATGCTCGAACGGATCGAACGACGCCGAGCCGAGCGCAACGGACGCCGCTGCGACTTCGTCGCAGACGCCGTCTCAGGGCCCGAGCGATTCCGCGAGCCCTTCCGCATCGCCCGCTGCCAGCCCTTCATCCGACGCGGACAACGATGCCGCGCTGCTCGAAGCGTTCAAGGAGCAGGCACAGTCGGATCTGTCGACCGCCGAGCTGAACAAGGCGCTCGACGACAAGCTGGCACAGTCTTCGCCGGAGACTGGAGATGCGCTGCTGCGCGAGATGCTCGCCTACTACGATCGAAGCTTGCCGGACATGCAGAAGAAGCTGGAGGCGCAAAATGTGCAGCAGGCGTTGCAGAAGCTCGAATGGCCGCCATCAGCCGACCAGATCGGGCAAATTAAAGACGAACAGGCGCGTGCGCTCGTTATGGAGGCCATCGACGGCGGCTACAAGCTTGAGACAGCCGAAGGCATGTATTTTCCCGTCGTGGATTATGGGAAACTGAAACGCACGGAGACGCGGGTAACCGCCGCCATGAAGGATTATATCGCGCTGCTGGCCGCCGAGTCGGATCAAAAATCGGCTTCGGACGGCGGGCTCGTCATCGAACGCTCGGAGGTCGCTGCGCGTGCCGCACAAGCGGAAGCTTACGTCGCGGCCCATCCGGACGCGCCGGAGCGGAAGCAGGCCGAAGACCTGTTTGCGGCGCGCTCCATTCCGTTTTTGCT
>NZ_JAGXJW010000070.1 GCF_019091135.1 Cohnella sp. GbtcB17 | reverse complement strand
CGCGATCTTCACCTTCATCTGGACGTGGGACGACTTTTTCAGCCAAATGATCTATTTGAGCGATATCAAGCTGTTCACGGTGCAGCTCGGCATCCGGGCGTTGTTCGACCCGTCGGGCACCTCGGACTGGGGGGCGCTCATGGCGATCTCCGTGCTGTCGCTCGTGCCGATCACGCTCATCTTCCTCGTCTTCCAGCGCTACTTCCTGGACGGCATCGCGACGACGGGACTAAAGTGAACCAGACTAGAATTCGAGGCCGCCTGAAAAAATTGATAGCGAACAGCCGAAGGAATGACATTCAAGCGGCCGGCGAATCCAAGTACGATGGGCAATGTAAACGCTTCTCATCTCAATACGATTAGGGGAGAGCTCACGATGAAAAAAAGATGGCTTCCGATCGCGGTAACCGCCATGGCGGTCGCGCTCAGCGCTTGCGGTAATTCCGGCGGCGCAGGTGGAGGAAATAATGCGGCAGGATCAAGCTCACCGGCAGGCTCGAGCGATTCGGGCGGCGCCAGCGGAGAGCAAAAGCAGGTCGAGCTCCGCATGATGTGGTGGGGCGACCAGAAGCGCGCCGACCTGACGAACAAGGCGATCGAGCTGTTCGAACAGAAAAATCCGGGCATTACGATCACCGGCGAATTCGGGCCTTCGGACGGCTACTTCGACAAGCTGAACACCCAGCTCGCTTCCGGCACCGCCCCGGACATTTTCTTCCTGGGGGGCAACGTGGTCGATTACGCCAACAAGGGCGTGCTGCTCGATCTGGGACCGTACAAGGACAAGGAACTGAATCTGTCCGACATGGACACGACGATGGTGGAGTACGGCACGATCGGCGGCAAGCTGGTGCACATCTCGGCCGGCGCGAACGCCCGCGGCATCGTCATCAACAAGACGATGTTCGAGAAGGCTGGCGTCGAAGTGCCGCAGGATGGCTGGAACTGGGACGACTTCGCCCGCATCAGCAAGGAAATTTCCGACAAGCTGGGCAAAGGCTACTACGGCACCTATAACTTCACGACCGACAGCCTGGACATTTATCTGAAGCAAAACGGCAAGCAGCTGTACGACATGGCAAACAACAAGCTGGGCTTCGAGGAAGCCGACCTGCTGCCGTGGTTCCAATACTGGGATAAAGCTTCCAAGGCGGGAGGGGTTGTGACACCGGACCTGCAGGTGTCCAATCCGCCGACGGACGCCAGCAAGTCGCTCGTTATCACCGGCAAGGTCGCGATGACACTGCTGCCGTCCAACATGCTGGCTTCGTTCCAGAGCACGACGAAGGACGAGCTGACGATGGTGCAGGTGCCTCGCGGTCCGAAGGGGACGGGCGTCGTCTTCGAATCGAGCCAGGGTCTCTCGGGCTACGGCAAGACGGAGCATCCGGCCGAGGTCGCCAAGTTCATGAATTTCTGGATCAACGATCCCGAAGCGGCGAAAATTCTAGGCAACAACCGCGGCGTGCCGGTAACGGCAGCGAGCCGTGAAGCGCTGAAGGCGGAGGCAGACGCGGCCGACAAGATCGTATACGACTATACGAGCCGCGTATCCGAGGCGAACAAGAAGGAGCCGTTCGCGATCAGCTACAACCCGCCGGGCAACGCGGAGTTCATCAAGCTGTCCGACAACACGGTACAGAAGATCGGCTTCGGCAAGGAAAGCGTGGAGAAGGCGGTCTCGGAATTTTATAGCGGCACAGTGAAGATTTTTAACAGCAACAGCAATTCCTGACGGCGAAAAAGCGTCCCGCGCGCGGTACCGACGGACCGGCTGCGGTCCGGGATCGCGGCAGCGGGCCACGACGGTGAGAGCACGGCCTGGATTCGCGAATAATCCCCCGCCATTGCGGGTCGGCCCTCATCGCCGGCTCGCGGTCGCGGGGGATTCCGATTGGATGAAAGCGGGGCGGTAGCAGAATGGTCATGCAAGCGGAACGATTGCTCGACAAGTTAAGAGGGCTGCGCCAGGTGGACGGCGGCGAGCGGGAGCGCCTCATTCCCGAGGCGCTGCGGCGCTCGGGCGTCCGGTTCGCGGCGTCGGAGGGACGGCTCGAGGGCGTCTACTACGAGGCGATGCGCCAGCTCATGGAATGCATCAAGCCGACGGGAGGCGGCGATCCGATCCTGCAAGAGGGTGGCATCTACTACGGCTGCTGGCTGGAGAGCACCGGGACGATCAATGCGGAGCTCCTCTCCCGCTTCCTGCCGGAGGTGTCGGAGGCGACGTATCGATCGTTTGCGCGGCATCAGCGCGCGGACGGCTTGTTCCCGTACAAGCTGACGGAGAACGGTCCCTCCTTTAGGCAGATCCAGCTTGTCACGCCGCTCGCCCGCAGCGTGTGGAACCATTACGCGCTTCACGGCGGAAGCCGGGGAGGGGGCAAGGCGTTTTTGCGGGAAATGTACGACGCGATGGCTCGCTACGACGGCTGGCTCGCGGCGAACCGCGACACGCGCGGCACCGGCTGCGTCGAGGCGTTCAGCGCCTTCGATACGGGCCACGACCTGTCGCCGCGCTTCTGGCACGCGCCTGATGTGCCATACCTGGGCGACGCCTCCCGGTGCGATCCCGATTCGCCGGTGCTGCCGTTTCTCGCGCCCGACCTGACGGCCAACGTCTACTGTCAGCGCCTGTACCTGGCCCGGATCGCGGAGGCGCTCGGCGAATCCGGCGATCCATGGCGGGCCAAAGCCGAAGCGAGCCTGCAAAGCTTGTTCCGGGAGTGCTTCGACGAAGCGGATCATTTCTTCTACGACCGCGACCGGCACGGGCGATTCGTGCGGGTGCAGTCCGACGTTTTGCTCCGCGTCCTGGCGTGCGAAGTCGGCGATCGGGCTTTTTTCGACCGGATGCTCGAGCGCTACTTGCTCAATACGAGGAAGTTTTTCGCCAAATATCCGTTCACCTCGATTGCGATGGACGACCCGCGGTTCGATCCGTTCTCGAGCTACAACAGCTGGGCCGGGCCGTCCAACTACCTGAGCCTGATCCGCGTTCCACACGCGTTCGAGCATCACGGCCGCCACGTCGAGCTGACGTGGGCGATGCAGCCAATTCTGGCTTCCTTCGCCCGCGCGCCGCGCTTCGGGCAGACGGTGAGCCCTTGGACCGGGGAGGTCGGCTTCACCGAAGCATACTCGCCGTCGATTCTGTGCCTGCTCGACTATGTCGAGCGGCTGTGCGGCATCCTGCCGACGCCCGAAGGCGAGCTCTGGTTCACGGGGCTGCTGCCCGACGCGAGAGATCACGGCGAGGCGCCGGCGGGCGAGACGGCTTACGGCCGGACGGTGGACGGCACCGTCTACGAGCTGGTCAATACGCGCGAGACTTCGCACGTGTTCAGAGACGAGCGTCCGTGGATGGTCTTCCCCTCCGGCGTCCGCGCGATTACGGACCGCTCGGGCCGGCTGACCGGGCTGCTCGGCATGAGCGCGCGTGCCGTCGAAGGCGAACTGATGTGGGAAGGGCGCGCCGTGCCCTTCCGGGTCAAGGGCAACGAGAGGCTGGTCTACGCCGACGGACGCTTCGCGCGCGCGCTTGATATCGGGCTCGTCAATCCGACTTACGAATAAGGAGGCTCGTCCGAGTTGAAATCCGAGTTAAAAGCCGCTTTGAAAAGCAAAGACATTCAGATTCGCGATCCGTTCGTGCTGCCTTTGAAAGAAGAAGGCAAGTACTACCTGTTCGGCAGCACGGACAAAAACATCTGGGGACCGGGAACGGGCTTCGACGCCTACGTCAGCGAAGACCTTGAGAGCTGGGAAGGGCCGCATCCGGTATTCCGGCCGCCGGTTGATTTTTTCGCAAACGAAAACTTCTGGGCGCCGGAGGTTTACGCGTACGGGGGACGATACTATATGTTCGCGACGTTCCGCCGCAACGACAACCGCCGGCTTGGCACGTCCGTGCTCGCCGCGGCGTGTCCGCTTGGTCCGTTCGCTCCGCTGAGCGCCGGACCCGTCACGCCGGAAGCGTGGAGCTCGCTCGACGGCAGCCTGTTCGTAGATGAAGCCGGCGATCCGTGGATGGTATTCTGCCACGAGTGGCAGCAGATCGGGGACGGGGAAGTGTGCGCGGTTCGGCTTGCTCCGGATCTGTCCCGCGCGGCGGGAGAGCCGGTCACGTTGTTCCGCGCTTCTGAAGCGCCGTGGACGACGCCGTTCGTATCGCCGCGCTATCCGGATACGGTCAATTACGTGACCGACGGACCGTATTTGTTCCGCGGAGAAGGCGATGGCTTGTATATGCTCTGGGCCAGCTTCATCGACAATACGTACGCGCTCGGCGTCGCCAGATCGGAGAGCGGTGGCATCCTGGGCCCGTGGGCGCATCAGCCGGACGCGCTCTATCGCGACGACGGCGGTCACGGCATGGTGTTCCGCCTGTTCGACGGACGGCTGACGCTGGCGATCCATGCGCCGAACCGGACGCCGGAAGAGCGGCCGCTGTTTCTGGCGCTTGCGGAAAACGGGGGCACGATCACGGTCGGCGAACGATTGGACGATTCGGCGGAATAGGGTAAAGAGACGCTTTCGCATCGTGCGGAAGCGTCTCTTTACCTTTAGGGAGACTGAAGTCGTGCAAACGAACTTTCTCGCAGCTATTGTTCCCGGTCAGGAACAAGCCGGAGCGCCGCGCCTTTTCCCGCCGCAAGTCGTCCTGGTTAGAAACAAAATCGCACATTGCGACCGTACGCCATGGCATGTAATCCTGGCTACGAAAAAAGCTGGCAATCGCGACCGTGCCCCGCCGCAAGTAATCTCCACCAGAAACAAACGTGCCTTTACCCATTTCCTTCGTTTTTAAACCTGGTAAATAGATGAAATTGAAATCGGAAGATGTTGGGCAGTAAAGGATTTGCATCTTTTTTCCTATGCGTCCATGGAACCGATTTCCTATGTATCCAGCCGATTCTGAGCATTCCGCATGATAGGAGCCGATCGGTGCGCCTTCTATAATGAGGCGGTGGGGAGTTCGACATATTTCTCCATCAATCAACATGGGAGGCGTTGGCATGAGCAAAAAAGGTTGGGCGGCAAGTTTGGCGCTGGCGACGATGCTGACGGCAGCCGTGCCGGGAATGGCTTCGGCGGCTTCGGTCCGGACCGGCTCGGCAGAGGTCGTATCGACGGTCAGCCTGCGGGAGGCGCCGAGCACGAGCGGAGATCTGCTGCGATATTTGAAGGCAGGAGAGTCGGTGACGCTGCTGCAGGCAGTGAACGATTATTGGCTGCAGGTGCGGGATGCCGACGGCAGGACCGGATACGTATCGTCGAACGAGAAGTATATTAAAATCACGAACACGACCGCCGCGCCGGCACGGACCGCAACCGTCAAAGCAACCGTGACGTTCCGCACGCAGCCGTCCACCTCGGGCGACAAGATCCGCATGCTCAAGGCGGGCGAAGCCTTGACCGTAACCGCAGTACCGAGCGCCTATTGGTACGCGGTCCGGGATGCGGGCGGCGTCGAAGGCTACGTCAGTTCTTCCGATGAATACATAAGTTTGAACGGCGCCATGCCGGCAACGACACCGGCCCCAACGCCAAAGCCAACACCAACGCCGACGCCAACACCAAAGCCAACGCCGACACCGGCGCCAACACCGACACCGACACCGACACCGACACCGACCTCCTTACCGGCGAAAACGCCGATGCAGATGGGAACGATTGTGTCGCCGGTCAATTTTCGAACGCAGCCGTCTACTTCGGGGGACAAGATCCGCTATTTGAAAGCCGGCGAAACCGTTGTCGTGACCGGCCAGCCGAACGCCTATTGGTTCGCGATTCAGGATGCTGCAGGCGTGTCGGGCTACGTTAGCGCCTCAGACGCGTACATTCGCTTGAACGACGGCCCAGCCTCGACACCGACGCCAACACCGACATCAACGCCAACACCGACATCAACGCCAACACCGACATCAACGCCAACACCATCACCCACGCCGACGCCGACGCCATCCAATTCTGCGAAGGTCGAGGCCGTGATCGCGGCCGGAATGAAGTACCTCGGCACGCCCTACGAGTACGGCTCGGACCGGGGCAATACCGATACGTTCGACTGCTCGGACTTCGTCCGGCAAGCCTTCAAGGACGCGCTCGGTCTCACGCTGCCTGGGGACTCGCGCAAGCAGGCGGCCTACGTGCGGGACAAGGCGAACGGCGTGACGACCGACTGGCGTCAGCTGAAACGCGGCGACGTCATGTTTTTTATGAGCTACAAAGGCTCCAAGCCATCTTTGTACGAAGACAAGCAGCCGTTCGGCGAGACTGTCACGCACACGGGCATTTACCTCGGAGACGGCCAGGTGCTGCAGACATACTCGGTGACGTCGGGCGGCGTGCGCGTCGACGACATCGCGGGCAAGCACTGGGAATACCGCTTCCTGTTCGGCGGCAGCGCACTATAGCGCCGACACCAAAAAACAGCCTGGCGTCCACTTGGACGTCCAGGCTGTTTTTGATCAAGCAGCGTCATTCCGCCGCGGGCGCGACATCCTCAAGCAGCAGGGAGAGGACGGCCTCCGAGCATTTGGCCGGGTTGTACTCCGCGTTGCGAAGCGCGAGCAGGTTGCCCCTGTGCTGGTCAGAAGCGTAAGGCTCCTGGATCAGGCGGAACCAGCGGTCGATCGTATCCGTCGACGTCAGCGGCTCGCCGAAGCCGTGGGTGACAAAGTATTCGAGGTTCTCTTCCTCCTGGCCCGGGATCGGCTCGTAGAACAGCATCGGGATGCCCTTGGCCATCCCTTCCGTGCAGGTCATGCCGCCCGGCTTCGTGACGAGCAGGTCCGAGACATCCATCAGCTTCGACACTTCCTTCGTGAAGCCGAGCACCTTGATGTTCGGGTGCTGGAAGCGCGGCTCCGCCATCAGCTTTTCCCTGGCTTTGTCGTTGCTGCCCATGCATATGATGAGCTGCACCTTGTCGGCGAACGAGGTCATGTACTCGACCATCTGCTCTTCGGCCATCAGCCCCCAGCCGCCGCCCATGACCAGCACCGTCGGCATGTCCGAGAGCTTGAACTGGGACAGAATCTCGGCGCGGTCGTGCGGATGCCAGAAGTTCGGATGGACCGGAATGCCGGTGACTACCACTTGCGATGGCGCCACGCCCTGCGAGATGAGCCGGCTGCGCACGGTCGGCGAGCTGACGAGATAGGCGGTCACCTCGGGATTGGTCCACGTGGCGTGCGCATCGTAGTCCGTGATCAATGTATAGAGCGGCACGTCGAGGCCGAGGCGCTTGAGCCGGCTGACGACCGCGTTTGGAAATGGATGCGTGCATACGATCATATCGGGCTTCAACTGACGTACGACGTCCGACACATGATTGTAGAACAGGCGGTGCAGCGCGAAGCGGGTCAGTCTGTTCAGCGATTTGTGATAGTGGCCGCGATACAGCTTGCCGACCAGCTTGGGCTGCTTGGTGACGGTCTTGCGGTAGGCGGACAGGATGAGCGGCCCGATGACGGGGTTCAGGAACGTCCCCAGCTCGATGACCCTCGTCTGCACGCGGGGCGACAATTGTCTAAGCCCTACGGATAGAGCGTATGCCGCCTGCGTATGTCCGGTACCGAAGCCTTCGGATAGCAGTAGAATTCGTTTTTTGCGCATCGGAAGAGATCCCCCACTTTACCTACTACCATATTACGCGAAATGGAAGCTCTCGTACAAGTCCGTTGGAGAACGTTTACAGCATTTATTGGCTTCGGACAAATTCCGCCAGCTTGGCCATGCATCCGGCCGCCGCTCGGTGTACAATGGGGGCAAGTATATTTGGGGAGGCTGGATCGATGCTGACGGAAGGACAGATCGTCAAGGCGGAGCACAAGACGGGACAATATATAGGAAAGGTTGCGAGCGCGGACGAGCGGCGGGTGCTGGTGGAGATTATGGCGGTGCTGCGGCATCCGCAGCAGGGGGATCTGCACAGCGCGTACGACCCGGACGCGGCGCTGTTTCACGAGCGGAGAGCATCGGCGGAGCGGGAAAAGGTGTGGGTCATGCTGCGGGACGCCGTCCCTTATGCCGGAGAGGTGCCGCCTTACCGCGAATCGCTCGCCGCCGCATGGGAAGCCGAGGTCCGCAGGATCGACCGGATGCGACGCTGGGCGGAGCAGTGTCTTGCGTGTCTGGACACGCTCGGGACGGATTATGGTCTCGACCGCTGAGATGATGACGTTGATTGCAGTGAACGGATGTGATATAGTTCCTCTTAGAACGAAATGACCGTTTTGTTATTTTGGTCATTTTTAAGATTCGGAAGCTCGGGAGGGGACGGCAGTGGACATGACGACCGACCGCAAGCCGACGGACCGGCGCAAGCAAGTGCTGGAGGCGGCCGCGCGTTCGTTCGCCGCGTTCGGCTATAAGGCGACGACGATGGACCAGGTCGCGAAGGCCGCGGGCGTCGGCAAGGGGACGATCTACACCTTTTTCGCCAACAAAGAAGAGCTGTTCGAGCAGATCGTAAGGGAGCTGATCGCCGAGCTGAAGGTGGTCGCGGAGCGGACGTTCGATCCGGCGCTTCCTTTTGCCGACAATCTGCTGCGCATTCTCCAGCAGGTGCTCGCCTACCGGGACCGGCACGGCCTGGTCGTCAAGCTCTCACAGGAGGTCAGGGAGTTCGGCACGCCGATGGCGAACGGCGGACTTGAAGCGATCGAGCGCTCGATCATCGCCTATATTGCGGGACATGTCGGCGAGGCGATCGCCAAGGGCGAGGTGCGGCCATCCGATCCGGCGCTTACGGCTTATATGATGCTCAAAATGTATCTGGCGCTCACGGCCGAAGGCGGCCACTTGCACGAGCCGCTGGATGCGGAGCAGGTGCTGGCTCATTTTCGTTTTTACTGTCTGGAGGGCCTGGCGGTCGATTGATCGCTTCTTTTTTTGGTTAAAAAGTGACCGAATGGGAATTTTGGTCATTATGTCATTCGATTAACGGCAGGGAGAGATGAACGTGAATAAATTCAAGTCGGCAGGCGGCGTCATTGCGGGCGAGTTCAAAAGGCTGAAGGCCAGCAAGATGGCGATGATCTCGATATTCGGTCTGGCTCTCATCCCGCTCATGTACAGCGGTATGCTGATCGGCGCGTTCTGGGATCCGTACGGCAAGCTGGACCGGATGCCGGTCGCGGTCGTCAATGAGGATCGAGGCGCATCGTTAAACGGGCAAACGCTGACGGTGGGCAGCGATCTGGTCGACGAGCTGAAAAAAAACGCGGAATTCAAATGGGTGTTCACGGACGAAAAGGACGCGATGGACGGAATCGCCGCTCACCGGTATTCGCTGGCGTTTGTCGTGCCGGCGGATTTCTCTGCGAAGACGGCGACGCTTCAGGACGAAACGCCGCAGCAGGCGGACGTCCAATATTATGTGGACGACGGCTGGAATTACTTGACTAGCCGGATCGGCGAGTCGGCCGCGGACAAGCTGAAGACGGACGTGAGCCACGAGGTGACGAAGGCGTATGCCAAGGCCGCGCTCGAATCGGTGGGCGAGGCGGCCAGCGGCTTCGGCGACGCCGCTGAGGGCGCCGGGAAGCTGACGGATGGCGCGAAGTCGGCCGCGGGCGGCGCCAAGACGCTGCATGACAACCTGACGAAGCTGGCGGACGGTACGCTGAAGCTGCAGCAGGGCTTCGGCCAGCTGACGAACGGCGCCGCGAGCCTGAAGAGCGGCGCGGGCACGCTGGCGACAGGGGCCACGAAGCTGGCCGACGGCTTGAAGCAGCTTGCGGCAGGCGGGGCCAAGCTGGCGGACGGCGCGGCGCAGGCCGACGCGGGAGCCGACAAGCTGGAGACGGGGGCCGGGCAGCTCGCGGACAACGCCGCGAAGCTGGCTGCAGGCGCCGGGACGCTGGCGGCCGGCACGGCGCAGGTTGCCGACGGCGCGGGCCAACTGGCCGAGAGCCTGAAGCAGTACGCCGCGGCTCATCCGGACGACGCGGCCGTGCAGCAGCTGGCCGCGGCTTCGCAGCGCGTGGCGGAGGGCGCCGCGCAAGCGAAGCAAGGCGCGGCTTCGGCCGAGGCCGGCGCAACGCGGCTGTCGGCTGCCCAGCAGCAGCTGGCTGCGGGGGCGAAGCAGCTGCATGCGGGTACATCCTCGCTGAGCGGGGGGCTCGGACAGCTTGGCGCCAAGCTCGGCGAGGCGCGGACGGGCGCCGCGCAGCTGTCTGCCGGCGCAAGCAAGCTCGCGTCCGGCGCAGGGACGCTCGCGAGCGGCATTCAGCGCGCGAGCTCGGGCGCGGGCACGGTGCAGAGCGGCGCGAAGCAGCTGGCGAGCGGCTCGGCCTCGCTTGAGGACGGCCTGCTGAAGCTTCAGAGCGGCTCGAGCGAGCTCGGCGCCAAGCTGCAGGACGCCTCCAAGGAAGCCGGCGCCGTCAAGAGCGGGGACGAGCAGGCGGATATGTTCGCCGATCCGATCGGCGTTCAGGCGCACAAACTGACGGACGTGCCGAACTACGGCACCGGCATGGCGCCGTACTTTCTGGCGCTGGGGCTCTACGTCGGCGTGCTGATGTCGACCGTCATCCTGCCGCTGCGCGACGCGGCGGGCAAAGTGAAAAACGGTGCGGCCTGGTACCTGTCCAAGCTGCTGCTGTTCGCGCCGGTCGTGCTGCTGCAGGTGGCGCTCGCGGATACGGTGCTCATTTACGGCATCGGACTCAAGGTGCCGAACGTCGCCGCCTTTTACGGCATCAGCGCGGTCATCGCGCTGACGTACATGACGATCGTCCAATTTCTCGTGTCGCTCGCCGATACGGTCGGGCGCTTCGTCGCCATTGTGCTGCTGACGCTCCAGCTGGCGGCGAGCGAGGGCACGTATCCGAAGGAGCTGCTCCCGCACTGGCTCCAGGCCGTCGGCGATTGGGTGCCGATGACGCACGCGATCGAAGCGCTCCGGCTCGCGCTGGCCGGCCGCTCCGGCGCGCTGATCGGCGAGCAGCTGCTCGATCTGGCGATGTTTGCCGCGGTATTCGTCGCGCTGACGGTCGGATTGTTCGCGCTTCGCGCGCGCAAGCTGAAGCCGCTTCAGCCGCAGCTTGGAGCCGTGCAAGGCTAAGCGCCCCGATTGTCGGCAGAAGACGCGACCTTGTAAACTGGAACTTCCCGGCGATGCGCTTGATCGCCGGGATTTTTTTCTGCGAGCCTGCGCGTAAATCTGCAAACCGTCGTCTCCACCGGAGTACGCTCCTTGTCCCCTTTTCCAACCACCTCGCATTTGTCACGCGTTTTTTGCGACTTATGTCCCTATTTTCCTCGATTTTATTCATTTCCGCGGCGCGCAAGCCGTTATTGAAGATAAGACTGTCCTTTTTGCCAATACCGGAAAAACATGACTAGGAGGCACGAACAAAAAATGATGATGACCCAAAGACCGCCAAGACGCCCGATCTCAAAAGCGGGACGGCTGACGGCGGCGCTTATGGCCGTACTATTGTTCACGGGGCTGCTGGGCTCCATGGGGGCTGCGGTGGCCGCAACCACGGTTACGTCCGTCAAGCTGGACGAGCTGAGCGACATCGAGAAGACGATTTATGTCGACGACGGCTCCCTGGTCCTTCTGCTCTGGGCCACGACCACGGACAGCTCGTCCGGCGGCAGCTCGACGACCAACGTGACGAACGATGCGACATGGGTATCGTCCAACCCGGCCGTCACCGTCTCCAAGGGCGTCGTGACCGCGACGGGCGAAGCGAACAACGTCGTCATCACCGGCAAATACCAGGGCTATTCGGCGAGCGTGACGCTTACCGCGAAGTATCACTACTCGGAGCTTAAGCTTCGGACGAAGGGCTCTTCGGCAGACGTTGCAGACAAGCTCGAGATCAAGCTTGGCGACGAGATCTCGCTGCAAGCGTTCGGCGTCAACGGCAGCGCGCTGGACGATCTGACCGACAAGGCGACGTGGACCTCCTCGGACACGGGCGTCGTGAGCGTCGACAAGGGCAAGCTGACGATCAATGCGGCCGGCAAGACGACGATTACGGCCAAGTACCAGGGGCGTACGGACACGATCGAGCTGACGGCGAAGTCGCCGTACAAGTCGATGACGATCGCGGATAGTGCCGGCGTCAAGGGTCCATATGAAATGCAAGTGGGCGAAGACGGCAAGGCGCTGGTCGCCACGTCGCTGAACACGGGCGGTACGAGTGAAACGGTAACTGCCAAGGCGACCTGGAAGAGCAGCAACGAAGCCGTCGCCACTGCCGACGAGACCGGCAAGGTGACGCCGGTGGCGGCGGGCACCGCGACGATTACCGCGACCTATCTTGGCGTATCGGCCACGGCAACGGTTGCCGTTCGCACGCCGTTCGAGGCGATCGTCTTTACGCCGAGCGCGGCGCAGCATCTGGCGATGTCCGGCGCGCCGGTCACGATCACGGCCAAGACGATCAACGGCGCCAGCTCTGACACCGCGCTTGCAGGCGCTCAGTGGGAGTCTACCAATTTGAACGTCATCTCCGTCAGCGGCAGCGGCGCCACGGCAACGGTCACGCCGCGCGGCAAAGGCACGGCGACGATCAAGCTCACCTACAAGAGTGTGGTTAAGGAGCTGTCCGTGACGGTCTACCCGACAGTGAGCAAGGTCGAGCTCGCGAAGGACAAGCTTGACGTATACGTGGACGACACCGGCGATCTGCCGCAGGTGAAGGGCACGGCATTGGACGACACAACTGCGGACGTAAGCAAGCTGGCGAAATGGACGTCCTCCGACAGCACCGTCGTCAGCATCGATGACGAAGGCAAGTGGACGGCGCTCAAGTCCGGCAAGGCGACGCTGACCGCGACAGTAGCGAACGGCACGGTGTCCTCTTTTACGGATACGGTCGAAGTGACGGTTAGCAAAAAGGTGCTCACGCTGATTCCCGAGCAGGACAACGTAAGTCTGATCATCGGACAGACCGTCCCGCTCCCGAAGGTTACCGCGGTTTATGAAGACGGCGACGAATCCGACATTAGCGCAGACATCGTCTGGAAGTCCGCATCCACGAGCGTGCTTGTCAAGGATGCTTCCCTGAGGGGCTTGCTGGCGGTCAAGACGACGTTAACCGGCACTTATCTGAACAAGACGGTCAAGGTAACGGCTACCGTCGAGGAAGAGTACGTCAGCTATACGATCGAGCCGTCCGCCCTGTCGCTCACGCTGAACAAGTCGCAGAGCGTCAAGGTGACCGGCAAGACGAAGTCGGGCAAGCTGATCAACCTAAGCTCGCGTTTGGTCTGGACGTCCGAGGACGAGACGATCGCCACTGTCAAGGGCAGCTCCGCGAAGTCGCTCGCCGAAGGTACGACCAAGTTGACGGCCACGTACCAAGGCAAGACGCTGAGCGTCCCCGTGACAGTCAAGGCGAAGCTGACCAAGCTCACCGTCTCCGACACGTCGCTGGATCTGGCCGTCGGCGCGACGGGCTCGGTCAAGGTGACGGCGATCTACGAGAACGGAAGAACGCTGGACGTGACCGCTTTCTCCGCTTGGACCGCCTCGTCCACCAAGGTTGCCAAGGTGGCGGGGGGCGTCGTTACCGCGGTAGGCAAAGGCAGCGTGACCGTCAAGGCCGCCTACGGCGGAAAAACGGTCAACGTGCGCATTAAAGTGAAATAACGACGCAGGCATTGAGAAAGGCCGCCTCCGGTCCGAAGGGACTGAAGGCGGCCTTTCTGCCGCTTATTTGCCTCGATGAGGAGGATTGACGGGGACGGCCGATTGGGCTTAAAATGATACAAAGTGTATACATTCGAAGGGTGAATCAGCGGATGCCGACTTTTTCGAACCGTACCGTCATTGCCTTTACCGGAGATTCAATCACGCACGGGCTGGGCGTGGTTGGCCATAGATATTCCGATCTTATGGGCTCGCTTTTGAACGCGAACGTTATTAATTTCGCTAAAAGCGCCATGCCGATTGCGGAGGCCAAAGGGATGCTTGACGATATTGTCGGATGCAACGCCGATTACATCGTATTTTCCCACGTTACGGTCGAAGCCGTCATAAGGCCGAAGCCATCGGCCCTTAAGTATATGCCGGCGCGCTGGAGAAGGACGGGCTGGATGGATCCGCGCCCCTACTTTTCAAGAAAGCTGACGAAAAGAGTGCCTCAAAAGGTGGAATCGTTCGTTCGCTGGCAAACGAAAAATATGTTAATCCGTCTTTTCCAAGGGACGACGATTGCATCCGAAAGCGAATATGCAGCCGATTTGCGGTTTATGCTCACCGGCTTGCTTGATCGGACGAACGCGAAGATTATCGTTCTATCGCACTTTGGCATCGACGATCGTTATTTTCCCGGATCCGCTGCATCCATGGAAAGATTCTCCGTTCGGTCCAGAGAAGTCGTCGGACAGCTGAAAAACTCCCGCCTTTTATGGACGGACGTAAGCTCTGTTTGCGATCGATGGAGCGACTATTTTGCGGACCACTTTCATCCGAACAAAGCAGGTCATGAAAAAATTGCGAACAGGCTGGCCGAGATCATTGCGGCTTCGATCCGCGAAGAGCGGCGTTTATCCGCCAAAGCGAAATGAAGGATGTCCGGCTATAGTCGCAGGTTAAATCAAAGAGAGAGAAGGTCGAGGTCGAGTGGCAATTCCCGGCGCGGCATTGATTAAAACCTTGCTAAGTCCTTCGTTTTGGCATTTTACATTAAAAAAGTGGGAAGCGGAGTTTCATACGAACAGGGGCGCGGCATCCAAGCTCCGAGGCAGCAAAGACGTATTTTTCGACCCTTCCGTCACTTTTCGTTCGCCTGAAAACATCGTTCTCGGAAGCCGCGTATGGATCAACGAGGGCTGCAAAATATGGGCTTCTCCAAACGCCAGAATCGTTGTGGGGGACCACACCTTGCTCGGCCCGAACATCGTCGTCATCGCGAACAATCACGGCACTGAATACGGCAAAGGCTTCATTCGGGACCAGCCCATGGTCGAGAAGGATATTAAGATCGGGCCGGACTGCTGGCTTGGGGCGGGCGCCGTTATTTTGGCGGGCGTCGAAATCGGAGAGGGGGCCGTCGTGGCGGCCGGCGCGGTCGTGACGAAAAACGTGCCTCCTTATTCGATCGTCGGCGGCGTACCGGCTAAAGTCATCTCCTCCCGAAACAGCAATCCGGAACGTCTTTACAGCATATCGACCTGAAGTTCAGCCGCTCGCAGGAGCGGCTTTTTTAACGATTCTGGAAGTATAAAAAGACCGAGGAATCACCGGGCAACCATGCATTGGAACCGGACTCAGAAGACGTTATTTCGTAAAAATCGGTCCAGATGGCGATTATTGCGGACTGAGCTGACGTTATTTACTTGGATCAAGGCGAAACAAGGCCGGCAATCCCGCAATAACGGCCCCTGTGTCCGCGGAAGGCTTGCAAATACGGATTTGGTCAGCAATAACGGCCACTGAGTCCGTCATCTACGCTCGAATGTAAGGTTATTGTTGCAACTGCAATCGATTGCGGACGCAATGAAAAACGCCCGCGCATCGATCGCGGACGTTTAAGGAACGCTATCAAGAATTAATAAATGCCGTATGCAGCTTGGCCTGGTAGACGACCTGATAGTCGAGGCCTTGGGTGATCGCGGCGAGCGGGACGTACGTTTTGCTTTCTTTGCCGATCGTCTGCAGGTACGCGGGCACGTTCAGCGCTTGCTTCACGCCGCCGACGTCGATCGTCTTCGCGCCGATCGTAAGCTTGACGACGCGGCCGTTCTGCTTGAAGGTGGCGGTCTTCGTCTTGTTGTCCCACTGCAGCTCGGCGCCGGTGGCTGCCGCGACGTCGCTTAACGCGAGGAAAGTCGTGTTACTCTTGAGCTGCGGCTTGTTCAGCGTCGCGAGCAGCTTTCCTTTAATATAGACCGTCGGCGCGGGATTCGCCGCCTTGTCCGAAGGGGCGACCTCCGTATATTCCGGCCACAGCGGCGCCGCGAACGCCCGCGCGATCGTCTCGTAGCCGGTCTGGGTCGGATGGATGTCGGTCACGCCGAATACCGGGCTGAAATGCGTGTACAGCGCTTCTTTGCCCAGGAACGCGCCGCCGATATGTACGATGTCGACCGCGATGCCTTCCGCCGCCAGGGACGTCTGGAGCTCGTCGAGCTTGGCGCTCAGCTTGGCGGTCGAAGCGTTCAACTGGCCGTACAGCGATTCGCCGACGATCTTGGACACGGGCGAATATTGATCGGCCACTTCAATGCGCGCCCCGGGCGCCAGGCTGCGAAGCGTTCGCAGATTCGCTTGCAGCTGTTCTGCATAAATATTCAGTTTCTCGTCGAATGCGGTCTCGAACGAAGACGCGGCATCGCCGTCCGTCTTGCCGACGAGGTCGCGGACGAGCGCCGCAAAATCGTTGCCTCCGATCGTGAGCGTCACCAGATCCGCATCGGCCAAGCTGTCCCTAAGCGCCGGGGCGCTGGCCGCTACAGCATCCGCCTGCGCCTTCGCGGCGGGATCGTAGGCGGCATAGTCCTGCAGCTCGTCGGCCGTCAGCTTGCGGCCCTCGGCCGCGCCGGCGAGCAGCCGGGTCAGACCCGCGCTCTGCAAGCCGAGCGCTCCGTAGTTGGCGAGCTCCGCACGTCCGTGAAGCAGCGCGTTCACATATAACCTGTCCGCATAACCGTAAACGTCGGCGGCGCGGGTCACGCCTGGCTCGTAGCCCAGCGAGACGGAGTCGCCGAGCGACACGATCTTGAAGGCGTCGTGCGCGGCCGCGGAGGGCGCAGGCTGCTCGCCCGCGGCATAAGCGGAGATCGGCGCCGCGACTGCGGTCAGGGCGACGAGCAGCGCCGCGGAGCGGCGTTTGGCTTGAATCGTCATTGCTTTCTCCTCCCGAAGGCGGGCTGCGGGATCAGCCAAACATTGATTATCGCCTTCATAAAAATATTAAATTGCCTTTGCTGACGCTGTAATGTTAAAATAGCATAACAATAAAAAGGTATATTTATTAGTTTTACACGAATTTTCGAAGCAAATCCCGAACGATTTCCCGTTACCTCGCCGTTTTCCTTCGATTATTCGGGCGTTCATGCGTTGCCAATAATATTGTAGCAGATCATATTATTCCGCGCCGCATCCCGCCTGCCGTTCGTCGAACTTTATTTGACCGGCCGGACGCCGTCGAACCGTTGGCTCACGACACCCTATTTTTTCTATAGAAAGGTTGCGCTTCATCATGACACAATTCGTGAACGGATTGCCCCCGAAGCAGGGGCTGTACGATCCGCAATATGAGCGGGATGCTTGCGGGATGGGATTCGTCGCCCATATCAAAGGCCGGAAGTCGCATGAGATCGTCGAGCAAGCGCTAAGTCTTCTTATTAACATGGAGCACCGCGGCGGCCAAGGCGCCGAGCCGAACTCCGGTGACGGAGCAGGCATCCTGCTGCAGATTCCGCACGATTTCTTCGCGCGCGAATCCGGCGCGCTCGGCTTTTCCCTGCCGGAACCGGGACAATACGCGGTCGGCATGGTATTCCTGACGCAGGACGAATCGCGCCGCGCCGAACACGAGGCGCTGCTCGAAGGCATCGCGACTGAGGAAGGGCTGTCCGTTATCGGCTGGCGTACGGTTCCGACCGACGACAGCACGCTCGGCATCTCTGCGAAGCGCGTCAAGCCGTTCGTGCGCCAGGTGTTCATCGGCCGCCCGGCGGCGCTGGCCGACGATCTGGCCTACGAGCGCAAGCTGTACGTGCTGCGCAAGCGCGCCGAGAAGGCGATCCGCTATTCCGGCATTCCGGACGGCGAGATTTTCTACGTGCCGAGCCTGTCTTCCAAGAAGATCATCTACAAAGGCATGCTCACGACGGAGCAAGTCGGGCATTTTTATACGGAGCTCCACGATCCGACGCTCGTATCGGCGATCGCGCTCGTCCATTCCCGTTTCTCGACGAACACGTTCCCGAGCTGGGAGCGCGCGCATCCGTTCCACTATCTGATCCACAACGGGGAGATCAACACGCTCCGCGGCAACGAGAACTGGATGCATGCCCGCCAGACGCTGTTCGAATCCGAGCTGTTCGGCGCCGATCTGGAGAAGGTCAAGCCGGTCATCAACCATGACGGCTCCGACACCGGCAAGTTCGACAATACGTTCGAGTTCATGTATCTGGCCGGCCGTCCGCTCGCGCACTGCGCGATGATGATGGTGCCGGAGCCTTGGCAGAACGACGAGCTGATGGACGACGACAAGCGCGCTTTCTACGAATACCACAGCACCTTGATGGAGCCTTGGGACGGTCCGGCCGCGATGGGCTTCACCGACGGCGTCCAGATCGGCGCGGTGCTCGATCGCAACGGTCTGCGTCCTGCGCGCTACTGCGTGACGAAGGACGACATCATCATCATGGCTTCCGAAGCAGGCGTCATCGAGATTCCGCAGGAAGAGATCGTGCTCAAGGACCGTCTGCGTCCGGGCCGCATGCTGATGGTCGATACCAAGGAAGGCCGGATCATCGCCGACGAGGAGCTCAAGAAGGCGATCGTATCCGAGCATCCTTACCGCGAATGGCTGAACGAGCATCTCATCGATCTCGAGGAGCTGCCGGAGGCGCTTGAGCTGCCCGCGCTCGACCACGCAACGGTACAACAGCGCCAGCAGGCGTTCGGCTACTCGTTCGAGGACGTGCGCAAGATCATCGAGCCGATGGCGGCCGCAGGCGTCGAGCCGCTCGCTTCGATGGGCTACGACGCGCCGCTCGCGGTGCTGTCCGACCGCCCGCAGCGGTTGTTCAACTACTTCAAGCAGCTGTTCGCGCAGGTGACGAACCCGCCGATCGACGCGATCCGCGAAGAGATCGTCACGTCCACGTACACGACGGTCGGACCGGAGCGCAATCTGCTCAATCCGGAGCCGGAGAGCTGCCGCCATATCCGTCTCGTGTCGCCGATTCTGTCCAACGAGGACTTCGCGAAGCTGCGTCATGTTCACCGTCCGGGCTTCAAGTCGATCACGCTGCCGATCTACTTCCCGGCAAGCGAGGGCGAAGCGGGCTTGAAGCAGGCGCTCGACGACCTGTGCGCCGCGGTCGACCGCGTCATGAAGCACGGCCACAACATTTTGATTCTGTCCGACCGCGGCATCGATGCGGACAATGCGGCGATTCCTTCGCTGCTCGCCGTATCGACGGTCCATCACCATCTGATCCGTCAAGGCACGCGGACCAAGGTCAGCATCCTGCTTGAATCCGGCGAGCCGCGCGAGGTGCATCACTTCGCGCTGCTGATCGGCTACGGCGTCAGCGCGGTGAATCCTTACCTGGCGTTCGAGACGCTCGACGACCTGATCCGTCAGGGCATGATGCGCAATATCTCGCACGAGAAGGCCGTCAAGAACTATCTGAAGGCCGCGAACAAGGGCGTCGTGAAGGTGCTGTCCAAGATGGGCATCTCCACGATCCAGTCGTACCGCGGCGCGCAGATCTTCGAAGCGATCGGCCTGCGCGGCGACCTGATCGACAATCACTTCACGTGGACGCCGTCCCGGATCGGCGGCGTCGGTCTCGAGACGATCGCGAGCGATACGCTGAAGGCCCACGCCCGCGCGTTCGCGACCCAGGAAGGCGCGGAGCGCGAGCTCGATTCCGGCGGGGATTACCAGTGGCGCAAGGACGGCGAGGATCATCTCTTCAATCCGAAGACGATCCACACGCTGCAGATGGCGACGCGGTCCAACGACTACAAGCTGTACAAGAAGTTCTCCTCGCTCGTCCAGGGCGAGTACGAGGAGATCCGCACGCTGCGCTCGCTGCTCGACTTCAAGTTCGACCAGCCGCCGGTGCCGATCGAGGAGGTCGAACCGGCCGAGTCGATCTTCAAGCGGTTCAAGTCCGGCGCGATGTCGTTCGGCTCGATCTCGAAGGAAGCGCACGAATCGCTCGCGATCGCGATGAACCGCATCGGCGGCAAGTCCAACTCGGGCGAGGGCGGCGAGGATCCGGCGCGCTTCATTCCGGACGCCAACGGCGATTCCCGCCGCAGCGCGATCAAGCAGGTCGCATCGGGACGCTTCGGCGTCACGAGCTACTACCTGTCCAACGCCGACGAGATTCAGATCAAGATGGCGCAAGGCGCGAAGCCGGGCGAAGGCGGACAGCTGATGGGCCGCAAGGTGTACCCATGGGTCGCCGAAGTGCGCGGCACGACGCCGGGCGTCGGCCTCATCTCGCCGCCGCCGCACCACGACATCTATTCGATCGAGGACTTGGCCGAGCTGATCCATGATCTGAAGAACGCCAATCCGAAGGCGCGCATCAACGTCAAGCTCGTCTCCGAGGTCGGCGTCGGCACGATCGCCGCAGGCGTAGCCAAGGGCCGCGCGGACGTCATCCTCGTCAGCGGTTACGACGGCGGCACGGGCGCTTCGCCGATCGGCTCGATCCGCCATGCGGGCCTGCCTTGGGAGCTCGGCCTCGCCGAGACCCACCAGACGCTGATCCTGAACAACCTGCGCGACCGCGTCGTCGTGGAGACGGACGGCAAGATGATGACCGGCCGCGACATCGCGATCGCCGCGCTGCTGGGCGCCGAAGAGTACGGCTTCTCCACGGCTCCGCTCGTCGTGCTGGGCTGCATCATGATGCGTGTCTGCCAGCTCGACACCTGTCCGGTCGGCGTCGCGACACAGAACCCCGAGCTTCGCAAGAAGTTCATGGGCGATCCGGAGTATGTCGTCAACTACATGCGTTTCCTCGCCGAAGAGCTTCGCGAGATTATGGCGCAGCTGGGCTTCCGCACCATCGAGGAGATGGTCGGACGCACGGACCGCCTCGATACGAAGAAGGCGATCGCGCACTTCAAGGCCAGCGGCGTCGATCTGACCGACCTGCTGTACATGCCGGAGCTGCCCGAAGGCTCGTTCCGCTACAACCGCAAGTCGCAGAATCACGGTCTCGAGGAGTCGCTCGACATGCAGCATCTGCTGCAGGCTGCGCTTCCGGCGATCGAGAGCGGCGAGCGCGTGCGGGGCACGTTCCCGATCAAGAACACGAATCGCGTCGTCGGCACGATCGTCGGCCACGAAGTGACGAGCCGCCACGGCAAGGCCGGGCTGCCCGAAGACACGATCGCGTTCCACTTCGTCGGCACGGCCGGACAGAGCTTCGGCGCGTTCATCCCGAAGGGCATGACGCTGACGCTCGAAGGCGACGCCAACGACTACAACGGCAAGGGGCTGTCCGGCGGCAAGCTTGCGGTATTCCCGTCGCAGTCCGCGACCTTTAAGGCCGAGGACAACATCATCGCCGGCAACACGGCGCTGTACGGCGCGACGGGCGGCGAGGCGTATATCCGCGGCGTCGCGGGCGAACGGTTCGCGGTCCGCAACAGCGGCGCGAACGTCGTCGTCGAAGGCGTGGGCGACCACGGCTGCGAATATATGACCGGCGGACGCGTCGTCATCCTGGGGCGAACCGGCCGCAACTTTGCCGCCGGCATGTCCGGAGGCATCGCCTATGTCGTCGATTGGAACGGCGACTTCGTCAAGCGTTGCAACTTCGAGATGGTCAGCTTGGAGGCACTCGAGGAAGAACGCGAGATCGCCGAAGTGCGCGGCTTGATCGAGAACCATGTCCGCTATACTGACAGCGAACTTGGCGAGCGCGTCCTGAGCGATTGGGAAGCGGTGCTGCCGAAGATCGTCAAGGTTATTCCGAAGGACTACAAGCGGATGATGGAGCAGATCGAAAAGGTGAAGGCGCAAGGTCTGAGCGGCGAGCAAGCGCTACTGGCCGCCTTCGAAGCCAATATGCGCGACTTGTCGCGCGTCGGCGGCAATTGACGATTTTCGCGGTATGACGACAATCGACACAAGCCTTCGACTGCGGAAAAAGCGGGAAGATCGGGAATAAAACAGAGTTTTAACACATAAAGATACGGAATGAAGCGGGATGTTTTCCGCTCCATTCCGTATTTTTTTTATACCGGAATGACAGGTATTCCGATCGGGAGCATGCTTAAGTCTAAATCGGCTTCAAAAGCGGGCCGAAGCCTTTAATACCGCGCGATCTGAGGGTTTGCCGACAATTAAGCTCGTATGTGAGAGAAGCTTCCCTCGTGCCGCGAACCGAGTCCGAGCCATGTGCGGAGCATGTCTCAGGTAGGATCAGACAGGGTCATTCAGCCCTCGACCCGACATGGCGATAAAAAAATTTTGACGACATACATCACTCGACACCCTCCGCATTCCTTGTCCCTTATAATAAGGATTAGTTGAATTAGGTTTCATTTTCCAGAGAGGGGATTTAGGTGCGGAGATGGAGAGGGAGAGGGATCCAGGCTTAGATTCGTCCGGGAATAACCCCGTCGAGATTAGCATTCATACCATTCTTACCCAGCTTGGCATCGACGTCAGCAAATGGGAAGCGTTTGAAAAGGAAGAAAAGAGGAAAGAACAACAACAGAATACCGTGTAAAAGAAAAATACCCCGGCCGCTTCCGAGCGGTTCGGGGTATCTTGCATAATCGGCACGTTCAGCCAAGCGATCTCTCGGCTCTGATAAAGGCGATAAAACGCTTGGCTTCTTCCTTGGACAGCCGCCGGCCGTCGATCGTTAGCGCGAAGCTCTCCAGCAGCTTGTCTGCGTCGGAGAGTTCCAATTGATCGGTGAACTGGCGCACCTCAGCATCTAGCGTCATCTGGGGCTGGTGCGTTCTTCCCACAAGATAGTCGATCGACACATTAAACAGATCGGCCAGCTTGGTCAGCATTTCCGTATCAGGTTCGCGCCTGTTTTTTTCGTAGTGCGAGAGGGCGGCCCTGGTAATGCCAAGGGAAGAGGACAATTCTTCTTGTGTCCAGCCGGATTGATCACGTAGATAGGCGATGCGGCTGCCGATATTCATACGAATTCCCTCCTTTTATCCCGTCACTTAATGATAAACGTTTGGTGATACATTTGCATCAGTTGATACAAAACGTCACATTAAGAAGGGAAGCGCTTTTATTTCTAGTATACGTATCGTATCTAATTGATATACATACGACCGATGAAAGGCCCTTGCCAGGGTTTCGGGCAAGGGCCGGTGCAAAGGTTTTGCCATTCAGGTCATCGGCGCGATGCTTATCTGTCCTTGATCGTTAACCGTAATCCGGAAGCGTTTGCCGCCTGGCGATGTGAGCACCAGTCCGTCGCCGGGCCGCACCAGCTCGACGTCGTCATCGGCGGCGATGTGATAGCGCGGCGAGTAAGGAGCTAACGGTCCCTCGGAGAGCATGAGTCCCGCAAAGTAGGTCGGACGGTCGCGGGGAAGCTCGATCGATACTTGCTGAAACGATACGCTGCCATCGGCGGGCGTCCCGTCGACACCGGTAATTTTTGTCCAGGAGCCTTTGGGATATACGGTTTGATTGTAGTAGAACCGGCTATCGTTGGAAGACCTGCCTGTCGCATTCAGCCTGATGTTCATGCCGTTCTGTGAAGCCGTGAACGCCCACAGACTCATCGATAAGGGATTCGATGGAGAGATGAACGGTGCTGAAGCCAGCTTGATTTGGAGCAGACTCAGCGTCGAATTCGGCGCCGGCGTAAACATCAGAATGACCGGCGTCGGGCCCAATTCAGCGCGCATCGGACGCGGCAAAGCCGGATCGACGCTTGCAGCAATCGTCAACGTTCCGCCGGCGATTTTGTAGGACGCGGGATTGTCGGGATCGAGCAATAAATTGCCCCGCGTGACCGCGTTGAACGCTTGTTTGGTCCGATCTTGCAGGAGAGAGCCGGAGCTTACCGAAACTTCGAAATAAGGTTCCTTGGAAACGATCGTAGCGCGCTCCAAATATAACCCTTCCAGATCCGAAATCGTCGCCAGCTTCTCGATACGAGCGGATCCGATGGCGCCGGGCGCGCCCGATACTCTCAGATTGCCCGTGACGGAGCCTCTCGGGATGTCGCTGTCCCGCAGCGTTCCGAACCAGGCCGCATACTGTTGACGCTGATTCGCGGGCATTAAGCTGTCCGGCAGCGCATATTGCCATCCTTGCCTTGGCGTCGCATACTTATAATCGCTCCAGCTGTAGCCGAATCCGCCGGTCACGCGTATGCGGGTATCGGACTTGGGCAGCAGCTTGATCGCCGCTTCCCCGATTTGTTCCTGACTCACCCAATCCATCGTGGACATCAGTCCGGAGACGGCTACGACTGATTTATAGATATCGGGATCGTCGATCGCCTGATAGATCGAGTAAGGGGAAAAGCCCATATGAACGCGATTCAAGTAACCGCTGAAGCCCCCGTAGTGATTGGAAATCAATTTGACGCCAAACAGCAAGCCGCAAAAAACGCCCGTAATGTCCGAGCTCTCAAAATAATAGTCCTCGGTGTTCAAGCGGCAGTAAACGCCGATCAGCCCGCTCAATTTGGATTCGAACGCGTAGATGTGCCCGGCCGTACTGTCCAGGAGCAAGCCGACTTTGATCGTGGCTGTCCGGACGTCGCGGAAAGTCGGCTTGGCCGCCCCCGAGACGCGGAATCCGGAGCAGCCGGTGACGAACATGTCATAATACTGCAGCGCAAAAAGCTTAGGGTCGGCCCAAGCCGGGTTGTCCAGATAGTAGGCTTCCTTGCCGCTTCCGATCTGCAACCCGTTGACGACTGTATCCGCAACGATGTCGATGCATGGCTTAAGGTCGTACACGAACTCGGGGACGAACATGAGGGACGGTCTTCCATTCCCGATCAGCGCTGCCGCATCGCATTGAATCGTATCGGAAATCCGGTAAGTGCCCGGCGGGAATATGACCTTCCCTCCTGGTCCGGCCACCTTGATCGCCTGGCGGATCGGCAGCGTATCGTCGTGGTTGATCGGCTGGTTCAGCGTAAAGGCGGCTGCGGCGTCCAACGTAACAACCGTGCTGCCGGCGCCGGACACGATGCGGGCGATCCAGATGCCGGGAAACGGCAGCGTTTTGGGCAGCGACGGTTCCGTAGCGCGAAGGGCGGCGCCGTTATCCTTCCAGGAGGTCTCCTGTACTCTGGCGATCCGGACGGGAGCATCGGGCGTGCGACCATAGACATAATATCCGGCGGCGCCCGGCACCGCATTCCAGGAAACGACGATCGCGTTATCCGGCGAGATCGTATCGGGGCCCCGCTGCACGGTTACGGCCGTCGCAGACGACAAGCCCCCATATGAATCCACGGCGATCACCGTATACGTATACGCAGAAGCGCCGCCGGCTCCAGCTATCGAAGTCTTCAAGCCGGCCGGCGCGCTTAACAGGCACGGCGTGCCGCCGGGTATGGATACGTACTGGCCGTTGCGGAAATCAAGCGGGTTCGAAAGCGTCAATTTGTTGGAGCCTTTGGCGATTTTGCCGTTTACGCTGCTGCGGCTGCCCGAGGCGCCAAACCATTGGGGCAGGACGACGGGAGCGGCCATCGGTCCTTTATAGCTGCCCTTGCCTCCGAACACCGTCGCCATGCCGGCCTCGATGCTTCCCAGAACGGTGACGGTTACCCCCGGATCGGGAGCCAGCATCGCGCCGTCGGCAAACCGATAGTTCAGCGAAGCGGGCAGTGTCGTATCCGATGCGATCCGATAAATGCCGGGCCCGAAGGTCACGGTGCTGCCGTTGCCGGCGTCGCTTGAGACGATTGCGTTTTGGACTGCCTGACGCAAGGCGTCCGTATCGTCCTTCATGCCGTTGCCCGACGCCCCGAAGCTCTGAACGGACTGACTATCCGCCACGATGTCTCACCTCACTATAGAAGTCGCCGTCTTGTCCGTGACGGGTGTCCTCTACCATATGAGAGACGGAGCGAGACGGTGCGGGCAAGCATCCTGAATGTCCGGGACCGAGGTTTTAATGTGCGGGTATACCGCTCTTCGGCCACCAGACGCCGGCGACGTCGTAGTCCCACAACGGGTATCGGGCGTTCAAAGCGCTGTCGCGGGCCGTAACCTGAACGCGTACGCCGTCTCCCGATTTGAAGCCAGGAAGCGGGACGGTCACCGGCCGTCCGGCAACGGTATCCACGGTTATACGATTCGATTCGGCCGAATGGGCGGGAACCGCCGTTTTCGGCTGATGATCGCTCGCCCAATAAAGGTTGATCGTCGGAAGTCCGCTAGAAATGTTTTTAACCGTTAGCTCCAGCTTATAGGATTGTCCCGCAACGAGCGAGACCGTTCCCTGCTTTTGCGTTTTTTTGCAGCCGTCGACCAGGAGCTTTCCGTCCAGCTTCAATTGGACGTTGCAATATTTGGTGTCCAGAATAAACGTATAGGCTTCCGTATAGGCAGGATCGACCGTGCCATCCCATTTCCAGACGCCTTTCGTTAATGGAGGCAGACGCTCGGTCGTCAGCAAGGGCGCCTGATACGTCCTCACCGGGGACGTATCCGTTTCCGATGCGTAAAGCGCGCCGGTATACGAGGTTGCGGTGCGTGCCGGATAAGGTCCCCAAGTGATTGTCGCGCTGCCGGCCGCATTCGTTTGAAATTGAAATGCCGCTTCCGCGCCGTTTTTAAATAGTTTCGTATTCGAAATAAGCGGTCCGGTACGGTCTTTCTTCTCCTCTATAATAAGAAAACGCGGGTAGTCGACGGTTTCCAGCTCTACGGCAATCGTGTTCGGGCTGCTGTCCGTGATGGCGACCTTCGTCTTGGAGCCGGTGATCGGGTCGTAGCTGTAGACTACGGCTTGATCGCCAAACAGATTGGACAGCGTAACGTAAAACGTTTCCGGCTTCATATCGTACCTTCTGGCATCGAGCGGACCGAAGGCGGGCTGCCAGGCGCGGGTCAAGTCCCGCGTAACGACGTAATAAGCGACGGCGAACTTGTTTTGATCCAATTGAAAAGGCAGTACGGCGAGATCGTTCCGATTGAACTGATCGGGATGCGCCGGGGTTCCATCGCCCTTCAGCGCCAATCTCGGCTCGGGTTCCGTCACCTTTTCCACGCGCAGGGGTCGTGCCGTCTCGATCGGAACGCCGCTTTTCATCAAGTCCGACACGGCCTTCAGCGCCTTGATTTGCGGGCCGGCAGCGGCTCTCGTTTGATCGTTCAGCACATAATGGTTTTTCGCAAGCGCGGTGTAGAAGGCGTCCGCGATCACGCTGTAGTGGAGATCGTCGCTTTTGGCGGAAAACAGATTTAACGTATGGAGGCCTTTGTGGCTCGAGAAGGTCATCAGCCTGAGCGAAGCTTTTGTCCCCACCTGCTGCATGAGCGCTCTTAGCTTGACGTCGGTCGCTTTAACGTTGTTTTTGGACATCAGCTCTTCCGCGAACTTGCCTCTCCACCAATTGCTCTCTGTCATCCAAACCTGTGCGGCCTGACCATCCCCGTCGTTCGCAAATCGTCCATGCAAGGACCAGGGGCCGGGGATAGGCTGCAGGTCCCTTACGACGAACTCCGTTTGGTAGGCGTAGTACCAGTATTCGGGAAACGCGGCCACATGCTTCGGGAAATAAGTCTTGCTGCCCGGAAGAATGCTTCCGTCGGCCGATTGATAATTCCAAGTCGCGTTCGTGCCGTTTAACTGTACGGTGGATGCCGCGCCATTGTAGCCTGTATAGTAATGCCGGCTGAATCCGCTTTGGCTAGCGTACATTTCCGTCCCGTTTTCCCAGGGATGCTGATTCGAAAAGCCGTCGATGACGTTTACGCCGGGCAATTCGTTCGCGGGATCTCGCACGTAACGCAGCGTCAAGGGCAACAGGGCCTGGGCGCCTTGTTTGGTTTGGCCGTCGATTTGTACGGAAGGATAAGCCTGAAACGATTGCTTTTTCTCGTAATAATTGTTGATATCAAGAAATTGGCTTCCGAACGTAACCTCGTTCCACACCTCCAGATCGAAGCCTGCGTCGGCCGAATCGTTCGTGCCGAGCAACTTTTTGACCTGCGCGGTTACGGTTCGAACGTATCGCGTCCACCCGTCCATCGTCGCCTGACCGGCCGGGTTCGCCTTGCCTCCGGTATAAACGGTGCCGGAAAAGGGTCTGTATTTAAGCCTCGTCAGACGAAGCGGGCCAGCCTTCAAGTCTTTGGTCAACGGCGCCGACAGCGTGAGTCGTCCCGACTTGGCGTCTGCGGACGTAATGATCGGATACATCGTTTGGTAGGCTTGTCCGCTTAAGCCGGTGTAATCCGCAACGATGCCCGCCGTCGATTTGACGTAGATTTCCCTGCTGCCCTTCTTGGCGTTCGCCTTTAATTGCACGTCAACGAGCTTGTTCGGGACGGGACTGCCGGCGTTCGCGTTCAATAGAATGATGGGACGTATGCCGTATTTGCGGAGAGCGAGCAGGGCCGCTTTAATTCTGCCCTCCGTGAGCGCCGTGAATCTGGATTCATCGTTGAAGTCGATATTGCTCCAGTTGATCTCGACGCGCGCCGAACGGATGCCGGCTTCGGACAATAGCTCAGCGGTCGGATCCGCTTCTTTTTCATTGACGTTAAATACGATTCCGGTCGTTTCCAGGTATCTCTGTGCGCCCCACGTATCCATATAGGAGCGCCAGGGCGCTAGATCGAACGAGGCCAGGCCGAAGGGGAGCTCTTGCTGACGCCAATCCTCGTAAGGACGGTCCAGCGGGCTGGCTTCGTTTGAAGGGAGGCCTTGCAGCATCGTATAACTTAAAGCCTGCCTCCCTTCCTTGAAGCTCAATAGCATAAACAGTGCTATAGGAAATAAAAGCCACCTTGTCGTTCGCAGCCACCTTGCCCCGCGGGATGGCGAATACATAGCTCTCCGTGCCTCCTTCACCTAAGTGAACATGATAGGTATGCAATATTATACGAATTGTATCAAATGAACATAGATCGTGCCAACTTTTAAGAGAAACTTGAATAAAATAACGGTTGACATTTCGGTTTTCGTGATATAAATTAAGAGCAACAAAGATACAATCTGTATCACAAACGGATGAACGGGGGGCTGGCGAATGAGCGCGATCACGGGATGCTGCAGGCTGGAAGGCTATCGTAACGTCGAGAATATCGGCGGAGCGCTGATGAACGCGTTGACGCCATTTCCATCCGATCATCGAGGCTTCTGGTATATGGACGGCATTTACCTGGGCTGCCATGCGCAGTGGATCACGCCCGAGTCGATCGGGGAAAAAGCGCCGCTTTTCGATGAAACCAAAAATTTGGCGGTTGCAGCCGATGCTATTCTGGACAATCGAGAGGAATTGTTCGATCTCCTGCAATTGACGTCTCCGCTGCGGCGGATCGTGACGGACGGCGAGCTTATCCTGCTGGCTTACGATAAATGGGGCGACGAATCTCCCAGATACCTGGTCGGAGACTTCGCTTACGTCATCTGGGACGAGCGAAAAAAACGGCTGTTCGGCGCCAGAGACTATTCGGGCACACGCACTTTGTATTATACCCAAAATTTAGGGATGTTTGCATTTTGCACCCTGATCCAGCCTTTGCTGGCGCTCGATGATCGGCAAGCCGCTCCGCTGAATGAACAATGGTTAGCCGAGTATCTGGCCAATCCGGGCCGAATCGAAACGATGGACGTCGGATCGACTGTCTACCGGGATGTCCGCCAGCTTCCCCCGCACCACAGCATCGCCGTCGAAAACGGCAAAGTACGGGTTCGCCGGTATGCGGAGGTCGAGGCGCAATCCTTGAATCATCTTCGGCGCGATCGCGATTATGTCGAGGCGTTCGCGGATGTACTGCAGAAGTCCGTCGCATCGCGCCTTCGTACTTTTAAGCAGGTGGGCTCCTATTTGAGCGGCGGACTGGACTCGGGGACGGTGGCCGGGTTCGCGGCGAGGACGCTGGCGGGGGAGCAGAAGCCTCTTCATACGTTCAGCTATATCCCTGCGGACGGATTCGAAGACTGGACGCCTGCCAACCGCCTCGCGGACGAACGTCCTTATATCAGGTCCACCGTGGAAGCAGTCGGCAACATTCGCGATCAGTACTTGAGCTTTCCCGGCCGCAGTCCGTACAGCGAGCTGGACAAATGGCTGGACATGATGGAGATGCCATTCAAATTCGTCGAAAACGCATTTTGGCTCTCGGGCATTTACGAGCAGGCGGAACGCGAGAACGTCGGCGTATTGCTGAACGGAGGGCGCGGCAACTATACGATCTCTTGGGGTCCCGCGCTGGACTACTACGCGCTGCTGCTCAAGCGGATGAGATGGATCAGGCTCTACGGCGAACTGAAGCAATACGGAAGCAACCGCGGCATCGGCAGACGGAGACTGCTTGAACTCGTCAGGCAGCGCGCATTTCCGCATCCGGCTTCCTCCGCCGCCGGCGACATTCCTGCGGAGCGGCTGATCCATCCGGACTTTGCCGCCCGGACGCGGATTTTCGAGCGAATGGCAGCGTCTGGTGTCTACGTGCCGGGCAAACCCCCAATGACGATGATCGACGCCAGGCAGCGGCAATTCGCAGAAGTCGGTCACTGGACGAACAGCGGAGTCAGCGGCACCAAGCTCTCGATCCGACACGGCCTGTGGTATCGCGATCCGACCAACGATTTGCGATTGGCCAGATTTTGCCTGGGGCTGCCGATCGGGCAGTTCGTGCGGGAGGGCATGGATCGGGCGATGGTGCGAAGAGCGACGGAAGGCATCCTTCCCGACCGCGTTCGATTGAATTATAAAGTCCGCGGGGTTCAGGGCGCCGACGGCATCTACCGCATGAAGCCGCATTGGCCGGCATTCGTGGCCGAGCTGCAGCGGCTTTGCGAAGACGCCAGAATGCAAAGCCTTGTCGACACTTCTTACTTAAGAAAGGCAATATCGAACAACCGGGAGCCTTCTCCGAATACCGTGTTCGACGGCGAGTTTGTCAAGCTGATGCGAAGCGTCGTGCTATACCGCTTCCTGAAACGCTTGAAAGGAGGTGATATCAATGAACAAAGAGTGGAGCGTACCTTCTCTGGAGGTGCTTGACGTGAAGCTGACGATGGCTGGCCCGGGTGTAACGATTCCGGACTCATTCGATCCCGACGAGGAAACCCAGCACCACAGCTAATCCCATGAGAGTCCCTTATAAATTCCCTTATAAGGGACCTCTCTCTTATTATCCCGATGCTGGAGTGAGACAATTGATGGTAACGACCTTGCAACAAGTCAAACGCCGGGCATTCGGCCTCACGATCTTGAGCGAGCTGCCCCTTCCGGAGCTCCCCGAAGCGTCGGCAGACCATATCGAAACGGATGTCACCGTGCGGATCGGCGACTTGTCCGGCGTATGGCAAGCGTTCGCGGAGCCTGGAAGAACATCCAGCGTGACCGAAGACAGGCTGCTGTTCAGGATTGAGGGCACCGCGATTTACGAAGTGCGCGGGGGCAGGGAGATCGTCGTCTCGCCGGAAGAGAAGGCGCAGCCCGACAAAGTCCGGTTGTACTTGCTCGGAACCTGTATGGGAGCCCTTCTGCAGCAGAGGCGAATCTTGCCGCTGCACGGAAGCGCCGTCCTCATTAACGGCAAGGTTTACGCGTTTATCGGAGATTCGGGGGCCGGGAAATCCACGATGGCTTCGTGCTTGCTTCAACGGGGATATTCGCTCGTATCGGACGATGTGATCGCGGTCGCTGGACCCAATGAGACCGTACCGTACGTCATGCCCGCGTATCCGCAGCAGAAGCTCTGGCAGACGAGCCTGGACGGCCTTGGCATCGCCGGCGCCTCCTTCAAGCCGATTATCGAGCGAGTCGACAAATTCGCCGTGCCCGTTACCGAAGCTTTTAACGGCAGTCCCGTTCCGCTAGGAGGCATCTTCGTGCTGTCGCGGGCCGAGACCGCGGAGATCGAGATCACGGATGTGCCTCGTTTTTTAGGAATGGCCATTTTGCAATATCATACTTTCCGGAAGTCGTTGATCGAAGGCTTCGGACTGAACGAATGGCACTTTAGAAGCGCCGTCGCGCTGGCGGGGCGGGTGCCCCTGAAAAAGTTAGGCAGACCCGCCGAAAGTGTCGGATTCACCGCCAATCGGATGGCGGATCGCGTATTGGAATTCATTTCGAAGGAGGGTTAGAAAATGGCGGATACGATGGAATGGACGAAGGAGCAAGTCGTCGCCCAGCGCCCCGGCTGCATCGTGAGCGATATGGACGGCGAGAAGGTTATGCTCAGCATCGATCGCGGCAAGTATTACAATCTGGGCGAGATCGGCGGCCGGATCTGGGACTTGATCTCGTCTCCGGTATCGATCGGCAACCTGGTAGACAGTCTTGTTCAGGAGTATGCGGTCGGCGCGGAAGAGTGCGAGCGGCACGTCGTACAATTTTTAAATCAATTGACAGCCGAAGAGCTGATCACGGTGAGCCGGCAAGCGTCATGAGCAAAAATTACTTGTCCCATATGGCCAAGTTCCTCGCGCCTGGCCGAACCGACAGATTGCTGCTGCTGGAAGCGTTCTGTTATTTGGCATGGGCGAGAATCCTGATCTCTGTCCCTTTTGCCAAGGTAGCCCCGACGCTGGGAGAAGCGATGCGGGAGCTGCCGGAGACGCCTTCTGCCGATAAAGCGACGCTTCGCCGCATCGCCGACGCGATCTACCGGGCCGCTAAGCATGCGCCCTGGGACTGCCGCTGCCTGGTGCGGGCGATTGCCGCGTTAAAAATGCTGAAGCGAAGGGGCATCGAAAGCACGCTGTATCTCGGCACGGGGCGCGGCGAGCGGGGAGAGCTGGCGGCGCATGCATGGCTTCGCAGCGGGAACTTTTACTTGACCGGCGCGGACGAGATGAAAGGCTACACGCCGGTTGCCGTCTTTGGACAAAGCGCCCGGCCGGTTCGCAAAACGAAGGGATGGTCGCATGGATAACGCGCAGCGATTGCTATTTGCCTTGCTTCGAAGCGATGGCGAAGCGGAAGGCAGCGTCATGGACGGCTTCGCAAGCGAGGACGTGGATTGGACGAATTTTTTGCGGCTCACGCGGCATCATCGGGTGTATCCATCCGTGTACCGGCGCCTAAAAAAGGAAGCGTCGTACGCCGTTCCCGAGCCTGTGATGCGGCAGCTGCAGGAGCAATACCGGCAAAACGCCGTTCGAATGCTGGGGCTTGCCGGCGAATCGGCGCGGATCGGCGCGGGCCTGGCGGACAGAGGAATTCGTTCCTTGTTTTTAAAAGGACCGACGCTCGCCCACGAGCTGTACGGGGACATGAGTCTGCGGACTTCCTCGGACTTGGACATCCTGTTGGACTGGAAGCCGTTCGGCGGGGATCGTCTGGCCGTAGATAGGATGATGGCCGAACTCGGCTACGTCGCGGAAGCGTACACGCCGACCGTGCTCAACGAGTGGAGATGGCGGCAGCATCACAAGTCCTACTGGAACCCGAAGCTCGGGGTGCATATCGAGATTCATTGGCGGCTGAGCCCAGGACCGCTGAAAGAGCCGGGATTCGAAGAGCTGTGGTCGGAAAGCCGGGTCAGCGCTTTGGGAGGCGGGGCCGTTCGTTATATGGGCAGCAAGCATCTATTCTACTACTTGATTATGCACGGGGCCAGGCACGGCTGGTTCCGCCTACGGTGGCTGACGGACATCGACGTGCTCGCCAGAAGAGACGAGGACTGGCCGCAAGTGAGGCGACTGCTTCGCAAGTACGGCGCCGCCCATCTCGGCGACCAGGCCATGACATTGGCATCGAAATTGCTCGGCACCCCGGTGCCGGCCGGGATCGCGCTCGGCACGCAACCGAACTCCAAGGGCGCAAAACTGGCCCAAAACCCTTTTTTTTACGTCGAGCAAAGCATCGACATCCTCGGAGATCCGCCTGTGCATCTCCATCGAGCCTACAAGCGATACTTGTTCGCGATCAGACCGCCTCTGCACAAACTCTTATTCCTTTTAAGCCTGCTTCATCCTTATCCTACCGACTTTGAAACGCTGCCTTTGCCGAAACGCGTGCATTTTTTGTATTTTCCGCTGCGTCCCCTGCTGTGGGCATGGCGCAAGACCAGGAGAACGGCCGTAACTTGAGGGGAGCCGCCTATGGAACCGATATTGTACTTCATTAAACGCCTTCGGCAATATGCGGGAAAAAAGCTGTATATCAATCTCGCGGGCATGGTGTTCGTAAGCTTGCTCGAGGGGATCGGCATCCTGCTGCTCATTCCGATGCTGAAGGCGGGCGGCATCGCCGACTTCGGCACGGGGGCTACGCCGCTGTTCGGGTTATTCGACGCCATTCCCGGGGAGGCCGTTCTGCCGCTTATTCTTACTTTGTTTTTGGTCATTATGCTCTCGCAGAGCCTGCTCAAGCGCGTGGTCGCGCTACAGAACATCAAGATTAACCAAGGCTTCGATCTTTATTTGAAAACCGAAACGTACCGCGGCATTTTGCAATCGAATTGGACCTTTTTTCTGAAAAAACGAAAATCCGATATGGTGAGCGCGCTGACGAGCGAGATCGGACGAGTGAACGGGGGCATCAATCTCAGCCTGCAGCTGCTGGCTTCGGTCATCTTTACGGTGATCCAGATCGCGCTCGCCTTCTGGCTGTCTCCCTCCATTACCGCGTGCATCCTCGTTTGCGGGCTGGCGATTACGTATGCGGCCAAAAAGTTCGTCGGCCGGGCCAAAAGTCTCGGCGCCAAGTCTACGGAATCCGCAAGAGCCTATTTGGCGGGAATCACGGATCAGCTGAGCGGCGCGAAGGATATTAAAACCAACGGGCTCGAAGCCTCCAGATTAAGCTGGATGATCGGAGCCAGCCGCAAGATTCATAAGGAGCAAGTCGAATTCGTCCGCTTGAAATCGTCGACGCAATTTTATTTCCAGGCCGTTTCCGCCGCTTTGATTGCGTTGTTCATTTATATGTCCGTCCAGCTGTTCCATACGAAAATGGAGCAGTTGCTGCTGATCATCGTCGTCTTCACGCGGCTTTGGCCTCGTTTCTCCGGCTTGCAGGGCAATATCGAGCAGATCGCTTCGTTTTATCCCGCCTTCAAGAGCCTGGATCGGCTGCAGGAGGAATGTGCGGCGGCCGCAGAGCTCCGCATCGCCGAGGATGGCCGGGATACGATTACGCCGATCGCGATCCATTCCTCGCTCGAATGCCGGGGTGTTAGCTTCAGATACGATAAAGGCGACGAGCGCTTCGCGCTCCGCGACATCGATCTGGTCGTTCCCGCCTGCAAGATGACGGCCATCGTGGGCCGGTCGGGCGCGGGCAAGAGCACGCTGATCGATATGCTAATGGGCCTGATCGTCCCGGAGCGAGGGATGCTGGCATTGGACGGTAAACCGCTGTCTAGCGGCGATTTGCTGTCGCTTCGCAAGTCGATCGGCTACGTTCCCCAGGACCCCTTCCTGTTCAACGATACGATTCGAGGGAATATGACGCTCGTCAAGCCGGATGCGACGGAACCTGCGCTATGGGAGGCGCTCGACTTCGCCGCGGCCGGAGATTTCGTTCGGGGACTGCCGGACGGCCTGGACACGCAGATCGGGGATCGGGGCATACGGCCCTCGGGAGGCGAGCGCCAACGCATCGTGCTGGCTCGCGCCATCCTGAGGAAACCGTCCGTTCTCGTACTGGACGTGGCGACCAGCGCGCTGGACACGGACAATGAGATCAAAATTCAAGAGGCGTTGGATCGCTTGAAGGGCCGCATGACCTTGATCGTCATCGCTCACCGCCTATCGACGATTAAAGGCGCCGACCAGGTCGTCGTCGTGGATGAGGGCCGCATCATCCAGCGCGGCCAATTCGGAGAGCTGGCCGGAGAGAGAAAAAGTCTGTTCAGGCACCTGCTTGAAAATCAAGCCTTCGACTGGCAGAGCGCCGGCAACGCCTGAGTCAAGCAAACAGCGAGTGGAGAATCCTGTCCGTCCCTAAGACGGCGGGATTCTTTTTATTTTCGACAATTCCGCGGATCGGCTGACGCCTCGATTGTAAGCGCTTAAAGCGCGAAGCGCCGTAGCAACGGGATTTTTCTGAAAATTCGATCCGAGAGAGTTCCGACAAAAGTCTAAAATACAATTGACAGGATACAAAACGTATCATAAGATAAACGTACTGAGGATACACAATGTATCCAACACCGAGATGGAGTGATCTGCATGGAAATGGATCTGAAAAAGTATATGGGCGCAATTCGGAAACGCTTTTGGATCATTCTGCTATTGTCTATCGCGGCGTCCTGCTCGGCATATGCTTACTCCAAGCAAATGGAGCCGAGCTTCTACTCGGCCAACGTGAAAATCATCGTCAATAAAACGGTCGAGGCGGTGGGCGGCGAGACGATGGACGTCTCCTCGATCGCTTCGAACATCAAGCTCATCGAAACCTACAAGGAAATCATTCTGACGCCGGCCATCATGGACAAAGTTGTCGAGCTTCATCCCGAATTGAACCTCTCCTCCGCGCAGTTGATCTCCAGAGTCCGGGTGAATGCGTTGAACGAAACCCAGGTCATGTCGTTGAATGTAACGGATACGAATTATGCGCGCGCCGCGCGGACCGTGAACGCCGTGTCCGAAGTGTTCCAAATGGAAATTCCGAAAATCATGAAAATCAACAACGTCACGATATTGACGAGCGCCAGGGAAGATCAGCCGACGCAGCCCTTCGGTCAAAACACGAAGTCGAACGTGACCGTCGCTTTGTTCGCTGCGCTGCTGCTGTCGACGGGCGCCATCCTCCTGATCGAATACTTCGACCAATCGATCAAGAAGGAAGAAGACGTGCTGCTGGCGATCGGATCGAAGACGCTCGCGGTCGTTCCAAGGATGAAGAAGCGGGACATCAAGCTCCCGTCCTCCAATAGCTATGCGGCAAGCCAATCCGGGATAAAGGCGGGAGAGCAGGCGTTATGAGCAAACTGAGGCCGGAATATTTAAAGGTCATGGACTTCGACCCCGCTTCGCAGCTGGCAGGCTACTATCATACGCTTCGGGCGCAGGTCGACTTTGCGGCTGCCAGGCTCGGGGCGCGGGCATTGTCTGTCGTATCCGGCGCGCAGGGAGAAGGGAGATCCGCCACGGCAATCAACCTGGCGCTCGCTTACGCCCGCGCGGGCAAAAAAACGCTGTTGATCGACTCGGACCTCCGCAAGCCTTCCCTTCACGACATTTTGCAACTGTCCCGCCGGGACGGATTAAGCGAGTACTTGAGCCGGGCGATTCCTGCAGCGCAAATCATAAAAGAGACCGACTATCCGAACATGCAGATCGTCACCTCCGGATCGTTGCCCCCCAACCCGACCGAATTGTTATCCTCCCAACGCTACGAACAGCTCATCGCGTTTGCGAAGGAGCAATACGACCGGATCGTCGTCGACACTTCGCCGCTGATGGCGTCGGCGGACGCCCAGATCGTCGTCTCGCAAACGGATGGCGTGCTGTTGGTCGCCGAGCATGCGAAGACGACCCGGCATCAACTGCAGCGGACGTCCGGCCTGATCGAACAAATCGGCAGGCCCGTACTGGGCACGGTCATTAACAAAGCATAGGTCAAACAGGAGCCGACGCGCTCCAGGCAAAGTCTGCTGAGCCTCTATCGCTGCAGACACTCGGCTGTGCTGTGGGTCGCGAGACCTTAGACGTGAATCGTCGATGGCATGGCGTGAGGAGGGGTTGAATGCCCCGCGTTTTTTGAATAGACGTTTTTATTTTCGGAGGTGGACCGATGCAAAAGATTCGTAAGGCCATTATACCGGCTGCAGGACTTGGAACGAGGTTTTTGCCTGCGACCAAGGCCATGCCCAAAGAGATGCTCCCGATCATCGACAAGCCCACCATTCAATATATCGTCGAGGAAGCGGTCGAGGCGGGCATCGAAGACATTATTATCGTGACGGGCAAGGGTAAACGGGCGATCGAGGACCACTTCGATCACGCCTTCGAGCTCGAGAGCAGCCTGGCCGAGAAGGGCAAGCACAAGCTGTTGGAGGAGGTCCGGCGTTCCGCCAAGGTCGATATCCACTACATTCGGCAAAAAGAGCCCAAGGGCTTGGGGCATGCCGTATGGTGCGCCCGGAGGTTTATCGGCGACGAGCCGTTCGCGGTGCTGCTCGGCGACGATATCGTCGCCGCCGAAGTGCCTTGTCTGAAACAGCTGATCCAGCAATACGAACGGACGGGGTCCTCGATCATCGGCGTCCAGCCGGTCGCGGATCACGAGACGGATCGCTACGGCATCCTGGATCCGATCGGCAGAGAGGGCCGGCTGTACGAGGCGAAGCGATTCGTCGAAAAACCGCCGTCCGGCCAGGCGCCTTCGAATTTGGCGATCATGGGCCGGTACGTCTTCACGCCGGGGCTTTTTGCGTATCTCGAGAAACAGGAGATCGGCGCGGGAGGGGAAATTCAGCTGACGGACGCGATCCAGCGATTGAACGAGATCGAGCCGGTTTACGGCTATCATTTTAACGGCACGCGGTTCGACGTCGGCGAGAAGCTCGGGTTTATTTTGACGACCATGGACTTCGCGCTTCAGCATGCGGAGCTGCGCAAGCCGCTCTTGGAAGCTATGGAGCGCATCGTGCGGGATTCCTATGCCGTCCCGGTCAGCGGCTAAGGAGGCGGCCAGCGTGATCGAGCCGTCCAACGATATGAAACGGAGCTATGCCGGCATGCCCTACTATGGAGGGGCAAATGCCAGAGTCAAGCTTGAAGCAGGTCGCCTGCAATATGACAGAACGAAGCGAGGCATGGATATTGTGCTGGCGGCGACCGGCCTGCTGGTGCTGTCCCCGCTGCTGCTCATCGTCGCCATTTTGGTGAAATGGGACGATCCCAAGGGCGGCATTTTCTTTTTCCAGGTCAGAGTCGGCAAAGACGGCCGGCTATTCCGAATGGTCAAGTTCCGGACGATGGTCGTCGACGCGGAAAAAAGGCTTCAGGAGCTGCTCGCACGCAACGAGGTCAAAGGAAATATGTTCAAGATGAAATACGATCCGCGCGTGACGCGTATCGGCCGTCTGCTGCGCAAGACCAGTATCGAC
>NZ_JAGXJW010000007.1 GCF_019091135.1 Cohnella sp. GbtcB17 | reverse complement strand
CCGCCTAAGATAGTTCTGCGCGCCGCCGAGATGCCCGGTGAGGCGTTCGGCATAATACAGCGGGGTCGGCCGGCCCGAATATTGCTTGAGCAAATAACGAACCTCCGCCAGAAAATCCGGATCGTCCTTGTAGCGGTTGTAGGCTTCCTCCAGCTCGTACAGCGCGTTCATCAGCGTCTCGGGGACGTAGCGTCCGCCGAAGCTGCCGAATCGGCCGTACGTGTCCGGCAATTGTGTCGTCGTCATGATTGCTGCTTCACCCTTTCCGCGAATGCGGCGATTTTAATCGCGTCCTTGGCGCCGTTCGTCTCGACGCCGCTCGATATGTCGACGCCGTCGGGCGCATAGACCGACAGCAGTTCCCCTACGTTGTCCGGATCGAGTCCGCCCGCGACAAACAGCCGAATGCCGGCTGCTTTGGCGGCCCGCTCGTAGGCCGGAATGACTTCCCACGGAAAAGCGCGTCCCGTGCCCCCGCCGGCCGTGTCGATCAGCACGGCGGATACGGCGCCGGCATAAGCCGCTAGCCGCGCGGGGCCGGCATCGGGCGTTTCGGCGCCTTCCGCCGCCCCGTCCGATCGTTGTTCTTCGCCGCCGGCGGACAGCGCGCGCCACACGTCTACTTTAAACCGCCGGGCGACCTCTCTGCAAAAATCCGGCGTTTCGCCTTTGCCGTGCAGCTGCACGACGTCAAGCGGCGCTGCGGCGAGCGTGGCCTCAAGCGTCTCGAGCGTCGGGTCGACGAACACGCCGACGGCGAGCGGCGGACGGCCGCCTGCCATCCTGGATTCGCGCGACTGACGGATCAGTTCGCCCGCCGCAGCGGGCGTCACGTAGCGGCGGCTCTTCGGCGAGAAGATAAAGCCGATGTAGTCGACGGGCAGCCCGTCCATCTCGCGCAGCGTCTCCGCTTGCATGATGCCGCAGATTTTGACCGCCGGACGCGTGATCTTGGCTACTGCCGTCTCCCTACGCGTCAGATCCCATTCGCCGTTAGCGCTCATCCCGCCGCTCCCGCCTGGACGACCGGGCCGAGCAAGCCTTCGATCGCGGCGCCGACGTCCAGCTGACGCATGAAGTGCTCGCCGACGAGCACGGCCTGCGCGCCAGCCTTGCCGACATACGCGATATCGTCCGGCGAGGCGATCGCGCTCTCGCTGACCGCCGTGACGCCTTGCGGCATAAGCGCGATCAGCTCTTCCGTGACCGCAAGGTCGGTCTCGAACGTGTGCAGGTTGCGGTTGTTGACGCCGATCAGCGTCGCGAGCCCGACTTCGAGCACCGTCTCGAGCTCGGGGCGGTTATGCACCTCGACGAGCACGTCCAGCCCGATGTCGCGCGCGAGCCGATGATAGGCATCCAGCTGCCGCTTGTCCAGGATCGCCGCGATGTGCAGGATCGCGTCGGCGCCGATCAGTCGCGCCTCATACACTTGCCGCTCGTCGATCGTAAAGTCCTTGCGCAGCAGCGGGACGTTCACGCCCTCGCGGACGCCGCGCAAATAATCGTTGCTGCCTTGAAAATATTGAACGTCGGTCAGCACCGAGATGCAGTCCGTGCCGGCAGCCTCATACGCCTTGGCGAGCTGTACCGGATGAAAGTCCGGCCGGATGAGCCCCTTGGAGGGGCCTGCCTTCTTCACTTCGGCGATGAGGCCGACCGGCCGGCGGCGCCGACCCGCCTGAAGCGCAGCTTCGAAGCCCAGGCAAGCGGGCAGGCCCGCGATCTCGCGCTCGGCGGCGTTCAAATTCATCGACGCCTTCAGTGCCGCCGCTTCTTCTTTTTTTGTCGCTACGATTCGATCAAGAAACATGTCCGAGCTCCTCCGTCCGCTTGATCCACTGCGACAGCTTCGCAGCCGCCGCGCCCGAGTCGATCGTCTCCGCCGCAAGCTTGACGCCGTCCGCGAGACTGTCCGCCCGTCCGGCGACATAGATGCACGCGCCGGCGTTCGCCAGCACGACGTCGCGATAGGCGCCGCGTTCCCCCGCCAGAATGCGGCGGACGATGTCGGCGTTCTCGGCCGCGTCGCCGCCGATCAATGCGCCGAGCGGCAGCGTCGCAAGCCCCAGGTCTTCCGGCGTGATGTCGTACGTCGTGACGACGCCGTCCTTCAGCTCGGACACCTGCGTCGGCGCGGACACACTGATCTCGTCAAGTCCGTCATGGCTGCCGACGACCATCGCGCGCTTCAGTCCAAGCCGGCCGAGCACGGCAGCGACGACGTCGGTCTTGGTCCTGTCGTACAGGCCCATCAGCTGACGGTCTGCGCCGGCGGGATTCGCGAGCGGTCCGAGCATATTGAAGATCGTGCGAATGCCGAGCTCTTTGCGAGGGGCCGCAGCGTGCTTCAGCGCCGGATGGTACAGCTGGGCGAACATGAACGTAATGCCCGTATCGCGCAGGCAAGCCGCAGCTTGCTCCGCCGTCAGCTGGATGTTGACGCCGAGCGCCTCGAGCACGTCCGCGCTGCCCGCTTTGCCGCTCATCGCGCGGTTGCCGTGCTTTGCCACTCTCGCGCCGGCCGCCGCCGCGACGATCGCCGAGGAGGTGGAAATGTTGAATTTATGGATGCCCGAACCGCCCGTGCCGCAAGTGTCCAGCAGATCTTCGTGGGGCGCCGCTACCTTGTTGCCGAAGTCACGCAGCGCCTCCGCGAAGCCGGTGATCTCCTCGATGCTCTCGCCCTTGAGCCGGAGCGCGACCACCGCGGCTCCGATCTGGGCCGGCGTCGCTTCGCCGCGCATGATGAGGCTCATCACGCCGTGCGCCTCTTCCTTCAGCAGATCGTGCCCGGCCATCAGCTTCGCCATCGCTTGCGGCATCGTTATGTTCGCGTCTATTACCGTCATCGTCATGCCCTCCCGCGTTTAAGTATGGAATCGATCAATCGTAGTCCAGATTCGTGCTGCGGTCGCCCGCCATGACGATCAGCCTGCCCGGCTTCGGCTTCGCCGCCGGCGGGAACATCGCCTCCGCAGCGCGGATCGCCTTCAGACAGCCCTTGGCTTTGTTGACCGTCTCCTCGTACTCGCTCTCGGGCACGGAATCCCATACGATGCCGGCGCCGGCTTGCACGTACGCTTTGCCGCCCTTGAACACGATCGTGCGGATCGTAATGCACGTATCCATGTTGCCGGAGAAGCCGAAGTAGCCGATCGCGCCCGCGTAAGCGCCGCGCGCCTCCCGCTCCAGCTCGGAAATGATCTCCATCGCCCGCAGCTTCGGCGCGCCGGACACGGTGCCCGCCGGCAGGCACGACAGGAAAGCGTCAAAAAATGTCTTGTCGGTGGCGAGCTTGCCCGTGACGTTGGACACGATGTGCATGACGTGCGAGTAACGCTCGATCTCCATGTACGAATCGCAGCGTACCGTACCGAATTCGGAGACGCGGCCCAGGTCGTTGCGGCCCAGATCGACGAGCATAACGTGCTCGGCGCGCTCCTTCTCATCCGCCAGCAGCTCCTTGGCGAGTGCGGCGTCCTCTTCGGGCGTGCGGCCACGCGGACGCGTACCCGCGATCGGCCGGGTCTCGACGCGGTCGCCGTCGACCTTGACGAGCAGCTCGGGCGAAGCGCCGACGATGACCTCGTCGCCCAGTTTCAGCATGTACATGTAAGGCGACGGGTTCATCGTCCGCAGCATCCGGTATACCTGAAGCGGATCGACCTCGGTCTCGATGTGGAAGCGCTGGGAGAGCACGACTTGGAAAATGTCGCCCGCCCGAATGTAATCTTTGGCCTGGTTCACGTTCGCAAGGAACTGCTCCTTGGTCAGGTTCGAGCGAACGTCGCCAAGCTCGGGGTCTACCGGCGGCGTGCCGACGGCCGGGGCCGACGGCGGCAGCGGCTGGCGCATGCGCGCAATCGTCTCGTCCATGCTGGCGGACACCTTCGCGTATTCGCGCTCGATGTCGGCGTCGGAGGCGCCGTCCGTCACATGCACGTTGCCGATGACGAGCACCTGCTGCTTGAAGTGGTCGAAAACGACGATGCGGTCGCAGAACATGAAGTGCATGTCGTCCATGTTCAGGTCGTCCTCGCGATGCGCGGGCAGCCTGCGCTCATAATATTGCAGCAGATCGTAGCCGAAAAATCCGATCGCTCCGCCCGTAAACGGAGGAAGCTCAGGCAGCGCGGGACTGCGATAGCCCCGGAGTCGCTCACGCAGCAGCTTCAACGGATCCGTCGTTTCGTACGTTTCCTCGCGGCCCCCCTGGTCGATCGATACCTTGTTTTTTTTCAACCGAAGCACCATAAACGGGTCCGTGCCGATAAACGAATATCTCGCCCACTTGATGCCGCCCTCCACGCTCTCGAGCAAAAAGGCGCGGCCTCCCTGGCCGAGCTGCTGGAAAACGCGAATCGGCGTCTCCGTGTCCGCCATCAATCTTCTGACGACCGGAATGACATTGTAGGCGGCCGACAGCCGGATTACCTCCTGAAGCTCTTTCCCGCGCTGCTGTTCCATCTCTTGTATCTCCCCTCTCCAGGGCCGCAGCCTGTGCGGTCCCGCCGATGCGCCGGCCTCTCATGCCGGCGATTAATGCACGAGCCATGAACCTTGAAAAACGAAAAAATCGCCTCTGCACATGCAGAGGCGATCTCATAGATAAGGGATATGTAGACAAGCTACCGCCCGGCTCATGCCGCCGGTTCGTTCGCCGCCTATGCCGACTTCGCGTTCCGCAAGGAACCGTATCGGCCGCTCCGCTCATCTCTGCTCTGCTCGTCTCACCCGCGCGTAAGTCATCGTCCCTCCGGCCGACGGTTCTGCGCCAAGTAATGTGTCTACTATAGCATCGCCGGAGGGCGGACGTCAACGGGCGGACGACAGATCCGGCCGAAGCTTGACGGCTTCGCCGAGGTACACATGGCGAATCTCCGCTTGCGTCGCCTCGGTGTTCACGTGAACCATCAGCCGAATGCAGCGCTCAAGACCGCCCTTGACGGGAATCTCTACGGAGCACATCAGCGGCACCAGCTCCCAGCCCGCCATTCTGCGAATCGCGCTCGCCGGGAACGTCGCGTCCAAATCCGGCGTCACCGTGATGAACACGCTGCAAATGTCCTCGGGACGCGTGCCGTTCTCCTCGACGATCGCGCCCAGCAGCTCAATCGTCGCTTCCAATATAGGCGTCGCTTCATTGACGTCCACCGTAATGGCGCCTCGAATGCCTCTCATGCTCATGCGCTTCAAGCCTCCTCTGTCAACCCTTCGACGATCTCTCTTACCCAGGCCGCGCTCACGTCGCGCCTGATCTCGACGCTGCCTATCGACGTCGGCACGACGAACACCATGCTGCCCTCGCTGAACTTCTTGTCGTGCTGCATGGCCTTCATGATCTCGTCCGCGGCGAGATGCGCCGGGATGCGAACCGGCAAGCCGAACTTGCGGAAAATCGCTTCCGTACGGATCGCGATGTCGTCGCCGTATCCGAACCGCGCGGCGAGCCGGGCCGAGCCGACCATGCCGATCGCGATCGCTTCGCCGTGCAGCAGCTCCCCGTACCCGGCCGCCGCCTCGAGCGCATGCCCGATCGTATGGCCGAGATTAAGTATGGCGCGTAGATCGTTCTCCCGCTCGTCCCTGGAGACGACGATCGACTTGACCTTACAGCCTTCGTACAGCGCGTAGCCGAGCGCATCGGGGTCGAGCGCAAGCAGCCGCTCCGCGTTCTCCTCGCACCAATCGACGAAGGCGGCGTCCCAGATCAAGCCGTGCTTGATCACCTCGGACAGGCCTGAACGCACCTCCCGCAGAGGCAGGCTGACGAGCGCGTCCAGATCGTACAGCACCGCTTCGGGCTGGTGGAAGGCGCCGATAATGTTTTTCGCGAGACTGTGGTTGACTGCCGTCTTGCCGCCGACGCTGCTGTCGTGCGCAAGAATCGTCGTCGGCATCTGCACGAAGCGGACGCCGCGCATGTAGACGGCGGCGAGAAAGCCGGCCAGGTCGCCTACAACGCCGCCGCCGAGTGCGACGACCGTCGATTTGCGGTCGAGACCGCCCGTCAGCGCATCGGCGACGAGCGCGTCAAGCTGCGCAAGCGACTTGGACGACTCGCCCGAAGGTACGACGGACATGTGGACTTGGTACCCCGCGTCCTCGAGCGATTGCTTGATCCGATCCGCGTACAAGCCGTGGACGGACGCGTCGGTGACGAGCAGCAACGGTGAGCCTACAGGCAAGCCTAGCCGCTTGAAATACGCGCCGGACTCCGCATGCAGACCGGACCCGATGTAGATCGGATACGAGCGATCGCCGAGGTCGACGGTCAACTCGCGGATTTCTCCTGCCGCAGCCATTTAATAGTCCCTCGTCTGCTTCATATAATTGTCGTAGTTCGCGCGAATCTCTTCCATCGAATCTCCGCCGAACTTCTCAATAAACGCCTTGGCGACTTCCCAGACGACGACGTTTTCCATCACGACGCTCGCCGCCGGCACCGCACAGGCGTCTGAACGCTCAACCTGGGCCGTAAAAGGCTCGCGCGTATCGATATCGACGCTCTTGAGCGGCTTGTACAGCGTCGGGATCGGCTTCATGACGCCGCGCACGACGATCGGCTCGCCGTTCGTCATGCCGCCCTCGAAGCCGCCCAGACGATTGCTCGCCCGGTGGTAGCCCTTCTCCTCGGTATACAAAATCTCGTCATGAACCTGCGAGCCCGGACGGTCCGCAGCCTCGAAGCCGATGCCGATCTCGACGCCCTTGAACGCGTTGATCGAGACGACCGCCTGCGCGATCCGGCCGTCGAGCTTGCGGTCCCATTGCACGTGGCTGCCGAGACCGATCGGCAGTCCCGTGACGATGCATTCGACGACACCGCCGATCGAATCTCCGTCCGCCTTCGTCTTGTCGATCAGCTCGATCATCCGCTGCTCCGTCTCCGCGTCGATGACGCGAACGGAGGAAGCCTCCGTGCGCTCAATCAGCTCGTCGACGCCGATGTCCGCGGGAAGCGGCGGTGCCTTGATGCCGCCGATCGAGACGACATGGCCGGCCACGCGAATGCCGAATTCGGCCAGCAGCTGCCGGGCGACGGCGCCGACCGCCACTCTCGCGGCCGTCTCGCGCGCGCTGGAGCGCTCCAAAATGTTGCGAAGGTCCTTCTGCTCGTACTTGATGCCGCCGTTCAGGTCGGCATGGCCGGGGCGCGGACGATGCACGCGGCGCTTGGCCTCGTCGCCGCCTTCGATCGGCTCGACGTTCATGACCGAGGTCCAATGCTTCCAGTCGTTGTTGGCGACGACGAGCGCGACCGGCGCGCCGGTCGTGCGGCCGTGACGCACGCCGCCCACGATCTGGGCCGTATCCTGTTCGATCTGCATCCGACGGCCGCGCCCATGTCCCTTCTGTCTGCGCTGAAGCTGGAAGTTAAGCGCTTCGAAGTCCAGCTCGAGATTGCTTGGCAAGCCTTCGATAATAGCGGTAAGCTGCGGGCCGTGCGTCTCGCCCGCGGTTAAGTAGCGTAGTGTCAAGTTGAGTTCCTCCCCGAATCTTGCGGCGACCCGAATACTTTCGTTTATTATAGTACAGCGTTAAAGCTTTTGACAAGAAAAGAGCCCGCCCATACGGACGGACCGAAAGTCGGCGCGGCGCCTGCCGGCGCCGCTTCAGTCGCGAGAGCCGGCCATGTCCCGCTTGCCTTCTCCGAGGACGGATGTGTCCTTCGGCGAGAGACGGGCTTGTACCGCTTCCGGCACCAGACCGAGCAGCGACGGATGCTCGAGCCCGAGTATTTGCGCGCATTCCTGCGCCGTGATGAGCCCGCTCCGATAGGCTTCGATCGCTTTGCGCTTGTCCATGACACCCTCCGCTGCCTCAGAATCGCTCCTAGTATCGCGCAGGGGAGGCCGCTTCATACGAGGCGGCGGTAGAAAAACGTGTCGGCGGTCTCGAGTCCGTATTGGCCGGGCGAGAAAATCTGTTCGGTGCTGCCGACGAAAAGAATGCCGCCGGGCTTCAGCGCCTTGGCAAACTTGTCGTACAGCTGCTGCTTCGCTTCCTCGGTGAAATAAATCATGACGTTGCGGCAGACGATCAGGTCGAACCCGTCCTGGAACGAATCGAAAAGCAAATTCTGCTTCTGAAACCGGACGGCGCGCTTCAAACGTTCGTCCACCTGAAAGGCGTCCCCGCCGCCTTTGAAGTAAGCCTCCACCATGTCCTTGGGCACTTCCCGGATCGAACGCTCGGGATAGATGCCGGTCCTGGCTTTGGCGAGCACGCCTTCGTCGATGTCGGTCGCAAGCAGCGTCGCCTGCCCCAGGGCGCCGAGCCGATCGAGAATCATCGCGATCGTATAGGGCTCTTCGCCCGTCGAGCATGCGGCGCTCCACACTTTGAGCTTCGGCGAACGCTTGATCATGTCCGGCAGAAACCGGTCCATGAGCATGCTCCAGCGATTCGGGTTGCGCCAAAATTCGGAGACATTGATCGTCATGCGATCCAAAAATTCGTTGCGGAGACGGGGCTCGTCCATAATGGCTTTAAAATAGGAATTAAAATCGGCGAAGCCATTTTTGACGCGCAGCGTCGTGAGCCGCCTGCGCATCTGCGTTTCTTTGTACTGCGAAAGATCGATCGATGTCGCCTTGCGGACATTCGCGATAAAATTGGCGAAATCCTCGTCCTCAGGCGTCATCCGCGCTAAATGTTCGCTCATGCCCATGCTCCCCGTCGGTTCGTCGCGCTTGTAAAGCGTCTAGATCCACACTTGAATGACTTTGTCGTAGTCAAGCAGCTCATCCTCGGCAAAAAAGATGCCGATCTCGCGAAGCGCGCTCTCTTGCGAATCCGAGCCGTGAATCAAGTTATAATTGGTATGTATCGCGTAATCTCCGCGAATCGTGCCGGGCGCCGCCTCGATCCCGCTCGTCTTGCCGATCAGCTGGCGGGCCGCTGTCACGGCGTCGTCTCCCTCCCACACCATGGCGAACACGGGACCGGAAGTGATGAATGTGATGAGCCGGTCGTAAAAGACTTTGCCCTTGTGTTCCGCGTAATGCCGCTCGGCCAACTCCGGCGTTACCCGCATAAGTTTGGCGGCGATCAGCTTCAATCCCTTGCGTTCGAAGCGGCCGACGATCTCCCCGATCAGCCCCCGCTCGATGCCGTCAGGCTTTACCATGAGATACGTGCGTTCCATCATTCAACCCCCTGTGATACGAAAGGCCTGTCCGGCACATCCGCGGTATTTCCATCATTTTACCACAACCGTACCGATTAATAGCTTCTTTGCGCCACAAATCTCGCGATATCCGCCAAATTTTTGCGCGCAGGAATGGCCGGCAAGCCTTCAAGCAGCTTGAGCGCCTTCGCCATATATCGCTCGGCCAGCGCTTCGGCCTGCCGGATGCCCGAGCTGCCCCGCACCAGCTTGACGGCCGCACTCGAGTCGGCATTCCCGCCGGCGGCCTGAATCTTCGCGATCTCGCCCAGCAGCTTGTCCCGAAGCGCAGGCTCCTGCAGCGCGTAGAGCACGGGCAGCGTAATGTTCCCTTGACGGAGATCGCTGCCCGGCGGCTTTCCGATCGCTTTTTCCGTGCCGCACAGATCGAGCAGGTCGTCCGTGATCTGAAAAAGCATGCCGGCGTTGTAGCCGTAGCGGTACAAGATGTCGCACTGCTTTTTGGGTGCGCCCGCCGCCATCGCGCCGAGCTGGCAGCTGATGGCGATGAGCAGCGCCGTCTTGCGGCGAATGCGCAGCAAATAGTTGCGGACGCTCTGCTCCGTATTGAAAAAATCCCGGATCTGCTCCATCTCGCCGATGCACATCTGGACGATCGCGCCGGACAAAATCTGATGGATGCGCGGATGCGCAAGCTCCGTCGCGATGACGAGCGACTTGCCGTGCAGATAGTCGCCGGTAAACATCGCAATGCGGTTGTCCCACTTCGCCTTCACCGTCGGCTGCCCGCGGCGCGTGTCGGCGTCGTCGATCACGTCGTCGTGCACGAGCGATGCCATATGTATGAGCTCGAGCGGCACGGCGACGCGTTTGAGCTGATCGAGCGAATATTGGCCGAACTTACCCGACAGCAGCACGAACACCGGACGCAGCCGCTTGCCGCCCGCCTTGAGCAGGTGCAGCGCCGATTCGTTCAGCAGCGGCAGGTCGCTGGCGACGCTGCCGGCCAGCGCGTCTTCGATCGCTTGCAGATCGGATTTGAGTGAAGCGTAGAGCTGCATCAACTTCATATAGTCACCTTCGGTTCATTGTGGTGGTGCCGCCGGCGCCGCGACCGGTCCGGCCGGGCCCCATTCCTCGATCGAGACGGCCTTGTCCATATAGCCAAGCTCGCGGGCGTATTTGAAAAACAAGGACAAGCCTTCGCGCTGACCTGCGCCGAAATCGTGGTTCAAGCCGCCGAAATATGACTTCCAATAAGCTTCTGTCCCGCCGACGGTATGCAGCGCGTGCGCAATGACCGGCTGCTTGTCGCCGTACGAAAGCCGCTTCGACTCGACCAGCGCCTCGTAGACCTCTCCGATGTCCGCAGGCTTCGCGGCAGCTGCTTCGCGTCTGACCGCCCATACCGCGAAGGTCATCCACATGCCGGTGAACCGGTACCAGTTGTCCGACAGGTCGATGACCTCGTAGCCGTGACGCTGCCAGGAAGCCCGAATGGCGTGATCCCCGATGAGCAGCGCCGCGTCCGCCTTCGCCAGCATCGTCTCGAGATCCGGTTCGGCGGATTCGTATACCGGATGCCCGCCATGGAATTTCTCCATCAAAATCTTCAATAGATTGACCGAGGTTGCCGAAGTGGTCGTCATGGCGATCGTGCCGCCGTCGAGCACTCTCTCGAGCGGCGACTTCAGGAACAGCAGAATCGACTGCACGGGACCGCGGGCGCTCACCGACAGATTCGGCAGCAGCACGTAGTCTTCGCTGTTCAGGCCGTAAGCGAACGAAGAAATGCCGGCCATGTCGATCGCGCCTTCTCGCAGCCGCCGGTTGAGCTCGGCGGGCATCGCCCGCACCAGCTTGGGTGCACATCGGAGCAGCGTCGGCTCAAAGTGGTGGAATACCGGCCATACGTTCGTATAGTCGATTCTGCCGATCCGGATCGGCTCCGTTCGGTCATGATTCATTGCTTTCGCCCCATCTGTTGTATAAATGATGATCGAGACCCATGACGTCCATAATCTTGCCGGTCATGAACCTGACGACGTCGTCCAACGTCTGCGGCCCCTGGTAAAAGGCCGGCATCGCCGGAATGATGCGAACGCCGATCCGCGCCAGCTTCAGCATGTTCTCGAGATGCACGGCGTTCAGCGGCGTCTCCCGCGGCACGAGCAGCAGCGGACGCCCCTCCTTCATCGCGACGTCGGCCGCCCGCGTCATCAGGTTGTCCGAGCTGCCGTGGGCGATCGCGGACAGCGTCCCCATCGAGCACGGGACGACGACCATCCCCTCGCACCGGAAGGAGCCGCTCGCGATCGCGGCGCCGATATCGCCGGGCGGATAGTAGACCAGTTCGCCGCCTTCGATCCCGGCAAAAGCATCGGCCACGGACGCGGCGCGCTTGGCGGCGTTCCAGCCCAGCTCCTCCTTAAGTACGCGCCAACCGGCCTCGGAGATGACCAGATGAACGTCGATGCCCGCCTTTAACAGTTCCCTGCACAAGCTGATGCCGTAAACGGCGCCGCTCGCGCCGGTGATCCCGACCGCCCAACGACGAGGACGTTCTCCCGGCCTCACCATGCGCGCACCAATACGAGATCGATGAAGGTGAAAACGAACAATACGGTGCTAAGCACACCGTTCATCGTAAAGAAAGCGGCATTCAGCTTGCTTAAATCGTCCGGCTTGACGAGCTGATGCTCGTAATACAGCAGTACGGCCGCCACCAGCGTGCCGGCCAAATACCACCAGCTAAGGTCCGTCATCGCGAGCAGCAAAATGAAGCCGGCGAGCGTGACGACGTGCATGACTCTGGCGGTCATTAGCGCCGTGGCGATGCCGAAACGCGCAGGATACGAATACAGGCCTTCCTTGCGGTCGAAGTCGACGTCCTGGCTGGCGTAGATGATATCGAAGCCGGTCGACCAAAGCGCGACAGCCGCGAACAGCACGACGGCCGGCCACGTGATCGTACCGGTGACGGCGACCCAGCCGCCCAGCGGTGCGAGTCCGAGCGTGAGGCCGAGCACAAGATGGCAGGCCCATGTGAAACGCTTGGTATAAGAGTAGATGACGGTCATGAATACCGCGATCGGCATCAGCTTGAGCGCCAGCGGGTTCAGCTGCGATGCCGCCCAGAACAGCAAAGCGAAGGAGATGACGACGAACAGCACCGCTTCGGACGACTTCAGCAATCCCGCGGGGATCGCCCTGCCCGCCGTTCGCGGGTTGCGCGCGTCGATCGCTTTGTCGATAATGCGGTTCAAACTCATCGCGGCCGTCCGCGCGCCGACCATGGCGAGCAGAATCCAGCCGCACTGCGCCCAGGAGGGCAGCTCGCGGTTGACGGTGACGGAACCTAGAATCGTGCCTACGTAGGCGAACGGCAGGGCAAATATCGTATGTTCGAACTTAATCATTTCGAGGAAAATCTTCAACTTCCGAATCATGCCCGTTCATTCCCTTTCTTCCCCATATGCAGCGCGGCTACGCCTCCGGCCAGCGGATAAGCGCGCACTTCCTGAAGACCCGCCTCCCCGAACATCTCGGCGAGCCTAGGCAGGTCGGGAAAATCGGTCAAGGACTCGGGCAGCCAGCGGTACTGCTCGTACTTGCTCGCCACAAGCTTGCCTAGCAGGGGCATCAGCTTTTTAAAGTAAAAATAATAGATCGCCTTAAACGGCTGCCAGCCCGGCTTGGACATCTCCAGGCAGACGACTTGGCCGCCCGGCTTGACGACGCGGTGCATCTCGGAGAGCACCTTGGCATAGTCGGGCACATTGCGCAAGCCGAAGCCGATCGTAACGTAATCGAACGTGTCGTCCGCGAACGGAAGCTCCATCGCGTTGCCTTGCACGAGCTCGATCTGCTTGTCCAATCCTTTTTGCTTGACCTTTTCCCGGCCGACTGCGAGCATGCCGGCGCTGAAGTCGAGCCCGACGGTTCGGCCGGTGCCGCTCGCCTCGGCCAGCGCGATCGTCCAGTCGCAAGTGCCGCAGCACAGGTCGAGCGAAGTCTCGCCGCTTTTAACGTTCATCTTGCGCATGGTGAACTTCCGCCAAGCCTTATGGCGGCGGAAGCTGATAATGTCGTTCATCATATCGTACTTCGGCGCGATGCTCTCGAAGACGGAATGAACGTGATTCTGCTTGGACTTCGCATCCATTCTGGTCATCCCAACTCCTTGATCGCCGTGGCCGGCATCCATGCCGGTCCGTGAAGAAACGGTTCGATTAAATTCGACAGCTCCGCTGCCAGCTTGTCGGACGGCAGCTTGGGCAGCATCGCCTGAAGCTGTCCTGCGGATTGCCTGAGCAGCGCCACCAGCTTGTCCGCTACGCCGTACTTGTCCATCAGCTGCCGCAGCAGGCCGTGATCGTCCGCACGCTCCTCGATCGCTCTCCGATCCTCGGGGCTGCCTTCGCCGAGGACATGCCAAACGCCCCAGCTCCCGCTCAAATCATCCGGACGCTGGAGCCGCAGCAGCTCCTGAAGCAAAAGCTCGCACCTCGAGAAGCGTTCGACGAGCTCGGGCCACAGCTTGGCGTACATGCCGCTCATCAGATGGCTGAACGACATGAAAAGAACGCCCCGGATCGCCGATCCGTAGCTGACGTATTCTTCGGCATTCACGCGCATTTGCTTCATTTTGCCGTACAACGACATCTTGATCCGATTCACTTCGCATACCGCTTCGCTCAGCCGCTTGACCGTCTCGATCTGACCGGCCTGCGACAGCAGATGGTAAAAGCGGCCGCTGAAATAATCGCCTGCCAGCACCTTCATCTGCCGAGCTCGCATTTGTTTCGTTTGCGCCTTGGCGCCGCTCTCTTCGTTCTCGACGAGATCGTGCGTATCGAGTCCGAGCTGAACCAAAGAGGTCGCGAGCGGATACAGCTCCGCCTGCCCGCCCAGCTCCTGCAGGTCCGCAAGCACGGCTTGAAGAAGACGAACGCGCCCTTCCGGGAACTCGGGCAGGTCCGTATGCCTCGTAATCATATCGTATTCTGTATATTTGCGGGCTAATTGCGCGATCGGTTTACGTGTCATGTTCAGCCTCCGGAGTTGCAAAACGCGGGTGTCGTCGCTTTTTCAATTGATTAATTATAACATAACCGTTTGCGCGCCGCATGAGACGCTTCAACCGTTCATTAAAATGCTAAATTTGCGAGCCAGGACCGCCCGGCCGCCGTCCAACTCAAGCGAAAGTTAGGAGTCCGAGCGCCATCGGACAGCATGGCCGCGTTCAATGCCGTCCAATCCGAAGCCTTGATATCGGCCGAAGCGAGCAAAACCTTGCTCGCTCCCCGAGGCGCATAAACGCGAATCAACAGCTGCCTGACGTTGTTCACGCGCTCGAACGAAGCCCTGGACAGCTCGTAAATATCGCCCATAAGCGCTTGCGCATCTCCATCGCCGGGCGAGACCTCCAGATCCACGCTCAAGATGCCGGGCTCCCATCGGACGCGGCTGAGCGAATGGGCCAGCGGCAACGGGTCGACGAGGTCGACGACGCCTTCGTCCACGAGCCGCTCGCTGCGAATCGGGGCGAACAGCTCCTCGCGGTCCGACCGGGAACGCTCCGTTCGCGCAGGCTGAATCAAACTGAGCAGCACGATGACGATCACGCCCGCCGCAAGCAGTGCGAGCCCGCTCCACCAATGACGCATCGCTATCCCTCCCGTGACCGTCCGGCCTTCGCTCCTTCCATTGTATAAATAAAAAGGGCAGGCTATGCCTGCTCTTCGAGACATGCTTATTCGTTGTCCGTCTCGACGATGCCGTACTTGGTCAAGACCGTCGCTTTGCCGCGGATCTTGATGGCGGAGGTATGATCGGTAAATTGTGCGATCAGCACTTCGCCTTTGTCCAGCTTCTCCGTGTGATGGAATCGCGTGTCCTGTCCGCGCGTCAATCCGATCACGTTAACGCCGCTCTCTTTGGCCTTGACGACGATATAATCCGCTTGATTCGGTAGCTCCATATCGGCTTGCCTCCTTGTGATCGCTAGCTGAACGGTTCGAGCAGAATGCGCCTCTACTAATAAAAACGGCTCCCCGGGTGAAGCCGCGGGAAGCAGTCTTGTTCACTTATGTAATGGTCGGAACGGCGGGATTCGAACCCACGACCTCACCCACCCCAAGGGTGCGCGCTACCAGACTGTGCTACGTCCCGGAATAACAGCGAACGTATGTGATTATAGCACGCGATACGTTCTGCTTGCAAGTCTATCTCATTCATTCGACAGGGTCATTCGAAAACCCCGCAGCCGGGCAGCCGGCGGCTGTCTGGTATGCCGCCGGCCAATGCTCTTAAGCTTTGGAAGGCTTGAGATTCAATCCGTAAGCCGGCGCTCCTGAGTCTTCCCGCAAGAAAGCAACGAGGTCCTTGTGGTGGGCCCTGGATACCGGCGCGCTGATGCCGCCTTCAAAAAACACGCGCCCGAGATCTCCGTCGTATCGCTGGATCTTGTCCGTCTGCACCAAATAGCCGCGCTCGACTTTTCGGAAGCCTTCGCCGGACAAATAGCGGTCGAACTCTTCTAGGGTGCTAAGATGGCTGAACACGCCGTACGCTGTCTGAAACTTGATGACCCCGTTCTCGATGAACTGGAACAGCACATCTTCGAGCGGAATCTCGACCACTTCAACCTCTTTGCCGCGACGAATGGAAACCGGAATCATTTTGCTCATCTGCGGAGCTCCTTCGGCATTGTAGGTTTGTTCAGAAAGACGTAGCAGCCCGTGAATGCGAACAAGGAAGCGACGGCTACAAGCAGGGAACCTACCACGCTGTATGCGCGTTTTTTCATTTTTCTTCACCTCCTTCCTTAAAGGGGAGCAGCAGCGTCTGAACCGCAAACGTCAAGGCGAGCAGATCGGAGCGAATCCACAGATTCGAAGCGACGATCGCAAGCCCGATCACCTTGAGGATCGGATAGTGCTTCGGTTTGATCCACGCGTACTTGTCGAAGTTGGAGGGCGCAAAGATGGCGACCATCGCCAAGGCGAAAAGCGTAAGTCCGAGCGACCATGCATTGGCGAGATGAATATGCGGAATTAACGTCAACACGATCGTAGAGCCGACGATGCAGCCGACGTTCGAGTGGAGATGATAGCCTCCCGTCGCAAGACGCAGCACGGCAAAGGATACGATCACCGCCAGCGTCGCCGCAGGCTCGCCCGTCACCAGTCCGAGGACGAGCGTCGCCGTCGCGATAAACACCGTATTGACGATGATTTTCAGCGCGTATTCGATGACGTCCACCGAAGGCGCCTGGACGCCGGCTTCGGTCATCCTGAAATTGAGTCCTTCCGAATATTTACGCAGCATCCTCATTGTCCTTCCTTAACGCGATATAAAGAAACGGCGGCAAGGTTAATATGAATACGAGACTCGCGTAGACGACATAATCTTCGAACTCATTCCGAAATACATAAGCCAGCACCATAAAAGCGACGATCGCCGAAATGATGACCGCAATCAAGGTCGCATTGGTGCCTTTGAACTCCAAGTCGTGTCTGCGCGAGGTCGGCACGAAGTCGAATCCCCAATTGAATCGCTTGATGACGCGCGCGACGACGAACATAAGAATAAAAGTGAGCAGCTGCGCGGATACGCTGATCGCCTCGTCGTCCTTGATCGTCTCGACGGATATCGAGTTGTACTGGCCGAGCGCGAGGATCGTAATGCCCTGAACGACGATAAGCAGCGACAGACCGGCGAAATTCATAATGATCGAATAAAAAATCGGGACCCTGAACAAAATCCACAAAATAATGACGTATAGGAAAAACTGGATATAAGTCGAAAGGTTCACCGTCTCCGGGTTCAAACGCGTGAAGTAGGAAACCTGGCTCATCATGAACGCAACGATCGAAACGGTGATGAAGGCTCTCCGGTTGAGTCGGAAACGAAAAAGGGAAAACATGACCAGAAATACGCCAAAGCATTCGATGGCGGCTCCTATTACGAATGGTACATAATGCATTGGCTTTGAGCCCCTTTTATCTAAAATACTATAAAACGATAAAATCATCCACTGCTGGAAGATATTATTTTACAAAATCCACCCGAATACCTATTCTGATAAAATACTAACATTCGTGTCGATGCGTGTAAATCGCTTTATCGCAAAATATGAATCAGCCTTGCAAGGGACGCGCGCACATAGAAAAAGCCATCTCCGCCTTGAATTCAGGCAAAGATGGCTTCCCGTGCGCAGCGTACCCGGCACGCGGTATGTATCGCTAGCGCCTACGCTTAGTCTTATTATTTAATTCCGTCCTTGAGCGCCTTCCCCGGCTTGAACGCGGGGATCTTGCCTGCCGGAATCTCGATCTCGTCGCCGGTCTGCGGGTTCCGGCCTTTGCGGGCGGAGCGTTCGCGGACTTCGAAGTTGCCGAAGCCGACGAGCTGTACCTTGTCGCCGGATTGGAGCGCTTCGGAGATGACGTCGAAAACGGCGTCCACCGCGGATGTCGCGTCCTTCTTGGAAAGGTCCGCAAGCTCGGAAACCTTCGCGATCAGTTCGGTCTTGTTCAATGCATTCACCTCCCATACGGACAACTGGCGTAGTATCTGTTTATCCGTTTCAACGAAAATTATACACATGAAAACGGCGGCACCGCAAGCGGCAAGCGGCGCGAGCTTTATCGAGAGCCTTATATTTAAGCCCTGCGGCGGCTCAAATGGACGAATGTGACCGTCAAGGCAAGCACGAGCACGGCCCCTTTAATGATATCGGTCGTATAATACTGGACGTGCAGCATCGTCAAGCCGTTGATCAGAATGCCCGTCAGGACGGCACCTACGAAAGTCCCGATAATGTTCGGGCGGCCCGCGCCGAACACGGAGTAGCCGACGAATACGGCCGCGACGGCGTCCATCAGCATCGGCGCGCCGGCGTCGATCTGGCCGGAGCCGACGCGCGCGGTGTACAGAATGCCGCCGATGGCGGCGAAGACGCCCGAAGCGACGTACGCCCAGGCGCGGACGCGGCGCACGCGGACGCCCGACAGGCGCGCGGCTTCCTCGTTGCCGCCGGTCATCGTCGTGCGGCGTCCGAAACGCGTGTACTTCATGAATACATGCGCGCCGATCACCGCCAGAACCATCAAAATGACCGGAAAGGGCACGCCGAACAGCTTGCCTTGGCCGATCCACAGAAAATCGGGATTCATGACGCCCGGTGCCTTGGTGCCGTCCTGGAACTGCATGTTGTTGTAGATCGAGTAGCCCTTCGTGTACGTCTTGTGGATGCCGCTCACGATGTACATGACCGCCAAGGTGGCGAGCAGGTCGGGAATCCGGACCTTGACGATCAGGAAGGCGTTAAGCAGGCCCACGACGGCGCCGATGAGCAGCGGCACGATGAGTACGACCGCAAGCGGCAACTCGTACCAGATCATCATGGTGGCCGTCGCGACCGTAGTCAGCGATACCGTCGAGCCGACGGACAGGTCGAAGCCGTCGACCGTGAGCGAGATCGTCACGCCGATCGCCACGAAGGTGAGAATCGAGATCGAACGCAAAATGTCCACCAGGTTCGAATACGTAAAAAAGTACTCGTTGCGCAGCGAAAAAAACAAAATGACGAGCCCGATAAAAATAAGCGCGCCGTATTTGTACGAAAATTGCAACAGCCGGTTGTTCACGCCAGATCCTCCTTGCCTGCGCTTGCGTAATAAAGTAGCTCTTCCATGGTTACGCCGCCTCGGTCGAATTGCTTGACGATCGCGCCGTCGCACATCACGAGGATGCGGTCCGCAAGCCCCAGCGCCTCGGCGAATTCGCAGGTCAAGTACAGGACGCCTTTGCCCGCTGCGGCCAGCTCGCCGATGATGCGGAAAATGTCGCGCTTCGCGCCGACATCCACGCCTTTAGTCGGCTCGTCGAACATAAACACTTCGGCGTCGGTCGCCATCCATTTGCCGATCGCCACCTTCTGCTGGTTGCCGCCGCTTAAATAGCCGACGAGCAGGCCCGGCGAAGCCGTGCGAATGCCAAGCCGGCCGACCATGCCTTCCGCGTGCTTGCGCTCCGACAGCCGCGAGAGAAAGCCCAGCGCGCCGCTGAGCTGCTTCAAAATCGGCAAGCTCAGATTATGAAGGACCGAAGAGCCGACCAGAATGCCTTCCTTGCGCCGCTCTTCCGGCACAAGCGCGATTCCGGCGCGGACGGCGTCCGCCGGCGAAGCCGCGCTCACCGTCTTGCCGGCGATTTTGACGTTGCCCCGATCTGCCGGATCCGCGCCGAAAAGCAGCCTCGACAGCTCCGTCTTGCCCGCGCCGACGAGGCCGACGACGGCGACGATCTCGCCGCGGCGGACGCTCAGGTTGACGCCACGGACGCGGTGTCCCGCGGCGATGTCCTCGACCTCAAGCAGCGTCTCTCCGATCGGCACGGTCGCCTTCGGATATTCCTCTTCGAAGCTGCGGCCGAGCATCGCCCGGACGATATCACCCGTTTCCACGGCGGCAGCCGGCTCGGACAGCACGACCTTGCCGTCGCGCATGACGGTGATCCGGTCGCTGACCTGCTTGACTTCGGGCAGCCTGTGGGAAATAAAGACGATGCCGATGCCTTGCTTTTTCAGCTCGTCCATAATGCCGAACAGCCTGTCCGCTTCTTCCAGGCTCAGCGGTGCCGTCGGCTCGTCGAGAATGACGAATTTGGCCTCCTGCACGAGAAGCCTGGCGATCAGCACGATCTGCTTTTCCGCCAGGGTAAGCTCGTCCGCCCTGCGCGCGACCGGTATGCGCGATCCGATGCGGCTAAGCACCGCTTCTGCTTCCCTGCCGATCGCGGACCAGTTCATCCACATCGATCCTTTGTCGGCGGCGATCCGGTCGAGCATCATGTTCTCCGCTACGGTGAGATGCGGCACGAGTGAAGTATCGACTTCCTGGTAAACGCAGTGAATGCCTTCCGCCTTCGCGTCCGCCGGGGAGGCGATCGACAGCTCGCGCTCTCCGATCCGGATCGTGCCCCCGTCCGCCGCGTCGGCGCCGGACAGGATCTACATCAGCGTGCTCTTGCCGGCGCCGTTCGCGCCGTGCAGCGCATCCTCTTCCCCCGGCCGCAGCGTGAAATCCACCCCGCCGAGCGCGCTGACGCCGGCGAACGACTTCGATATATCGTTCATCGCTAGTTGTAAGGCGACGCTCATATCCGCTCCTCCTTGCGCATTTCCTTCCGATCGCAATACAGGACGGCGCGGTCAGAATCCCGCGCCGTCCTCGTCCCTAGCTTATTTTACTTGGCGCCGACGGATTGCTCAAGCGCCTTGAGATAATCCGTGTTGCCGGTGTCGCTCGCGCCCCATCCGTCCACGTACTGGGACAGATCGGCGGTCGTTACTTTTTTGTCCGTCGGGAGCGCGTCGCGGCTCACGTAGACGGAGTCGAGCTGAACCGTCGGCGGCGTTTCGTCGCCGTGCAGCTTCTGGTACAGGTAGCGAACTTGGACTTGACCGATCGTTGCCGGATCGACGGCTGCGGAAGCGACCCATGGGCTCGTCGGATCTTGAATGAGCGCAAGGTCTTCGTCGCTCAGGTCGATGCCGTAGATCTTGATCTCGTCGCGTCCGGCTTGCTTGACCGCGTTGGCCGCACCTTTGGCAAATTCGTCCCAGGCCGCCCAGATGGCAGTGATGCTGCCCTTTTCCGGATACTGCTTCAAGATCGCTTCGGTTCTCGTCTGCGCGTCCAACTGCGCGCCGTCCGCGGTGCCGTAAGCCGCCAGCTCCTTCATGTCCGGGTTGGCGTCCAGAAATGCCTTGTAGGCGATCTGGCGCGACTCCATCGGCGGGAAGCCGGCGACCCAAATTTTCACGATGCTGCCCTTGCCGCCCGCATCCTTCGCGAGCGCCGAGAGCGTCTGCTCGGCCATCTTCTGGTCGTTTTGCGCGAGGCTCGTGACGCCGGTGTTGGTCAGGCCGGAGTCGAACGCGACGACCGGGATGCCGGCCGCGATCGCCTTGTCGACACCCGAGGTCAGCGCGTTCGCATCGCCATGGTCGATCAGAATGCCGTCGTACTTCTGGGTAACGGCTGCGTCGAGGTTCGTGGCCATGACGTCGAGCTTGTTGTCGGAAGGAATGACGGTCACCTTGCCGCCGAACTTCTCGACTTGCTTTTTGACGCCGTCGACGTATTGGGCGGAAAAGGTGCCCGTGTTCAGGCGCATGATAAGCGCGATCTTCTTGCCTTTAAGCGCTTCGGCTTCTCCGCCGGCTTCGGAGCCGGAAGGCGATGCAGATGCGGACGGCGACGCTGATGCAGAAGCGGACGGCGATGCCGATGCCGAGCCGCTTGGCGCGGCACTGTTGTTGTTTTTGTTGCCGCATGCGGCCAGAAGCAGCACAAGCGCCATCGTCAGCGCGAGCCACGTCCCGAATCGAAATTGCTTTTTCACTAGAATGGCCTCCCTAATCTATTAAATCCTTCTGATAAATTATCATAAGGATTATTACCAAGTATGTCAATTGGTTTTTAAGATTATCAGTGGCGTCGAGAGTGCTGTATACACAAGAGTCTATTTTAGGCGAACAATGTCGATTTAACAAGAATAAAATAAGTACCTGACCGCATCCCGATATTGTTCGATCCTCGCCATGCAAAAAGCCCGCACGCCTTGGACGGCGCGCGGGCTTTTTGCATTTAAAGGATAATGGCGATGAGACCGCCTGAGCCTTCGTTGATGATGCGGCCGAGCGTTTCCTGCAGCTTGTAGCGGGCATTGTCCGGCATCATGGCGATCTTGCCTTGAATGCCTTCCCGCACGATGGAGTGCAGGGAGCGCCCGAAGATGTCGGAATCCCAAATTTTGATCGGATCTTTCTCGAAGTCCTGCATCAGATAGCGCACGAGCTCCTCGCTCTGCTTTTCCGTACCGATGATCGGCGCGAACTCGGACTCGACATCGACACGGATGAGGTGGATCGAAGGCGCCGTCGCCTTGAGCCGCACGCCGAAGCGGGAGCCCTGCCGGATCAGCTCCGGCTCGTCGAGCTGCATCTCCGCCAGCGTCGGCGCGGCGATGCCGTAGCCGGTCGTCTTCACCATCTCGAGCGCCTCCGCGAACCGGTCGTACTCCCGTTTGGCATGGGAGAACTCCTGCATCAGCTGCAGCAGATGATCTTTACCGCGTATTTCCGTACCGACGACTTCCTGCAGGATGCGGTCGTACAATTCGTCCGGCGCGTACAGGTCGATCTCGGCGACGCCCTGGCCCATATTCAGTCCGCTGAGGCCGGCGCGGTCGACGAAGTCGTATTCGAGGAACTGCGAGACGACCCGGTCTACGTCGCGCAGGCGGCGAATGTCCCGCACGGTGTCGCGGACCGAATTTTCGTAGCTCGAGCGCAGCCAGTGCTGCTCTTGAAGCACCATGACCCAGCTCGGCAGGTTGACGTTGACTTCGTGCACGGGGAACTCGTACAGCACCTCGCGCAGGACGCCGAGCACTTCGTCTTCGCCCATCGAAGCCACGCTCAGCGTAATGGCGGGGATATCGTATTTGGCGGCAAGCTCGGCGCGAAGCGCTTGCGCTTCATCGCTTTTCGGCTTCGTCGAGTTGACGATCAGCACGAACGGCTTGCCGACCTCTTTAAGCTCTGCGATAACGCGCTCTTCCGCTTCCACATAAGAGCTGCGCGGAATTTCCGCGATCGTGCCGTCGGTCGTCACGACGACGCCCAAGGTCGAATGCTCCTGGATGACCTTGCGCGTGCCGATCTCGGCCGCTTCCTGGAACGGAATCGCTTCTTCGAACCAAGGTGTCGTGATCATGCGAGGACCGTTTTCGTCCTCGTAGCCTTTGGCGCCCTCGACCGCGTAGCCGACGCAGTCCACAAGCCGGACGTTGACTTCGAGGCCTTCGCCGACCTTGATCTGAACGGCGTTGTTCGGCACGAACTTGGGCTCGGTCGTCATGATCGTACGGCCCGCCGCGCTTTGCGGCAGCTCGTCGACGGCCCTGACGCGATCCGCTTCATGTGCGATGTTCGGCAGCACGACCGTCTCCACAAAGCGCTTGATAAAGGTCGATTTGCCTGTCCGGACGGCGCCGCCGACCCCGAGGTAGATGTCGCCGCCCGTACGTTCGGCGATATCTTTGAAAATATCCACTTTTTCCACTGAGATTCCCTCCCCATCGTAATCGCGAAGCCTGCGGTTCCGCCAGCGCGACGGACTCGTACATGAACTTGGACTAGTATCATTGTATGTGCCATGCCGGCGAATATGACGGGAGATCGTAATTTTTAAACGTCCCGCCTGCCGTTCGCTCATCCAAATGATCTTATGTCGGGAAAGGGGCGCCTATGTCCGAAGAAACAACAAAAAAACCGTTCCGACAGCGGAACGGTTCGGCTTGTCCTTCACGCGGCCGGCGCTATTTGAGAAATGCCTGCGGCTCGCCGCCGACCAGGCGGTATACCGGCGACTTGACGGGCACGTAAAACGATTCGTCCGCGAGCAGTGACCGCAGATCGTCGCTTTCGCTAGGCTTCGCCGCGGATTTTTCCAGCGCCTTGACGATGTCGATGCCGTAATCCGCGTACACGGTGCTGCCCGGATCGATCATCAGCTCCAGCACCCGGCCCGTATACATGCTGCGGATCGCGGGATCGTCGATGCCGAGCGCCTTGTAATCGATGGCGCGAAAGTCGGGATACTTCTCGTCCGACACCGGCTGCTTCCCTTTATGTTTGAGCACGTAAGCGTTCACCTTCGTCTGAACCGTGCCGATCGTCTGGTAGACGGACAGATCGAGCAGCTTCACTTTGGGATCGCTTTCTTCGTCGATGATAAGAAATTGATTGGCGCCTCCGCTCTCGAAAGCTTCCTTCGGAATATCGGTGACGTAGCCCATTCGCTTGAGCTTGGCGAAGTCCAAACGAAACTTCTCGTATAGCGGCGTTCCCTCCGAAGCGTTCTCGATCGGCAGGAGTCCCGTATCCTTGCGATAGCTGTCGACCGCTGCCTGGATGGCGCTCACCGCTTCTTTGGCCGACACCTGATTGGAAGGCGTATACTCGTCCGGATACAAGCAGCCTGCCAGCGGCAGCAGCATAATCGCGGCTGCCAACGCCGCGGCTCGCTTGGCCGCCAGCCGGCCGTTAATCATCCATTGCGATCTGATCAATTGTAAAAGCCCCCCGTGTTCGCCTTCTGTATCGGCATTTCGTTTACCATAGATCGTCCGAGCGCTGCCGCTCGAGCTGACGCCGAACGGCCGCCTTGAGCGGATCCTCGGGAACCTCGACCCGAATCGGACGACGGACCCGCGCCTGGCAGGACAGCCTGACGCCTTGCTCCAGCAGCGGCCCGAGCTTGCGCCGTTCCGCTTCCGTCGGCGGCGAGAGGGCATCCGCGTATGCCGGAGGCACGTCCACCTTGCACATGAGGCAGCCCGCCACGCCGCCGCATCGCGTGCGAACCGGCGCTCTCGCCCGTCTGGCCGCATCGAGCAGCGTCGTGCCCGTCCTGACGCTGACGATCTGCCCTTCCGGTCCGAACTCGACGTCGCAACCGCCTTTATCGCCCATCTCGCGCGCCCTCCTTCGGCTCCGCGGCCGTCAGATACGACAACTCGCTCTTGATGCCGTCGGACAGCGACTGTCCGGCGACCAGCTGCCGAAGCGCAATCAAGTGCGAGCCCCGCGCCTCCCGGATCAGCCGGGCGGCCTCGAGCGCGCGGTCACGGCGTTCGCGCAGCAGGTTAAAGATCAGCTCATGTCCGAGCGGCATGAGGCGGATCGGCCGGCCGCCATCGATCGGGGTCCAATCGTCTCCGTGCGCGTACAAAAAAGCGTCGACTTCCGTCCGATAAATAGAGCCGGGCGCTCGAATCTCGAAGTCGCCGACCAGCTCGATCGTGACGCTGCCGTACCGGTAGTGTGACAGCAGCGACCGGTATCGCCCACTCTCGTCCCATGCGGGCTCGTCCACGGTCCATCCGGCAACGCGGTCATGCAAAGCGGGGATGGACGCGGCGTCCGCATAAATGTCCAGGTCTCTCGGCGCTGCGGCAAGCCGCGCTCCCCGAAGCGCGAGTCCCGCGCTGCCGCCCACCACCCATCGCGCACCGCAGGCTTCCGTCATCGCCGCAAATGCGGACAACGCTTGCACTATGCTCTCGCCCGCTCCTCCAGTCGGCATGGTTGTCAGCTCCTTAGAAGTACGTCCGATTGACGGCCGCGATCGCGCCGCCGTCCGCCGCGACGCGCGCCTGACAGCCGAGGCGGTATCCGGCGTCCAGCTCGTCCGGACCGAGACGGTCCCACTCGGCATCGGTCGACTCCTCCAGATGCTCGCCGCCTTCGGTGACGAGACAGCGGCAGCGTGCGCAAGTGCCTCTCGAGCAGTTGAACTGCCAATCGACGCCGGCGCCGAGCGCAAGCTCCAGCAGCGTAGCGCCCGCCCGGGGCTCGATACGCTTTTCGATCGTCCTACCTTTTAACGTCAGCATCATTAATCCTCCGGCCCGATTCTTCGTTGTCAAATGATCGATATAAGTCCGCATACCATGCCGACGAGCAGCATTATAAAAGAAACGAAAGAAATGGCGAACCGCAGCGCGCCCTTCGTCTTTGCCCGCGCGAGCATGATCAGCACCGCGGACAGCACCATCAGTCCGATGCCGACGAACGACACCCACATTTTCATCATCGGATCCATAACGAGCGAACAGTCCCTTCCCTGACCCGGCAGCTATGTATAACGACGATCCTTGCGCGATGAAGCGAACGATCGGCATTCGATGCTATAAAACGGAACATATTATACCACATTCTTGGCGGACATTCGCGTTTCGCCGGCAAAAATGACGAAAACCGCCTTGGCGAACAAAGGCGGCCTGTCGTTGTTATTTAAAAATCCTGATTCTTTCCTCGAGCGGCTTGTACGTTTTCTCCCCGGGCTGCGCGACCGGTTTGCCGAACGGCATTTGCGCGATCAGCAGCCAGCTGTCCGGCAATCCCCACGTCCGCCTAACCTCTTCGTCTACGAGCGGGTTGTAATGCTGCAGGGAAGCGCCTAACCCCTCGGTCTCGAGTGCCGTCCAGACGACAAACTGATGCATGCCCGAGGAATGCGCCGACCACTTCGGGAAGTTGTCTTTGTACGATGCGAATTGCCGCTGCAAATCCTCAATGACCGTCTGGTCCTCGAAAAAGAGCACGGTGCCGTAGCCGGCGGCGAACGCGTTCATTTTCTCCTGGGTCGCTTGAAATTGCTCGGGATCGGCGACGACCTTGCGAAGCGTCTCCGTCGTGATGTTCCAGAATTTTTTGTGCTCCTTCTTCAGCAGCAGCACGATTCTGGCGCTCTGGGAGTTGAACGAAGACGGCGTATGCTTCACCGCTTCCTTGACGATCTCTTCGATCCGCTCGTCCGGCACGATCGCTTCGTCGTTGATGCCGTAAAAGCTGCGACGCTGTCTGACGGCTGTCAGAAAGTGGTCGCGGACGTTCGTATCCGTCGTCATAGCAGTTTGCATCCCCTTTCGGCAATCGGTTCTGAATGACGTTCTGCTTCAGGTTGCCCGATTGCGCGAAATCAATGAATGGAATGATTCGCCAAAGCCGGCGCTGCGAATCGAATGCGCCAAATGCCGAAAAAGCCCCGCTTCCTTTGAAAGGAAGGGGGCTTCTACGGCTTCGTCCCTTATTTTTTGAGCATCATTTTCATAAGTCCTTCGAGATTGCCGATGTTCAACCCGCTTTTTTTGACGGCGCCCACGATCTCTTTGATCGTATCTTCCGACACCGGCACGCCCGCCGTGCTGGATACCTGCTTGATCAGCTGGCGGATTTGCGCTTCGCTTTGCATGATGTCCGGGGACACCTTTTGCGCGATTTTTTTGAGCGACGCTTCCGAGACGGGCTTGCCCGTCTTCTTGCTCACCGAATTCAGAACATCTTTGGAGATCTTCTTGTCCATGCTTCCCCTCCTCCGCAGCTCATGCTTTGTATCCTATGAGGCACGGAGGGCGGCGGTGTGGGCGGGCTCGCAGACGTATTAAGCTTCACAGCCGTTATGTACGGTTAAAAAGGACGGTCTCTTCGATCTCGTGCGTGCGCACTCTTCCCATGAGCGCTTCCACCGCCTGCAGCGGCGGCTTCCCTTCGAACAGCACGGCGTGAAGCTGCGCCGTAATCGGCATCTCGACGCCGTACTGCACTGCGAGCTTGGACGCGGCGAGCGTCGTGCGGACGCCTTCGACGACCATCCCGATTTGCTCTTGAACCTCTTCGTAGCCAAGCCCTTGCGCCAGCAGCTCGCCGGCCCGATAGTTCCGGCTATGCCTGCTCGTGCACGTCGCGATCAGATCGCCGACGCCCGCGAGGCCCGCAAAAGTGAGCATATGGGCGCCCATGGCGGAGCCTAGACGGCCAATCTCGGCCAGACCGCGCGTGACGAGCGCGGATTTGGCGTTTACGCCGAAGCCGAGACCGTCGGACAGCCCCGCGCCAAGGGCGATGATGTTCTTAATGGCGCCGGCCGTCTCCGCGCCGACATAATCGGGATTCGTATAGACGCGGAAATAGGCGTCGTTCATAAACAAATCCTGGGCGGCTTCCGCTTGCTCGAGCTCGCTCGCGGCAACGACGACCGTCGTCGGCAAACGCAGCACGACCTCTTCGGCGTGGCTCGGTCCGGACAGCACGACAATGGAGCCTTCCGGTCGACCCAGCTCCTCGGAGAGCACCTGGGTCATCCGCTTTAAGCTGCCCGTCTCAAAGCCTTTGGTCGCATGGACGACAAGCGCCTCTGGCTTGAGATGCGGTACGGCCGCTTTTGCGACCTCGCGCATGGCAGACGACGGCGCCACGAATACGACGGCGTCCGCATCGCGGCACGCCTCGGCCATGTCCGTCGTCGCGCGCAGCGTATGCGGCAGCTCGGCATCCTTCAAATATTTGCGATTCGTATGGGATTCGTTGATCTCCTCCGCCTGGGCGGCGCCGCGCGTCCAGACGGTCACGCGGTGGCCGTTGTCCGCGAGCACGCAAGCCAGCGCCGTGCCCCAGCTGCCGGCTACCAGGACGGTAACTTGGCTAACTTGGCTAGATGCCATGCGAATCCTCCTTCTTTTTGGCGCCGATTTTGTTTTCGGTGCCGTTCATCAGCTTGACGATGTTTTTGCGATGGCGGACGATCGCGAGCAGCGCCAAGACGAGCGAGCCCCAGAACACGGGGCCGATCTCGCCCGCCAAGCCGAGAATAACCGGCACGAGCGCGGCGAATACCATCGATCCGAGCGAAACGTACCGCGTAATGACGATAAGGATAATGGCTACGACGCCCGCTGCCACGACCGGCAGCGGCGCCAGATAGATGAGCGCGCCGACGGTCGTCGCGATCCCCTTCCCGCCTTTGAAGCGGAAATAGAGCGGCCAGTTGTGGCCGGCGATGGAAGCCAGGCCGCAGGCGACCGCGAGCCAGGAGCCTTGCTCGCCCGCGATCGCTTGGCCGATCGCGACGGCGACGAGTCCCTTGGCGATGTCCAGCACGAACACGGCGATCGCCGGCCCTTTGCCGAGCACGCGCAGCGTATTGGTCGCGCCGGCGTTGCCGCTTCCGTGCTGGCGAATATCGATCTTGCGCAGCCAGCGGGCAAACAGAATGCTGAAGGATACGGAACCGAGCAAATAACTGACGACGACAGCGATGACGGCTGGCAGCAACACGGTTCTCTCCTATTCCTGGTCGGACTTGCGACGCGTAAAGAGGCGCAGCGGCGTGCCCTCGAAGTCGAACGCGGCCCGAATCTTGTTTTCCAAGTAACGCTCGTACGAGAAGTGCATCAATTCCGGATCGTTCACAAAAATCAGAATCGTCGGCGGCTTGACCGACACCTGGGTCGCGTAGTTCACGCGCAATCTCCGGCCCTTGTCCGTCGGCGGCGGCGTGATCGCCACCGCGTCCGCGACGACGTCGTTGAGCAGATGCGTCGGCACGCGCATCGCGTGCTGCTCGGCGACGCGGTCGATGACGGGCAGCAGCCGATGCAGTCTAGACTTCGTGAGCGCTGACAGGAATACGATCGGCGCATAAGACATGAACAGGAAGTGATCGCGGATCGAATTGGTAAAGTGCTGCATCGTCTTGTCGTCCTTCTCGACGACGTCCCACTTGTTGACGACAAAGACGGACGCTTTGCCCATTTCGTGCGCGTACCCGGCAATATGCTTGTCCTGCTCGATGATGCCCTCTTCGCCGTTAATGACGACGAGCACGACGTCCGCGCGCTCGATCGCTTTCATCGACCGCATCACGCTGTACTTCTCGGTCGTCTCGTACACCTTGCCCCGCTTGCGCATGCCGGCCGTATCGATCAGCACATACCGCTGGTCATCCTTGACGAACGGCGTATCGATGGCGTCGCGCGTGGTGCCGGCGACCTCGCTGACGATGACGCGCTCCTCGCCCAGAATGGCGTTGACGAGCGATGACTTGCCGACGTTCGGGCGACCGATCAGGGCGACCTTGATCACGTCGTCGTCATACTCCTGATCTTCGCCGGCGGGCAGCCGTTCCACGCAAGCTTCGAGCAAGTCGCCGATGCCGATGCCGTGCGAGCCGGACAGCGCGATCGGGTCGCCGAAGCCGAGGCTGTAAAACTCGTAAATATCGTCCATGCGCTGAAGATTGTCCACCTTGTTAACCGCTACGACGACCGGCTTGCCGGAACGGAACAAAATTTGGGCGACTTCCTCATCCGCGTTCGTGACGCCAGACTTGGCGTCGGCCATGAATACGATGAGGTCGGCTTCTTCGATCGCGAGCTCGGCTTGCATGCGAACCAGACGAAGCATGCCGTCTTCGCCGTCGATCTCGATGCCGCCCGTATCGATCACGCTGAAGCTGCGGCCGCTCCATTCGCCGGTACCGTAAATGCGGTCGCGCGTAATTCCCGGCTTATCTTCCACGATGGCCAGGCGGTCACCGATTATGCGATTAAAAATCGTCGACTTCCCGACGTTGGGTCGTCCTACGATGGCAATGACAGGTCTTGCCATGCTTTCACTCCTTAAGGGATTCCTCTGAATCATACAAAGAGTATCATAACAAAAATACCCCGCCTTGGCTAACGGTACCTTCAATTGCGATCGCCCGCGTTTTTGTTAGTGCCGATCGACGACCATGTACAGCCCATCCTTCAATTTATGTGCGGCGCAGTCCAATATTTTTTCCAGCAAATTCGTCAAGTTTTGCAGCTCCTCCTCCGACTTGGCGATCAGCGCGGCTGAGCCTTCCGACACATTGGTCGGATCCGTCGTGAGAAACATGACGATTTTAGCCATAGTTCGGTTCTCCCTTCGTTTTGTTGGCCTTCGTCGGCCTGCGGACGGCCGATTCGAGCAGCGGCACATCGCGCATCGCCTTGAGTGCCTTGTCCTTGTCTTGTTCCCTGGGCAGCAGCAGCACGGCGAGCGCTCCTGTGCTTAGGTCAAGCTTCGCGATGGGTACAAGCGCCGGCTCGCCGTCGTCCCGATATACGCCGAGTCTTGTCGACAGGTCGTGCAATATCGCTTGCCTGAGTCCCAGGTTGGAGAGCGTCACTTTGGCGTCGTCGCTCACTGGCGTGAGCAAGAAGCCCATCGCCTGCTTGCGGATGACGGCAAGGTCGGGTTCAAGCCCCACGTTCATGATGTAGACATTGCCCACCGTGACGCTTGCGTTCTTCGCCTCGACCGGCGCGAAAGAGACAATTGCGATGTCCTCGATCGTCTTCCCTTTCATGAACCTCAGCACGATCGCCATACATACGACGCCGAGCAGAACGCCCCAGATCCAGCCTATTATCGTCGCCGCGAAGCTGACGAGCAACGCTGTCGCGATCGACAAATAATTGCGTCCTTCGAAAACGACGGCGATGCCTTCGATATAGGTGGCGCCGCGGGGAACGAGCTCCTGATGATCGATGGCCGTCAGCGTCCCCCGCTCCATGTTGCGCACCTCCCTGAACTGCTGCGCAGCGAGCGATAGAAATGTAATGGCCGTATAATCCTTGCTCATCAATGCGGGGACGGCGACCGCGCCAAGCGCGCCTGCGATCAAGCCGAGCGCCAGGTGAATGATTTTCCCGTGCGGATAGGCCGGGTACTGCCTGTAGTCGCTGCGCAGCATCACTACCCGGGCCAAAAAGCCGAATAGCGTTCCCAGGGTTACGCCCATCAATTCGTGGTGGCCGGCCAGCCACTTTGCCGTAATCATGCCCTAGTCCTCCTCGAATCGGATCCCGTTCCATTCGTTAGTATGCGCAGCTTGACCGTATGCCAAAAAAACGGCGAACGCAAAAAAGCGCTGCAGGAAAAACTCCTGCAGCGCCTAAACTGTGTATGGTTCGAACTTACTTGAACTTGCTCAGCTTGTCGCCGAACTTCTCGGCAAGCGTAAAGCTCATGCTTTCCGGAGCCGGAAGGTTCGCTTCTTCGCGTCTGCCTCTCGGCTCGCGCGGTGCGCGCTCCGGTTGAGCCGGCGCTTCTTCGGTCTCCTTGATGGAGAGCGATACGCGCTTCTCGGCCGGGTTGAAGTCCAAAATTTTCGCTTGAACTTCTTGGCCTTCCTTCAGCACTTCATGCGGCGTAGCGACGTGGCGGTGTGCAATTTGGGAAATGTGCACGAGGCCTTCGACGCCTGGCGCGATCTCGACGAATGCGCCGAAGCTAACAAGACGCTTCACGACGCCCGTCACAGTATCGCCGGTGTTGAACTTGCCGTTAACCGATTCCCAAGGACCCGGTTGGGCGGCCTTGATGCTCAGCTTGATCTTGCCGATCGACGGGTCGACGCTCAGCACCTTCACGTTGACCTTCTGGCCTTCGGAGACGACGTCGGCCGGGTGTGCCACGTGGGTCCAAGCGATCTCGGAAACGTGAACCAGACCGTCTACGCCGCCGATGTCGACGAATGCACCGAACGGGGTCAGGCGTTGAACGGTGCCTTCGAGCACTTGGCCCGGCTGCAGCGACGCCATGACCGATTGCTTTTGCGCTTCGTATTCGGCCTCGAGCACTTCCTTGGCCGACAGAATCACTTTATTGTTCTCGCGGTCGATCTCCTTCACCTTAACGCGAAGGGTACGGCCCTTGTAATCGGAAAAGTCTTCGACGAACGTACGCGCGACCATGGACGCGGGAATAAAGCCGCGAACGCCCACGTCGGCGACAAGACCGCCTTTGACGACGTCGGCGACCGTAACTTCGAAAGCTTCGCCGTTGTCGAACTTACTTTGGAGATCATCCCAAGCCTTCGCGCCGTCGATTTGACGCTTGGAGAGGACGAGGCTCGCCTTTTCGTCGTTGATGCTGACGACCTTCGCTTCGACTTCCTGACCGATTTGCACGGCGTCGGAAGCATTCTCCAGGTTGACGTTGGAGAGCTCGCGGAGCGGGATGACACCGTCGTATTTATATCCAAGGCTTACGTATGCTTGGTTGTCTTCGATTTTAACGATGGTTCCCTTCACGGTATCGCCCTTCTTCAGCGATACAACGTTCTCCAGCGCGTCTTGCGTGACCGTCTCTGCGGCGTTGTCGGCAGCGACAGGCTCCTGCGCGGCGGATTCCTGGACATTGATTTCTTCAGACATGGAAATAACCTCCACAGTTCTACCACAACTTTATTTAAACCCGCATCGCGGGGTTTAAATCACTTAAGTATAAAAATAGGACGAACGACCGTAGTATGTGCCGAAAGAATTAAATTATTGCGCGGGCTTGCCCGTGTTCAGCATTTCTCTGATCTTCGACATCATCAACTCGGTAGCGGCTTCCTGCGCCTCCGGCGAACCGTCGCCGGCAAGCTTCTCCATATCGAGCGGCGCGCCATATACGGCCTTCATCTTCGTAAAAGGGCGGTAGCTGCCGATGAGCGCTACGGGCACCACGGCCGAGCCGGCCCGCAGCGCCATGCTCATCGCGCCCCGCTTGCCCATGAGTCCAACGTCCTTGCGCGTTCCTTCGGGGAAGATCCCCATCACCTTGCCTTCGCGCAGAATGCCGATCGCCGTGCGGATCGCCTCCTTGCTGACGCCGCCGCGCTTGACCGGAAACGCGCCCAGGTTCGTGATCATCGCGCCGAAGCCGGGAATGTTGAACAGCTCCGCCTTCGCCATATAGTGAACCTTCCGATCGACGCCGATGCCGAGCGCGATCGGATCGAGAAGGCTCGTATGGTTGCTCGCCAAGATCACGCCGCCCTCCGCGGGAATTCGCCCCGCGCCGACGGCTTCAAAGCGATAAAGAAGCTTGAACAGGACTCTGAGCAGCACTCTCGCGAATCGGTACAGCATCGGTCAATTCTCCCTTGTGCCGACCGCCTGCGCGGCCGCAAGGCCGAGCGAGACGATCTCGTCCACGATCTCATTGATCGAGCGGCCCGTCGAGTCGATCAGCAATGCGTCCTCGGCCTGGCGAAGCGGCGCGATATCGCGTTCGCTGTCCATCCGGTCCCGCAGGGCGATCTCTTCTTCGAGCTGATCGAGCGTCACGCCGGGCTTATCCCCGAGCTCCAAAAACCGGCGAGTCGCGCGTTCCCTCGGAGACGCGGTCAGAAACACCTTGAGCTCGGCGTCGGGGAGCACATGCGTACCGATGTCGCGGCCGTCCATGACGACGCCCTTGGCGGCAGCCATCCGGCGCTGAAGCTCGGACATTCGCGACCGTACGGCGGCATTCGCGGACACGAGCGAAACGGATGCCGTGACCTCGCGCGTACGGATCGATCCGGTGACGTCGTCGCCGTCCGCCAATACGATCTGGCCGTCTTCGCCCGGAAGGAGCGCGATGTCCAGTCCGGACGCGAGCGACGCCAGACCCGCCTCGTCGTCTATACGGACGCCGCGAGAGAGTGCGACATAGGTGACGGCGCGGTACATGGCGCCGGTGTCCACATATACGTATCGAAGCGTGCTTGCGCCCAGCCTGGCAACCGTGCTCTTGCCCGCTCCGGCCGGTCCGTCGATCGCGATGTTGATGCGGTGCGGATAACGTTCATTCATGAAGTAGCAACAAGCCTCCTAGAGCGCACAAACATTGATGCATCCGGTCGATCAGACAGGAGGTCCATCGGCCTGCGGCAAGGCGGAGACGAAGCTGTCCGGCAACGCCTGCATAAGCATAAAACCAGCCGGCGACCGCCTGCGCACGAATGAACAAATTATACCACAGCCTATTTTCAGATGCAAAAAAGCAAGCCGAACAGACGAGGGTCTATCCGGCTTCGTAACGTATTCCTTCGGCGCGTTCGCCGGGCGCGATCCACGCTCTGATCGCGGGTATACGCAGGAGCAACTGCGCGATAACGAGCAAGACGACGCAGGCCAAAGCCGCCGCACGCAAGTATCCGTCGAAGCGCTCAGCCGCCTGTCCGGCGTCCGTTCGCCGGCGGCGACCTTGACCGTCCCTCATGCTTTGGCCTCTCTTTCGCTAATCCTTCCTGCGTTCGAGCTGCTTTTCGAAGCAGTAACGGATAATCTTCTGCTGATCGGTATCCAGAATGTCCTGGAATCGCATCATGACCAAGTTGTGATGCGGTTCGACGGGCACGATCCGAACGATCTCCGCCTCGAACTGTGCATGCGAGACCGCACCGGATTTGTAGTTCAGAAGCAGCCAGCAGCTCGCTTTGATGTTCGGCGTAATCGGCCACTTGCGGTCGCATCGGAACGATACGCCGCCGCCGCCGACATCGTCCGTAAGCGCCGTAAATCGCAGCTTCTCCCCGAGCCGGACGGCAATCTCGAGCTGCGCCTCGACCCGCAGGAAGCTTCTGCGCTGCTCCCTGGTGATTTGATCCGGGTCGGGCTTCGGGATGACGAGTTGGCTGGTGCCTTCCCTGCGTATCGATTGGACATGGGCGGCGAACTGGTGCTTGACGCCTTCGGACGTAAAGTATGTAAGCCTGAGCTCGTCCCCTGGCTGGGTCCGATGCAGCCTGCGCGTTTGTTCGTCCATCGGGATATCCACATACAAGAAGCGATCGTCCGCGTCCATGACGCGCGATCTGAGCATGCCGGGCGTCCCGCCGTCGTTCGTCGCCGCATGGGGCTGAATATAAAGCATTTGACCTATCTTGGGAAGCACGCTGCACCTCCATGCGACTGCTGTATAATGCCGTTAATAATGCGAACTTCGTCCTCTTGTCCGCATTATCCTTTGCATTATAGCACGATCGTCTGTCTGGCGGCAGATGCCAAGCGGTCAAAATGCAGAAATGCGCCGGACCGGCTTACGGTCCGGCGCTTCATCGGCAGCGAGGCTACAAAATCGCTCTTGCCGAATCGGGAATTTGCTCCACTTTTTCTTCGATGCCCGTGCCTGCGTTCACATAAATGCGATATTGCGAGCCGTTGATTTTGCCCGTATATTCGTGGCACAGCACCTCTTTGTCCTCGTCGTTCTCGATGACCGCCAGACGATGGCCGCTCACTTGCAGCTTCGGGTGAAGCGCGGATTTGGCTTTAGCTTCGTCGACGGTCGCTTTGCCTACACCGATGCTGGCTTCGTGGTAGACATGGTCGGCCGCCTGGAGACCGACTGCTTCCCCGTTGTCGAGCGCGATGCGCACCGTCACTTTGTCGGGATAGATCAATACGCCGTTTTGCTCGGCGACGAACGTAAAGACTGCGACATGGTCGTATTCGTCGTACGTGACCGGGGTCATGGACGGGTAGCCCTTGTTTTTCAGAAATTCGATCGCTTTTTGTTTGGCGGCGCCTACGCTCAAGCTCCGGGTCTTGACGAGACGCGGATTCATGTACCAGAGCAGCTTGCCGCCCTTCGCCGTAAAGTCCATGACGATTCGCTGTCCCTCGGTCTTTGATGCGCCTTTGCCCGTTGTTACGGTAGCCGTATAGGTCGGATGATCGGTTTTGGCGCCGTTCTCGGTAACATGGATCTCGCGGCCGGCGGCCTGTGCGGAAAGACCGAGGAAATCGAGCGCATTCCGACGCGCCTCCTCCGCCGTGATCCTCGGTCCTGAGACGTTGGCGCGCGCGCGCTGGACATGCTGGGAGGCGGAAGAAGGGCCCCAGTCGTTTTCCGGATAGGCGGATACTTTCTTGTCAACGGTCTTGAAGCCGTCGATAATGGAATTGTCCGCTGTTTGATCGGCGCTCGCCATCGCGACCTCGACGTCCATCCACCTTAGATGGTCGGACAATACCGCGTCCTGAACTTTGCCCAGCTCTTTGTTGATGTCGGCCGCCTTCGCGTAAAGAGACTGCATCGTCCGCGTTTCCTTCTCGGACAGCGGCTCCTTCGTCAAGTCCCTTACCGACGTGCGGTACGCAAAATCGGAAATACGGCTCAAAAAGCTTTCCGCCTGATTAAACGGCAGCAGCGCGAGAGGGAGCTGGTTCACCTCGTTTTGCGCCTGGCTCGTCAGCCGCCAGACGTTGACCAGGCCTTTGCGCTGCATGCGGTAGGAGGCGCTGTTGACCGCAAGCGTCTTGCCGAGCTGCTCCTGCAGGCTGCTCATATGGTTCGTCAAATCGTGGAATGCCCGCTGATATTGATTTTCCGCTTTGATCAGCACCGCGTTTTTTTCCTGATGCTCCTGGTATCCCCAGAATACGGCGCCAGCGAGCAGCAGCGCGCAAAGCGGAAACATAACGGCGCTCAAGCGTTTGTACATGAAAAACGGCCCCTTTCATTCCCAGACTACGGATTGCCGTTAGTTTGGGTATGAGGAGCCGCCTTTATGCATCGTTCTCTTCGATGTCGAATCGGTCCGCGTTGCCGCAGACACACTGTCTGAATCCGGTATCGATTTTCCCGCGTTCGCGCTTGCCTCTTAATACAAACTTGTCGCCGCAGGACCTGCATCGGATCGTCACTTTGACGCGCGCGCTGTTCAATGGTTCCCCTCGCTCCCGAATCTACTAAAAACCATTATAGCCACGAAGGGCGCGCCTTAACCGCCTTCTTCGCGATGCATGAGCCTGAAGGGCGAGACGTCGTTGGCGCTTTGAACGTAGCGAATGCCGCGCAGCCATAGCAGGAGCATAAAAGGCACGATGATCCACATCCAGGTCTTGGGCAGCGATTGCATCAGAAAATCGTATATGCCGTGCCAGGCGATAGGCAGTACGAACGCCATCGACTGGAACAAGCGGGCTTGTTTGCCCGTCGAAAACTTCGCCTTGCCCATAAAGTAGCCCATGACGACGCCGAACAGCGCATGTCCGGATACCGGCAGCAGCGCGCGAACGAGCAGCGACCCGAACGTGGCGGGCTCGGCGAACGCATACATCACGTTCTCGATCGTCGCGAATCCGAGCGATACCGCCGTCGCGTAAACGATACCGTCGTACGGCTCGTCGAACTCGGTATGATTGAAGACGATATGATAGAGAACGAACCATTTAAAAAATTCCTCTACGCCCGCAGAGATCACGAACGAGAAAGCGAAGGGCGATTCGCCAAGCCAGATCAGCAGTCCGCGCTGCACGATCATGATCGGGAGCACGATAAGCGCGCCGGTCACGAACATTTTGGACACCATCGACAGCGGCTCGGTATCGTATCGGTCCTTCCAGTAAAAATAAGCGAGCAAGGCGAGGCCGGGCGCGATGGCCGCAGCCAGCACGGAGAAGATCAGCACGGCGAATCCCCTCCTTTCATACGAGTATCCTAAGCGCAAAAAAGGACAGCCGCATTAAAAACGATCGCCGTTTTTATGCAGCATGTCCGTCTGAGAGCGCCCGATTCAGGCGAAATGCTCCGTCAGCACTTGCACGGCATGGGCCGGGATGACCAACTGGCCGTATTCTTCGAGCACGGCCGGCGTGACGGAAGTCGCTTCGCCGTATTCCGCAAGAATCGCGATCAGCGCATTGTCGTTCGCGTTTTCGCCGGAGGATGGATCGAAGCACAAAATCCAGTGATTCTGATATTTGTACATCCGGCCTTCGTCCGTGATCTGGGACTTCAGCATCTTGGCGGCGCCAATGGCGTCCTCGATGTCCCGGAACCGATATATAATGGCTTCGCTTTGTTCAAGCGTGACTTCCATTTCGTACACTTCTTCGTCGAGCTCTTCCTCGGCGCCCGCCTCGGAATCCCTCTCCATCTTGCCCCTCGTGACGATGACGACCATGCCTTGCGCGGGCATTGCGAACACCTCGACGGCCAGCGGACCGGAAGCGTCGAAGCCAAGCTCGCTGTAAGCCTGATCCATCATTTCGCTGAAAAGCTCGTGTACCTTCGGAATTTCCCGCCACATGTCTTCCTTCTGGATCCCGCGTTCCGACAGATCGTCAAAGGTAAGGAAAATCCTAATCTTGTCTTGGCTAAGCCGCTCCATCCTCATGACAGGATCCTCCCTTCTGCACACGATGGGTGTTAACAGCGTATGACGCGGCAGGCGATACGTGTGAATTTTGTGCTTTAACATATGTTATCACTTCTACCCTCGAAATGCACTAGCCAAAACCCACAATTTTAAGTATGGAACGAACCGTATACGCGAAATTTTGCCTACTGAGGCCGGTCCGCATTAAAAAACGGCGTCTGGCGCCTCCCGAAGGGGAAGGAAGCCGCGACGCCGCCGCTGGCCGATCAAATTCGATGCTGACCGCTCTCCGCGAGAATCTCGTTCACTTCTTCGCGTACGCCCGGATCTTTGGAGACGATGCCGGCAAGCTCTCCGAGGCTGTCGGAGTCGGACTTTTTAGAAGCCGACCGCTTGTAGCCTTCGCTCCCGGATTCGCCTTTGCGTTCAGAATGATCGGCGCTAAAGCGCATGTCGAACATTTTGCCGAGCGCTCCCTCCTTCATGCCGAAGGAGCGGTTTTTTAGCTCGCGACCGAGCATGCCGGCAGCGACGGACCACCTTGGACTGCGGCGAATCGCGACAGTCAAGGCCGCTCCCGCGAGGCCGCCCATGATGAATGCAGCCATTTTCATGCTATCGCCTCCTCTTCACGAATAGTTGACCGCCAAAATGCGTGCAGCGAATCCACGCTTAGTTTGGCTTCGCCGGGCTGCGTCATCCGGCTTAAATTCAGGAAGAAGATTGGACGCCCGAGCCGACGGGTATGGTACAATCGATGAAAGCTTCAGCTTAGCCGAAAGGAAGTCATGCACATGCCCACAATCGCCAAAGGCTTGTATGCCGTCGGCGTGCTGGCCGTCGCCTTGTCCGCTTGCGGCGGCAATGCAAACGAGCAAGCGTCTCCCACCGTGGCGGCCACCGGCGCGGCTCCGACCGCCAAGTCCACGTCGGCTCCCAGCCCGTCGGCTTTTTCTGCGCCTTCGGCATCTGCCGCTTTAACGCCGAAGCCGTCTGCCTCGGTCTCGCCCTCGCCGTCTCCGTCGGCTTCACCGACCGCGACGTCAGCGCCGCAGTCCGCCTCGAAAACGTACAAAATGAACAAAAATTATGACATCGTGCCGATCGACAAGTCCGCCAGCAGCGCCAAGGTCGTGCTGCTCACGTTCGACGACGGTCCGAAGGACGAAAAAACGCTGAAGCCGATTCTCGACATTTTGGATCAACATCATGCCAAAGCGATCTTTTTCGTCAACGGCTATCGCGTCAAGGCGCATCCCGAGCTGCTGAAGGAAATCGACCGGAGAGGCCAGACGATCGGCAATCATTCGTACGATCATATCCAGCTTGGCAAGGAGAACGCGGAATCGATCAAAGCGCAGATCGGGAAGACGCAGGATATCGTCGAAGCTACGATCGGCAAGCGCCCCCTTTTCTTCCGGCCGCCCAACGCCTCCGCGAACGACGATGTACATAAGATCGCGGCCGACAACGGCCTTCTCTTCATGACCTGGTCGAACGGTTCGTTGGATTGGACGATGTCCGGCACCAAGATCAAAGACAAAACGAAGGCGATCATCGACAACGTAACGGAGCAGCTACATGCGGGCAGCAACATTTTGATGCACGAGCTTGCGTGGACGGCGGCCGCGCTGGACCAGCTGCTGACGACGCTTGAAGGCAAAGGGTATTCGTTCGTCGATCCTAAGGCGATCGAGACCGACTCGTAGACGAGACGACGAAGCGACGCCGTCCGATTCGCTCGCGCGAATTCGGAGGCGTCGCTTCAAGTTTTAAACCGTTGAATAATGTTCGTAGCCCCACCAGAGCAAAAAGCCGACAAGCGCGTAGAACAGGACCAGCAGCAGGCGGTAAAACCATTTGCTGTAGCTTTTGCGGACCGACGGATGAACGACCGCTCTCGGCGGCATGCCCGTCTCCGGCAATCCCGAAGCGGCCGCGGCTTCCGCAATCGCAAGCTCAAGCTGTTCGATCGACATCGGTTCGTTAACGGCGGCTTCCTTCTCGACCGGCGACAGCGCATGTCGCTTGGCTTCTACGTATTTATCCCAAGCTGTCGGAAGACGCTCCTCGCTCATTACTCCTCTTCCCTCCGGTACTTTATGATGATCCCCATCGTCAGATCGACTAGAAAGTGGGTAAAAATAGGCGCCCAAATCGTGCCCGTGTACATCAGCAGCCATCCGAGTCCGTAGCTGATGGCGAATACCATGCCGGTCGGAATCCAGTGGCGCAAATATCTGACGTGAATGGCGGCGAAAATGATGCTCGTCCAATACGGACCGAAAGCGTGCTGCATCGCGCCGCGGAACAGCAGCTCTTCGCAAACGCTGACGACCGCACATATCAATGCGATATGCCACAGCGGCCGGTTGCGAAAAATACGCTCGTTGACACCTCCGTCGTCCTTCGCTTCATCGGGGATCCATCGCGATATGCCGATGTCGAACGCGACGACAAGAGCGGCCAAGCCGGCCCCCCAATATAGAAACGAAAGCGAGCCTTGAATTCGGAAAATTTCCAATATATTCTGCCCCTGAAAAAATACCCAAGCCAATCCGATAATGACAGTAAGCGCCTGCGTGGCGTACAGATTGACCAAAAGCAGCTTGTCACTGAGCTCGTCCACGGTCACTTTTCTTAATTTAATGTTTTTGATGTCGAATTTAGGCATGTTACCTCGTCTGATGTAAATTTTTGTTATGTACGGATGCTAATCATTTCCTTATACTTAATCTATTCATGTCGATCTACACGAGGAGTCTGCAATGGAAAAACGTCTATCAAGAACGGACCTGATCTTCGCCCTGGGCTTTTTGTTTTTTCTGATCGTCGCAATCGCCGCCTTCTTCAGCGGGGTCAAGGTCGGCACCGACCGCACGGAAGCGCTGTATGCGAAGCCGGCCGGCGCCCAGGCTTCCAAAGCGGCCGAATCTCCCAAAGCGTACTCCCAGCAGGATCTCGTATCCTTCTATCATAACGTATTTCAGCCTCATCGGGAATGGATGGCCGAGTGGTCCGCCGCCCGCACCCGCTGGCAGACCGACGATACGGTCGACCGCGCCTCCTCACTGAAGGAACTGGCGAAGCTGGCCGCGAGCAAGTACAACGAGTCCAAAGTGACGACCGTGTCTAGCCTGACGCCCGGTCTCATGAACGCGCAGAACAATTATTTGAAAAGCCTGAAGCTGTACGAGAGCAGCTTCGGCCAGCTCGCCGCGCAGGCGAACGAAGGCTCGGCGGCGGAAGCGCTCGCCCGCGTCTCCAAAAACGCTTATTTTACGGAAGCTGTCCGGCTCGGTCTGCTCGCGCAGAGTCAATATTACGATTCGATGCTCAAATGGGGCTCCACGGTCAACCTATCCCTGCCTGACAACTACGAGCTGCCTAACGTGCTCGCGAATGCGGAATGGTCCAAACTCCCGCTGCTCGTCAAAAATACGGTGTCCGCGCAGTATATGTTCCTGAACCGGGCCGAGTACGATTACCTGCCGCAGGATCTGACCGCCAGGATCGATCAATTCATCAATTCGGGTCAGGCCGCCAAAATGAAGCAAAAAACGATCCGTTCGATCGTCGATATGCTGAACAGCACGGACGCGATTCGCAGCGGGGACTATTTGTCCCTTAAATCCAGGTATTACGCGAAGGAGCTCGTTCCGCTTCTGCCCTTCTTCTCTTCCGACACGTAATATTACGTCGAACGGGCGCCGATTGTTCCACATTTTCCATTGCATTTTCAAGGCGCGTTGCTTTACAATAAGAATCGCCGCTTTTACGAGATCACCCTCAAAACGCTGTTGGTCCGGTAGGGCCGCGGGGGTTTTAGGGTGTTTTCTATATATTCATCACTTCGTAGTACAGGGGGATTACTATGTTTAAAGTGTTGGTATCGGATCCGATCAGCGATCTCGGCATCTCGCTCCTCGTCGAGGCAAGCGACATTTCGATCGATAAGAAAACCGGTCTGTCCGAAGACGAGCTCGTCGCCATCATCGGCGAATACGATGCGCTGCTCGTGCGCAGCCAGACCCGCGTCACCGAACGGATCATGACCGCGGGCAAGTCGCTCAAGGTCATCGGCCGCGCCGGCGTCGGCGTGGACAATATCGACCTTGACGCCGCCACGAAGCGCGGCATCGTCGTCATCAACGCGCCGGACGGCAATACGATCACGACCTGCGAGCATACGTTCGCGATGATGATGGCGCTGGCGCGTCACATTCCGCAAGCTTACGCCAAGACGATCGGCGGCGAATGGGACCGCAAGTCGTTCGTCGGCGTCGAGCTGCGCAACAAGACGCTGGGCGTGCTCGGCATGGGCCGCATCGGCAGCGAGGTGGCTGCGCGCGCCAAGGCGTTCGGCATGAAGGTGCTCGGCTACGATCCGTTCCTGACCGAAGAGCGTGCAGACAAGCTGGGCGTCACGCTGGCCACCGTCGACGATGTCGTGCGCGGAGCCGACTTCATCACGGTCCACACGCCGCTGACACCGGAGACCCGCCATATGATCGGCAAGGCCCAATTCGAAGTGATTAAGCCGGGCGTTCGGATCGTCAATTGCGCACGCGGCGGCATCATCGACGAGCAGGCGCAGATCGAGGCGATCGACGCCGGACGCGTCGCAGGCGCGGCCTTCGACGTATTCGAGGAAGAGCCGCCTGCTGCCGACCACCCGTTCCTGAAGCACCCCAAGGTGATCGTAACCCCCCATCTTGGCGCTTCGACGGTCGAAGCGCAGGAGAACGTCGCGATCGACGTCTCCGAGCAGCTGCTGCACATTTTGCGCAACGAGCCATACAAAAACGCCGTCAACATGCCCCCTGTACCCGGCGACCTGCTCGCGAAGCTCGAGCCGTTCTTTACGCTCGCGCGCAAGCTCGGAAGCTTTGCGGCGCAAATTACCGAAGGACCGGTCAAGGAGATCAGCGTTTCCTATGCGGGCGAGCTGGCCGACGTGGACACACAGCCTTTGACGCGTCAAGTCGTTCAAGGCGTGCTTGCGCACCATCTCGGCTCGGATCAAGTGAACGCCGTCAACGCCATGCACCTGGCCAAGATGCGCGAGGTGAATATCGTCACGACCAAGTCCCAGGCTGCGAAGGGCTTCACCAACCTGGTGACGGTCACGCTGAAGACCGGTCGCGAAGAACGGTCCGCCGCCGGCGCGCTGCTCAACGGCTTCGGTCCGCGCATCACGCAGATCGACAAGTACCCGGTCGACGTCGAGTCGCAGGGCCACCTGCTGCTCATCTCCCACCACGACAAGCCGGGCATTATCGGCCGTGTCGGCACGCTGCTCGGCACGAACGATGTCAACATCGCGACGATGCAGGTCGGCCGCAAGATCGTCGGCGGCGCTGCGATCATGGTGCTCGGCGTCGACAAAGCCGTCCCGAAGGAAGTGCTGGCGCAGCTTGAAGAACTGCCGGACCTCAACTCGGCGAAGGAAATTCAGCTCGTATAATGCTTTACTACGGAGAAAAACCGCCAAGCCTCGTTGCTGGCGGTTTTTCTATGTTCAAGCTGTCGCGAATACGCGTATAAACAGAGAGACAGGTATTTGTTGTCGTTGTGACATTGGCGAGCTTAGCGGTATTGCGTGCCGCTATCGACCACTGCCATAGGCGCGAGCTCCCCCCTCGTTCACCCGGCCGGGATCAGCAGTTTGAACTCGGTCCCTTCGCCCAGCGCGCTGGACACGCGAATGGTGCCCTCGTGCGCCTCGACCAGGTTGCGCACGATCGCGAGGCCAAGCCCCGTACCGACCTTGGAGTCGCGCTTGCGCGCCTTGTCCGCCTTGTAGAAGCGCACGAAAATATAAGGAAGGTCCTCCGTCGGAATGCCTTCGCCTTCGTCCTTGACGACGATCTCGATCTGCCTGTCGCCTTTGTCGCCGCTCCTCGTGCATGCGCCGAGCGTGATGGACGCGCCCGACGCCGTGTGGCGCAGCGCGTTGTCGAGCAAATTCGTAAGCACCTGCTCCAGTCGGTCGGGGTCTGCCCGCCGCAGCAGCAGGCCGCTATCCTCGCCCGATCGGATCAGCTCAATGCCTCTTTCCTTCGCCAGCGCGGAGAACTTCCGATGGACGCGCTGCAGCAGCGCGTTGACGTCGACCTCCTGCATCGTCATGTCCAGGTAGCCGGCTTCGAGGCGGGCAAGGTCGAGCAGGTCCTTCACGAGCCTGCCCATGCGCAGCGACTCGTCGTGGATGACTTGGACGAGCTCGCGCCGCTCCTCCGGCGTCTGTGCGATATCGTCGAGCAGCGCTTCGCTGTAGCCCTGCACCATCGCGACGGGCGTGCGAATCTCGTGCGAGACGTTGGCGACGAAGTCTTTGCGCATCTTGTCCACTCTGAACTCCTCGGTCACGTCGCGGAGCACGGCGACCGCACCGCCGCCGCTGCCTTCGCCGGAGGCGACAGGCGTCATGACGACCGACCATACGCCGCTCTGCACATGGATTTTGCCGGTATGGGTCGTTCCTTTGGCAATAAGCGTGTCGTAGATGTCGCGCAGCGGGTCCGGTACCGTCACCCGTTCGTCCGGCTCGCCCTCGTCCTCCCACTTCAGTCCGCGCCAAATCTCGAGCAGATGCTGCCCTTCCGGATTCGTCAGCTTGACCCGGCCGTTCGCGTCGAACAGCAGCACCGCGTCGCTCATGCTGCGCAGTACGCCGTCGAGCTGGTCCCGTTCGTGCTGAATGTCGCGGATCAGCGTATTAAGCTCGGAGGCCATCTGGTTAAAGCTATTGGCCAGTTCGCCTATCTCGTCCCAGGAGCGGACGACGAGGCGCGTCGAGTACTCCCCTTGGGCGACCCGATTCGCGGCCTGCTTCATCTCCCGCAGCGGCTGCGTGATTTTCGTAAGCAGGAAAAACGCGAAGAACGTCGTAAGCAAGAAGCCTACGGCGCCCGAATAAATGAATAAATGCTTGATCTCGGCTAGCGAGTCCGCGCTAACCGTCACGTCGACGATCTTGAGCAAGAACAAGCCGACCGTCGAGATGACGACGGCGACCAGCAGGATGATCGTCAGCCACAGCTTGCCGACTACGGTTCTCCAGATCGCCATCGCTTACTTCGCCACCTCGAGCTTGTAGCCGACGCCCCATACGGTCGTGATCATCGCGGCGGCTTCGGTCGAGACGCGGTTCAGCTTTTCGCGAAGCCGCTTGACGTGCGTATCGACCGTGCGCAGATCCCCGAAGAAGTCGTAATTCCAGACGTCCTTCAGCAGATCCTCCCGGGAGAACACCTTGTCCGGCGAGCTCGCCAAATAATGCAGCAGCTCGTATTCTTTGGGCGTCAGGTTCACTTCCTGCCCGCCGGCGGTGACGCGGTGCGCGTCATGCTCGATGACCAGATGCGGGAAGACGATATTGTTGCTCGTGTTCAGCTCTTTGGACAAGAAAGCCGTCGCGGACGACCGCCGCAAAATCGCCTTGATGCGGAAGATAACCTCGCGCGGGCTGAACGGCTTGACGACATAATCGTCGGCGCCGGCCTCGAAGCCCTGCACGCGGTTCACTTCCTCGCCCTTTGCCGTCAGCATGATAACCGGCGTCGCCTTGGACTGGCGCAGGCGCGAGCATACTTCCATGCCGTCGATGCCGGGCAGCATCAGGTCGAGCACGATCAGGTCGTATTCTTCCTGAAGCGCCAGCTTCAGCGCCGTCTCGCCGTCCTCCGCTTCCTCGATGACATAGCCTTCCTTTTCCAGATACATGCGCAGCAGGCGACGGATACGCTCCTCGTCGTCCACTACCAATATGCGATTTCCGGCGCTCATGATCGGGTTTGGCCCCTTTCCTCACTATAAGTCAGCTTGTCTTATTATAACGGTTAAACGCCAGCATAGGAATGCAGGCCGGCTATGACGAGGTTGACGCCGATCAGCGTGAACAGCACCACGATAAAGCCGATGACCGCGAGCCATGCGGAACGGGTGCCCTGCCAGCCTCTCGACAGCCGCAGATGCAGATAAGCGCTGTAGAACAGCCAGGTGATAAGCGCCCATACTTCCTTCGGATCCCAGCCCCAAAATCTCGACCAGGCGATCTGCGCCCAGATCATCGCAAATATTAGCGCGCCGAGCGTGAACACCGGGAAGCCGATCGCGATCGCCCGGTAGCTGATCTCGTCCAGGTCCTCCGGATCGATGTCGGACAGATGCGGGTGAATAACGGCGGCGATCGGCTTGCGCGCGATCAGCCGGAGCAGGCCGTACAGAATCGCGCCGGACAGCAGCGACCAGATGACGGTGTTCAGCTTGCGGCCCGCGTTGACGCCGTTCATCCAGGACGGCGCCTCGAACAGCGGGTCCTTAATGCCGAGATACGGCTGCATGGACAGCTTTTCGCTGTTGTAAGGCGCTACGATCGGCGGCAGTCCGTATTCGACCGTTTGCGTGACGCTCTGCTGGACGCCCTGCTGGTCGATGCTCACCTTTTCCTGCTGGAACTTGGCTTCGTAGCCGCCGCCGCGGAAGGCGAACACGGACACGAGGAAGCCGATGATGACGACCATGAAAAACAGGACGAACTCGACCCATCTCTGCTCGCGGCGGCCGGCTTTGTCTTTGCGCGAGAAGTCGATGACCCGCAGCAGCTGCACGAGCGCGGCGGCGAAGCCGACTGCGAAGAAGGCTTCGCCCGTAGCGGCTGTCGTGACGTGAATCTTGAGCCAGTAGCTGTTGGGCGCCGGGATGAGCGGCTGCACCTCGGACGGGAACACGGCCGCGTAAGCGATGATGATGACGACGAGCGGAATGGCGAACGCGCCGAGCAGGTTGTTGCGATAGATCAGATGTACGATGATGAAGGCGAAGACGATCGCCATCGCCAGAAACGTCATAAACTCGTACATGTTGCTCGTCGGAATATGGCCGCCGCCCTTCCAGCGGGTGAAAAAGAAGGTGAGATGGCACACCCAGCCGGCGACCGCCAGAATGAAGCCGAAGCGGCCCCAACGGCGGTTGTGGAGCTCGGGCTCCCGGTTGCTCCAGCGCTTGCCGGCCACCGCGATCGCATAGCAGATAAAGGATGCGCAGTACAGGTAAAAGGCTGCCTGGAATGCGGTGCTGCTGATATCGAGCCAGTGATTCAACGTGAATTCCTCCTGTTATCGAGCGCCTTCGGATCGACGACGATGCCGCACTTGGCGAGCGCCGATGCCGTTTCGTTTCGGATGCCGTACGTGTTCTTGTTCGTATGCGCGCCCAGCGTGAGCTTGCCGTCGTCGATGCGCAGCCAGATGCGCCTGTGATGCCAGTAGAAGCCCATCACGAGACCGATCATCGAGATCGCCGCCCCTACCCAAACGTACGGCATCGCCCGGTCGACCCGAACGTTAAGAAAAGTCGTGTACTGCGAAAATGTCACGTTTTCCATTTTGCCGACCTCGAAGTTGAAGCGCCCCGTATTGCTCCCGAGCTTCTCGAAGCTGTCGTTGATTTGCTGCTGAACGCCCTTGTCGCTTGCGCTCGGCATCGGGAAGTAGATGTACAGCTCCCCCTTCTCGTCCAGGTCGGGACCTGTAATCCGAAAGACGAATGCCGGATTGTTGAAGTCGCGGGACTTCGTCATCGGGCGGCCTTCTTCGTCGAGACCGAAGTCGGGGTAAACGTCGTTCAGCGTCAGCGTGTAGGGACCTGCCTGGGACTTTTCCGCCGGATTGTTCATCTTCAGGTCGAACGGTCCGTACGAATCGCCGGTCTTGGCATCGAGCAGCATCGGCTTCACTTCGATAAGCCGGATTTTTTGCTCGAAATTGTACTGATACAGCTTGAGCCCTTTGTATTCGAGCGGCGAGTTGACCTCGATATTGTGCGACTCTACCTTCTCGAGCACCGGATCGTGCAGCGGGTCGTCGTCGCAATACTGCGTGCACGCGTACAGCGTCGCCTGCGTCTGATAAAGCTTGGCGCGAAGCGTGCCCTTCAGCTGTGTCGGCAGCTCTTCGTCCTTGTAGTAATCGACGGTAAACTTGTCGTTGCCGACGTAATAATTGGTGCCGGGAATCTGTTTGACCTGATGCTCGTCGATGCTGACGTACTGATCCATATGCCACGCCGGCACGCTCCGGCCGAGCACGGCCAGTAGAAAGAGGATCAATCCGATGTGATTGATGTACGGCCCCCATCGGCTGAACCGGTTTTTCTCTGCGAGCAGAGCGGTGCCTTCCGTCCATACACGATAGCGTTTGCGCTTCAGCTGGGCGCCGAAGTCCGCGACCCACTTTTCCGCATCCCCGGGAATATCGGCCGTAAGCACGGTCTGCTGACGGGTGAGGAACGTAAGATGCTTGCGGACCTGCTGCTTGGACAGCGCCTTGTAGAGCGGCAGCACGCGGTCCAGACTGCAGATGACGAGCGACGTGCCGATCATGACGAGCAGGCCGATGAACCACCAGGATTCGTACGTGCGGGACAAGCCCAACGCCTGATAGATCGCACCCCATGTACCGTACGTTTCTTTGTAGAAAGCGGCCGGCTCGTCAAGGTTGATAAAGGTGCTTTCTTGCGGGTAAATCGTCCCGATCGCCGCACCGAGCAGCGTGAGAATGATGAGCCAGATGGCGATCTTGACCGACGAAAAGAAATTCCATACGCGGTCGATGAGCGCCGGGTTTTTCTTCTGCGAGCGTCTGGCCGCGCCGTCGTAGCGCATCTCCAGCGGCGAATCGAGCGGAAGATCGTCCACCAGCGGTTTGCCGCAGGATTCGCAGAGCACGGTTCCCGTCGGATTCTGGTGACCGCACTCGCACTTCGTATTGTGTATCAACTGTTGCTGCCTCCTGTCAGAGCCCTAATCCTTGCCGAGCAGCAGTCTGACGCGGGATTCGATCGTCTCCTCGCTCATCGGGCCGCCGATGACGATATCCTGAATCTTGCCGTCGGCCGAGATGAAGAAAGTCGTCGGATATTCCTTCAGGCCGTATTTGCGTTCGGTTTTTTTGTTTTTGTCGAGCAACACGGGAAAGTCGATGTCGTAGGACCTCAGAAAACTGCCGACGCTGACCCGGTCCTCGCTCAGATTGATGCCGACAAGCTGGACGCCCTGTTCCTTCCATTTGTCGTACTGCGCCTGAAGCGCAGGCATTTCATTGCGGCAGGGCGGACAAAACGTCCCCCAGAAATTGACCACGAGCGGCTTGCCGCGGTACGAATCGAGGCTGTGCGCCTGGCCGTCGAGGCCGAGCAATTCGAACGCGGGCGCCTCGCTGCCGGGTTTAAGCGCTTTATTCGGCTTCAAAAAAGACTGGCCGATCGCGTATCCCCCGACGAGCAGCACGACGGCCAGAATGATGTATTGAATCGGTTTGCGATAACGCTTCACTATGTCACCACCAGCGTCTTTTGTTCCATTATAGCGAAAATACCGGATTCGCAGGCAGGCGCCCGGAGCTCCGGTTTTGAACATTGTGTGACACGCCGTGACACGTTAGTGTCCTGTGCCGAGAACGTCTTTACCCGCCCCGCTCCGCTTTTTTGGCGGCGTCGCGCAGCGATTGGACCTCTGACTCCGTTAGCTTGCGGTATTTGCCGCGCTGAAGGTTGTCCAGCGTGAGTCCGCCGAACGAGACGCGCTTCAGCCGGATGACCGGATGATGGATCGCCTCGAACATCCGTCTCACCTGGCGGTTGCGTCCTTCGTGAATCGTGATCGAGATCGTCGCCTGCTTGCCTTCCGGATCGACGTCGTGATATTCGATCTCGGCGGGCGCGGTCATGCCGTCCTCAAGCTTGATCCCTTTCTGGAGCTTGTCCAGCGCGTCGCCGTGAGGCACCCGCTCGACGGTCGCCAAATACGTCTTGGCCACGTGGTGGCGCGGATGGGTGAGCAGATTGGCGAGCTCCCCGTCGTTCGTAAGCAGCAGCAGTCCTTCGGTGTCGTAATCGAGCCGGCCGACCGGATAGACGCGTTCCTTGACCCCTTTGAGGAAGTCGGTTACGACCGTGCGACCCTTTTCGTCGTGCATGCTCGTGATGACGCCCTTGGGCTTATTGAACAGCAAGTAAAGCTTGCTCTCGGATTTAATCTTTTTGCCGTTCACCGCGATGGCATCCTTAGCGGGATCGGCCTTGACGCCGAGCTCCTTGATCACCTCGCCGTTAACCGTCACCTTACCGGCCGCGATGAGCTCCTCGCACTTGCGTCTGGATGCGACGCCGGCGTTCGCGAGTATTTTTTGCAATCGTTCTTCCACTGATGGTTCACCTCATCCCCCATCATACTCCGATGGCGGGATTTGCACAACTTGGGCGGGGATTCCGAGAGAGGCGGATTAAAAAAGGAGCCAGCAGGCGAACACGGCCGCGAAGAAGCCGACCGCGTCGGAGAAGAGCCCGACCTTAAGCGCGTACCGGGCGTTGCGGATGCCGACGGCGCCGAAGTACACCGTGACGACGTACAGCGTCGTGTCCGTGCTGCCCTGGACGACGGAGGCGATCCGGCCGATCAGGGAGTCGGGACCGTACGTTTTGATGAGGTCGGTCGCAAAAGCGAGCGAGCCCGCGCCGGTAATCGGGCGAAGCAGGCCGAGCGGGAGCACTTCGGCGGGGATGCCGAGCCCGCTGAATAAAGGGGCGACCCAGCCGATCAGCATGTCCATCGCGCCGGACGCGCGGAACATGCTGATGGCAGTCATCATGCCGACGAGGTGGGGAATGATGGCGATCGCCGTCTGGAAGCCGTCCTTGGCGCCGTCGACGAACGTTTCGTACACAGGAACCTTGCGGAAAGCGGCGACGAGCGGGATAAGGACGATGAACATGGGTATCGCCCAAGCGGAGAGCGCGTTCAAGGCGGCAACCATGGCGAACGCTCCTTTCTCCCTCGAAATCTAGAATCCGTAGTTCTAAAGCGACGCAGGCGGACGGTCCGGCTGGCCGCTTGGCGCAGCGACGGGCGGATGCACCGGCGAATGTATCGGCGGCAGCATTGGCGGCGCCCCGCGCCTTTGACGGCGCCGGTACCAGCGATCGGCCGCGATGGCCGCTCCGGTCGATATGGCGGTCGCGAGAAGCGTCGGTCCGATAATATCCGCCGGGTGCGCCGAGCCGAAATTCATCCGGATCGCGATCAGCGTCGTCGGCACGATCGTGATGCTCGCCGTGTTCAGCGCCAACAGCGTACACATCGCCGGCGTCGCGACGGCCGGGTTTGCATTAAGCTTCTGCAGCTCCTGCATGGCGCGAATCCCCATCGGCGTGGCCGCGTTGCCGAGCCCGATCAAGTTGGCGCTCAAGTTGGAAAGGATGTAGCCGAGCGCGGGATGGTCCTTCGGCACGTCCGGGAACAGCCAGCGCACGACGGGCGCCATCAGGAGCGACAAGCGCCGCACGATGCCCGATACCTCCGCGATTTTCATCAGCCCCATCCAGAATACGAGGATGCTGATCAAGCCGAAGCATACGGTGACCCCTGTCTGCGCGCCTGAAAAAGCGGCCTCGGTCACTTGCTGGATGCGCCCGTTGGCCGCGCCGAACAGCACGCTGAGCCCGATCATGCCGAGCCAGATCCAATTGACCATAAGACCGCCTCCTTTAATCGGATCGCTCTTCGGGTGCCGGCGTCCGCGGCAACAGCTCGACGGCGCCGATCGGCTCACCGTTTAACCGGTACGAGAGTCTGCCCCTGTAGCCAAACTTGTAATCGGTCGAATCGGGGCCGTACAGTTCAACGCGCAGCTCGACCTTTTCCCGCTCGCCTGCCGCGAACGGATAGCGCAGCGTCGATGCGGCTACAAAAGGATAATTTTGCACTTCGGCGCCCTTGCCGATCACCTGCTCGAGCCGGTACGCGGAAAAGCCGTAGTCGAGCAGCTTGGCGTGGTCGTTCCAGTCGTTCCCGTCGTTCAGCGTCACGGCGGCCAGCTGCCTGCCGTCCCGCGTCGCGGAGCTGACGAGCGTCCGCAGCGCCTGCTTCGTATAACCCGTCTTGACGCCGTCGGCGCCTTCATATAATTGAAGCATTTTATTTTTGTTGACCCACTTGTAATCCCATTCCTCGTCCGGATTCGGCGCCGTTTTCACCTTGGTGCTCACAATATCCCGGAACGTCGGGTCGTGCAGCGCATAGGCCGCGAGCTTGGCCATGTCGTTCGCGCTGGCATAGTGGCCTTTTTGATCCAGCCCGCTCGGATTGGCGAAGTGGCTGTTCGACATGCCGATCTCTTCGGCCTTGGCGTTCATCAAAAAGACGAAGCCTTCCAAAGAGCCGCCGACGTGCTCGGCGACCGCCGTCGCGGCGTCGTTGCCCGAGCGCAGCATGAGCCCGTACAGCATGTCCTTCAGCTTCATTTTTTCGCCGGCCTTCAAATAAATCGAAGAGCCCTCCTTGCCTGCGGCACGGCTGCTGACCGTTACGAGGCTGTCCAGATCGCCTTGCTCGATCGCGATGATCGCGGTCATAATCTTCGTCGTGCTTGCGATCAGCATCGGCTCGTCGCCGCGGCTGCTATAGAGCAGCCGGCCGCTGGTCACGTCGATCAGCGCGGCCGCCTTCGCATGCGTCGTTGGCTTGACAGGTTCGGATAGTGCGGGCGTTGCCGCCGATGACGGCGCTCCGTTCATTCCGGACGACGAAGCGGAAGCCATTGCCGGATGGGGCGATAAAAACAAAGACAGCGCGGCCGCCCCGGCCGCCGCAATCCCCGCGACGCGCGAGCGGACGCGGCTTTTCGTTCGAGCTTGCATCAACGGTTTCCTCCCTGCGGGCTTGCTTGTCTGCCAACCGTCTCTCCATTGTATGCGGGCATGTCCGCGCTTATGCGGCTGCCTCGCGCTTGTCCGCATAAAAAGAAGCGCAAGGCGTACGCCCGTTCGGGCAAGCCTTGCGCTTGTTTTTTTCGCTTGCTCGCGCGCACGGGCTCAGTGCGAGTTGCGTTCCGGATCGGCCGGCATCGAAGCGATCCCGCGTCCCTCGATCAGCTCGTCCTTGTCGCCGCGGAACATGCGCTGCAGCTTGTCGACCCACGTCGGCGCGGCATCGATCAGCCGTTCGAACAGATGCGTCTGATTGTCGAGCGGCACAACCTTGACGCCTTGCGCGCCTACGACGAGAAATGCGATCGGGCTGATCGATACGCCGCCGCCGCTGCCGCCGCCGAAAGGCATTTGCACGCTTGCGTTGTGGCCGCCGTCCTGTTGATTTTGACCGTTCTTGCGCTTGCCTTGCTCGTCCATGCCTTGGAACTCGGAGCCGCCGGCCGCGAATCCGAAGCCGACCTTGCTGATCGGCAGAATGACGCTACCGTCCGGCGTTTGAACGGGCTCGCCGACGATCGTGTTGACGTCGACCATTTCCTTGATGTTTTCCATTGCAGTCTGCATCAATCCCTGAATCGGATGTTCGGACATGCTCTCGCTCGCCTCCTATGCTGTATGCTGCGCGGCATTCGGATAAATGAAGCCTTCCGCCAGCTATAGGTTAACCGCCGCCGGCGCGGAATATGTAAACCGGCCCCGGGCGCGCTCGCTTGCTCCGCACCGTCCGACGGCTCCTCTAAGTTTGCGAAGCTTGACGGTTCGAGACCGCGCGCCAGTCCCTGATCGCTTTGCGCAGCGCTGAGCCGTAGCGCAGACGCGGCAGCAGCCTAAGCGCGTGCGCGAGAACGGCGCCAGCCCGTATGCGAAAATCCGCTTCCCACACGACCGTCAGCTCGACGCCGGCGTAAACCGGCTCCACCCGACCGTGCGGATGCGTGTTCAGCCTGATGAAACGATCCAGCGCGCCGGTCGCGATCCCGTGGATCGACCAGCAAAGTCCCGCCGCAACGGCGGTCGACGCCGCGTCCCCCGTTCCGATCCGGATATCCATCCGGTAGCGCATGCATTCGACTTTGCTAAGCCCCTCGAACATCCACGGCTTCAATTCCCTGACGGACACGAGCATCTCCCGGATGGCTAGCTTCAGTCGCCGGAGGCTTTGCGCATTGATGAGCCGTTTCCCCGCCCGGGAAGACGTCTGACCCGCGCCGGCCGCTTCCGTCTGCTCCTTCACATGGTACGACAGGCCGGTTTTCGAAAGTTTGATCGTAGGGACTTCTACGTGAATACGGTACAGCCCGTACAGCGCATGCACGATCACGATGAGCTGGTCCAGCTTGCCGCTGCGGGAATATCGGATTCGAAGGCGGACGAAAGACGAACATGCCGCGACGACGGCAGCCAGGAGGCATGCCGCGGCAGCCCAATACCAAAAAACCATACGCTCCCCTGCCTTTCGCATGGGGATAGTATGGCCTCGGCGCATGGGATCATGCGCATAATGCAGATTAGAATTCCCAGTCGTCGGACTTCGGCGCAGGCGCCGGAGAGCGTGCATGATCGTCGTCTTCGTCTTCGTCCTCGCGAATTCGATCCGAAGGCGGCGCTTCGTCCTCGTCGTAGGCGGGCAAGCCTTCAAGCAGCGCGCGATCGAGATCGTCGAGCGACAGCTGCCGGCCCTCGATTCGTTCGAACAGCATTCGGGTTCGCTCTTCCATATCTTCGTCGGCATCGGCCGTAACGACCGGATCGGGCAATTCCTCGATGCCGGACAAGCCGAAGTAGTCGAGAAACGCCTTGGTCGTGCCGTACAGAATCGGACGGCCGATCTGCTCGGCGCGGCCGACTTCTTCGATCAAATCCTTGGCGACCAGCGTCTGCAGCGGCCGCTCGGCCTTGACGCCGCGGATCTCCTCGATCTCGACGCGGGTGATCGGCTGACGGTAAGCGACGATGGACAGCGTTTCGAGCGCGGCCTGCGACAGAGGCGTCCGTGCCGGCGAATAGGCGAGCTTCTCGAAGTATGCCGCGTGCTCGGGCGCGGTCGTCAGCCGGTACGTCCCCGCGATCTCCGCGATGCGGATGCCCCGCTTGCGCCGGACGAGATCCTTTTGCAAATCCTTGACGATGTCGGTGACGACGTCGCCGTCCACCTCGACGATTTCCGCGATCGTTTTTTTCGTGAGCCCGTCTTCTCCCGCAACGAACAGCAGCCCTTCAAGTACCGATTTCAAGGTCGAATAATCCATCGTCATCGGCCTCCCTTCCCGTCCACGTCAGCACGATCTCGTCGAACAACGCGCTCTGGTGACAGCTGACCCAGCGGCGCTTCATCAGCTCCAGCACGGCCAAAAAGGTGGCTACGATCTCCTCGCGCACCGGCGAATCGCCGATCAGCTGGGAGAACATTACCTTCGCTTCCCCGGCCGCGCCGCGTGTCTTGAGCACGGACATGATGTCGCGAATCCGATCCTTGACGGAGATCTCGTCCCGTTGGATGGCCGATATCCGGTTTCTGCCGGCAGCGCGCCTCAGCGCCTTGCGGAACGCCCGCACCAGATCGTCGACGTGCAGCCCCTCGACCGGATTGCGCTTCACGCTCGGCTCGAACGGCGACAGGTCGTAAGGCTCGCGCGTAAAAACGAGGCTGCGCTCGAGCTCGTGCTCGCGCAGTTGCCCGGCGATCGCCTTGTATTTTCGGTACTCGATCAGCTTGCGGATGAGCTCTTCGCGCGGATCCTCGCCGAAGTCGTCGACTTCCGTCAGCCAAGGCTCGTCCGTGACCGGCGGTTTGGGCAGCAGTTGCCTGCTTTTCATCGACAGCAGCGTGGCGGCCATCACGAGAAATTCGCTCGTCACATCCAGCTCCAGCTCCGTCATCGCCTCGAGATAGGACATGTATTGGTCGGTAATGTCGCTGATCGAGATGTCTTCGATGGCGATCTCCGCCTTGTCGATCAAGTGAAGCAGCAGATCGAGCGGGCCTTCGAACGTTTCCAGCTTGTATAAAACGGTCGTGCCGATGTTCAATCACCCTTCCCCAGCGTTCAAACGGCGCCCCGGACAGCGTCGAAGGCGGCGTGTGGCTCCGCCGCCTTCATAAGCTCCCGGCTGTCGGCAGGTGCGATCAGCCTTGCAGCGCCCGCGTCAGGTTAGCCATTTCGATCGCCGTCGCCGCCGCTTCCCAGCCCTTGTTGCCGGCTTTGGTGCCCGCGCGCTCGATGGCCTGCTCGATGCTGTCGACGGTCAGTACGCCGAACACCGTCGGGACGCCTGTCTTCAGCCCGACCGCAGCGACGCCTTTGGCGGCTTCGTTGCATACATAATCGAAATGCGGCGTCGATCCTCGAATAACGGCGCCCAAGGTGATGACCGCGTCGTACTTGCCGCTCTCGGCCATCTTCTGCGCGATCAGCGGAATCTCGAACGCGCCCGGCACCCAGGCCACCTCTACCTCATGATCCTCCGCGCCGTGACGCTTGAATGCGTCGAGCGCGCCGCTCAGCAGCTTGGAAGAGATAAACTCGTTGAACCGTCCTACGACGACGCCGTATTTTAACCCTTGGGAGATGAGATTGCCTTCATATACGAATGCCATTTCTTTCATCCTCTCTTCGGCGCAAGGCCGGTCTGTTCGTTTTGTTCGATCGTCGGAATCGGTGCGAGCGACTGCTCCTGGCCTTCAGCGAACGAGAGCAGGTGACCCAGCTTGGAGCGCTTCGTCCGAAGATACGACTTGTTGTCGTCGTTCTCGTTCATCTGGATCGGCACGCGCTCCACGATCTCGAGGCCGTAGCCTTCGAGGCCGCGAACCTTGCGCGGATTGTTCGTCAGAAGCCGGATGCGCCGGACACCGAGATCTTTAAGAATTTGCGCGCCGATGCCGTAATCGCGAAGATCCGGCGCGAACCCCAATTTTATATTCGCCTCGACCGTGTCCAATCCTTCTTCTTGGAGCTGGTAAGCGCGAAGTTTGTTGAGCAAGCCGATGCCACGCCCCTCCTGGCGCATGTACAGAAGTATGCCGCGTCCTTCGCGCGCGATTTGGCGCATCGCGGCTTCGAGCTGCGGACCGCAATCGCAGCGGTGCGAAAGGAAGATGTCGCCGGTCAGACACTCGGAGTGCACCCGCAGCAGAACAGGCTCGCTGTCGTCGATAACCCCTTTGACGAGGGCGACGTGCTCCTTGTTATCCACCTCGTTGGAGTAGGCGACCATTTCAAAATCGCCGAAGTCGGTCGGCATGCGGACGGACACTTCGCGTTTGACGAGCTTTTCTTTATCGTTGCGGTAGCGAATAAGCTCTTGAATCGAGATCAGCTTCAGGTCATGCTCTTTGGCGAACAGCTGCAGATCGGGCAGCCGCGCCATCGTCCCGTCTTCTTTGATGACCTCGCAGATGACGGCCGCCGGCTCGGAATCGCACAAAATCGCGAGGTCGATCGCGGCTTCCGTATGGCCGGAGCGGCGCAGCACGCCGCCCTTCTTGGCGATCAGCGGGAAAATATGCCCCGGCTTGCGGAAATCGCCCGGCTTGGCCTCGGGGTCGATCAATCCCTTCACGGTCATGGCCCGCTCATAGGCTGAGATGCCCGTCGTCGTCGATATGTGGTCGACCGACACCGTAAAGGCCGTGCCGTGATAATCCGTGTTGTGGGTCACCATGGGCGGCAGCTCGAGCTGCTCCGCGCGTTCTTGGGTGATCGGCGCACAGACGAGCCCGCGCGCCTTCGTGATCATGAAGTTGATCACTTCAGGCGTCGCCATTTCGGCGAGCGCGATCAGATCGCCCTCGTTTTCCCGATCCTCGTCGTCCACGACGAGAACCATCTTGCCCAGCTTCAAATCCGCCAGCGCCGACTCGATCGTATCGAATGTTTCGCTTTCCATTTCTCATTTCCCCCTTGTGCCTTTCAAGTCAGAAGCCGAACTCTCTCAGCTTCGCTTCCGTAAGCCCCGAGGCGGCCCGCGGTGCGGGCGCCGGTCCTCCGTGTCTCTCATGCAGCAGATGATCGATATATTTGCCCAAAATGTCGTTTTCTACGTTGACCGTAGCGCCGGGCTGCTTGTGCGCGAGCGCCGTCTCCGCCAGCGTGTGCGGGATAATCGATACGGTTAGCGTGCCGGACGTCCGGTCCGCTTCCACAACGGTCAGGCTAATGCCGTCGAGCGTGATCGAGCCCTGAGGCACGACGAGCCTCAGCAGATGCGCCTGTTCGGGCCGCAGCCGAAATACGACGGCGTTGGCCTCGTGCGTCCGCGACACGATCACCGCCGTGCCGTCTACATGTCCTTGTACGATATGGCCGCCGAAACGGCCGCCGGCGAGCATCGCCCGTTCGAGATTGACGGGTTCGCCCGGCTTTAAATGCTTCAGATTCGTATGTCTGTACGTCTCCGGCATGACGTCCGCGCTGAAGCCGCTGCCGTTGTAGGCGACGACCGTGAGGCAGACGCCGTTCACGGCGATGCTGTCGCCGAGCTTTACATCCTCCAGCACCTTGCGCGCGGCTACCGTCACGACAAGCGCTTCGCCGCGGCTCTCGATCCGCTGCAGCTTGCCGACTTCTTCAATGAGTCCCGTGAACATCCACTATCCTCCTTCCTCGCGCCGCTCGGGTTAACCGGTCGCGCGCGTCGATTCGCCGCCCGACATTCGAAGCGCGAAGCGAATGCAGTCGCGTTCTCTCGCAGCTTCGCCTCTTGTCACTTCCTCTCCGCTCGCGAGCTCGGCAACTGGCTTAAGTACGCAAAAAAACCCGGAGTGCTCCCCCGGGTCGAATAGTCGCACAGCATCAAACAGGCCAGCGGCATGTATAAAGAAGTCGTCCGGCTAGAAACGAAAAAATCGCCGCGATGATTGTGAAATGCAGCACAAACACAATCATTGCTGAATACGACTTCCCGTCATCTCATCCCGCACTTCTCGCTTCATAGACGCATTCGGCCGTGCTGCGCTGCCTTCGCCCATCCAGACTGCCACTGTCGGTCCCGGATTCACACCGGATCCGCCGTCTCGCGCCGTCATCGGAATGAAAGGCGCTACTGCGGGTCACGGACTGACGGCTGTCGTTGCGATCGTATCGCGCGGAGGCCGATCACCGCCGGTGGGGAATTGCACCCCGCCCCGAAGGTAAGCATCAAAAATCGTTCGTCGAACATCGCATCGTCTGCAGTGATCCGTATGACAAGCTATATCCGACTCGTAAAATCGGAATGAACGATTTATAGGCATGTTAGCACCATCAATGAAAAAAAGCAAGGATTTTCATCGACAGGATTTGGATCGAATGGCTGAACGCAAAACAGCCCGCTGCAAGAGCGGGCTACCCTGATAGGTTACTAAGTAAAGTTACTCGGTAACGGAAATCGACTCGAACTTGTCGCCGCCGCGAAGCGCGTCGACGTGCTCCATGCCGGACACGACCTTGCCGAAGACAGTGTGGACGCCGTCCAGGTGCGGCTGCGGCGAATATACGATGTAGAACTGGCTGCCGCCCGTATTTTTGCCGCGGTGGGCCATCGCAAGCGCGCCGCGCTCATGCTTGTTCGGGTTGATCTCGCAGTCGATCTCGTAGCCGGGACCGCCCGTGCCGTTGCCGTTGGGGCATCCGCCCTGGGCGACGAAGCCCGGAATGACGCGGTGGAAGCTCAGATTATTATAGAAGCCCGTATTGGCCAGCTTCTCGAAGTTGGCGACCGTATTCGGGGCGTCCTTGTCGAACAATTCGATGACGACCTCGTTGCCGTTGGCCAGTTTGATCGTGGCTTGCTTGGACATTGCGGATCAACGCTCCTTCTCATTCACTGTTTTTGACTTGTCCCATCATACTACATTTTGCGAAAAAAGGAAAAAGGCCGCCTCGAACGGCGGCCTCTGTCGCGAGACAAGCGGCTTGCAACGACAATGCGGGAGCCTCTGCTTCAGTTAGCTGCGGACCGTTTGCTTCCGAAGACGCTCGGGCAGCAGATCGTTGCGGGCGATATCCTCGAACGATTCGCGCGCGACGACAAGGTCTGCCTGTCCGTCCTTCACGAAGACAACGGCAGGACGGCGAATGCGATTGTAGTTGCTCGCCATCGCATAGTTGTAAGCGCCCGTGCAGAACACTGCGAGCACGTCGCCGGACTGCACGGCCGGCAGCTTGAGGTCCCAGATGAGCATGTCGCCGCTCTCGCAGCACTTGCCCGCGACCGATACGAGCTCGGTCGCTTCGTCTTCCGGACGGTTGGCGAGCACCGCTTCATACTTGGATTCGTAGAGGGCGGGACGCGGATTGTCCGTCATGCCGCCGTCGACGGCGATATACTTGCGGACGCCCGGGATGTCCTTGCTCGTGCCGACCGTGTACAGCGTCGTGCCGGCGTCGCCGACGATGCTGCGGCCCGGCTCGACCCAGATCTCCGGAAGCGGATAGTCCGCGGCCGTGAACGAATCGATAATCGCGCCAGTGATCGCCTCGACGTAGGTCGCTACCGGCAGCGGTGTATCGCCTTCAACGTAGCGGATGCCGAAGCCGCCGCCCAGGTTGATGACGGTAAACGTCTTGTCCAGCTTCGCGCGCACTTCGAGAGAGAAGGCTGCGACCTTCTCAACGGCCATGCGGAAGCCTTCGACCTCAAAAATTTGCGAGCCGATATGAGAGTGCACGCCGAGCAGGTTAAGCTGCGGCTGGCGGAGCGCCTCTTCGACGGCGCGCAGCGCCGTGCCGTTGCCGATATCGAAGCCGAACTTGGAGTCCTGCTGGCCGGTGGAGATGTAGTCGTGCGTATGGGCTTCGACGCCCGGCGTCACGCGCAACAGGATGTTGACCTTCTGGCCGCGCTCGGCCGCGATGGCGTTCAGCAGGGCGAGCTCGGTGAAGTTGTCGACGACAAAGCAGCCGATGCCGGCGTTCAGCGCCATCTCGATCTCGTCCGGCGTCTTGTTGGTGCCGTGGAAATGGATGCGTTCAGCCGGGAAACCCGCCTGCAGCGCCGTATAAAGCTCGCCGTCCGAGACGACGTCGAGGCTCATGCCCTCTTCCTCGGCGACGCGGCACATGGCCATGACGCAAAAAGCCTTCGATGCGTAGGCAACCTGAAACTTCAGGCCCGTCGCCTTGAACGCCTCGACGTATTCGCGGGCGCGCTGGCGAACAAGCGCCTCGTCCACGACGTACAGCGGCGTGCCGAACTTCGCCGCGAGGTCGAGCGTGTCGACGCCTCCGATCTCGAGATGTCCCTTGTCGTTGATGCGGCTGGTACCGTGAAAGTACATGTATGATTTCCCCTTTTCGGACTGGAATTCGATCGCGGCGTACGAATGGACAGGGCGCGATCCCCGTCATCATACGCGATAATCTGAGTATATCCCAGGATGCGATTCGGGGAAATGGAGGAATTGGCGCATCATTTGCATTTCTTCCCGCCGGCGCCTTTCCGCCTCATTCCGTAGGCTGCCTTCCGCTTTGCTTCGGCCTGTAGATCGACGGTCGCATGCGGATCTTAGGGAGCGGTCTGCGCAAAAACACGTTCAATAGCGCCGGACCGTTAAACGGGATAAACGGCCACATATAAGGCGTGTTGTACGAACGGATCAACGCCAAGGCGACGAGCATAATCGCCGCACAGGCGACGAAGCCCGGCAGTTGGAACAGGAACACGGCCATCAGAAGCACCAACCTGACGATACGGTTGGCCAGTCCGAGCTCGTAACTTGGCGTGGCGAACGTTCCGATCGCGGCCACCGCCATATACAGGATGACCTCGTTGATAAAAAGCCCCGTTTTGACGGCGATGTCGCCGATCAGGATCGCCGACACGAGCGACATCGCCGTCACGAGCGGCGTCGGCGTATGAACGGCCGCAAGCCGCATCAGATCGACGCCGATCTCGACGAGAAGAAACTGCACGATCAGCGGCAGATCGCCGGTTTTGTCCGCGCCGAGGAACCAGAGCCACGACGGACGAAGCTGCTGCGATTCCGCGTACATGTACCATAGCGGCATGAGGAACATCGACGCCAGCAGACCGAAAAAACGGATCCAGCGCAAATACGTTCCGATAAAAGGACTTTGCCGGTTTTCCTCGGCATGCTGGATCAAATCGAAATAAGTGGTCGGCAGCATCATGACGCTGGGCGACGTATCCACGAGGACGGTCACGCTGCCATCCAGCAAATGTGAGGCGACGACATCCGGCCGTTCGGAATAGCGGACGAGGGGGAACGGATTCCAACCCGTCTTGACCGTAATTTCTTCCAGCTGCTTGTCGGCCAGCGGAATGCCGTCGACCTTGACCGCCTTGATCTTGTCGCGCACCGATTCGACGAGCTTCGTATCGGCCACGTCGTCGATAAACACGATCGCGACGTCCGTTTTGGTGCGCTCGCCGACCTGCGTAATTTCGAAGCGCAGCTTCGGATCCCGCAGTCGGCGGCGGATCAATCCGACGTTGGTCAACAAGCTTTCGGTGAAGCCGTCCTTGCTGCCGCGAACGACCTTCTCAAGCTCCGGTTGCTCCGGCTGCCGTCCCGGATACTGCCGGACGTCCATGAGCAGCACCCGCGGTTCGCCGTCCACGTAAAAAGCGGCATTTCCCACGAGCACATCGTCCACCATTTGGGCAAACGAGTCGACTTCGCGGATTTGAATCGAAGGCATGTAATAATTCAAGAAGCTCTCCAGTGCGTCGTGGCCGACGCTGTCCGGGGACAGGTAGGACAATCGCTTCAACAATTCGGTCAGCGCGGTGTCCTTCGCAAAGCTGCTTAAAAATAAAAGGCCCGTGCGCCGACCGCTGAAGGTCATTTCTCTGATTTGCACGTCGAAAGCGGCCGGCATGCCTAGCGTCTCCTTGACCTTTGCCAGCCATTCGTCGATTTCGGCCGGGAAGCCTTCCTCCGTTTTTTTTGCGTCGTCGGGTTGCGGCGCCCGCTTCTCTTTGCCCTTTTCGTTTCGCTCTTCGTCATGCCGCGCGAACTTGTCCTTGCCCGTCCGTTTCCTCTTGTCCGGATCCGTCGGTATCAACGGCCGAAACGGCGGCATATTGTCCGAGTGTTCGTTCGGGCGATTCGCGCCTTCCTTGTTGAGCTCCATGCTGCCGTGTTCGGTCATATCCATGCCGGCCACCCCCTTAAGTCATTCATGCATCGGTTGGAACAACAGCCAATCCGCCAGCGAGCCCGCAACCTTTCCGAGCACCATCGCCATCAGCAGCGCGAACAGATAAGGCCCGAGCTTCAGTCGCTTGGCGACGATCGGGATGACGTTGAGCACCTCGGTCAGAGCGGCTGCCAGCATGCCTACGAAGATGCCCTGGAAAACAGCCGGCGCGAGCAGCCAGCCTTTCCCCAGCGACAGCCGCCAGTCGAATAGATCCGCACAGTTGAAGCCGATGACGCCCGCAAGCAGCGCAGACTCGAAAATCGCCGAGCGCCTATACGCCCGCGTCAGTTGAACAAGTCTGGGCACGAGATCCAGTACGATGAGCAGCGCAACGAACGCGCTTCCGACCGCGAATCCGCCCGACAGGCCGACGATCGCCACGAGCGCTTCGCCTCCGAGCTCACGCATCCGGTCCCGCCTCCCTTTCACGAGTTTTGGCATATTCTTCCGTGATGACGTAGTGGTTTACGTTTTCCTGATACATGAACATCTCGACCTCCAACGGGTTCGGCTCGTCGTTCAGCCTCTTGCGGAAGACGCGGTTAAAAAAGATGAGCATGCCGAGTCCGACGCCGAGCGAATAAGGAACCTCGAACAACCAGGCGTGACGGTCCGGGCGCCCTGTCAGCAATTCGATAATTCGCCGCTGGACGACCGGCATATCCACGTCCGCATGGAAGTTCATGATAGCCATGCCCGATCCGAAAAAAAGCAGCAGCCATGCGGCGACGAGTAGCACGTACCTCGGCTTTACCTTTCCGCTTGGCGTCGTTTCAAGCAACACATGCGGCTCGCCGAACGTTTCGACAGTCAGATCGGGATCGAAGCGACGAATCAGCCGCACGATCTGAAGCATGTCGATCATCAGCAGGTTCCCGTCTTCCGGCCGCATTTTCCAGACGATCAATTCGCGAATGCGGTCCGCGTAACGGCGATCGGTCTCGATCGATGCGATATCCCCAAGTTTAATGACTGCGCCAGGCAGCACCTCGACGCGTCTTCGCAAACGTAAATATACGATACCGGCCTTCAACCGCCGCACCTCCAGCGATCGTTTCCATGTAGTATGAAGCAACGCCAGCCATCCCATCCGCTCCCAAAGCAAAAAGACCGTGCGACCCGCTAAGACGGGCGAACGGTCTTGAAGCTAGCCATCCACTCGCGCATCGATGTGCGCGTTTATTGGGCGATTTGCTCCTTGATGCTTTGCAGTATTTTTTTCTCCAGTCTGCTCACCTGCACCTGGGAGATGCCGAGTCGGCCGGCGACTTCGGATTGCGTCTGGTCGCGAAAATACCGCAAGTATACGATCAGCCGCTCCCTTTCCGACAGCGCCTGAATGGCCTGCGTCAGCGCGAGCTTGTCAAACCACTTCTCCTGCGCATCGTCCGAGATCTGGTCCATCAGCGTGATCGGGTCGCCGTCATTCTCGAAAACGGTCTCGTGAATCGAGGTCGGCGGCTTGTTGGCCTCCTGGGCGAACACAATTTCTTCCGGCGTCACGCCAAGCCGTTCGGCGACTTCGCCAATGGTAGGCTGTCTACCTAACACCTTGGACAGCTCGTCCTTCGTTTTTCGCACCTTCCCCGCCATTTCCTTCAGCGACCGGCTGACCTTCAGCGTCCCGTCGTCTCTCAGGAAACGTTGAATTTCGCCGATGATCATCGGCACCGCATAGGTGGAGAACTTGACCTCGTAAGAGAGGTCGAACTTGTCCACCGACTTCAGCAGCCCGATGCATCCGATCTGGAACAAATCGTCCGGATCGTAGCCGCGGCCGGCGAAGCGCTGCACGACGGACCAGACAAGCCTGATATTGCTCGACACCAACGTGTCCCGAGCCGAACTGTCGCCCGATTGACTGAGCGCGATGAGCCTTTTGACCTCCGCATCTTCAAGATAACCCGGCGGCGAAGATCGTTTCCATTCGATATCCATGCCCCCAACCCCTGCCGCGGTATTAGTTGAACAATGCTTTTTTGGACTCGATTCGCTTCTTCATTCGTAGGCTCGTCCCTTGCCGAGGCGCGCTCGTCGCTTCGAATTCGTCCATGAAGTTTTCCATGATCGTGAAGCCCATGCCCGAGCGCTCGAGCTCGGGTCTCGACGTGAACAACGGTTGCCGCGCAATATCGAGGTCCTCGATGCCTCTTCCTTCGTCGCGGATGAGGATCGAGATCGTATCGCCCGCGATCTCTACCTCTAGATGAACGATTCCCGCAGGATCGTTGTCGTAGCCGTGAATAATAGAGTTGGTGACCGCCTCGGATACGACCGTTTTGATATCGTTGATTTGGTCCATCGTCGGATCGAGCTGGGACACGAAGGCGGCAACCGCGACCCTCGCGAACGCTTCGTTTTCAGATCTTGCGGCAAAGGAAAGCTTCATATGGTTGTCGATGCTCATGATACGACCTCCAGACCGGCCAGCGCCGAACGCTCATTGTCATAGAACGATAGAATCTTGAACAAGCCCGACAGCTCGAACAGCCGTTTGACGTTGTCGTGCGCATCGCAGACGACCATGCGGCCGCCGCGGCCCTTGACGAGCTTGTAGCGCCCCAGTACGACGCCGAGACCCGAGCTGTCCATGAACTGCAGGTCCCTCAGGCTGAGCACCACGTGGTCACACCTGCCGCGCAGTATCGCATCCTCCATCTTAAAGCGAACGATATCCGCCGTGTGATGGTCCAATTCCCCTCTCAAGCGAACGATGAGCACGTTGCGCTGCTGCTCCAGTTCCACCTGCAAGCTCATTTCCGATTCTCCTCTCATGCGCCTTCAAGTTTATGGTAGATGCATACCTTTCTACGAATCGCCTCCCTATTCCTGCCCTCCGACAAAACTAGAAGAAGCCTTTGAAAAGGCGACAAAATACGCAAAGCAGCGGAGACGATTTTTCGTCCCGCCGCCTTGCGTTCCTTCACTTCCCGCCTAAAAACAGTTTGCCCGTCGAACGTTTGAGCAGCGTCCAATAGCCCGCCTTGTCTACATGCTCGGGCGCTTCGATCGGGAACTCCGCGAGCACCTCGTTGCCCCGGTACACGATCAGCTTGCCGACCTGCTGGCCAGCCGCAATCGGCGCCGTAACTTTGTCCTGCAGCGCCAGCTCGTGGCGAATCTCCTTGCCGCCCTCGCCTTTTCGCACGAGCACGCTGTAAGAATGCTTCGCCGTCAAAGGCAGCTCCGCGGATTCGCCTTTTTCGATCTTGAGCTTGCCGATCGTATCCCCGGCCTTATAGATCTGTACGTTCGAATATTGCGAAAACGCATAATCCAGCAGCTTCGACACTTCCGCATTGCGGGTTTTCGTATTGGGCTCTCCCATCACCACGACGATCATGCGGAGATTGTCACGCTTTGCGGTCGCCGACAAGCAGAACTTCGCTTCGCTTGTGAAGCCGGTTTTCAGACCGTCTGCACCCGGATAAAAGCGCACAAGTTTGTTCGTGTTGACGAGCCAGAACGGTTTTTCTTTGTCTTTACGAAGATAGTCCTGATAGGCTCCCGTATACTTGGTAATCTCCGGATGCTTCAGAAGCTCTCTCGACATCACTGCGATATCGTGCGCAGACGATACGTGTCCCGCCGCAGGAAGTCCGTTGCAGTTCGCAAATCGGGTATCCTTCATACCAAGCTCTTCCGCGCGTTTGTTCATTATCTTGACGAACTCTTCTTCGCTGCCCGCCAGCTTTTCTGCAAGTGCCACCGATGCATCGTTGCCGGAAGCCATCGCCACGCCTTTAAGCATGTCGTTAACCGTCATCTGCTCGCCGGGCTCCAGAAAAATTTGCGATCCGCCCATCGAAGCGGCATACTCGCTGGTCGATACCTGGTCCGTCAGCTTGAGGCGGTCGTCGTCGATCGCTTCCATGACGAGCAGCATCGTCATAATTTTCGTAATGCTCGCCGGCGGCAATGCCGTGTGACCGTTTTTCTCATAGACGACGGTGCCGCTATCGGCATCCATCATCACGGCGGAGCGCGCGTTCGCCGCGAGATCCGTCTGAGGACCCCCGGAAGGCGGCGCAGCGCTTTCCTTCGCCCAAGCCGATGCGGGGATGAGCAGCGAAGCCGCGAGACTAAGCGTCAGCGCCCGCCCCCAAGGACGTCTGTGAAGTTTAAGTTGCTGGTGGCTCAAGAATGATGTCCCTCCTGCCGGCCGGCCAAGTCGCCGTCCTGGAATCGTCTTGAGAACTAGTGTGCCCGCAGCATCTGCATCATATTCCAAGTTGTGGGGCGGATTCTAAATAGGCGGGGAAAAAGCCGATGGGAGAGAGCGAAGATTGGGGTGGTAATTTATGGATCGTGCTAATGGAGAAACACTTCGTGACACGTTTCCGGGCTTATCCCCTTCGCTCAATGCTGGTATGCTCAATGCTGGTGTACCAATGCTGGTGTACCAATGCTGGTGTACCAATGCTGGTGTGTGCAATTGTACCTGCGCGCAATGAGGCGCGAAGCATTTCACGAAATATGCACCATTTGAACAACACCGGTTACGCCACCTGGCGATAATTTGCGAAAATGCGCTTCTTCTGCGTCAACTCTCTATACGTAATCGATCGAACGGAACTCGATAAGCGTAAAATATGGCTCTGCATTCGCGTTCGACTATGAGAAAAGTTATGAACAAACGATTGATGATGCAAATAAGCTTGCAAGTGCTTCGGTCCAAGCCCTTGAAGCGTATGGTCAAACCAGTTCATGGCATGCATCAGAACGGCCGATAACGGCTTTAGACTGCGCATGCCGCGATAGGCGAACGATTTCACCTTTTTAAACTCCGTCTCGACGTGCACCTCGGAAAAAACATCGTATACATATCGGGTCAACAAACGCGACTTGCCTGCAAGACGAGGATCCATTTGAACAAGCTTCACAAACAGAACGGATTCGCCGTTCATCTCTCCGCCGATCACGATAGGCTGATCCGTCGGCTCCGGAATCAGGCTTGAATAGCACCGCCATCCGTATACGCCCCCCGTCACTGCCACGTCGCCGGAAAGCTTCTTCTCGTCAGCCTCCAATGTCAACGCGTCTCTCAGCTTGTGTCCGATCAGCCAAGCCGTTTTGTAGGTCACGCCTAAAAGCTCGGCGAGTTCGACCGATGTCGATTCGTCTCCGAGCCACTGCATGGCTCTGAGCCAGCAGCGCAAGGGGGTGCGCGTACCGTGCATGGCTGTCCCAGCCGTGATCGACGTCTGATGGCGACAGGAGGAGCAAACATAGAGAGGATGTCTCCGGGTCCGAATAACGGAGTAATGCGGATAACGGCAAACCGGACAGCGAAAGCCGTCAGGCCAGCGTGCCTGACGGAGCGCCTCAACGCACTGCGCTTCGGTCCACGACTCCCAGGGTCCTTCCGGAAATGCGATCAACATTCGTTTTTCACCCGCCAAATAAGAACTTATGTTCTCATTTTAAATTGGTTATTAATGGACTGTCAAGCCCTTTAAAAACTTCTGCTGAGCGAACGGAATAAGCCCGGAAACGCGTCAGAGCATGATTTATTCGCCATGGGTCATCCATTTATTCCCATCAAAAAAAACCCTTTCGAAATGAAAGGGCCTAAGAACACGCGGAGCAACTATTGTAACGCTTTATCTACTTATTGATGCACGATCCCGTGAAGCAGCGGCCTGTCAGGACCCCGCTCCGCGCCTAGCCGATAGGCGCCGCGTACTGTTTCGACGGCGCTGGCCGCACGCTCGTCGTCGGCTCGAACGTAGAGCGTGGCGAGCAGGTCGCCTTCGCGCACAAAATCGCCCGGTTTCGCCGCAAGCTCGATGCCGACGGCGTAATCGATCGCGTCGTCTTTGGTCGCGCGTCCCGCGCCTAGCGTCATGGCGGCCAAGCCGACGGCTTCGGCCTCGATTGCCAGCACAAAGCCTTCCATGACGGCCGATACGGGCAGTCGGAGCGGCGCCTGGGGAAGTCGAGACAAATCGTCGGCGACGCCGGGATCGCCTCCCTGCGCCGCCACGAAGGCGGCAAACTTGCGCAGCGCCTCGCCGGAGGATATGGCCGCCTCAAGGCGCGTTCGCGCGGATTCGATATCGTCCGCGACGCCGCCAAGCACGAGCATGTGGCTGGCGAGCACGAGCGAGACTTCCCGCAGGTCGTCGGGACCTTCGCCGCGCAGCACTTCGATCGCCTCGCGGACTTCGAGGGCGTTGCCGATCGTACGGCCGAGCGGCTGGTCCATGTCGCTGATGACCGCGACGGTGCGACGGCCGACCTGGCTGCCGATCGCGACCATTGCCGAAGCAAGCTTGACGGCTTCCTCGGGCGTTTTCATGAACGCGCCGTCACCCGTTTTGACGTCCAACAGGATCGCATCGGCGCCGGCCGCGATTTTTTTGCTCATGACCGAGCTTGCGATGAGCGGGATCGATTCGACGGTGGCGGTAACGTCCCTCAGGGCGTAAAGCTTCTTGTCGGCCGGCGCGATATTGCCGCTCTGTCCGATGACCGCGACGCCGATGTCGTCGACCTGCGCGAAAAAGTCTTCGCGGCCGAGCTCCGTCCGAAATCCCGGTATCGATTCGAGCTTGTCGATCGTGCCGCCCGTATGGCCGAGCCCTCTGCCGCTCATCTTGGCGACCGGCACGCCGCAAGCCGCGACAAGCGGCGCGACGATAAGCGTCGTTTTGTCGCCCACGCCGCCCGTGCTGTGCTTGTCCACCTTGACGCCCGAGATCGGCGACAAATCGACGGTATCCCCCGAGTTGGCCATCGCAAGGGTCAGAGCGGCAGTTTCCTTGTCCGTCATGCCCATGTAGCAGACCGCCATGGCCCACGCAGAAATTTGGTAATCGGGTATCGTGCCGTCAACGAGTCCCGCAATCAAAAAGCCGATCTCGCTCTCGCTCAGTTCGCCGCCGAACCGTTTTTTGCGTATGATGTCTACGGCTCTCATGGTCGCAGCGACCTCCTTCTCCTGTTGCCTTCGAATTAAAGCTTCGGCAGCAGCGCCATAACCAGCCGAATGAACTGCTGCTTGACGCGTTCCGTCGTCTCCATGACTTCTTCGTGAGACAGCGGCTGATCGAGAATGCCGGCCGCCATGTTGCTGATGCACGAGATCCCGATCACCTCAAGACCGGAATGTCGGGCGACGAGCACCTCTGATACGGTGGACATGCCGACGGCGTCGGCGCCGATGACCCGCAGCATTCGGATCTCGGCCGGCGTCTCGTAATTCGGGCCGAGCAGTCCGGCGTATACGCCTTCGCGGACCGGAATGCCGAGCTCAGCAGCGGTCTCCTTGGCGATCTCGCGCAATCTGCGCGTGTAGGCGTCGGACATATCGGGGAAGCGCACGCCGAGGGCGTTGTCGTTGGGGCCGACGAGCGGATTGCGCCCCGTCAAATTAAGATGATCGGAAATAATCATCAGGTTGCCCGGCTCGTACGATAAATTTACGCCGCCGGCCGCGTTCGTTACGAATAGCGTCTTGATGCCAAGCTGCTTCATGACGCGAACGGGCAGCGCCGTGCGCTCGGGCTCGTAGCCCTCATACATATGGAAGCGTCCGCGCATCAGCGCAACGGGACGTCCCTGCAGCCTTCCGACGATGAGCTCGCCCGCGTGTCCTTCGACCGTCGATACGGGAAAATGTGGGATATCCTCGTAAGGAATCGTCACCGCCTGCTCCATTTCGTCGCCGATGACGCCAAGCCCGGACCCGAGAATAAGACCGACCTCCGGCCGCAGATTCGTGCGCTCCGCGATGTAAGCCGCAGCTTCTTCGATAATCTGAATTGTTGGATAGACCAATGGAATAGCTCCTTTTTTGCCCGTAGGTTTATTAAATCAGCTTGTAGAGAAAGCTCGTCCCGTGCGCCGTCTTCGGCACGCCGAAATTGTCGGCGATCGTGGCCGCCAGATCGGCGTAGGTCGCAAGGGTGCCCAAATCGCCGGGCTTTTGCAGCGAAGGACCGTACGCCAGAATCGGTACGTACTCTCGCGTATGGTCGGTTCCAGCATGAACGGGATCGTTGCCATGGTCTGCCGTAATAACGAGCAGATCGTCGGGTCCAAGCCGCTCTAGCAGCCCGGGAAGGGCTTCGTCGAAGGCTTCGAGCGCGCGGGCGTAGCCGTCCACGTCGCGTCGGTGTCCGTACAAGGAATCGAAATCGACCAGATTCGTGAACAGCAAGCCTTCGAAAGAGCTTTCCAGCTGGCGGATCGTCGTATCCACGCCGTCCCCATTGCTTTTCGTCGGAATCGCCTTGGTGATGCCTTCGCCGCAAAAAATATCGTTGATCTTGCCGACGGCAATCACTTGCTTGCCCGCCTTCTTGAGTGCGCTCAGCACGGTCGGCTCCGGAGGCTTGACGGCATAATCGTGCCGGTTCGACGTGCGCTGGAAGCTGCCCGGCTTGCCGACGAAGGGCCTGGCGATGACCCGGCCGACGGAATATTCGTCCTTGTTGGTCAGCCGACGGGCAATGCGGCAGGCTTCGTACAGCTCTTCGAGCGGGATGACGTCCTCATGCGCGGCGATCTGAAATACGCTGTCCGCGGACGTATACACGATCCAAGATCCGCTGCGCATTTGCTCTGCGCCGAGCTCGTCCAAAATTTCAGTGCCCGATGCGGGTTTGTTGCCGATGACGCTGCGTCCCGTCTCCTTCTCGAACGCTTCGATCAGCCCTCGCGGAAACCCGTTCGGAAATGTCCTAAACGGCTTGTCCACCTTGAGTCCCATCAGCTCCCAATGCCCCGTCATCGTATCTTTGCCGACCGACACCTCCGCCATCTTGCCGAAGTATGCCGTCGGGGCTTCATCCGGCTGCCAATCGTCCAATCGGGCGATGTTGCCGAGGCCGAGCCGCCTCATATTCGGCAGCGCCAGGCCCGTCGGTCCCGATGCGATATGCCCCAACGTATGGGCGCCCGCGTCCCCGTATTCTGCTGCGTCGGGAAGCTCGCCGATGCCGACGCTGTCGAGCACGATGACGGCTATTCTTTTAAACGGCATGCTGTCGTCCTCCCTCGTATCCGTGAATCGCTCACTCTTCTGCTTCGCTCCGCCCGCCGCGATCGCGGGGGTGAAAGCTGTCATATACGTCTCTAAGCTTGGCCTTGCTGGAAGGCTGGTACACCTGCGTCGCCGTGAGATCGGCGTGCCCGAGCATCTCTTGAACCGAGCGAAGGTCGGCGCCGTTGTCGACGAGATGGTAGGCGAACGAGTGTCTTAGCGTATGCGGCGTAACCTCGGTGCTGACGCCGGCCGATGCCGCATGTTTCTTGATGAGCTTCCAGAAGCCTTGCCTGGTCATCCGGCCGCCCAGATGGTTGATAAACAAAGCATTTTCAACCGCTCCGTCGCGCAGCAGCTTCGGCCTGGCTTCCTGCAAGTATTTTAGCATCCAATCGCGACACATGGAACTGATCGGGATCATTCGTTCGCGTCCGCCCGTTCCGCGGCAGGCCAAAAGACGAAGATCCGTACGCACGTCCGCAACGTTCAGGTTCGTCAGCTCGGTGACGCGCATCCCCGTCGCGTATAGCGTCTCCAGCATGGCCCTGTCCCTTATGCCCGCCTCGTCTCCGAGATCCGGTGCCTCCAGCAGCCGTTCTACGTCGGATAAAGACAGCGCGCGCGGATGTCTGCGCTCGGCTTTGGGCGCGGAGAGCCGCAGCACGGGATTGGCCGCCGTCAGGCCGGTCTCGAGCGCAAACTGAAAAAAGGCCTTGAAGGAGACGATCCTGCGCGAAATGGTGGCGTTCGTTCGCCCCTGCTCCTTCAGCCTGTTCATATAAGACGACAGGTGAAAGGGTTTGATGTCCGCCGTCCGAACGATATCGTGATGCGCCTGCAGCTCGCGCGCAAGATCCTCCAGGTCCCGCCGGTACCCGTCCAGCGAGTTGGCGGCCAGATGCCTCGTCGACTTCAGATAAGACAGAAACGGTTGGATGTCCTGGTTCATGGGGTCGTATATTCCTTCCTCGTTTGCCTTTACCGGTTAATTCCACGCAAGCGGCCCCGATTCCTCCCCGAGGGCTATTCGCCGAGCCAGTAAAACAGTCGAAGCCGGTCCGCCTGGGAAGAGGGCCCTGCGTTCGAGCCGTCGGCGCCGAATACCTTTTCGGCGCGTCCCTCGGGCACGCGATAAGGGTCCAGCGGCGATAACGCGGTTTGCAGCCAGCCGTACGCGTAGTGGGCAACCACGGTGAGCGACAAAAACAGAAGCGTAAATTGCAGACGGTCCCACCATTTTCCGATCGATCGATCCATGCGTCTTCCTCCTCGACTCGCTCGTCCCTTTCTACAATCACCGTATGTGCGCGCAGGGCAGATCATGCCCGGGCCAACGACCCGGACGCGGCACCAATCGCCCCCCTCGGCCGTAAACTGCTCGCGTACGATAATGGCGGCGATGCCGCACCGGGGAGGCGAATGTCATGAAAGAGGCGATTCGCAAGCTTGTCCGGCAATGGAAGGCAGGGGGCAAGGCGAGGCGGACGACAAGAAGCGTCATCGTGCTCAAAAACAAGAAGGGCTACGACGCCTGCATCAAGCATCTGAAAGCGGCGGGCATCCGCCCGGTCAAAACCGTGCGGCGCTGCCGCCTAATCGGCTGCGAAGCGCCGAGGGGCGTCGACTGGACCGCCTTAAAACGCCATCCCGGCGTCGCCTATATCGAGAAAGACCGGCTCGTAAAGGCGCATGTCCGGGCGGCTCGTTCCGGTCGAGGCCGAGCAGCGCGCCCAATAGGCAAATGCCGAATCGATCCCGCCAAAATTCCGTGGAACATCGCCCGCATCGAGGCGCCTCCGGTCTGGAGGCGGACGAAAGGCGCATGCGCAAGACTCGCCGTCGTCGATACCGGAATCGGTCCGAACGCCGACCTCAAGGTCACCGGAGGCATCAACACGATCGACGGCGGATCGTTCAAGGACGACAACGGACACGGCACCCATGTCGCAGGCATCGCCGCGGCGACCGGGCGCAAGCGGATTTACGGCGCAGCCCCGAGGGTTAAGCTGTACGCGGTCAAAGCGCTCGACCAATTCGGCGTCGGCTTCGTCTCCGACATCGCCGAAGGCATCGATTGGTGCGTCAAAAACCGCATGGACGTCATCAATATGAGCTTCGGCTTGGCGGGGGATAGCCGGGTGCTGCGCGAAGCCGTCGCCCGCGCGAGGCGCAAGGGCATCGTCATGACCGCATCCGTCGGCAACGACGGTCCTGACAATGCGCGCATCGATGCGCCGGCCAGATATCCGGGCGTGCTCGGCATCGCCGCCACGACCAGGGGCAACCGCGTCGCGTCGTTCTCGAGCCGCGGAAAAGGGATCGCGCTGGCTGCTCCCGGCGTCAACATCCTGTCGACCGCGCCGGGCGGCGGCTACGTGCGCATGAGCGGCACCTCCATGTCGTCGCCGCATGCCGCTGGCGGGGCGGCGCTGCTCCGCGCTTTGGCGCGCCGCGCGCCGGCAGCGTGCATCGCGCGCAAGCTCGTCGCGGCCGCCAAGCCGCTGCCCGGCGGTCGCAAGGCGGTCGGCGCCGGCCTGCTGCAGGTGGCGCCCGCCGCTGCCGCACTCGGCGCCAAGCATGCGGGTCGCGCCGGCGGCGGAAGCGTCGCGCGCGGCAAGCGCGGCCGGCCTCGCCGTCCGTAGGCGCGGCGGGCGCTTCGACGCGCGCCGCTTAAGGGCCGGCTGCCGGCCCTCAGGCGCAAAAATCCCCCCGCCTTCGTTCGCGGCGAGGGGATTTTTGGTGTTCGGCGACGGTCGGCCGGTTTAAAGCAGCGCTTCGATGTCCGCGGCCATCGTCTCCGGCGTTTCCTTCGGCTCGAAGCGCTTCGCGACGCGGCCTTCGCGGTCGATGACGAACTTCGTGAAGTTCCACGCGATATCGGCGCCGCCGGTCTCGCTTTTCAAATACTTAAACAGCGGCAAAGCATGGTCGCCGTTCACGTCGGCCTTGGCGAACAACGGGAACGTCACGCCGTAATTCAGCTTGCAAAAGCTCTCGACCTCGGCTTCCGTACCCGGCTCCTGCTCCGCGAATTGATTGCAAGGGAAGCCCAGGACGACCAGGCCTTGGTCTCCATACTTCTCATATAGCGCCTGAAGGCCTTCGTATTGCGGCGTCAGGGCGCATTTGCTCGCGGTGTTGGCGATGATGAGCACTTTGTCCTGATACTCGGACAGATCGACTTGCTCGCCCCGGATGGAAGGCGCCTTGAATTCGTAAACGGACATGGTTTATTCCCCTCTCTGATCGGCGGCCGCGACCGGCTGCAGCGCGGTCATCAACTCGCCCATTTGACTGCGTATTTTAAGCATCATCTCGACGTTCACGCCCGACTGGCAAAACACCTTTTCCGGCACCTCAAGCGCCTTCTCCCTCAGCGCCTTGCCCGCCGCCGACAAACGGATCAGCAGCTGACGTTCGTCGCCGGCATCCCGCGCGCGGGTGAGCAGACCCTGCGCCTCCAGCTTCTTAAGAAGCGGCGTCAGCGTGCCCGAATCGAGGTACAGCCGCTCGCCAAGCTCCTTCACGCTGACGGCGTCCCGCTCCCACAGCGCGAGCATCGCGATGTACTGCGTATAGGTCAAGCCCAGCTCCTTGAGCACGGGCTGATACAGCCTCGTAATCTCCTTGGCGCAGGCATAGACGGCAAAACAAGTTTGATTTTCCAGCTTCAACACTTCTTCGGAAGACATGGAACCTCCTCTCCTCTCTGTGCAGCCGCGCATCTATTGCACGCTCATGGCATACACAATTAAATTGCCTGCAATCGAATCAAATCCAATATTAAATGTCCCGAACTTCGGTGTCAAACGCTTGACTTTTTATTTTAATTGCATACAATTTAATTTGACGAGATTAAAGCAATTCAAACGTTTTAAGCAATTAACAACGATTAAAACAATTCAAACCGATTAAAACAACGCACATTGCAACAAAGCGAAATCAAACAGAGGAGGAATTCCATTGTCGATCTACGATATTGAAGTGTCCGATGCCCGCGGAGCCGTACATCCGCTGTCCGAATACAAAGGCCAGGTGCTGCTGATCGTGAATACGGCGACCAAGTGCGGCTTTGCGCCTCAGTTCAAGGGCCTCCAGAAGCTGTACGACAAATATAAGGACGAGGGCTTCGCCGTGCTCGGATTCCCGAGCAATCAATTCGCGAACCAGGAGCCGCTCGACGGCGAAGCGATCGCGGAGGCATGCGAGTTGAACCACGGCGTCAACTTCCCGCTCTATGCCAAGATCGACGTCAAGGGCAAGGATGCGCACCCGCTATTCAAGCACTTGACCCGCGAAGCGCCGGGATTGCTTGGCACGAGAAAAATCAAATGGAACTTCACCAAGTTCCACATCGGACGCGACGGCAAGGTTGTGAAGCGCTACGCGCCGACGGATACGCCCGAGAAAATCGAAGGCCGCATCCGCGACCTGCTCTGAATCTGCCGACGCCCCGACGCCCATGACGCCCATGACGCCCATGACGCCGCAAAGCCCCGGCAGTGGCCTGCCGGGGCTTTGCTCTTTTTATACGGTCATAAACGCTCTATTCGTCAAATGCCGGAGGCTGCCGCTTCTTCGGCGCTCTTCGTCGCCGCTTCGTTCTTCGCTTGGCACTTGGCGCAAATGCCCTGGAAGTCGAGACGGTGATCCAGCACGTTGAAGCCGTATTCGCGCTCCAGCCGTTCTTCGAGCGGCGTCAGCCAGTCCTCCAGAATCTCGGTCATCGTCCCGCACTGCACGCAGATTAAATGATGGTGATGGTGCTTGTTCGAATCGGTGCGAAGATCGTATCGCGCGACGCCGTCCCCGAAATTCATCTTCTCGACGATATGCATCTCGCTGAGCAGTTCGAGCGTTCGGTACACGGTGGCGAGGCCGATCTCCGGCGCCTTGTCCTTCACGAGCATAAATACGTCTTCGGCGCTCAGGTGGTCCTCTTCGTTCTCCAAAAGTACCCGGACCGTAGCCTCCCGCTGCGGGGTCAGCTTGTAGCCCTGCGATTGCAGCTGCTGCTTCACTTTGTCAATACGGGCTTCCATGTCCTTCCCCCTCCGCCCCAAAACACACTTGATTTCATTATAGGGGGAGCCTCTTCAGGAAGTCAAACCCGCATCGTCGGCAAATGCCGGGATTCGGCAAATTCCGGAATCGGGAAACTCAGCTTCACGGAAAACGTCACAGCCAGCCGGACAGGCCAGCTACGAGGTGAGGCACGACAAACGCCTCCCACATCGCCGCGATGCCGAGCACGATAAAAAGCGCGGCGGACGTGCCCGTGTGCGATGCCAAAGGCGGCAGCAGCTGGCCTCTGCCGAGAAAGAGGCGCTCGCGTCCGACATAATAGGCGAACCGGATCGCGGACACGCTCGCGATCGCAAGCGCGGGCACGATAACCAAATTTTGAGGCGCAACGACGGCAAGCGACACGGCCACGCCCTTCCACGCCAGGTGACGCACGGTCAAACCGACCGCGAAGCCGATCAGTACGCCCTTTAAAAAATCCAGCGCCAGCACGAAGGGGCTGCCCACGACGGAAATGCCCAGAATCCAGATCAGACCCAGCCATTTCAAATGAAAAAAGAGACGATCGCGAAACACGTCGATCGGCGCTTCGGCGCCGGCAGCCGTCCCGCCGAGATAGGCGCCGAGCTCGTCCGACAGGCTCTGCTGCTGCTCGAGCGACAGCGCGTTCACGACGAGCGCCCCGAATACCGCCCCGACGGCGATCAGGACGCCGACGAACAAATAAAGGTTCAGCTTGCCGCCAAGCGGCTTCCCCAACTTGCCGCGCTTCATCGGCCGATCGCCTCCCGCCGCACAGGCTTGTTCCAACGCCTATACGTATGCCGCGATCGATGCCGTTATGCGCGATCGTCCGTGCGCGTCTTCTCGCGGCCGCCGATGCGGCCGTAAGTTCCTCCACTTCCCGCGGTCAGCTCCAGCCGCCCGGCGCGCGCGTCCAGGATCGCCTCCGCGATCCGATCGCCCGCCGCGGCCGCGATCCGTTCCCTGTCGATCCGGTGCAGGACGTCCATCTCCGTGCCAACCTCGCGGAGCAGCCGCTCCCTCATCTTCGGCCCGACGCCCGGAAAAAAGTGAAGCGGCACCTGATGCCGGTATGGCGGCCTGCCCGCGGGCCAAAAGGGCTCATCCCGGTCCGCCAGCCGGGAAATTCGCGCGTCGACGCCGGTCACGAGGCGCGCACTGCCGCAGGCCGGGCAGACGGCGCCGGCTTCGCCGTCCGGCAATGGGGAGCGGCAGGAAGGACAATAGCTGGCATGATATTTGCCCAGCTTCGGATGCAGCCCGAGGTTCGCGGTCACCCGCCGGCCGTCTTGCCCGCGCAGCGCCAAAGCGAACTCGGCGAACGAAGGCTCGCCGAGGAGCAGCTCGTTGCATTCGCGGCCGATCATCCCCGTCGAATGGGCATCGGAATTCGTTAGCACCGGGTAGCGGTCGAGCTGCGACAGTCGGCCGGCCATCGCGCTGTCCGCGCTGAGGCCGAGCTCGACCGCCGCGATGCCGTCCGGATCGAGCCGGTCGGACAGCCGATCCGCCGAACAGCCGAGCAGTCCGCGGTGCGGCGTAAAAACGTGGGCGGGCACAAGCAAGCCGCCCCGGTCGAGCAGCTCCTGCTGCAGTTCGCGGCCCGTCGCGCGGATGCGCTGCGAGCTTAGCGCTACGTTTTTCATCCGCGGAGACATCCAGGCCGTCCATTCCTTCATAGCGGCCAGCGACGGCAAGTAAGCGAGCACGTGATAGGGGCCGCCGCCCCAGCCCGGCTCGCGAACTTCGATCTCCGCCCCGGGCACGATGACCGTGTCCCGATAACGAATGCCGCCACCCTGCACCTCCGACATCTCGCCTGTATCGAGCAGACGACCGATATCGGCCTGTACCGCAGGCGAATGGCAGTCGATGACGCCGAGCAGCGCGATCCCTTTCCGCTCGGACGCTTCCTCCGCAATCGCCTGGAACGTAAGGCCCCGGCTCGCGCTGATTTTCACCGGACGCCCGTCTCCGCTGCTGCCGATATGCACATGCATGTCCGCGAAGCACGGACGCAGTCCGCTCACGCTCCGAATGCTCCCGTTTGCCGCCAGTGGCGCCAGACGAGCACGCCGATCAGCGTCTTGGCGTCGCAGATGCGGCCGCTCGCGATATATTCGTCCGCTTGCTCGGGCGTCAGCGCCTCGCCGTTCAAAAACTCGTCTTCATCCAGCTTCAGCTCGCCCGCTTCGAGATCGTCGGTAAAATACAGATGAATCAGCTCGTCGGCGAAGCCCGGCGAAGTCGCGAACGTCCGCACGAACCGGATACTCCTCGCCCGATAGCCCGTCTCCTCCTCAAGCTCGCGAATCGCCGCCGCTTCGGGTTCCTCTCCCGCGTCCAGCTTGCCGGCCGGAATCTCCACTTGCATGCGCTCGAGCGGCTTGCGGAACTGGTCGACAACCAGCAGCTTGCCCTCGTGCACCGCGATGACCGCGACCGCGCCCGGATGTCTCACGATCTCGCGCGTCGCCGTTCCGCCCCCCGGCAACCGGACGGTATCCACCTGCAAGGAAATGATTTTTCCATCGAATCTTTTATCCGTCGATAAGGTTTCTTCGTAAAACGGGTGCTTTTCGCCACCCGCGCGGTTATGTTCGGCACTCATTATTTCGGCCTCCTGCTTCTTCATTTAAATGTCATCTGCCGGCTCGCCGGCGCATAGATCAACCATATAGGCTTGTCCGGCCAAATGCAAGATCGCAACGACGGCCGGCGAGGCATGCAGAAGGGGGACTCGCAAATGCTGAAGCGCTACACGGAGCCGGACCGCATCCGGTGGTCGGGAAAAGCTTGGGAGATCAGAGCTGCGCTGCGCATTCTCGAACGCCAAAAAGGCGGGAGCGCCCGCCTGAAGGAATTGCTGCCGGAAATAGCGCTTCCCGCGCCCCGACTCGAAGGTGTTAGGAGAAGGTAACGACTCGCGGCCTCATGATTTGGCGATTTGGTCAGTTGTACCGCTCGAGCAAATCCGATAGCTTGTCTCGTATCGCTGCCCGCAGCGCCTCGGGCGCTTCTACGGTCGCCTCCCGGCCCAAGCCGAGAAAGAAATCGGCGTAAAAAGAGAGCTCGCTTGCGGGCACGTCCCGGTCGATGGCGCCGCTGCCGTCCTCCCGCACATCCAGCATCGGCGCGAGCCACAGCTCCGCCTCGCAGCGCTGCACGCCCGCCCTGCTCAGCGCAGCGCGAAGCCTGACAGGCGCGATCGGCTCGGCGGCTTCCCGGCGGCTAAGCGCCACGTCTCCCAGATCGCGCGGTGCCGTTCCTGCGGGGTCAGGCGCAGCCTCGCGGATCCGGTCGCAGCGGAATACGCGGAAGCCTTCTCGGAGAAAACAATAGGCCGTACAATACCAAAGACCGTTGTTCGCATAAATGCATACCGGTTGAATCCGTCTGGCATGCTCGCCCTCCTCCCGCGAAGTATAGACGATCGAAAGCACCTGCTGCCGAACGGCCGCATCGAGCAGCGTCGCGAGGCAAGGCGCTTCGCCGCGGCGCGCGGGCGTCACGAAGTCGACCCGATGCTTCATGCCGTCGATCCGGTCCCTGATGTCGCCCGGCATGTGCAGGTAAAATTTGCTCAGCGCCGAAGCCGACTCGGCCTCGAACGGCAGCGAGGCGTAGTGACGAAGCGCGTGCACCGCGAAAAACATCGCCACCGCCTCTTCTTCGGTAAAAGCGATCGGCGGCAGCACGCGCTCCCGGACGACCTGGTAGCCGCCATGGGGACCGACCTCCGAATAGAGCGGCACGCCAAGCTCGCCGAGCTCCTGAAGATCCCTTAAAATCGTGCGCTTCGACACGCCGAATTCGTCGGCCAGCTCCTGCACTTTGAACCGCCGCTTGCGGTTGACGGTCATCATCAGCTCCATCAGCCGCTTGGATTTGGGCATCGGACGTTCCTCCTCGCCTGAGAAATGCTTGCCGGGTTCATGACAATTGTTGTCACCATTATGACTTATGATGGGAACCGCAAGCAACCTATCCCGGGAGTGATCGACCGATGTTCAAGTATGCCCTGCTCTTTTTTCTCGTCATGTTCATGATCGGAACGGATACGTTCCTCATCTCGCCCCTGCTGCCCGAGCTGCAGGCCGCATTCGGGGTCCGGACCGAATGGACGGGCTGGATGCTCGGCGCCTATACGCTGGGCTCCGCCCTCTTCGCCCTGATCGCCGGTCCGCTGTCCGACGGCTGGAATCGGCGAACCGTTCTGCTGTGCGGCCTGATCGCGTTCTCCGTATCGACGTTCCTCTGCGGCTTCGCCGACAGCTTCTGGGCAATGTGCTTGTTCCGGCTTGCCGCCGGCATCAGCGCCGCGTTCACGGCGCCGCAGATCTGGGCCTACATCCCCTCCGTCATGCCCCCGTCCAAAATCGCCAAGACGATGGGCGTCGCCTATGCCGGACTCGCCGCTTCCCAAGCGTTTGGCGTGCCGATCGGCAGCTGGCTCGCGTCCGGCGGATGGCCGGCGCCTTTCTGGACGATCGGCGCGGCGTCGCTCGCGCTTGCCGCCTTCGCTTTCTGGCAGCTGCCTGACATCAAGCCAGCGGAGTCAATCGGGCGCATCGCCATACTAAGCCGCTACCGACCGTTAATTCGCAACGCCAAGGCCCGCGGCGGCTTTGCCGCCTATTTGCTCTTGCACCTCGGCGGAGGCACCGCATTCGCCTTCGCCGGCAAATGGATGTCCGATCGCTTCGAGCTGACGGTCGGCCAGATCGGCGTCGCCATGCTGTTCCTCGGGCTGGGCAATATGCTCGGGAGCACGGTGAGCGCGTCCGCGTCCCGCCGCTTCGGCGCGGCGGGCATGGTGTACGCGGGAATGACGCTGCTGGTCGCGCTGTATGTGCTGTTGCCCCGACTCCCGCATCTAACCTTGGCGACCGTTTGCTACGTAATCATTTTCGCCGTGCTCGGCATCCTTTTCCCGATCGTCATGGGCGCACTTACGTCGCTCGACGCCTCGCTGCGCGGCACGATATCAAGTCTCGCCAACGCCACCATGAACGGAGCGAATACGCTCGGCGCTTGGGTTGCCGGCCTGCTGTACGTTCAGCTCGGCGGTTATATGCCGATCGGCGTTTTCGCATCGGTCAGTCTCGCGCTCTCGCTCGCCGCCTTTGCGGCAAGCGGCGTCTTCGTTCGCCGTCCGGCGCGCGGTCACGGCCGAGAGCAAGCTTAACGCAGAACGTCGATCAGGCTCCATGCTGACCATTTGCAGGCCGAGTCCGATTACGGCATCGAACCGTTGGTATGTTTGACGCGTCTCATTCCGTCGCCTCGCGAAGCGGAATCGATACGGTCTCGGGCCGGGTCGGCATCGCGCTGCCGCCTTTAGGCTCGATCGTGAGCAGCACAGACTCCCACTCCTCGGGCCGGACGTTCGCGGCATACAAATGCGCGCGGCTGTCGTGAAAGCTCAGCAGTCCGAGATTGGCGTTCGTCGCGCCGAATCTCGCCCATGCCTGAACGTCGGTGCGAGCCGAAGGCAGCAGTCCTTCCATCAGCAGAAAAAGCTCATGCGTGCGCGCGTTCAGCCACAGCGTCTCTTTCGCGCCTCCGGGCAAGCCGATCGCCATCCCCTGGCGCCCGTCCTCTCCGGATTTGTACACGACCGTGTCGGGCTCGCTGAGAACCGACGCACCTGCCGGCTCATGCAGGCGAGCGTAGCCGGCGGGGCTAAGCTCGCTCCCCGCGTCTTTGCCGCCGTCGGTTGCAAACGGGTGCAGCAGCAGAAGCGTAGCGACGACGGCCGCTCCGAGTCCGCAAGACGCGGCAAGCGCCGGCCGCTTCGCTGCCGCGCGCCAAACGCGCCCCGCGCGTCTGGCGAAGGCGTAGACGCCCGCGCGCAGCAGCAGGCTGCGCCGCCGCCCAGGCGACAACGCCGGCGCAGCGCCGGGCAGCGCGGCCGCATCCGCCTGCGCAGCCTTCGGACGCGGCCCGGCCTGCCCTGCCAGCCTGGGCGCAACGCCGCTCCCGGCGCCGAGCAGCTCCGCCCACTGCGCGTACGTAGCGAGGCAGTCGCGACATCCCCCCTTATGCGCCATAAGCGCTTGTGCATCCCGTTCGCTCAGCCGGCCTTCAAGCAGGTCGATCCAGCGCTCCTCCGGAACGCCGCACGATCGCTCACGCATGGTCGTCGCCTCCTTCTCCGGCACCCCAGCCCATGCGGTCGAGCGCCTTGCGCAGGTGGCCCAAGCCGTAGCGCACGCGCGATTTGACGGTGCCGAGCGGCACCTGCCACGCATCGGCCAGCTCCTTTTGGCTGCGCGGCGTGAAGTACGCGGCCGCCAGCGCCCCGCGCTGCACGCCCGGAAGCTGCCGGAGCGCGCTGCGCACCGCTTCGCGCTCCATGCGCGCGAGCACCGCAGTCTCCGGCTGCGCGGCGGGCATGGCAATGGCGGCCGGCTCCTCGGCCTCGCCGCGCAGCACCGTCCTGCTGCGCTTGCGCAGCCGGTCGAGGCATCTGCTTTTCACCTGCACGGCGAGCCAGGCTTGCGCGGAGCCTCGGGAAGCGTCGTAGCGCCCAGGAGACCGGATCACGCCGAGGAGCACGTCATGGACGGCGTCCTCCGCCTCCATCCGGTCCCCGAGCATATGGCAGGCCAGCGGCAGCAAATAGGGTACGGCCTGCTCGTACAGCTTTTCGAAGGCCCGCGGATCGCCTTCCTCCATTTTTTTCAGCCATTCGGCCATCTCCAGGACAGTCTCCGCCGAAGTCCCGTTCATGTCGCTCGTTCCCCTCCGTCGACAGACGTTTTTACTATATTCATAGCAGATCCAGGCCGGTCCGCGTACAGGTCAGGCGCGATTTTTATCTGATTTTAAGCTTGCTTTAAGCGTTTTTTTATGTAAAAAACCGGCCTAATCCTAAATCCGGAACGATCTCTCCCGCGTACTCCAGGTGAAAAATATATTGCCGGGAGGTCTTGAAAGTCATGATCAAGCCAAGATTGGAAAAATGGGCAAGCATCGCAATGACACTGTTGATGGCGCTGGGCGTCCTCGGATTGTCCGCGCCCGCTTCCGCCGCGGGAACCGCCAAGCTGTACACGCCTTATGTCAGCCTGTCGGCCGCGCCGGGAGAATCGATCACGTACGATATCGACCTGATCAACGACGGCGACGGCATTCAGACAGCCGCGCTGAGCTTCACGCCGCCGTCCAAGGATTGGAAAACCGACCTGACCGCAGGCGGCCACCCCATCTCCGAAGTCGCAGTCAAGCCGCACGAAACGCAATCGGCATCGCTTAGCGTGCTCGTGCCTTTCGAAGTCGCCAAGGGCAGCTACGCGCTTCAACTGAACGCCGGCGCGTTCGGCAGCCTCACGCTCAAGATCAACGTAACCGAGCAGGGCACCTACAAGACCGAGCTTAGCGCCGAGCAGCCGAATATGGAAGGCCACAGCGATTCGACCTTCACCTATAATCTGACGCTCGCCAACCGGACCGCCAGCAAGCAGCAATACGCGTTGACCGCCGAGCCGCCGGCCGGCTGGGACGCGCGGTTCAGCTCGGGCGGCAACAATGTGACGGCCGTCGACATCGAGCCGAACGCGACTTCATCCATTACGCTGACGCTGACGCCTTCCGAAAAAGCCGCGGCGCAAACGTACAAAATTCCCGTCCACGCCTCCAACAGCAGCACCTCCGCCGACGTAACGATGGAAGCCGTCATCACGGGCACCTACGGCATCGAACTGTCGACGAGCAACCAGGTGCTCAGCACGAATGTGACGGCCGGCGGCAAACGGACGCTTGAGCTTGCCGTGAAGAACACGGGAACCGCCGAGCTGACGGGCGTCAGCCTGACGAACACCGCGCCGACCGATTGGGAGGTCACGTTCGAGCCGAAGACGATTCCGTCCATCAAGGCGGGAGAGTCGGTGCCCGTCACGGCCACGATTCACAGCTCGGACAAATCGTTGTCCGGGGACTATGTCGTCGGCCTGACCGCGCAGGCGGCCGAGAAATCGGCCGACGCCGCGATCCGCGTAACGGTCAAAACCTCGGTGCTGTGGGGCTGGATCGGCGTGCTCATCATTCTTGTCGTGCTGGCCGGCGTTTACTGGCTGTTCCGCAAGTACGGGAGGCGCTGAGCCATGGAGGATACGGTAATCGCGCTTAGCCGTCTGACCAAGCGCTACGGCGAATTCACCGCCGTGTCCGAGCTCGACCTGAACATCCGCCGGGGGGAAATCTTCGGCCTGCTCGGGCCGAACGGCGCGGGCAAAACGACGACCATCCTCATGATGCTCGGACTCGCAGAGCCTACGAGTGGTCATGCGAGCGTATGCGGCATCGACGCTACGCGCAATCCGATCGAGGTAAAGCGAAGAGTCGGCTATATGCCCGACGACATCGGTTTCTACGAGGATCGGACCGGTCTCGACAACTTGATGTATACGGCCATGCTGAACCGGGTGCCCGAAGCCGAAGCCAGGCGGCGGGCGGTCGAGCTGCTCGACAAAGTGGGGCTGGGCGCCGCTTTGGGCAAAAAAACAGGCGCCTATTCCAGAGGCATGCGGCAGCGCCTCGGCCTGGCCGACGTGCTGATCAAGCGGCCCGAAGTGGTCATTCTCGACGAGCCGACGCTCGGCATCGACCCCGAAGGGGTGCGAGAGCTGCTCGCGCTCATTCGGGAGCTCAGCCGCGACGAGGGGCTGACCGTGCTGCTGTCCTCGCACCATTTGCACCAGGTACAGCAAATTTGCGACCGAGTCGGCCTGTTCGTCGGCGGCCGGCTCATCGCGTCCGGCGATCTTGCCGCGTTGTCGCAGCTGCTGGACGGCAGCTCGTCCTATGCGGTCGAGCTGGACGTCGGCGGCTGGTCCGATGCGCTCGCGAACGCGTTGCGAGGCCTTGATCGCGTCACCGCCGTCGACCTGCAGGAGACGGACGCCCTTAGGGCTACGGACCGGTCGGACGGCTTCGTGACCGTTCGCGTCACCGGCACGGACGATATCGCCGCCGAGCTTGCCGCCGCGGTCGTGAGCAGCGGAGCGTCGCTCCTCGGCTTGCGCCCGCTCCGCTACGGGCTCGACGAGATTTATCACCGTTATTTCGAAGGAGGGAATACCGTTGGCCAACTTCATTGACAAGCTGAAGCCCGCGCTTGCCGGCTCAAGAGAAGGGCCGCCGACGTCAGCCGCAAGCCGCGGTCCTTCCCCATTTTGGGTCATGGTCCGCAAAGAATTCGGCGATCATATCCGCAGCTGGCGGTTCGTCATCCTGCTCGCGATCGTCGTCCTCGCCTGCGCCGGCTCGCTGTATGCGTCCGTCTCCGCGTTGAAGGACGGGCAATCGGCGAGCGCCGCGTCCGGCGAAGGGAGCTCCAGCTTTCTTTTTCTGAAAATGTTCACCGAAACGGACGGCTCGCTGCCGGGCTTCCTGACTTTCTTGTCCTTCCTGGCGCCGCTGATCGGCATCGCGCTGGGCTTCGATTCCGTTAACACCGAACGCAATAAAGGCACGCTCAGCAGACTGCTTTCCCAGCCCTTGTACAGAGACGACTTTCTGAACGCCAAGTTCGTCGCCGGGCTTCTGCTCATCGCGGTCGTTATCTTTTCCCTGGGCTTCCTCGTTATGGGCATGGGGCTGTTCACGATCGGCTATCCGCCGACGCCGGAGGAGTTCTGGCGCGTCGTCGTCATGCTTCTGATCACGGTCGTGTACGTCGGCTTGTGGCTGAATCTGTCGCTGCTATTTTCCGTCCGGTTCCGCCAGGCGGCGACCTCGGCGCTGTGCGGCATCGCGCTGTGGATTTTTTTCCTGGTGTTCTACGGCATGATCGTCAGCCTCGTGGGCAACGCGACGTCGCCTGCCGATACGGCCGCCGCCAGCGTCGTCATCCGTCATCAGGACTGGATGATGCTGCTCTCGCGCCTGTCGCCGGCCTATTTGTTCCAGGAAGCGGCCTCGACGCTCATGCTGCCGGACACGCGGACGCTTAACCCGTTTATCACCCAGGATCAAGCCTACCTGGCCATCAATGCGCCGCTCTCGTTCGGCCAGAGCCTGCTGCTCGTATGGCCGCAGGTCGTGGCGATCGTCGCGGAGACGACCGTCTCGTTCGCCGCCGCCTACGTCGCTTTTATGCGCCAGGAAATCAGGTCACGCTCCTAAGCTGACTTCCAGGGGGCTCTGCACCGCGAATTGATGTCGGCGCGAGAACCGGAGGGGGCTTATCCCCTTCGCTCATCTATCTACCGCCGCGAGGACCGGAGGGGGCTCATCCCCTTCGCTCATCTATCTGCATCCGCAGTGCCGGGGAGGGCTCATCCCCTTCGCTCATCGCCGCAAACCCAGCCGTGTGAGCGAACGGGATAAGCCCCGTCCGGTGCGCAAATACAGGACCGAATCGCCACCAAGCGACTCGGTCCTCTTTTTTATATATTGACACGATATATATCATATCGATATAATGACCCTACACTCAGACATGAACGAAAGGAAGAACTACCCCATGAACAGTCAAGATGTCATCTTGGGCTTGCTGCACCGAGGCCCGCTATCCGGCTACGAGATCAAGCAAAAGCTTGAGATGCCGCTCTCGTTTTTTTTCGACGCCAGCTTCGGCACGATCTATCCAACACTCGCCAAGATGGAAGCGATGGGCTATATCGCCAAAGAGAGCGTCGTACAGGAAGGACGACCGAATAAAAACGTGTACTCGCTGACCACGGAGGGCAGAGCGCACTTCGCGAAATATTTGCAATCCCCCGTCGAGAAGGACAGCTATCGCTCCGACTTCCTTGTCCGAATGTTCTTCGGCGAGTATTCGGACGAGGAGACGCTCGCGGACTGGATTCGCGACGAGATCGGCAAAGCCGAAGCGGCCGCCGTGCACCTGAATCAAATGAAAGCGGATTGGGCCGAAGGCGCGCCGGCTTCGAAAACGCTGTGCCTGGATATCGGCATCGAGCTGAACGCATCCAAGGGCCATACGCTGCGCGAGGCGCTGAAGCGACTTACGGGGTCGGACGCTTAAAGCCGGAAGCCCTGAAGTCTACTGCAAGTTAGATGAGAGGAGAATTTTCACCAATGTCGACCGTATCCAAAAAAACGGGATTGATCGTGTTATCGATGGCGCTCGGCCTGTTAATGGCTTCGCTGGACAACACGATCGTGTCCGCCAGCATGAACAAGGTGATCGAGAACATCGGCGGGTTCGAGAAAGTATCTTGGGTGTTCACTGCCTACATGCTCGCTTCCACCAGTACGATGCTCATATTCGGCAAGCTGTCCGACATGTTCGGCCGCATACGATTTTATTTGATCGGCATCGGCTTGTTCCTACTCGGATCCGCGCTATGCGGAATGGCGCAGACGATCGACCAGCTGATCTGGTTTCGCGTCATCCAAGGCGTCGGCTCCGGCTCGGTGTTCCCGATTTCCTTTTCGATCATCTTCACGCTGTTCGCAGACCCGAAGCAGGCCGCGAAGCTGTCCGGCGTGATGGGCGCCGTATTCGGCCTGTCCTCCGTGGCGGGTCCGCAGCTCGGCACGTTGATTTCCGAGCAGATGAGCTGGCGCTGGTGCTTCTACGTGAACGTGCCGATCGGCATCGCTTCGATGCTCGTGCTCGTTTTCTCGCTTCGCGAGTCGAAGGCGGATAAAAAACCGCGTATCGACTATTGGGGCGCCCTTCTGCTCGTCGCCGCCACCGTCTCCACGCTCATGGCACTTGAGCTCGGCGGCAAAGATTATGCCTGGGGCTCCTGGCAGATCCTCGGCTTGTTCGCGCTTGGCGCGATCGCCGGTGCATCGTTCCTCGCCGTGGAGCTGAAGGCGGAAGAGCCCGTGCTTCCTTTGTCCATTTTTAAAAACCGGCTCGTACTCGGCGTCAGCCTGCTCTGCTTCTGCCAAGGCGTCATCATGTTTTCGGCAATCGCCTATCTTCCGCTTTATGCGACGGCCGTTCTCGGAAAATCAAACTCGAACGGTATCTTGACGCCGATGATGGCATCCCTGATCGCCGGCGCGATCGTATCCGGATTTTTCGTCGCACGCCTGCGTTTCCGCACCGTGTTGTTCGCCAACATGGCGCTCGGCGTCGTTGCCGCAGTCCTGCTTATGAACCTGTCTCCCGATATGGCATATTGGCAGGTCATCGCTATTATGATCCTGCTCGGTCTCGGCGTCATCGGTCCGCTCATGAGCCTCGGCCAGACTGCAGTCGCCATGTCCGTTCATCCGCGCTATATCGGCATCTCCTCCTCTGTCGTCGGCTTCTGGCGCAACATCGGCGGCGTCATCGGCGCATCCGTCATGGCCGTGCTCGTCAATGCAAGCCTCAAGGACAGCTCGCGGGAAGCGATCGCCAAGTTCAGCATTCCTTCGGATCAAGCCGGCACGCTGGCGAATCCGGAGACGGTCATCAAAGGCGCATCCAAGCTGCCCGCGGACTTGCTCGCCTTCATGCGCGGCGAGATCGGCGGTGCGATCTCGCACGGCTTCGTCTTGTCTCTTATCGTCATGATCGCAGGCGCGATCGTCGCGCTCTCGGTGGGCAATGCGCGGTACCGGAAGCCGGCCGACGCGGTGCAGTCGACGGATCCGGAAGTTTCCGCGCGCGCTACGAGTGTCGGATAAGCGGCCAACAGCGCAAAAAGGGTCGAGCGCCAAACAGGCGACATCGTCCCTTTTTCTTCTTATTCAAGCGCATAAATGCGCGCTTCGTGCGGACGCAGCGTCAGCTCGCCCGCTTCCTCGTCTTCTCCGCTCACCGGGTAATTGCCGAGCAATAGCCGTCTTTTCCGAGCTTCGGCGCTCCCTTGCCAAGCAAGCTTCGCCGGTTCGTCTCCGTGGTTAAGCGCGATCAGCCAGCATACGCCGTCCAGTGTACGCGTATAGACGTACAAATGCTCGTCGTCCGCATACGCCTGCCATTCCTCGAAGTCGCCGTACACCATCACTTCGTTTTCTTTGCGGAGTTTGATGAGCTTTTGATAATACGCATAGATGGAATCCGGATTGGCGAGGTCGCGCGCCGCATTCAGCTCGCGGTAATTTGGATTGACTTTGATCCAGGGCGTGCCCGACGTAAAGCCTGCATTCGGCGAGTCGTTCCACTGCATCGGCGTACGCGAGTTGTCCCTGCTGAGCGGCTGCAGGCGTTTCAGCGTTTCGGCCGGATCGCTTCCCTTCCCGATTTCCTCGGCATACCGGTTGCGCATTGCAATATCGTCGTAATCTTCGATCGATTCGAAGCGGACGCCCGTCATTCCGATCTCCTCGCCCTGGTAAATGTAAGGAATGCCGGGCAGCGTGTGCAGCATCGTCGCCAGCAGCTTGGCCGACTGTACGCGGTAGGTGCCGTCGTTGCCGTAGCGCGTAACCTGCCGCGTATGGTCGTGATTGTTCAAAAATTGCGAGTTCGAGCCTTTACCCCACAAGCCTTCGTACCAGCGTCGCTGTATACGCTTAAAGCGGAGCATATCCCATTCCGGCATCTCGTCGCACACCTCGAAGTGGAACAGCATATCCAGCTCGCCCCGATCCTCGCCGACGAACTTCAGTCCTTCCTCCGGCGTCACGAATGCCGCTTCGCCGACCGTTACGATATCGTAGCCCGCGAACGTCTGTTCATTCATTTCCCGCAAAAAATCGTGCAGGCCCGGGTTGTTCGTCAAATACCGGATATCCTCAGGGCGCTCCGCGTCCGGATAGCCTTCGGGCTTCGCCAGCAGCGCGATCGCGTCCAGGCGGAAGCCGACGATGCCGCGGTCCAGCCAGCGGCGCATCATACCGTATACCGCCTGCCGGACGTCCGGATTGTGCCAGTTCAGGTCGGGCTGCTCGACGGCGAACGAATGAAAATAATATTGCCCGGTCGCAGCATCCCATTGCCAGGCTGAAGGCGCGAAGTACGATCGCCAATTGTTCGGCGGGCCGCCTTCTTTGGCGTCCTTCCATATATACCAGTCGCGCTTCGGGCTGTCCTTGGACGAACGCGATTCGATAAACCACGGATGCCGGTCCGACGTATGGTTGACGACCAGGTCCATGATCAGCTTCATGCCTCGTTTGTGCGTCTCGGCGAGCAGCCGGTCCCACGTCTCCATCGTACCCGCTTTGGGCATGATCGCTTCGTAATCCGATATGTCGTAGCCGTTGTCGAGATCGGGCGATTCGTACACCGGGTTCAGCCAGATGACGTCGACGCCGAGTTCGCGGATATAATCGAGCTTTTGAATAACTCCTTCAAGGTCGCCGACGCCGTCGCCGTCGGTATCGAAGAAGCTTCTCCAGTAAACCTGATAGACGACGGCCTCTTTCCACCACACTTTTTTGTTCGCAGCCACTGCCCTACCCCCAAGCTGAAGTCTTGTCTCGATGTCGACCGTCCGTTATTACGCTTACTTGACCGCGCCGGCGGCGATGCCCTTGATAATGTATTTCTGGGCGAACATATAAAAGATGACGACCGGAATGATCGTAAGCGTGAGCCCGGCCATCGCCAGATTCCACTGGATCGTGAATTCCCCGAAAAAGTAAAACGTCGAGAGCGGAATCGTGCGCAGCGCCTTGTCGGACAGCGTGAGCGAAGGCAGCAGGTAGTCGTTCCACATCGCGATGACGTCCAGGATGGCGACCGTGATCGTAATGGTTTTCAGCATCGGAAAAACGATTCGCCAAAACACGCCGAACTTGCTGCAGCCGTCCAGCGTGGCCGCTTCCTCAAGCGCTACGGGCACGGACTTGATGAAGCCGTGGAACAGGAATACCGCCATACTCGCATGGAAGCCGATGTTCATGTAGATGAGGCCGCCGCGCGTATTGAGCATCGGAATGTGCAGCGTGGTCCGGATCCAGTCCATCACCTGCATCAGCGGCATCATCAGCGTCTGGAACGGGATCAGCATCGTCGAGACGAATACGAGGAAAATAATCCGGCTTAGCCGATTGTCCGTACGAACGAGCATCCAGGCCGTCATCGAGGAGAGAACGACGATAAAAATCACGGAGACGATCGTAATGAACAGCGAGTTGCCGAAGGCGGTCAAGAAATTCATCTTGTCCATCGCCTTGGCGTAATATTGGAAGCTGAAGGACGAAGGAAGCGCAAGCGCGCTTTTGTACAGCTCGGCCCGGTCCTTGAACGAATTGACGAGCATCAGGTAGATCGGCGACAGGAAGGCCAGCGCCAGGGCGATCAGCAGCGTGCTGACGGTCGTTCGGCTCGCTCTGTTCATTAGTACTGGACCTCCTTCTTCTTCGTGATGACGACCTGCGTCAGCGTGACCGCAGCTACGAGAATGAAGAATATGATCGCCTTCGCCTGTCCGAGGCCATAGTGGCCGTAGCCGAATATTTCATTGAAAATATTCATTGCGAATAGCTCGGTCGCATTGTTCGGTCCGCCTTTGGTGAGGGACAGGTTGACGTCGAAAATTTTGAATGCGCCGGACAGCGTAAGGAACAGACAGATCGTAAATGACGGCATGAGCAGCGGAAATACGATCCGGGTCAGCCGCTGCCACAGATTAGCGCCGTCAACCCGGGCGGCTTCGCTCAGCTCGTCGGGAATGCCCTGGATGCCGGCGATGTAGATGATCATCGTATAGCCGGCCATCTGCCAGGTGAATACGATAACCATCGCATACAAGGCGAACTGCGGATGGATGAGCCAATTAAAAAACACCGAATCGAGCCCCGTCTTGTCGCCTAAAAATTTGAATACGTCCGTGAAAATGAACTGCCAAATATAGCCGAGAATCAGACCGCCGATCAGGTTCGGCAGGAAAAACATCGTCCGCGCCGCGTTGCTGACGCGAAGCTTCATCGTGACAAGCAGCGAGATGGCAAGCCCGAGCACGTTGACGAGGATGAGCGCGAGCACGGTGAATTCAATCGTCCGCCATGCGGAATTAAGAAAGCGGTCATCATGGAACAAGGTCGCATAATTGTCCAGTCCGACGAACACCTTCGGATTCGCCGGGATGCCGTCCCAGGACACGAAGGAATAGCCGATGCCGATAATAAACGGCAGGATAACGACCGTCGTGAAGACGATCAGCAGCGGTACGGTAAATAAAGCAAACCAGCCCTTATTGTTTTTGGACAAGGGAATCACCTCGATTCGAATGAATGGCAATGACCCGACTACAACGAAAGCCTAACGCCAGTATCGGGTTAGGCTTTCGTCTCGCCTTCGGTCAAGGCTTCTTTTATTTCGCTCCGTTCGCCCAAGCTTTATCCAGGTTTTGCAGGAACTGCTCGCCTGTCATGTCCTTGGAGAGGAAAAATTGCTGGGCTGCCGGGGCCAGATCGTTGACGATGATCCCTTGCGGGAAGTAGTTAAGCGCCCACGGGATCGTGTTGCCCGCCTTCGTCGCTTCGAACACCGTCTGCGACAGCGGGTCCAGATCGCCCGCATCGATATTCGTCATCGCCGGAATGAACTTGAATTCGTTCACGATCGCGTTTTTACCGGCATCGCTTGTGAGCATCCAGTTCAAAAATGCGGAGGCTGCTTTAATTTGATCGGCATCGGCCTTGTTGTTAACGACCCAGTTGCTCGCCACGCCGACCGCAATCTTGTCGTTGCCGGCGATCGGCAGCGCCATCATGCCGATGTCGAAGCCGAGATCGCCGTAGTCCTTCAGCATGCCGTAGCTCCAGTTGCCCTGGTGGACCATCGCCGTCTTGCCGATGGCGAAGTCGCCCATTTGCGAATCGTACTTCACTTCCATCGGATTGACGCTGTTCGCGCGGATCGCTTCCATCACTTTGGCGAATTCCTGGAATTCCTTCGTATCCGCCATCTTCACTTCGCCTTTGTTCAGCTTGTCGATGAAGCCTGTCGGATCGGCCTGCAGCGCGAACGGCGTATTGATGATATGTCCGATCAGGAAGTAAGCTTCCTGCGAGAGGCTAAGACCGTTCTTGCCCTCGGCCTTGAACTTCTCGAGCGCCTTCGTCAGCGCGTCGACGTCCTTGACGTCCTTCGGATCGATCAGGCTCTTGTTGTAGACGAGACCGAAGCCTTCGACACCGTACGGCACGCCGACGATCTTGTCGCCGTCCTTGAGCGCCATGTCCGGCGCAATATTTTTAGCGAACGGCTCGTTGGAAAGGTCCGCGTAATACGACTTCAGCTTCTCCGCTTCTGCTCCGGTCCCTACGCTGAAAATCGTCGGGCCTTCTCCTGCGGCAAGCTTCGCCTGCAGTTGGGTCATGTAGGCGTCTCCGGCGGAACCCCATACTTCCACTTCGTTGCCCGTTTCTTTTTTGTACGTGTCGGCCAGCTTCTCGAGCGGCTCCGCGATCTCGACTTTAGATTGGAAGAGCGAGATTTTTTTCAGCTTCTCGGGCGCCGCCGAAGCCGTGCCCGTGGCGCTTGCGCTTCCGCTGGCGACAGCAGATCCGCTAGCGCCCGCATTGTTGTTGCCATTCGAGTTGCCGCATGCCGCGAGCATGCCGACGACAGCGGTTGCCGTTAGTAAAACCGAAACGTTTTTTACTAATTTCAAGTAAAACGCCCCCCAATTTCATTTTGTGAAGTAAAATCATCACTCATGTTGACTATATACCCACTATATAAGCTTTTGAAATCGCTGTCAACGAAGAAGGAAGCGTTTTTATCAAAAATATAAGTAAAATATTCAGTAAAAATCATTTATTTGATGTAATAAAACAAGTTTACTTTACTGTTTTTCTCCACCGTACCGTGGCACCCATTTTAAAAGGACCGGTTTCGGCCGGCTGTCCGCCGATCAGCTCAAGCAGCTTTTTGGCGGCGATATAGCCGCTTTCGTATCTCGGTATCGCGACTGTCGTCAATCCCGCCATCTCCGCGATCGCCGAATCGTCGAAGCCTGTGACAGACACGTCCTCCGGCACGCGTACGCGATGCTCCTCGAACGCTTTGATGGCGCCGAGCGCCATGCTGTCGTTCGCGCAGACGACGACATCGGGCAGATCGTTGCTGAGCAGCATGAGCTTCGCAGCTTGATATCCGCTGTTTTCGCGGTAATTGCCGTGATAGTAGTATTTTTGATCAAAAGTCATTCGATTATTCGCCAGGGTATCCGCAAAGCCGGCAAACCGCTCCTTGTTGTCCAGCGTATGGCTCAGGCCGCCGATATAGCCGAAGCGCTTCATGCCGCGATCGACAAGCGCTTGAACGAGCTCGCACATGACCGGATAATTGTCGACGACGACGCTTTTGGCGTTGGCCTGACCGCCGTCCATGATCCGATCCATGACGACGACCGGCATCTCCTTCGAAGCCACCCCCGCCAGAAAGGCATCGGTCATGCTCCCGTCGAGACAGATCGCGCCGCCGGCGAAGCTGGAACGCATAAAGTCAGCGCTCGACTTGTTCGTGCAGACGACGAGATTGAAGCCATTTTCCGTTAAGCAATCGCTAATTCCTTCTATAATTTTCATATAAAAGTCCCGGTCGAAATCGCTGAAAATAAACAGCACGGTGTTGCTCTGTCCTGCCTTGGCCTTCTTCCCCGCGCCGCTCGTATCGTAGCCGTACTCTTCGCAGATCCGCAAAATGCGCTCCCGGGTCTCCTGACCGACATTTTTGCGTCCGTTCAAAACGTTCGACACGGTCGATATGGATACGTCCGCGATTCTGGCGATGTCCTTTAAGGCAATCATCGTCCTTCTCCCTTTCGGCAAGCGTTTTCCTTTTATAATAACGCACCGTGCTTTTTTTGTAAATTTACTTATAAATTTTACTAACGATGAAAAGGTATGTCGTAAACAGCCTGTCCGCGAAGCCGGAATCGGGTAAAATAGAGCAAAACGCAAAAACACGCGAGGTGATCGCCCTTGGACTTGAATCGATTACGTGCGGCGATCGTGCCGTATTCGCTCCGCAGCTGTCTGGTCAGCCGGCAAGGCCGACTCATATTCGAACAATACCGCGATCCGGACATGGCACAGACGCCGGCTAAGATCAATTCCTGCACGAAAAGCGTCCTGTCCATGCTGCTCTGCATCGCGATCGATCGCGGTGTTCTGCCTGCTCCGGCCGGTGCGCCCGTATCCTTGTTTTTCCCACAGCTGGCCTTGGACCCGGACACGCGAAAACGGGAGATGACGCTGCTGCACCTGCTGACGATGACGTCCGGCATTCGCTGGCAGGAGTTCGGAGGCTTGAACAGCTTTCCGCGCATGACGCACACGCCCGACTGGGTCGGGCATGTCCTCGAACAGCCGCTCTCCGAAGCGCCCGGTCATAAAATGACATACAATTCGGGCGTCTCGCAGCTGCTGTCCGCGATTTTGTCCCGGGCGGCGGACATGACGGTCGCGGCGTTCGCCGAACGGGCGCTGTTCGGACCGCTCGGCATCGACGATTATGCTTGGGAGACCGACCCGCAGGGCATCCATACGGGCGGCTTCGGACTTCGTCTGCGTCCCGCCGACATGCTCAAACTGGGGCAGCTCCAGCTGCAGCGCGGACGCTGGGAAGGGCATCGGCTCTATTCGGCCGAGCTCGCCGATGCTGCCGTACAGCCCGTCGTGCAGGCGAGCCCGCCCTATGACGGCGCTTATGCCTGGCACTGGTGGTGCGGGACCTATACGCCGGGCGATGTCCCCGACAAGCAGGGTGCAAGCGCCGAGCCCTGGGACGTTCCGTCTGAGGAGCATAACCGCACGGCGCAGGACAGTTCCCCGTCTCCGTCTTCCGGTGCGGATGCCGAAGGGTTGTCCGTCCTTTCATCGAACGTGAGGAATGGGAGGCCGGGATCGATTCCTTACTACTACGCGCGCGGCTTCGGCGGTCAGTTTATTTACGTCGTCCCCCAAGCGGAGCTTGTAGCGGTGTTGACGCAGGACAGCCGCAAACGCAAGCAGCCGGATTGGTTCGCCGAGGTTATCGGGCCTGCCCTGTTCCCGCTATGATCAATACATGGCGGATCATGCGGGAGAAAGGGTCCCTCGCGGTTCATCGCTGGATACAAGCCGCTGGCGATTATCATTTGCGTCACCCGCCAATCTCACCGCTTTCACTTTGAAAAGCTGCTTGGGGCTTTCGTTTGCGCAATGGCGGCGCAGCTTACGGACTGAGGAGCCCTTATTTTGTTCCTATCTCGCTTTGCGGCCTTCTTGCGGACCTGGGAGCCTCTATTGCGGGGTTGGAGACCTTGTTTTGCCTGGATCCGGGTGAATAACGACTCTCCAGTCCGAAATGATCGCAATAGCACCTTTTTTTACGAAATAACGTCATCTGAGTCCGGCATCTTCACTCCGCTTGCCTACAGTTACTTCCGCAATTCTCATTTGCATCTTAATCTTACCTTGCCGCCCATCGACACCATCAGGTTAGCAAACGGAGCCCCGCAGGGGCGATTGAACACCGCCGCTCCCGTTCGCAATCTGCCTGCGCGGAGGATGACCTACGATTGCCTGCAAAGGATGGGCAAGCATTTTCGCCTCGGCTCGTTCAATCGGCTGAAAAGCCTGCGTTATCCAGCGTTACCTGATCGGGACGTTGGCGTATTTCGGACGAAGAGGCGTTGTACAGCGTAAATGTCGGGAACTGCGGCGTATTTCGGGCTGAAGAGGCGTTGTACAGCGTTAGCTGTCGGGACCTCGGCGTATTCCGGGCCGAAGAGGCGTTGTACAGCGTTACCAGTAGGGACATCGGCGCATTCCGGGCCGAAGAGGCGTTGTACAGCATTACCTGCCGGGACTGCGGCGCATTCCAGGCCCAAGAGGCGCTGCACAGCGTTATTTGTCGATTTATAGCTTTCTGGGTCGTTAAAAAAGCCGGATCTCGCGGCAGTTTGTGCCGCCGGAGATCCGGCTTTTTAAAATGGCTTGCGCTTGAATCAATGACGCTTCGCTTCTTCGACGATCGCAAGGACGAGCTCCGTCACCTTCACGATGTCGTCGGCCTTGATTCGCTCCTTCGTCGTATGGATGTCCTCGTAGCCGACGGCCAGGTTGACGGTCGGCACGCCGTTGCCGTTAAACATGTTGGCGTCGGAGCCGCCGCCGGAGGCGAACAGACTGGGTGCGAGACCGATGCTGCGGATCGCGGCGCTCGCGATCTGGATGACCTCGTCCGATTCGGTATAGCTGTAAGCCGGATAGATAACTTCGCTGACGAATTCAAAAGATGCGCCCGTCTCTTCGCAGGCGCTCGCCACGGCCTGGCGCATCAGCTCCGCCTGCGCTTCAAGCTTTTCGTTCGAACGGCTACGCACTTCCGCATAAATCTTGATTTTGTCGACGACGACGTTCACTTCGCCGCCGCCTTCGAAGCGCCCGATGTTCGCGGTCGTCTCCTTGTCGATCCGTCCAAGCTTCATTTTCGAGACCGCCTTCGAGGCGACCTGGATGGCGCTGATGCCGTCCTCCGGGTTGACGCCGGCATGCGCGGCCTTGCCCTGGATCGTGATGTACTGGCGCGAATTCGTGATCGCCGCGGCGGCAATCTCCCCGACCTTGCCGTTGGAGTCGAGCGCGTAGCCGAACTTCGCCTTGAGACGCGAGCCGTCCATCGCGCGGGAGCCGAGCAGGCCCGACTCTTCGCCGACGGTGATGACGAACTGAACGGCACCGTGCGAGGCGCCGGTCTCCTTCAGCACGCGGAGCGCCTCGAACATCGCGGCAAGCCCGGCTTTGTCGTCGGCGCCGAGAATCGTCGTGCCGTCGCTGCGGATATAGCCGTCGTCGTCCAGCCGCGGCTTGATGCCAAGGCCGGGCGCGACCGTATCCATATGCGAGGTGAACAGCAGCGTCGGCGCGGATTCGGCACCTGTCGACGCCGGCAGCCAGGCGAACAGGTTGCCGGAGCCGTGGCCGATTTTGTCCGCAACGTCGTCTTCCTCGACCGTAAGTCCGAGCGCCTCGAACTTCGCGATAAGCGCCTTGCGGATCTCTTGCTCATGCTTTGTCTCGCTGTCGATCTGCACCAATTCCATGAATTCATCGATCAGCCGTTGTTTTTGGATCATACGAATCCTCCTCGTAAGCGTGCGTCAAATCGGTTAAAATAAAAAGGATGCCTTTTCAGTTCTTATTTTGCCGCAAAGGATGGTTCCGATGAACAACAAGCGCTGGTTTAAAATCGTCGTCTACGTCATGCTGATCGCCATGATCGCTTCTACCGTGCTGCTGTCGATCGGATCGCTGCTTCAGTGACGGTCCGCAAGCTATCGTAACCGAATACGTCCCGGAAATGCGGGAGCACCCGCTCCGCGATCTCCTCGACCTCAAGCGTCAAGCCCGTCTCGGCTTCGAGCGAGGTGATCCCGTATTCCTGGATCCCGCACGGCACGATGCCGCCGAACCCCTCTTGCTCGACGCCCCGCTTCACGTTGAAGGCGAAGCCGTGGCTCGTCACGAAGCCGCGTCTTGCGCGCGCGCGATTGAACTTGACGCCTATCGCCGCCACCTTCCGGTCGCCGATCCAGACGCCGGTATACTCCGGCTTCCTGCCGCCTACGAGTCCGAACTCCGCGAGCAGGCGAATGAGCGCTTCTTCAAGATCTCTTAAGTATTTATGCAAATCGAGTCCCTCGGCGTCCAAATAGAGCAGCGGATAGCCGACGAGCTGTCCCGGGCCGTGGTAAGTAATATCGCCGCCCCGGTCGATCTCGAACACCGATATCCCCCGTCGCGCGAGCTCGTCGGGCGACATCAGCAGATGCTCGGGATGACGGTCCGTGCCGATCGTATACGTCGGCGGATGCTCGAGCAGCAGCAGCGTATCCTCGCGCTCCCCTGCGCCGATGTCCCGGATAAGCGCTTTTTGCAGGTCCCACGCTTCTCCGTACTCGATCCGGCCCAGCTTGGCCGTGTCCAGCATACTCATGTCCATCTCGCCTCCCGTTAACCTCCCTATTGTATCGCAAGCCCGATGCCGCCGCAAACGCTCCGCCACCTGTCCGTGCGATGCCAAAAGGTCGCCCGCGGCCGCGCTAGCGCGCTCGCGGGCGACCTCTCGCCGTTTACGTAAATGCCTTTTTATCAATAAAGCTTGGTGTCGAGGCTGTAGCTCTCGAGGTTTTCCTTGACCCGCTGCAGGAACCGTCCGCAGATGACGCCGTCGAGGATGCGGTGGTCGAGCGACAGGCACAGATTGACCATCGAACGCACGCCGATCATGTCGTTGATGACGACGGGGCGCTTCACGATCGATTCGAACGTCAGGATCGCGGCCTGCGGGTAGTTGATGATCGGCTGCGACAGAATCGAGCCGAACGACCCCGTGTTGTTGACCGTGAACGTGCCGCCCTGCATATGCTCGAGCTTTAGCTTGCCGTGGCGCGCGCGGTTGGCCAGATCGTCGATCTCGTGCGCGATGCCGGCGATGTTTTTCTGGTCGGCGTTTTTGATGACCGGCGTGACGACCGAATCCTCGGTCCCTACCGCCAGCGCCATGTTGATGTCGCGCTTGACGATGATCTTGTCGGTCGCCCACACCGAATTCATGATCGGATAGTCCTTTATCGCGCCGACGGCGGCCTTGACGAGGAACGGCATGTACGTCAGGTTGATGCCTTCAGTCCGTTTGAATTCGTCCTTCAGCTTGCTGCGCAGCACGACGAGATTGGTCACGTCCACCTCGATCATCGTCCAGGCGTGCGGGATCTCGGTCACGCTTTGGCGCATGCGGGTGGCGATCGTATTGCGAATCGGGGTGACGTCGATGAAATATTCGCCGCGGCCGGGCACTTCGTGGCCCTCGATCTCGATCGTCGGAATGCGCGGCGACTCGGACAGATGAAGCCCGCCCGAGCGCACCTGCACGCGGGGGTCCATCGGCTCGATCGGCTTCGCGGACGAAGGCGCGGCGCTCGCGGACGTCTGCGTCGCGGCAGTCGCCGGCGCAGCCTGCGGAGAAGCTTGCGAAGCAGCCGCCTGGGACGCAGCCGCTGGCGCGGCCGGAACCGCCTGCGTTTGCGTGCCCCCCGCGCCGCCGGACGCAGCCGCCGCCAGCACGTCGGCGCGCGTGATGCGGCCGCCCATGCCGGTGCCCGCCAGGCGAGCCAGATCGATGCCGTGCTCGGAGGCGAGCTTCAGCACGGCCGGAGAGTAGCGCTGACGCATCTCTTGCCCCGCGCCTGCAGCTGCGGCAGGCGCCGAAGCCGGTTCCGTCGCCGCCGTACCGGCGTTAGCCTCGCGTTCCGCGGCGCGCACCGCGTCAGCGGTCGGCTGAAGGCCGGCCGCAAGCGCGCCGCCAGGAATTTCCGCATACGCATCGGCTTCCTCTTCCTCGATCAGACAGATCGCGCTGCCGACATTTACCGTCTCGCCGTCGCCGGCCAGCACCTTGACCAGCACGCCGCGGGCCGTGGACGGCAGCTCGGCGCTCACCTTTTCCGTGATCAGCTCGCAAAGGGGCTCATACATCTCGACATAGTCGCCCGGCTTTTTCAGCCAACGGTCGACGGTCGCCGTCTCCAGCGACTCGGCCAGCTTCGGCATGATGATTTCGGTAATCTTTTTGCTCAAGTCCGTTCAACTCCTTCCCGTGACGGTGTTAATATCGCGCCAGCTCCAGCATGGCCGCCTTCAGCTTTTCCTTGTTCAGCATAAATTGCTTTTCACCGACCGGATTGTACGGCATCGCTGGCGCGTCCGGACCGCACAGCCGGCGGATCGGCGCGTCGAGGTCATAGAGCAGTTCCTCTGCGATGATCGCGGCGACTTCTGCGCCGACGCCGCCGGTCTTGTTGTCCTCGTGTACGATCAGCACCTTGCCCGTGCGCGCCGCCGCTTCGAGAATGCCCTCCCGATCAAGCGGCTGGATCGTGCGCAGATCGAGGATATGCGCCTCGATGCCTTCCTCGCGGGACAGCTCCTCGGCGGCTTGCATCGCGAAGTGAAGCGGCATGCTGTAGCTGATGACCGTAATGTCGCTGCCTTCGCGCAGCACGTTCGCTTTGCCGATCGGCACCGTATATTCGCCTTCCGGCACCTCGCCGCTCACGAGACGGTAGCATTTTTTATTTTCGAAATAAAGGACGGGATCCGGATCGCGAATCGCGGAGATAAGCAGGCCCTTGGCGTCATAAGCGGTTGCAGGCGCGACGATTTTGAGGCCCGGCGTGCCGAAAAACACCGACTCGGTGCACTGCGAATGGTACAGGCCGCCGAACACGCCCCCGCCGATCGGCGCGCGAATGACGACGGGACAGCTCCAGTCGTTGTTCGAGCGATAGCGGATCTTCGCCGCTTCGCTGATGATCTGGTTGGCAGCGGGGAACATGAAGTCCGAATACTGCATCTCGGCGATCGGCCTCATGCCCGCCATCGCGGCGCCGATCGCGACGCCTGCGATCGCGGATTCCGCCAGCGGCGTGTCGATGGCGCGATCCTCACCGAACTGCTGCTGCAGTCCCCGGGTCGTACCAAACACGCCGCCTTTGAGTCCGACGTCCTCGCCTAAGACGAACACGCTATCGTCCCGTTCCATCTCTTCCTTCATGGCCAATCGGATCGCGTCTATATATTCGATTACCGGCATGCGTCAGCGCACCTCCCCGTTGTCTTCGGCGTACACGTAGCGGAAGGCGTCCTCCGCCGACTGATACGGCGCCTGCTCGGCATACGCCGTCGCCTCGTCGAGCTCCTTGCGGATGCGCTGCTGAAGCGCCTGCTCCTGCGCGTCGGACCACAGCCCGAGCTGCTCCAAATACGCGCGGAATGCCGGGAGCGCGTCCTTCTCCCGATTTTCGTCGACCTCTTCCTTCGTCCTGTACGCCATATCGTTGTCCGACGTCGAGTGCGGCGTGACGCGGTACGTCATGATCTCGACGAGCGTCGGGCCTTCGCCCGCCAGCGCACGCTCATGCGCTTCGCGAAATACACGGTAAACCTCAAGCGGATCGTGGCCGTCGACTCGAATGCCCGGGAAACCGTAACCGAGCGCACGGTCGCTGATACGGCCGGCCGTCTGCTTGGACAGCGGCACCGAGATCGCATAGCCGTTATTTTCGCAAACGAAGATGACCGGCAGCTTCTGGACGCCCGCGAAATTGCAGCCTTCGTGAAAGTCGCCCTGGTTGCTGGAGCCTTCGCCGAACGTGACGATCGCCACGGACGATTCGCCGCGGATCTTCGAGGCGAGCGCGAAGCCGACCGCATGCGGCACCTGCGTCGTGACGGGGCTTGAGCCCGTCGCGATGCGCAGACGGCGGCAGCCGAAGTGCGCGGACATCTGGCGTCCTGCGCTGTTCGGGTCCTCGCCTTTGCCGAATAGCGCCAGCATGAGCTCCTTGACGGTCATGCCGACCGTCAGCACGAGGCCGTAATCGCGGTAATAGGGCAAAAACCAATCCTTGTCGCGGTCCATCGCAAACCCCATCGCCACCTGCGACGGCTCTTGCGTAATGCCCGATATATGGAAGTTCACCTTCCCGGCGCGCTGCAGCACCTGGCCGCGCTCGTCGAATTTGCGCGCGAGCATCATCGTCTCGTACATGGCGACGGCCCGCTCGTCCGTCAAGCCCAGCTCGGTATGCCGCGCTTGCCGTTCTACGCTGCCTTTCTGGGTCATGAAGCGTCCCTCCCGGCTTTCAATTTTAGGTTTCGTTGAAGGAGTTGTCGTTAGTGTTATAACCTGGTCTTAATACTTGAACCTAGAACCTATTATACAGCGGCGCGTTCTAAAAAGAAACCGCGTACCCGCGAGACTGGTGATTAGCTCAGCCTCGCAACGATCAAGGGAGGGCCCCGTGTCTCCGGCCGGCTCCGCAACGCAAAACGGTCTCGCCTGAGTCAACGGGCGAAACCGCGTGCGCGCAGCGCCGCGGCGACAGCCCGGCGCTGCTTGTGTTATGAACCGTGCGACGCGGAGCCGGAGACGGCCTGCATCACTTCTTGCATCGCCTCCGACAACGTCGGATGCGGATGAATGGCGCGGCCGATCTCCCACGGCACCGCATCGAGCAGCTTCGCGAGCGAGGCTTCGGCGATCAGGTCGGTCGCATGGGGACCGACGAGATGGACGCCGAGCAGATCGCCCGTCTTCCGGTCGGCGACCGCCTTCGCGAAGCCTTCGGACTCGCCGTACACGAGCGCCTTGCCGAAGATGCGCATCGGCAGCTTCACCGCGCGCGTCTCGAAGCCGGCGGCCTTGGCCGCCGCTTCGGTCCAGCCGATGGCCGCCGCCTCCGGCCGGCTGTAGATCGCCCGCGGCACATCCCGGTCTGGCGCGCGGGGGATCGGCTGCCCGAGAATGTGCGCGACCGCCGCCTCCGCCTCGTGCATCGCCGCATGAGCCAGCTGCACGCCGCCGATGACGCCGCCGACGGCGTAGATGTGCGGCTCCCCGGTTTGCAGCGTCGCCGGGTTGACCGTCACGAAGCCGCCGCTCGCCTTGACGTCCGTATTTTCGAAGCCGAGGTTCTCGACGTTGCCAATGCGGCCCACGGATACGAGCATGCGCTCCGCTTCGAGCGTCGCGGCGTCTCCGGCAGCTGTCTCGACACGGACGGAGACGCTTCCCTCCGTCACGGCGCAGGACGAGGCGTCCAGCTTGGCGCCCAGAAGCAGCTTCACGCCCCGCTTCTCAAGCTGTCGCGCCAGCTCCGACGAGATGTCCTTGTCCTCGCCGGGCAGCAGGCGGTCCGCCGTCTCTACGAGCGTCACGGTCGTGCCGAAGTCGCCGAGCAGCGACGCCCATTCGACGCCGATGACGCCGCCGCCGACGATAATCGCGCTGGCCGGCCGCGACGGCCACGTCAATGCCTCGTCGCTCGTCACGACGCTTGTCCCGTCGTACGGCAGCCCTTCTATTTTGCGCGGACGCGAGCCCGTCGCCAGAATGAGATGACGGGGCACGACGGTCTCGGACTCCCCGTCCTCGAGCTCGACGGCGACGGCGCCGCCGCGCGGAGAAAAGATCGACGGACCCGTCAGTCGGCCCGCGCCTTTAATGACCTGGATGCGATTCTGCTTCATAAGCGCTTCTACGCCCTTGTGAAGCTGGGCGACGACGCCATCCTTGCGGTTCATGACGGCGCTCCAATCCACGCTGGCCGCTTGGCCCTCGGCTAGACGAATACCGTAAGCTTCGGCGCCCCGAACGGTAGCGTACACTTCTGCGCTGCGAAGCAGCGCTTTGCTCGGGATGCAGCCGCGATGCAGGCAGGTACCGCCGAGCTTGTCCTTTTCGATAATGACTACGCTTCGTCCGGCTTGAGCGGCGCGAACGGCGGCGGTATACCCGCCGGGACCGCCGCCGAGAATGGCGACATCGACTTCGATTGGCATGAAGGTTCCTCCGGAAAATTAGGCTTTGGGGCAGCATAAATATGTATATAGGGCCTGGCGTTTTCGAAAAATTCGACGTTTTCCTGAATTTCTGCCGACCCTCTCATTATAGCGCCTGTCGACGCAACAAAAAAGTTCGCCGCGACGCAGCGGGCGCCTCCCCATTTCCAACCAGTTTTGTTAAAGCCGAACGATACGATGGACACTTGTCCAATACGTTCTCATTTACAATGGACATATTCTCGATAAATCGCTATCATTAGAGCATAGAACAGGAAGGTGGACATGACCGTTGAAGCTCGTCATCTCGCGCTTGATCGCCATTCTCTTGCTCGTTGTACCCGGCATCGCCGCCACTTACGGCTTCCTGCTGATGAAGGACGCCTTGTTCGAGTATTTCGCGCAGTTCGGAAACGTGAATCTGCCGGATCCCCATTTTGACCTATGGCGCTTTTTGCTTGGATTTATCCTGTTCCTCGCCGGCGTCGGCTTTATCGGCGGCTGGATTTTTTTCCGCGATCGCAAGCACAATTACGTGTCGCCGCGCTTCCGCGCGAAGCGCCCTCCGCGTCCTCCACGCGACGGCAGCAAGTCGGGCGGCCAATAAACTTAAAGAGGAATGGCGTCTTTGCGGCGCTATTCCTTTTTCATTTCCCCCGAAGTCGACGGCCCTTCTCTGCCCGCCGAGCCGGCCGTCCGGTAAGCTCTCGGCGTACAGCCGTAGATGCTGCGGAACAGCTTGATGAAATAGCTGAAGTTATCGAACCCCGCTTCCAGCGCCGCCTCGGAAATCGTCGAATCGGACGCGGTTAGCCTGCCGGCGGCGTACCGGATACGGTGACGGTTGAGGTATTCGATCGGCGTCCTGCGCATATACGCCTTGAACGTACGGCTGAAGTGCCCCTCGCTCATTCCGGCCACGTCAGCCAGCTCCCGCAGGCTTAGCTTGCGCGCGAAATTCGTCTCCATATAAACCAGAACCTCCTTCAGCCGTTCCGCCGCATGGCTGTCGCCTTCGTCCGAATGCGACCGCGTTTGCCACTGGCCTGCGTCGATCAGGTCCGCGATCAGATTCAGCAAGCCGGCTTTGACCCTAAGCGCTCGAACCGGCTCCGCGGCATGCTCAAGCGCCTGAATCGCAGCGATCGCCGTGATCGCCTCCGCGCCCCAAAGCGTATCCGGCGTCCAGTGGTGCGGCGGTCCCGACCGACCGCGCTGCAGCGGGCGCAAATAGCGCACGGAGATGGCGTCGTCCGGGCCGCCGTCCAACCAGCCGAGATCGCAGACGAGCGCTTCGTACGCGCAGTCCGAAGCATCGAGGGGATATCCGCCGTGCAGCAGCCCGCCGGGTATGAACAAGGCCTCTCCTGCGGACACTTCGTAAGCGGACAAGCCGATCTGGAAAGTCGCGCGGCCGGACGTCACCCTTAAAAACTCGATCTCCTCGTGCCAGTGAAAATCGAGAATGCCTTCCTGAGGCGTCCGCGCCTGCTGATAGAAGCCGACCGGGAAGCCAGGCGTGCCGTGGCGGCGGTCCTCCTTTAACCATTTATTGTCCATGTCAACTCATCCGCCTCATAATCGTGTTATTTATAAGCATAATATTGCAAGAAATTCGATAAATCAATCGGTATTATGTTACTCAAAGAGAGCGTTTTCCTACCGCTCGAACAGGAGGTCCGATTCCATGAAATTCAGCAACGGATACTGGCTCACCCGCGAAGGCTTCGAGGTGCTGACACCCTACGAGGTGCACAGTGTCGATATTGCGCCGAACAAACTGACCGTATTCGCACCGCACCGCCATCTCGAGCATCGCGGCAATACGCTGAACGAAGCGCTCACGACGATCGAATTCGACTCTCCGCTTCCCGACGTCATCCGCGTGAAGCTGTACCGGCATAAAGGACGCAGGCGGCTTGCGCCGGGCTCGTTCCCGCTCGTTAGCGGCCAAAACGGCGCTGCAGTTTCGATCGAGGACGGGGAAGACCGGGTTACGCTGACCAGCGGCGATACGAGCGTCACAGTAACAAAGGCGCATCCGCTCCGCATTACGTATGCGTACAAAGGTCGCAAGCTGACGGGCAGCGGATTCCGCCAGACCGGATTCGTCAAAGGCGCGGACGGCGTTCATTATTTCCGAGAGCAGCTTGATTTGGCCGTCGGCGAGACGGTATACGGGCTGGGCGAACGGTTTTCCGCCTTCGTCAAAAACGGGCAAAGCGTCGACATCTGGAACCAGGACGGCGGCACGGCTTCCGAGCAAGCGTACAAAAACGTGCCGTTCTACGTCACGAATCGGGGCTACGGCGTGTTCGTCAATCATCCCGAGTTCGTCTCGTTTGAGGTCGCTTCGGAAAAGGTATCGAAGACGCAGTTCAGCGTGCAGGGCGAACAGCTTGAGTATATGATCATTGGCGGCGATTCGCTGAAGGACGTGCTCGCGAACTATACTTCGCTCACCGGCAAGCCCGCACTCCCTCCTTCCTGGACGTTCGGCCTGTGGTTGACGACGTCGTTCACGACGAATTACGACGAGGATACCGTGAACAGCTTCGTGGACGGTATGGCGCAGCGCGATATTCCGCTGTCGGTCTTCCACTTCGACTGCTTCTGGATGAAGGAATATCACTGGTGCGACTTCGAGTGGGACGCGCGCGTATTCCCTGACCCGAAGGGCATGCTCGACCGGCTGAAGGCGAAGGGGCTCAAAATTTGCGTCTGGATCAACTCGTATATCGCCCAGCGCTCCAAGCTGTTCGACGAAGGGATGGCGAACGGGTACCTGCTCAAGCGGACGGACGGCAGCGTCTGGCAGACCGATCTGTGGCAATACGGCATGGGCATCGTCGACTTCACGAATCCGGACGCCTGCCGCTGGTTCGGGGACAAGCTGCGCGAGCTCATCGACATGGGCGTCGACTCGTTCAAGACCGACTTCGGCGAGCGAATCCCGACAGAAGACGTCGTTTACTTCGACGGCTCGGATCCGCAGCAGATGCACAACTACTACACCCAGCTGTACAACAAAGTCGTGTTCGACGTGCTCGAGGAGAAAAAGGGACGCGGCGAGGCGGCGCTGTTCGCCCGGTCGGCGACGGCGGGCGGCCAGCAGTTTCCGGTACACTGGGGCGGGGATTGCGAGGCGACATTCGAGTCGATGGCGGAAAGCCTGCGCGGCGGCCTGTCGCTCGGCCTGTCGGGCTTCGGCTTCTGGAGCCACGACATCGGCGGCTTCGAGCAGAGCGCGACGCCCGACCTGTACAAGCGCTGGGTCGCCTTCGGACTGCTGTCGAGCCACAGCCGCCTGCACGGCAGCACCTCGTACCGGGTGCCGTGGCTGTTCGACGAGGAAGCGGTCGACGTGCTCCGCCGCTTCACCAAGCTGAAGACGAGCCTCATGCCTTATCTGTTCGCCCAGGCGGCCGCGTCCAGCCGCATCGGACTGCCGATGATGCGGGCGATGCTGCTCGAGTTCGGCGAGGATCCGGCCTGCGACTACCTGGATCGCCAATTCATGCTCGGCGACGCTCTGCTCGTGTCGCCGATCTTCAATAGCGACGGCGAATCGGCTTATTACTTGCCGAAGGGCAAATGGACGCATTTCCTGTCCGGCGAAGTCGTCGAGGGCGGCTCCTGGCATCGCGAGACGTACGATTACATGAGCCTGCCGCTGTATGCGCGCGAAGGCTCGCTCATCGCGGTCGGCGCGACCGACGACCGTCCGGACTACGATTATACGGATGGCGTCACGCTGCATCTGTTCCAGCTAGGCGACGGCGCGAACGCCTCTGCCGATATCGTCGGCGAAGACGGCGTCGTGCGGCTGAGCGTTACGGCCGAGCGCAGCGGTGGCACGATCTCGGTGACGGCGACGGGCGAAGCGGCCGATACCGCGGACTGGTCGGTGCTGCTGCGCGGCATCGCCGCCGTTCGCGCTGCGACCGGCGGCGAAGCAGCCGAGGCGGACGGACTCGGGCTCGGGCTGAGATTGCGCCGCCTGGCAGGCGAGCGCCGTATCGTTATCGAGCTTTAAGATTGGGCATATAACGCAACAAAGGAGTCACCTTGCCGCCATGGAATGACGGCCGAGTGGCTCCTTTGTTTGGTATTGGAACGCTGCAATAACGGCGACCGAGTCCTCGCTTTTATCTCGCCCGCGCCAGCAAATATAGAAAATACGGCGCGCCGATGATCGCGACGATGATGCCCGTCGGCGTGTCGGAGACGCGGCTGATCGTATCGGCCGCGATCAACAGCACGCTGCCGGACAGTGCGGACGCGGCCAGCAAGATCTCGTGCCTGGAGCCGACGAGCCGTCTGGCGAGATGCGGACCGATCAGCCCGATGAAGCTGATCGCGCCGCCGACGGCGACGCAGCTGCCCGCAAGCGCGACCGCCGCGAGGAGCAGCAGCAGACGCTCGCGCTGCAGCCTGGCGCCCAGCCCCACGGACAGGTGATCGCCCAGGCTGAGCACATTTAGCGTCCTGGCTTTGGACATGACGAACGGGACAAGCACCGCCATCCAAGGAAGCAGCGTCAGGACAAATTTCCAGTTGGCGCCCCACAGGCTGCCGGCGAGCCAGGTCGCGGCAAACTGGTATTGCTCCGGGTTCAGGCGCTGCGTCAGGACGATGATCGCCGCGCTGATGCCCGCCTGCACCGCGATGCCTACGAGCACGAGGCGGAGCACGGAGACGCCGTCCGATTTTTTGTAGGCAAGGAAATACACGACCGCGCCCGCGGCCGCAGCGCCAAAAAACGCAAGAAACGGCAGCGTATACGGCGGGGAAGCGCTGATGGACGGGCGCAGCGCCACGAACAAAATGACCATCAGGCTCGCGCCGGAGTTGACGCCGATAAGGCCGGGATCCGCCAGCGGATTGCGCGTGATGCCCTGCAGGATGCAGCCGGCCAGCGCGAAGCCGGCGCCGACGAGCACCGAGATGACGATGCGGGGCAGCCGGAACTGGAACAGGATAAGCGATTGCTTGTCCGTGCCGAAGCCGAACAGCGTTTTGCCGACGTCCAGCGGACTGAGCCGGATGTAGCCGGTGTTCATGCTGACGATGAACACGACAACGACGAGCAGCGCCAACCCGACGACGGTGGACCAGGCCTTCGCTCTTCGCTTCGTATCCGAGGCTGCGTAAATCGACTTTGCGGCCATTACAGCTCCCTCCCTTCGCGCCTTGCCAGATAGAGGAGGAACGGCACGCCAATGATGGCGATAAGCGCGCCCACCGGCGTCTCCGAGCCGGGACGGACCATGCGGGCGCCCAGATCCGCGAGCACGAACAACAGCGCGCCCAATATCGCCGAGCATGGAACGATCCACCTGTAGCTGACGCCGACGAGATAGCGGGTAATATGCGGCACCATCAGGCCGATAAAGCTGACGAAGCCGACGACCGACACGGAAGCGCCGGCCAGAATCAAAATGATGACGGCGCCGATCAGCTTGATCCAGCCGACCCGCACCCCAATGCCCGCAGCCGTCTCGTCGCCCAGGCTTAGCAGCGTAATATACCGCGCCAGCAACATGGCCGCAAGCAGACCGCCGCCGATCCACCATAAAATGACGTCGACCTGCGCCCAGCGTACGCCGGCGGCGCCGCCGAACAGCCAGAAGTCCAGGCTTTGGCCGATCCGGTACTTCAAGGCGATGCCTTCGCTGAGCGCGAGCAGCAGCGCCGACACGGCCGAACCTGCCAGCGCCAGCCGGACCGGCGTGAGCCCGCCCCGCGACAGGCTTCCGAGGCCGTAGATCAACGCCGTAGCGCCGGCGGCGCCGGCGAACGACATCCAGATGAGCTGCCCGAACAGCAGATGGGGAATAAACGCGAAGCAGATCGCCAGCATGAAGCCGGCCCCCGCATTGATCCCGAGCAGTCCGGGATCGGCCAGCGGATTGCGCGTCATGCCCTGCATGACGGAGCCCGCGACGGCGAACGCGGCGCCCGTGAGCGCACAGGCGATCGTCCGCGGCATCCGCAGCGAGCGAATGATCTGGTGATCCGTCAGGTCGCCGTTAAAATGCCAGACGGCGTCCCAGACGGCGGACAAGCCGATAGCCTTGGCCCCGATCGAGATCGATAAAGCCATGCTTAATGCGAGCAGCGCCAAGCCGCCGATCAAGATGACCGACGCTGCCAGAGGCCGGGTTCGCAGCTTCTTTGCCGAAGCATGCGCCCCTTCCCCGATCGAATGCGTTGCCATAAATACGATACCTGCCTCGCTTGTAACGTTAAGCGGCTAGCGAGCCGCGCTGAATTGCGCTTGGTGAAGACGGCTGTAGATGCCGCCGGTCCGCACGAGCTCCTCGTGCCTGCCTTGCTCCGCAATGCCGTCCTCGGTGACGACGACGATGCGGTCCGCATCCTTGATCGTCGCGAGCCGGTGCGCAATGACGAGCGTCGTGCGGCCTTCGGAAAGCTCCGCCAGCGATTGCTGGATCGCGGCTTCGGTCTCCGTATCGAGCGCAGAGGTCGCTTCGTCCAAGATGAGGATCGGCGGATTTTTCAAAAACATGCGGGCGATCGCCAGTCGCTGCTTCTGTCCGCCGGAAAGCTTCACGCCTCGCTCGCCGATGACCGTATCGAGCCCGAGCGGCTGCGCGCGTATGAAATCTTCGAGCTTCGCTCTGCGCGCCGCCGTCCAGATCTCTTCTTCGGTCGCCCCCAGCTTGCCGTAGGCGATATTTTCCTTCACCGTGCCGGAAAACAGAAAGACGTCCTGCTGCACGACCCCGATCTGCCGCCGCAGCGAAGCGAGCTTTATCCGGCGAATATCGATGCCGTCGATCGTAATGGCGCCGCCCGACACCTCGTAAAAGCGCGGCAGCAAGCTGCAAAGCGTCGTTTTCCCGGCGCCGGACGGCCCGACGAACGCCACAGTCTCGCCCGCCCGGATCGACAGATTGATGCCTTTGAGCGCCTGCTTGTGCGACTCGTAGCCGAACGCCACGTCCCGATAGCGGATTTCGCCGGCCAGCTTGTCGACTTCGATCGCGTCGTTCGCATCGGACACGTCGGGCTCGGTATCCATAAGTTCGATGTAACGCTTGAAGCCGGCGATGCCTTTCGGATACAGCTCGATGACCGCGTTGATTTTCTCGATCGGTCTGAACAGGACGTTGGTCAGCAAAATAAACGCCAAAAATTCGCCGTACTTCAGCTCGCCCCGTATCACGTACCAAGCGCCCGCGACCAATACGATCAGCGAGACGAGCCGCATGAGCATATAGCTTGCCGTCGAACTGCGGGCAAGAATTTTGTAGCCGAGCAGCTTTGCCTTGCGGAACAGCTGGTTGTTGACTCGGAACAGCGACATCTCGTGTTCCTCGTTGGCGAACGCCTGCACGACGCGAATGCCTCCGATGTTGTCCTCGACCCTGGCGTTGTACTCGCCCATGCTGCCGAACATTTTGTTCATCGCGACCGTCATTTTCCCGTTGAAGTAGATCGACAGCACGATGAGCACGGGCACGGTGGCGAACGTAATGATCGCCATCCCCGGATGAATGTACAGCATGAGACCGAATGCGCCGGCGAGCGACATAACGGCGATGAACACGCCCTCCGGCCCGTGGTGGGCGACTTCGCCGATGTCCATCAAATCGGTGGACATCCGGGACATGAGATGCCCGGTTTTCGTATTGTCGTAAAACTTGAACGAGAGCTTCTGCAGATGCGCGAACAGATTGCGGCGCATGTCGGTCTCGATGTTGATGCCGAGCATATGTCCCCAGTAGGTTACGACGAATTGCATGAAGGCGTTCAGCACATAGACGGCGAGCAGACCGCCGCAAGCCCACAGAATCAGCTCCCAGTCCTTACCGGGCAGCAGCTTGTCGACGACCTGATTAAGCGCGAGCGGAAATCCGAGTTCCAGCAGCGCAGCAAAAATGGCGCAGCAGAAGTCGAGATAAAACAGACCTCTATACGGCTTGTAAAATGACATAAAACGGCGAATCAAATTCATGTTCCTCCCATGCGGCAGCGGCCGTCGTTCGTCCGCGATCCGCCCATGTGCGCGTGCGTCTGCGTAGTCGATTGACGATACGCGATGTGACCAGCATACCCCGCCAGCTTCGGATTAGACAAGGCCGAATGCGCATGATTCAATGATAATGAATATCATTATTATTTTCAATGGTTTTAGGAAATGTTTCCCAGAACAAAAAAAACCGCGGCCTTCTCCGAAGAGAAAGCGGCGGCTGTACGTGACCGATTGATGCGTTTATTGTCCGGCGCTTGCGGAAGGCGACGCAGGGGCGGACGCCGCAGGAGAAGCGCCCGGGGAAGAAGACGCCGATGCGGCCGGCTCTTCTTTTTTCGTCAGCAGGTTTTCGTAGCCCGCATCCTTTTTAGCCGTTTCGATCCATTCGGATGCGCCTTCGTTTACCTTCTCGTCGAGATACGCGGACTTCACCTTGTCCTTGACCGAATCGTAGGTCGACGTTACCGCTTCCTTGCGATCCGTGACGAGGATGATGTGGAAGCCGTTCGGCGACTCGACGACGCCGCTCATTTCGTTTTTCTTCAGCTTGAAGGCCGCCGTCTCGAATTGTTCGTTCATGGCGCCTTTGCCGAAGAAGCCGAGATCGCCGCCGTTCGCCTGGGAGCCGGTGTCGGTCGACTTTTCCTTGGCGACCGTCGCGAAGTCGGCGCCGCCCTTCAGTTGCTTGAGAACGGCTTCCGCCTCGGCTTTGGTGGCCAGCAGGATGTGGGATGCGCGAACCTGCTCGGGCGTGTCAAAATTCGCTTTGTTGGTGTCGTAAAAGGCTTTGAGGTCCTCTTCCTTCGGCGCAAGCTTCTTATCGAAAATCGCGCGAAGCTCAACCTGCGGCAAAATCTGGTTTTCCTTGTACTTTTCGAGCGTCGTACCGCTTGACGACAGCGCATTTTCGAAGTCGGCGTCGGTCGCGAAGTTGTATTGCTGCTTGATCTTGACGACCTCCTGCGCCACCGCATCTTCGGCGGCCGCTTCGGTCAGTCCGGCTTTCTCGGCTTCGCTGCCGATCAGCTTCAGCGTCATATAGTTGTCGAGCATGGAGCCTGCTTGGTCCTTGCCGACTTGATCGTACATCACGTTGTAAAATTCAGATTTCGTAATGTTTTTCCCGTTCAGCGTGCCGACAGCGCCCTTCAGGCTGCCGCCTCCGTCGTCATTCTGGCGAATGAGAACGACGGCAAGCGCGATGACGGCGATGACGGCGACGACCCAAGGAACGATGACCGACGCCTTCGGCCCTGAAGCTGCAGGCGTGTTCGCCGCCGGCTCCGACGGCGCTCCGGCCTCGGGGGCAATGTCCTCTTTGTCGAGCGCCGCCGGTTGGGCCGTCGGTTCGTTCGAATACGCGAACGTTTTTTCGCTATTATCGTCCGACGCGCCGTTCTCTCGAGCCGGGTTGTTCGGGTTCTTTTCCAAATCGCTCATTTCTATTTTTCCTCCTTAAGTGTTAACGAATCATTCATCCACTATATCAAATTATGGACAAGTTACCTTAAAGCCAGCTAAAAATTGAAGCGCATTCGGATAAATTCGAGCGCTTTGCGATTCTGGTCGCCGCCGACCGCATGTCCCTGGAACGGATAAACCTCGATCCGCTTGTCCGATTCGATCCGGTTGTAGGCCGCAAAAATCGTCTCCGGCATCGTAACGGGGTCTTTCAGCCCGACGGAGACAAGCAGCGGAATGCGGATGCGATGCGCCAGGTTCATCATGTCGAAGTAACTGAGCGTACGCAGCACCTCATCGAGCTTGTCCGGGAAGCGGTTAAGGAACTCGGCGGCTTCCGTCAGCGAGCTCGTGGAGTTCAAAATGCCGAAATCCATATGGCACATGTTGGGGATATGCGCGACGGCGATCGAAGGCACTTCGGATACGGCCGCCGCCAGCAGCGCAAGGCCGCCGCCCTGGCTGCCGCCCATCGCGCAAATGCGTCCTGCGTCGACTTCCGGCTGCGCCGCCGCCCATTCAAGCGCCTTTAACGCATCGAGCGAGATCGCCTTGTAGTAACATTCTTCCTTGTCCAAAATGTTTTGCGTCAGCCATCCGCGCGTCATGCCGTGCCGCTGCGCCAGCAAATTGCCCGTGTCCCCGCCCTGTCCCCGTATGTCTACGGCGAAGGCGGCGATTCCCATCATTGCGTATTGCGCGAAATCTTCGGGATACCCTTTGCTGCCCGTATAGCCGTGGTAAAGCACAACGCAAGGGAGCTTGGCATCGGCCGGCCGGTTTTTCGGCAAAACGAACCAGCCGTGAATACGCGTGCTGTCGAAGCCTTCATATTCCACTTTATAAGCTTCCATGCCGTCAAGCGGCGTTTTGGCCAGCAGTCGCGTGCCGTTAAGCGGCTTGTCTTTTGCGGCAGCAAGCGTTTCGCTCCAAAAAGCGTCAAGATCCGGCTCCGCGGTCAGCGCCGGACGATACTGCTCCAGGTCGGCGATTCGTCTTTGTATCGCATGGTTCATCTTGTTTTCCCCCAGTTCTGCGGTTTTCTCGCGTTCACCAATTGGACACAACAGGCCTATCTTACCATCGCGTACCAGCGGTGTCGATCATAAAAAAACGCCGCTTCATCGTCGGCAGCAAGCATCCGATGATGAAGCGGCGTTTCCCGAACTGCGCGAACCAATCAATTCGCTTTATTTCGCCCCGTTTCCTAGCTGACCTTGTGCTCGATGCGAAGCTTGTCGGCCACCATCGCGATGAACTCGGAGTTGGTCGGCTTGGACTTGGCGATGTTGATCGTGTAGCCGAACAGATGGCTGATCGAGTCGATGTTGCCGCGCGTCCAGGCGACTTCGATCGCGTGGCGGATGGCGCGTTCGACGCGAGACGGCGTCGTCTTGAACTTCTCGGCGATCGCAGGATACAGCGTTTTCGTAATCGCGCCCAGAATCTCGATGTTGTTGTACACCATCGTGATCGCCTCGCGCAGATACTGGTAGCCTTTGATGTGCGCAGGCACGCCGATTTCGTGAATGATGCTTGTGATATTGGCATCCAGGTTTTTCGGCTTGCCGATCGGCACGATGTTCGAGCGTGAGCCTCCGCCGAAGGAAGAGGATCCGGACGAAGAAACGGAAACCGGGAGCTGCGAAGGCGTCCCCGCCAGCTGACGAATCCGGTTCGCAAGCACATCCATGTCGAAAGGCTTCAAAATATAATAGGAGGCGCCCAGCTGTACCGCACGTTGTGTGATGTTCTCTTGCCCGAATGCGGTGAGCATGATGATCTTCGGCATCGGAGACAGGTTCATATCCCGAAGCTTTTCCAACACGCCGAGCCCGTCCAGATGAGGCATAATAATATCCAGAATCATCACATCCGGAATATTCCGGGTTTCTTCCAGCTGACGGATGACCTATTCTCCGTTGTACGCCACGCCGATGACGGTCATGTCCTCCTGCTCTTCGATATACTCGGACAGCAGGTTGGTGAATTCTCGGTTATCGTCTGCAAGAAATACTTCAATCCGCGGCAATGTTGTATCCTCCCTCACAAGCTTAAGATTATGTTAGAAACGCTCACCGTTCCCTGCTTATCCGAATTCGACAAAGCCTTTTCAATTCCTTCTTGTCGGAATTTTTTTCTTTATTTTTTTATCCGCATAACATATAATAAAGAATTTACGTCATTTCGCGATTTATTTCGGTTTTTTTCGACAAAGCGATGTCGTAAAGAAAACGGCAAAAATCCAAGGCGTCAAACCGCCTTGGATTTCGTTTGGCCGGGCTTCAGCATAATGCCCGCGTCCTGTAGCATCCACTCAATGTAGCAGCCGTATCCCGACGTCGGATCGTTCACGAACACATGCGTTACGGCGCCGACCAGTTTTCCGTTTTGCAGGATCGGGCTGCCGCTCATGCCTTGGACAATGCCGCCCGTTCGCTTGATGAGGTCGGGGTCGGTGACCCGAATAACCATCCCCTTCGTCGCCGGGGAAGATTGCCTGGACACATGCACGATCTCGATCTTGAAGCGTTCGACCTTTTGTCCGCCGACGACCGTCCAGATCTCCGCCGGGCCTTCCTTCACTTCTTCGGCGAAGGCGACCGGTACCGGATCGGCTTGGTACGCATGCCCCGGCAGTTCGCCCATCTGGCCGAATATGCCGAACGGCGTGTTGCGCTCCACGTTGCCGAGCGTCTTGCTGCCCGGTACGAATTCCGCCCGCTTCTCGCCCGGATCGCCGTTTTCGCTTCTGGCGATCGACGTGACGTTCGACTGAAGAATTTGCCCGCTGCCGACGGTGATCGGCGTCTGCGTATCCATATCGGTAATGACGTGGCCGAGTGCGCCGTACACGCCTTGATCCGGCGCGTAAAAAGTCAATGTGCCAACCCCGGCCGCAGAATCTCGAATATAAAGGCCGACGCGCCATGCTTTGTCTTCGTAGTCGTAAACGGGCTTAAGTGTCGTGCGAAATTGTGTTTTGCCGCGTTGAACGACCAGCCTGAGCGGTTGCCCCGACGTTCCCGCCTGCTTAGCGAACGGAGCGACGCGCTTGACGTCGTTGACCGGTTGTTCGTTGATCGAAACGATCAGGTCGCCCATGCGCAGCTTGGCTTCTTCGCCAGGCGATACGCGCGACTGCTCGCCCGTCTGCACGAGATGATGGCCGACCACCATGATGCCCGCCGATTTGACTTTGACGCCAATCGTCTGGCCGCCGGGAATGACCTTGAGATCCGGAACGACCTGCAGCTTGACGGTTTTAAACGGAATACGGCCGAATAGCTTAAGCTTGAGTTCTGTCTGCCCGCTTCGTTTAGAATGAATGGACACCGGATGATTCAGATCGATCCTTACGTTCGCGCTTGCCGAGCCGTTGACCTCTGCCACCGTCGAATCCAGCGAACCCTGAGCATGTACGGGCATCGCATAATGAAGGTGCTTGTCCTGCCCCTCGAACAACCGAAGCTCATTCGGGAATGCGGCATAATGACGCATCGGTGCGGAACAGGCGGCAAATCCTAGTATGACCGCTAGGAATAGACCAAAAACGCGACGCCAAGAGGACTCCCCGTTCAAGTTCTCACCACTTCCCTACAGACTACACCGGCGAACGTGACACTGCCCGGCGACGTAACTATAAGGTAACCGCGGCCTCCTCCTTTTATGTTGCCGAAAACCTTCCTCGGATCACGAATTTACGCGTCCTGGCGCGATTTTTGAGCCTCCGCCAGCGTTAACATTTCTTGCGCGTGATGGCGGGTCCGATCGGTCACTTCCACCCCGCCCAACATGCGGGCGAGCTCTTCCACGCGCTCTTCGGCGCTCAGCATCCGAACCCGGGTCGACGTTCGGCCGTCGTCGGTGACGCGCTTGGCGATCTCGAACTGATCGTCCGCCATGCAGGCGACCTGCGGCAGATGCGTAATGCAGAACACCTGGCAATGGGCTGCCAGCCTGGACAGCTTGTCGGCGACGGACTGGGCCGCGCGGCCGCTGACGCCCGTATCCACTTCATCGAATACGAGCACCGGAATCTGGTCGATCCGGGCGAAGATGGCTTTCAGCGCGAGCATGACCCGGGACATTTCGCCTCCCGAGGCGATCCGGGCGAGCGGCTTCGGCGGTTCGCCCGGATTGGTGGACAGCAGAAATTCGGCCGCATCCGTCCCTGTCGGCGTCAAATGGTCGGTGCTAACCAGCCGCACCTCGAAAGCCGCCCGCTCCATTTGCAGCCCCTTCAGCTCCTGCTCGATCTCCGAAGCGAGCAGCGCGGCGGTCTGCCTGCGGATCGCGGCGAGGCGCTCGGCCAACGCGCGCAGCTCGGCCTCCAGGCGCATTTCGCGTTCATTCAGCTCCTTAAGAAGTTCGTCGCGATTTTCAAGCCGCTGGGTATCTTCCTGAATTCGGGCATAATAATGCAGGATGTCCTCCACGCTCTCGCCGTACTTGCGGCGAAGGCCGAACAAAAGGTCCATTCGCATCTCGATCTCCGACAGACGCTCCGGATTGAACTCGATGCCTTCTTTATAATCGCGCAGCTGGTAAGCGACGTCTTCGGCGGCATAATAAGCCGACTGCAGCTGCTCGACAAGCGGGCCTAGCTTGGCCGGATCGACCTTGACGATGTCCTCGAGCTTCGCGATTGCTTTGGACAAGACGCTGAGACCTTTGTTGCCGTACAGCAGGTCGTAGGCTTCGGTCGCGGATTCGGCGAGCTTCTCGGCATGCGCCAGCTTGCGCCTTTCTTCGGCGAGCGATTCGTCCTCGCCCGGCTTGAGGCGAGCCTCGGCGATCTCCTCGAGCTGATAGCGATACAGATCGAGCATCTGCATCTGCTGGCGGGTGAGCTCGTCAAGCTCTCGCCGCTCGCGGCTCACCGTGGCGTATTCCCTGTATCGGCTCTGGTATTCGGCTTTGAGCGCGGCGATGGCGTCTCCGGCGAACGAGTCGAGCCATTCCAGGTGACGGTCCGTTCGCAGCAGCGACTGATGCTCGTGCTGTCCGTGGATATTGACGAGATTTTCGCCGATCTCGCGCAGCATCGTCAGCGTCACATGCTGCCCGTTCACGCGCGCGGACGATTTGCCTTGCGCCTGCAGCTCGCGCCGCACGAGCAGCGCCTCGTGCGGGTCGGCGTTCACCCCGTGGCGGTCGAGCACGCCCCATACAGGGTGCGCGGGATCGAGATCGAATACCGCTTCGATCTCAGCTTTGTCGCAGCCGTGGCGGATCATCTCGGCGGACCCGCGCCCGCCCGCGATGAGACCCAGCGCATCGATGATAATCGATTTGCCGGCCCCGGTCTCGCCGGTCAGCACCTCGAAGCCTCGCTTGAACGATACCCGGATGTTTTCGATTACCGCCAAGTGGCGAATGGACAGCTCTTGCAGCATACGGCGCTCATCCTCCTCAGCCTGCGCAGATCGCCAGGCTTTTAACGAATAATGTCTAAAATGCGGGTGACGATCTGTTCACCCTGCGGCTTCGTGCGGCAGATGAGCAGCGTCGTATCGTCTCCGCCGATCGTACCGACGATCTCGGGCCAATCCATGCCGTCCAGCAGCGAAGCGATCGTGCCGGCCGTACCCGGCAAACACTTGACGACGACCAGATTTTCCGCAGCCTCCGCATGGATGAAGTGGTCCATCATTGCGCGTTTGAGCTTCATCGTAGGATTGAAGCGCTGATCCTGCGCGATCGCGTATTTATATCTGCCGTCCCCAAGCGGCACCTTGATAAGCTGCAGCTCCTTAATATCGCGGGAGACCGTCGCTTGAGTCACGTTAAAGCTTTGGGCGCGGAGGGCTTCTACCAGGTCTTCCTGCGTCTCGATCTCGCTCGCGCCGATCAATTCGCGAATTTTCCTTTGTCGCTGACCTTTCATTCTTTGCCCTCCTCTATTTTGAATTTTACCGTTCTAAGCGTCCTGTCGCGCATATCCGCGACGATCACGCCTTCGCATTCGGGAAACAAAAGCGCATACACCAGCAGACGCTCCCGAATCCCGCTCGCCGTCCAATCCATCGGCTGCCTCGGCCGTTCGAGCTTAACGAGATAATAACGCTCATCCTTGGACGCGATGTAGTCGAAATACAAGCGGGTCGCTTCGTACGGCCCGTCGTCGACCGACACGCCCAAAGGAATCCGGTGCTTGCCGGAGAGCGCCTCGTACCCATGCTCGCGCAACAGCGCCGCCGCCTCGTCATCGTCGTCAGGCGCGCTATCCCGCGCCAGCCTGCGCAGACGCGAGCTTGGCGGCTCGTGCAGCCAATGTCTGAACCTGCGCCACAGCCACCACAGGATCGCCGCTACCGCAGCCGCAAATATGAGACCGTCTCCGAACCGAGCCATCGTTCCGCCTCCTCCGCTTCCTGTTTCATTCGCGGCGGCAGGCAAGGTTTCCTCTATCGGAGCAAGCAAAAAAACCGGTGCGGCTGGCGCTTGCTTGCCAACCGGCCGGCCGTGCTTCGGCGGACGCGGATCGTGGTCGTCTTTTGGCCTGGCGGCCAGAATCGATTGCCGATATCCGATTATTCGTCTGGACAAGCCGCGCGTCGTTGATTGCCGGTTTATGCGCGATTCTTGAACCTGGCCGCCGCTTGTTCGACGACGCTGTCCAGCAGACTTTCGTCGAAGGGCGCTTCCGCCGGCTGTCCACCCGGCAGTTCTGACGGAGTCTCGGGCACCTGCCAATACGCAAGGAACTCGATATTCCCTTCCCCGCCCGTAATCGGGGAATAGGCCAGTCCCCGCAACGCGAATCCCAGCGCGCCGGCAGCCGACAACACCTCGCGCAGGACGCTCAGATGAACGCTCCGATCCCGGACGACGCCGGACTTGCCGACCTGTTCGCGCCCGGCCTCGAACTGAGGCTTGATGAGCGCGACGGTGCCGGCTCCGGGCGGCAGCAGCGGACGCAAAGCGGGCAGGATAAGCTTCAGCGAAATAAACGATACGTCAATCGATGCGAAAACCGGCGCCGGTCCCGTCAATTGTTCGGGCGTCATATGTCTGAAGTTGCAGCGTTCCATCACGCAAACCTGCGGATTCTGGCGGAGACTCCAGTCAAGCTGATTGTACCCGACGTCGATCGCGTAGACGAACGAAGCGCCGTGCTGCAGGGCGCAGTCGGTGAATCCGCCGGTCGAAGCGCCGATGTCCATCATGACCGTATCCTTCAGATCGATGCCGAATTCGCGAATCGCCTTTTCCAGCTTGAGCCCGCCGCGGCTGACATATGGATGAACGGCGCCTTTGACGGTGAGCGCCGCGTCGCGCGGTATCTTCGTTCCCGGCTTATCCACTTGCTCGGTGCCGACGAGGACAAGTCCCGCCATGATGGCGGACTGCGCCTTCGCGCGGCTCTCGAAAAAGCCTTGTTCGACGAGAAGCGTGTCGATCCGCTCTTTGGTTATCGTCGACATCGCGTCAATTCGCCGTCTGCCGCTGACGCTTGAGCAGCGCGAACGAGCGAAGTTGCTTGGCAACCTCTTCCGCGGTCAGGCCGACTTCGGCGCGCTGCTCCTTGATCGTGGCATGCTCGATGAAGCGGTCGGGAATGCCTGCGAGCTGCACGGTCGGCTGCAGGCCATGCCTGGCGTAGTGCTCGAGAATCGCGCTGCCGAGCCCGCCGGCGACCGCAGTCTCTTCGAGCACCAGCATCGGCAGGCGATCCTTGGCAAGCTGCGCGAGCATCGCGTCGTCCAGCGGCTTGACGAAGCGCGCATTGACGACGCGGACGCTAAGTCCTTCGCGCTTCAGCAAGTCCGCCGCTTCTTCGGCCACTTGAACCATTGGCCCGATCGCGAGGATCGCCGCGTAGTCGCCTTCCCTCACGACGTCCCACGATCCGATCGGAATCGGCGCAAGTTGTTCGTCCATCGCGACGCCTCTTCCCTGCTCGCGCGGATAGCGGATCGCGATCGGACCGTCGTCGTACGCGACCGCCGTCGCCATCATGCGGCGCAGCTCGTTCTCGTCCTTAGGCATCATCAGGACGAGGTTCGGAATGTGGCGAAGATAAGCGATATCGTATACCCCTTGGTGCGTCTCGCCGTCGCCGCCGACGAAGCCGGCGCGGTCGATGGCAAAGATCACGTTGGCGTTATGGCGGCAAATATCGTGCACCACCTGATCGTACGCCCGCTGCAGGAACGTCGAGTACACCGCGTATACCGGCTTCATGCCCTCCATCGCGAGAGCCGCGGACATCGTGGCCGCGTGCTGCTCTGCGATACCGACGTCGAACATGCGCCCGGGGAATCGCTGCGCGAAGCCGAGCAAGCCCGAGCCCCCGGGCATCGCGGGCGTGATCGCGACGATTCGTTCATCCTTTTCTGCAAGCTCGATCAGCGTGTTGCCGAACACCTCGGTGTACATCGGCGGACCGACGGGCTTCAGCACCTGGCCGGACTCGATCTTGTAGGAGCCGGTGATGCCGTGCCACTTGTGGGAATCGGCCTCCGCAGGGGAATAGCCCTTCCCCTTGACGGTGAGGATGTGGACAAGGACAGGCCCCTCGCATTTATCCGCTTGGCGGAAGGCCTCGATCAGCTTCTCCGTATCATGGCCGTCGACCGGACCGAGATACTTGAGGCCGAACTCTTCGAACAGCATGCCGGGCACGACCAAGTACTTGAGGCTGTCCTTGAGCCGTTCGGCGGTCTTCGCGAGCTTGCCGCCGATCGCCGGCACCTTCCGCAGCAGCCACTCGAACTCGTCCTTCGCTTTACGATACGTCTTGTCGCTGCGGACTTTGCCCAAATAATTGTGCAGCGCGCCTACGTTCGGTGCGATCGACATCTCGTTGTCGTTGAGAACGACGGTGAGTTTGCGCTTTTCATGGCCGATGTGGTTAAGCGCCTCGAGCGCCATCCCGCCCGTAAGGGCGCCGTCGCCGATAACCGCGATCACCTTGTTGGTGCGCCCCTGCATATCCCGCGCCAGCGCCATGCCCATCGCGCCGGACAGCGAGGTGCTGCTGTGCCCGGCTTCCCAGACGTCGTGCTCACTCTCCGTGCGCTTCACGAAGCCGCACAGACCGTCCTTCTGGCGAAGCGTGTCGAACCGGTCCATTCGTCCGGTCAGCATCTTGTGGACGTACGCCTGATGGCCCACGTCGAACAAAAACTTGTCGGTCGGGCTGTCGTACAAATAATGCATCACCAGCGTCAGCTCGACGACGCCGAGGTTCGGCGCCAGGTGCCCGCCGGTGACGGACAGCTTTTCAATTAGGAATTGTCTGATCTCTTGGGCCAACTGAGGAAGCTCTGACATGGACAGCCGCTTCAGGTCGGTTGGACTATGGATGCCGTCGAGCAGCAATAGGAATTCCCCGCTTTCCAAAAACGATTGCTATGTTGAATTTAGTCAACGCATCACGATTCGTCGATTTTAGTCTAAACGTATTATAGCATAATGACCGTTTAAAAACTCATCCGGTTCCCCTAATCCCTCCCATTTGCATACGAATCTGCAATGCGATTAGTGTCACAGCCATCCTGGAAACGTTATCCGTATGTATAAAAAGAGGCGCTCCGACGATCAGCGCGCACTTTACGTTCTTTTTTACCCAACAGCCGACCACGCTAAACAAACAAAAAAGCATCCCCGCCTCGGTTCCCGACTGCCGGAAACCGATTGGAAATGCTTCGTTGGGCCGAGACGGATCTGTTGGCCGATTAGTTGTCCCTGGAAATCAGACGCATCGCGATCTGCTCCAGCCTGCCGCAGTCGGCAAGCTCAGCCGATCGCACCGCGGAGATCGCTTGCTCCGTCAAGTCCGCGACGCGCCTGCGGCTTTCCTCAAGACCGATTAAAAATGGATATGTGACTTTGCCCTGGCGCTCGTCGCTGCCGATCGGCTTGCCGAGCTTGTCCTGATCGCCCGTAATATCGAGGATGTCGTCCTGAATCTGAAAAGCCAAGCCGACGTTCGTGCCGAAGCGTCCGAGCGCGTCGAGCTGCCGATCGCTGGCGCCTGCCGCGTGACCGCCCGCCCGCAAAGAGAATGCGATGAGATCGCTCGTCTTGTGCAGGTGGATATGCTCGAGCTGTTCGATGGACGTGATCCCTTGCTCGCCTTCCATATCGTCGGCCTGTCCGCCCACCATGCCGGGGAAGCCGGCCAGCCGAGCCAGGTCGCGAACGACGGCCAGCGTCCGTTCGGCGGGAACGCCGAGTCCGACGGCCTCCGAGGCGACGTAAAAAGCGTGCGTGAGCAGTCCGTCTCCCGCCAAGATTGCCGTTGCCTCGCCGAACACCTTGTGGTTGGTCGGAATGCCCCGCCTGTAGTCGTCGTTATCCATCGCGGGAAGATCGTCGTGAATCAGCGAGTAGGTGTGCACCATTTCCACGGCGACGGCGAACGGCATCGCGACGATTGCCGCTTTTGCGTCGCCCCGGACGGCCTCCGCCGCAGCCAGCACGAAAATGGGCCGCAGACGCTTGCCGCCCGCAGCCAGCGAATACATCGCAGCTTCCTTCAGCCTGCCGTTGACGCGCCAATCGCCGGGGATCGCCCGCTCGAGCGCACGTTCGACCATTTTCCTTCGGGATGCCAGGTAGTCCGATATATCTTCCTTCTGCACCTTTTCGATTACTCTCCTTTGCCGGCAGCCTCGCCCTGCTGCGGCGCGAAAGGCCGGCGCTGCAAGCCGTCTCCGTCCTCCATCAGCATCTCGATCCGACGCTCCACCTGCTCCAGCTTCTGACCGCACAGTCTCGAGAGCGCCATGCCTTCTTGATACAGCTCGATCGCCGCTTCGAGCGGCACGTCGCCGCTCTCGAGCTTGGATACGATGCCTTCCAGCCGCTCCATCGCCTGCTCGAAGGACAGCGCCGTTTCCGATTCATTCGTCATTCGTGTTCGCCTCCCCATGCACCGCCGCTACGCTGCAAGACAGCTTGCCGTCCGCCAGCCGCACGACGAGTCTGTCGCCGGCTTTCGTTTCGCGCACGGACCGCAGCAGTTTTTTCTCTTCTTCGTCGTACGCCAGGCTATAGCCGCGTGCCATAACCTTGAGCGGACTAAGCGCGTCGAGCTGCCGGATCGCGGAGCCAAAGGCGCTCCGGCCGTCCCGCACGATGCCGCGCATCGCCGCGGTCAACGCCTTGTCCGCGGACGCCTTGCGCCTTCGCGCGTATATCGCCTGCTCGGTCGGACTCGCCCCGGCCAGCCGGCCGTTGAGCCGCGACAGCCGCTCCCGGCTTCGGTCGGCGAGCGCGCCGGCCCTGTAGCCGAGCCTGTCCCGCAGTCGATCGAGCCGCTCGGCCGAAGCGAGCAGCGAACGCTTCGGCTGCGTAAAATAAGGCGATCTGGCGGCGTGGCGGTATCGCTCGCGCGCACGGCCGAGCTGGCTGCCGAGCGAGCGGGCCATCCGCTGCTCCAGGTGGCCTAGCCGCTCCTGCAGCTCGGCGACATGCGGCACGGCCAGCTCCGCGGCGGCCGTCGGCGTAGCCGCCCTGAGATCGGCCGCGAAGTCGGCGATCGTGAAGTCCGTCTCGTGGCCGACGGCCGAGATGACGGGAATCGCCGATGCGCGAATCGCGCGCGCGACCGCCTCCTCGTTGAACGCCCACAGTTCCTCGAGCGAGCCTCCGCCGCGGCCGACGATCAGCACGTCCGTCTCGGCCAGCCGGTTCATCGCCTGAATCGCTTTGACGATCGAAGGCGCCGCGCCTGTCCCTTGGACCGACACCGGATACAGCACGATCGCCACCGAAGGGTGGCGCCGCTGCAGCGTAATGATAATATCCCGCACGGCCGCTCCCGTCGGGGATGTGATGATGCCGATGGCCTTCGGATATTTAGGAATCGGCCGCTTGGCCGCCTCGTCGAACAGCCCTTCCCCGTGAAGCTTCTTTTTCAGCTGCTCGTAAGCGAGAAACAGGCTGCCGATGCCGTCTGGCTGCATAGCGGTCACGTAAAATTGGTACTGCCCGTCGCGCTCGTAAACGGACACGCCGCCCCGCGCGATCACCTTCATGCCGTCCTTCGGCCTGAAAGGCAAGCGCTGATTGTGAGACGCGAACATGATGCTCTTGAGGCGCCCGCTCTCGTCCTTCAGCGTAAAGTACATATGACCGCTGGAATGATGGGTAAAATTCGAAATCTCGCCGCGCAGCCAAATATCCTGAAGCTTGGGATCTCCCTCGAGCTTCATCTTGATGTAGCGGTTGACGTCCCGGATGCTGAGGACGCGGGCCGGTTGATCGTTCATGGCCTCGGCCCCCGTCCTATGCGATGCCGTGAGCGGCCTTGGCCGACTTCAGCGTGTTCAGCATGAGCATCGTGATCGTCATCGGTCCGACGCCGCCCGGCACGGGCGTGATCCAGCCGGCGACCGGAGCTACGTCTTCGTAATCGACGTCCCCGCAAAGCTTGCCGTCTGGCAGGCGATTGACGCCTACGTCGATAACGACCGCGCCCGGCTTCACCCAGTCGCCCTTCACAAGCTTCGGTACGCCGACGGCAGCCACGACGATATCCGCGCCGCGAACGACCGCAGGCAAGTCCGGCGTGCGTGAATGACAAATCGTCACCGTCGCATGCTCCCGCAGAAGCAGGATCGACACCGGCTTGCCTACGATATTGCTGCGGCCGATGACGACGGCATGCTTGCCCGCGGGCGCGTTGCCCGTGCGCTTGAGCAGCTCGATGACGCCGGAAGGCGTGCACGGCTGGAGCGCGTCGTCGCCGATCAGCAGATTGCCGACGCTGACGGGATGGAAGCCGTCGACGTCCTTCTCCACCGCGATCGCGTCGATGACGGCCTTTTCCTCGATATGCTTCGGCAGCGGCAGCTGCACCAATATGCCGTTAATGTCCGCCTGCGCGTTAAGGCGCGCGATCAGCGACAGCAGATCCTCCTGCGACGTCTCGGCGGACAGGCGATGCACCTCGGAGTAAAATCCGAGCTCCTCGCAAGCCTTCGCCTTGTTCCGTACGTACACCTGGGAAGCCGGGTCTTCCCCGACAAGCACGACTGCAAGGCCCGGGCGTACGCCTTGGGCCGCAAGGGATTCGGTCTCGCGCTTGATCTCCTCGCGAATCTCGGCCGCAATGCGCTTGCCGTCAATGATGTTGGCGCTCATGCTTGTTCCTCTCCTTCGACCGCAGGTTCCGCTTCCGCTGCCTCGACTGCGGCGTCTTTGCTATTCGTCTGGCCGCGCTCGCGAATCAACCGTCCGAGCACGCCGTTGACGAACTTGCCGGATTCGTCCGTACCGAAGTGCTTGGCCAGCTCGATCGCTTCGTTAACCGCGACTTTGGCGGGCACGTCCCTGCGATGATTCATCTCGTAGGCGGCCAATCTTAAAATCTGCCTGTCCACTCTAGACAGCCGGTCGACCTGCCAGCCGGTCAAATATCCCGCCAACTGGGCGTCCAACGCGTCCTGGTTCGACTTGACGCCAAGCACCAGCTCGCGCGTAAAGCCGTCGACGGCCGCAAGCTCCGCGACCTCCGTCTCCATCTCGTTGTCGCCCTTCGCTTCTTCCATGACGGCATCGACGGCTTCTTGCGCCGACACACCGTTCATCTCCATCTGGTACAGGCTCTGTACCGCAATCTCTCTCGCCAATCTGCGCTTCATGAATCCTCCCGAATTAAGTCTTAACTACGTCCGCCGGGCCACCTGTCCGACAGCCATTCCGTCAGCCTGCCCCAATGAAAAAGCGGGCCGCGCCGCTCGTCCCGCTGCTTGCCGACCGCAAATCCGATGCCGACGAGCAGCGCGCAAAACAGCATATCCCAAAATCCGACGATTAAATAAATAAGGCCGCAAAGCATGCCTGCGGCGACCCCGAGCGTCCGGCCGCCGTATTGGTCCCACCATATTCTCCACATGGATGGCAAGGCCTCCTATTCCACGCGGCTTTTGAACGTCGTCGGCGCCTGCGTTACGTTAGCGATATATACGGTCACATCCGAAACGGGGATGCCGGTCGTCTCCTCGATCTGCTGGGACACCGTGCGCTGCATGTCCTCGGACAACGTCGGAATCGAGCCTTCCCCGTCCACGAAGGCGCGAATCGTAATGTGCAGCCCGGCTTCCGCGATGCGTACGCGCGCGCGAAGATCCTTCACGCCCTTCGAGCGGGACGCTGCCTTGAGCGCCAAATTCTCGACCGTCTCGATGGAAATCTGGATGTCTCCGTGCTCCGTGCGCTGGTTGATCGTCGGAGCCGCTGCGTTCAAACGGCCGACGGACAGCACGAGAAATCGGAGGCTGATCACAATCAGAACGGCCGCCACCACGATTACGCCGATCTGCAGCGGCCGATAGTCGCCGGTCGTCTGGCGGACGACCTCGGTCAGCCACTCCATCGTAAAAGCGCCGAGCGCTACCGCGACGGCAAAGGCCGAGGCGACGACGATCGCCAAGGAATAAATGAATAGCAGCAGCCTGTCCCATACTTTGAACACGTAACCGACTCCTCCTGTCGTGGACCTATCCTGAACGCCGAACCGCCTATATGGTCGAAAAAGCGCCCGATGCGCCCTCCCTCGTAAGGTCAGGCCATCAAGGCGCCGTCACCCGCAATTCCAAGAGAGACGACTGCCATGTCCGGCAACGCCGGCGTCATCTCACGCGCAGTTGCGCATCTTCTTCTTCGATCTTTTCAGCTGGCTTGAACAGCACGTCGTGGACATGGACGTTCACTTCGACGACGTTCAGACCGGTCATCGTCTCGATCGAGCGCTTGACGCCGTGCTGAACTTCCGAAGCGATCTCCGTAATCCGTCTGCCGTACTCGACGATGATCGATACGTCGATCGCGGCTTCTCTTTGACCCACTTCTACCTTGACGCCTTTGGACAAATTTTTGCGCCCCAGCAGCTCGGCGATGCCCGAGGAGATGCCGCCGCTCATTCCCGCGACGCCTTCCACTTCGACCGTTGCCAGTCCCGCGATGATCTCGATGACTTCGGGCGCGATCTGGATGGTCCCCATGTCGGTTTTCTCGTAATCAGACACCAATGCTTCCATTCGCTGGTCCACCTCCTCGCGTCTTGACGTCGGCCAGGCCCTACATTATTAATACTATAGCAAAGGCCAAGAATTATGACAAACCTCCGAGCCCGCGCCGACGGGGGCGTCGCACCCCGCCTTGCCGTCGGTCCGAAGCGATTAGGCTTCTGCGCCGTACGGCGCGTCGACGTCATGCTCCTCGAGGAACTTGATATCGAACGTGCCCTTGTTGAATATCGGATGATTCAGAAGCTTGAGGTGGAACGGAATCGTCGTCTTGACGCCTTCGATCATGAACTCCCCGAGCGCTCTGCGGGCTCTAGCGATCGCTTCCTCGCGCGTCGGTCCCCATACGATCAGCTTCGCGATCATCGAATCGTAGTGGGGCGAGATCATATAGCCGGGGTAAGCGCCGCTGTCTACGCGCACGCCGGGTCCGCCCGGCGGCAGGTAGAAGCCGATGCGGCCCGGAGAAGGCATGAAGCCGCGGTCCGGATCCTCGGCGTTGATGCGGCATTCGATGCTCCAGCCGTCGAAACGAACCTCTTCTTGCGTGAAGCTCAGCGGACGGCCTTCGGCGATCGAGATCATTTCCTTGATCAGATCGATGCCCGTGATAAGCTCGGTAACCGGATGCTCGACCTGGATCCGGGTGTTCATTTCCATGAAATAGAAGTTGCCGTCCGGTCCAAGCAGAAACTCGATCGTCCCGGCGCCCGAATAGTTGACGGCGCGCGCCGCGCGTACGGCTGCCTGGCCCATGCGCTCGCGCAGCTCCGGCGTCATGACCGGGCAAGGCGCTTCTTCGACGAGCTTCTGGCGGCGGCGCTGCACGGAGCAATCGCGCTCGCCGAGATGGCAGACGTTGCCGTGCTTGTCGGCGATGATCTGAATCTCGACATGCTTCATGCCCGTCAAATACTTCTCGAGATAGACGCCGGAATTGCCGAACGCTTTTTGCGCTTCCTGCTGGGCGGTCGAGATCTCGCGAACGAGCATCTCCTCGTCGTCGGCGAGACGAATGCCGCGTCCGCCGCCGCCCGCCGTCGCCTTGATGATGACCGGGTACCCGATCTCCCGAGCGACGCGAACCGCTTCGTCGATGTCTTCTACCAGCCCTTCAGAGCCCGGGATGACCGGTACGTCGGCGTCCTTCATCGTCTGCTTGGCGACCGACTTGTCGCCCATGCGGCTGATCGCTTCGGCGGAAGGTCCGATAAATACAATATTGCACGTCTCGCAAATATCCGCGAAATCGGCGTATTCGGAAAGGAACCCGTAGCCCGGGTGAATCGCGTCGCATTCGGTAAGCGTGGCGACGCTCATAATGTTCGTCAAATTCAGATAGCTGTCCTTGGAAGCGATCGGCCCGATGCAATAAGCTTCGTCGGCCAACTTCAGGTGAAGGGACTCGCGGTCTCCTTCGGAATAAACGGCCACCGTGGAGATGCCGAGCTCGCGGCAAGCGCGGATGATGCGAACGGCGATCTCGCCCCGGTTGGCCACGAGAATCTTATGGATGTTCAAAGCACAAATCCCCCTTCGTAGTTCCGGCCGCCGGATCGGAAGCCGGAAAAGCGCGCGTTATTCCGGTTTGACGAGGAACAGCGGCTGTCCGAACTCGACGAGCTGGCCGTTCTGCGCCAACACTTCGACGATCTCGCCCTTCACTTCGGCTTCGAGAGGATTCATCAGCTTCATCGCTTCGAGGATGCACACGACCGTCTTGTCGTGAACCTTGTCGCCTTCGTTGACGAACGACGGCGCGTCCGGCGACGGTGCGCGGGAGAACGTGCCGACCATCGGCGATACGATCTGGTGCAGACCGGACAAGTCGCGTCCGGCGGACTGCGGCGCTTCGGCCGGCGCCGGCGCGGCAGCAGGAGCCGGGGCCGCCTGTACGTATGTATGGGTGGCCGGCGCGGCGGTCTGCACGTTGACGACCTCCGTGCGTCCCGGCTTGCGGATGGAGAGTCTTGCGCCCTCGTTTTCGATCTCGAGCTCGTGTACGGTAGTTTGGTCCACTAGTTTGATCAATTCTTTGATTTCGCTAAGTTTGAACATGTTCGCCCTACGCTCCTTGGCTGTCTCATTTGCCGTATGAAATCCAAGCGGCCTCGCCGCCCTCGTTCAAAGGGCAATTAAAGCAAGCCGCCGTCCATACTGTGCCGCGATGCGGCCCGATCTTGTCTTCGTATGAATAGCAAAGCCTGTACGTACCCATAACGGACTCATTATAACATAATCGAAAGAAATGGAAAGAGCCGGCCCCCCGGCCGGCTCTTGGCCGGTTGCCCGGCGCGCTTTATTCGGATTACTGGATAAACTGCACGGATACGGCATCCGGCTTGACGCTGAGCTCTTTGGTTGCGAGCTTGACGATTTTGACCGCTTGCTTCGAATCGAGCGCGTCCGCCTGCACGATGATCTCAAACTTGTCGCCGTCTTGCTTGACGACGGCGTTCTCGTAGTCGGACACCAGTTTGTCCTGCAGGCTGGCGATGCGCTCCTCGGTCGCGGTGATGCGGCCCTGCTCTTCGACGGCGGCCGCCGCTTCCTCTTGCGTCTTGGAGCTGTCGGCGACGATCCTGTCCAAGTCTTCGTATGCCTTGGAGGCTGCCTGTTCGCGCTCGAGCTGGATCTGGTCGAATTGCTCGCGGGCGGAGAGATTGTTCATGCCCTTCAGCACTTCCTTGTCCGCGGGCGATACGGCGGACTGTCCGTCCTTGCCCGCATCCGGAGAAGCGGCCGTCTCCTTGTCCGTGCCGCTCGGCGTACCCGAAGCTTCCGGTGATGCGGCCGCGTCCTTGCTCGGCGCCGATCCGCCGTCCGCCGATGCGGATTTGTCGCCGTCCGTAGCCGCCGCGCCCTCGTCGCTCAGCCCGCCGGCGCCGTCGACCGAAGTGATCTCGATGCCGTCGTCGTCCGTCTGGCCGGTCACGCCGGTCGCGTCCGTGCCAAACTGCTGCTCCTGCGCCGTACGGTCTGGCTGCGTAACGTCCTCGGTGAACAGATAGTAGGCGGACAGGATGACCATAAGCGAAAGCATCGAGACGAGCCAGATCGTTTGCCGTTTGTTGTTCATTTGTTTTTTACCTCCTGCGAATTGGGAAATGGAATTGCCCGTGTCTCTTACTCTGCCGTGCGCGGCATGACCGAAACGCGATGGATCGGTACGTCCAGGCCCGAGGCGACGGCCTCCGAGATCATCCGGCGAACGGTTGCGTTCCCCGCCCCTTTCGCCACGATCAGCACGCCCCTCAGCCGAGGCTTGATTTTTTTGACGACGATGGGCGACTTGCCGCCCGACACTTCATACAGTACGACCTGTCCGTCCTGCGTGACGTCCGTGATATGGCGCTTTGCGCCGTTTTTGTCCGTTTCGTCGGTAATTTGCTGGGTTTTCTTTTCGTTCAGCTGCACGACCGTCTCCTCCGTCGAATCGACCGTCGCCATGACATCGACCGTGCCGACGCCTGCGATCTTCTCCAGCATTTCCTTCAGCCGGATATCGAGCTGGGTCTCGATCTCGGCGAACGGATCGTCTTTGCTTTCTCCCGCGCCGAGAAACGTCTCCTGCTGCGCCGGCTTGTCTCCGTCTCCGGGCGGCACGACACCGTCTCCGGTCGGCGGCGTCACGGGCTTCATTTTGATGAACGAGGAAGCCAAAATGAGCGCGGCGCCGACAAGCCCGATCAAGATGAGCCAGCGAAATGTCTTCACCCGCTTAGGTCCGCCCGGCCCGCCTCCGATATAGGTTTCCAGCTTGTGTAGCCACTTAGCCATGTTTCCGCTCCCTCCTGTCATCCGTCCGAAGCGCGATCGACCTCGACTTTGGACGTCCCGATCCCGAACCGTCCGGCGACGAGCGCCGCGATCCTTCCTTCGAGACCGTCGTCCGCGGGCTGCGCATCGGTTTGCGCCGCCGCGGGTGCCGCCCGGTCGTAGTTCTTGCCGTCATCGGCGTTCGTTCCGATGTCGATGTCGACGACGACCGGAGCGACGGGCTCCACCTCGGCGACCGGTTCGCCGCCTTCCGCGGCAGCCGCGGTCCCGGGGTCGGCCAATCGAATCTTGACGGCTTCGACCGCCAATGTCCCGTCCGCACTCGGCGCCGCCTCAACCTTGACCGTCTTGACCGCCGTACCTTCCTCCTGTTCAACGACTGCCTTGATCTGAGCCTCCAGACCCTTCACGGCCAGCTCGGCCGCCTGTTCGTCCCTGCCCGCGCCGATCCGCTTCGCCTCAGCCATGATGGCCTCGAGCTGACCGCCGTCTTCGCCGACGGCCGGACCCCGCTCGGCCCATTCGATGCCTGCGGCCAGCTTGGCATCCATGTCTCCCTGAATCCAGGAGAGCAGCGGCCCGGCGAGCGTCAGCAAGATGAACAGTCCAGCCACGAGCCGCACGTACCGCTGCATCGTTCGGTTCGGAAGCAGCAGATCGATCAGCGCGGCCAGCAGCACCGCGGCCACGACTTGGCGGAGCCAGCCGCCGAGCGCTTCTATCATGATCGTCGCCTCCTTCGAACCGACGTCCGGCTCACCTCATCAGAATGGACGCGTTGCCCGCCGTCAGCACGATCGTCACCGCCAGAAAAAACATAAGACCGACCGATGCAAGTGCCGCGAATACGTAGACGAGCGTTTTGCCGATGACCTGGAGGCACTGCACGATCGGCGTGTCGCCGAGCGGCTGAAGCACCGCCGCGGACAACCGGTAGATCAAGGCCAGCGTCAAAATTTTGACGGCCGGAAAGGCGCACAGGAAGATCAGGACAACGACGCCCGCCAGACCGACTGCGTTTTTGACGAGCAGGCTCGCCGACAGCACGGTGTCCGCGGCATCCGAAAACATGCGGCCGACGACGGGCACGAAATTGCCGGTGACGAACTTCGCCGTCCGGAGCGCGACGCCGTCCGCGATCGCGCCGGTAGCGCCCTGGATGGACAACACGCCGAGGAACAGGGTGAGCATCGCGCCGAGAAGGCCGACGGCCGCCGTGCGAAGCAGATTGGCCAGCTGCGTCACCTTGAACCGCTCGGACACCGTGCTCGCCAGATGCAGCACCGCCGAGAAAAACAAAAGCGGAAACACGACCAGATGGATGACGGTGCCGATCGAATGAACCATGAACACGATGACCGGATGAAGGACGGCGACCGTCGTCACGCCGCCCGTGCTGGCGAGCAGAGTCAGCAGGAGCGGCACCATCGCCAGCATGAATTGAACCATCCCGGCGATCGCGTCCGCCGCGTAGCCGGCGCCCGTGCGGAAGCTGTTCACGGCGATAATAAGCAGTACCATGTACGCGATGGCATAGGCGACCTGGCTGACGGCCTGGCGCTCGAAGGCGCTCTGCATCGTTTCGAGCAGCATTGTGAAGATGGCCAGCAAGACGATCGTGACGATCAGCTTGCCGCTGTAGAGCACCTCATGAAGGAAAAACCGAGCCAGCGCGAGCAGCACGTCTTTGACGCTCCAGCCTTCGCCTTCCTTCGGAAACATAAGCGTCTTGAGCGACGGCGCTTCGCCCTCCGGGAAAAAGCCGCCGTACTCGTTTTTGAGCTTGTTCCAAAATTGCTCGATCTGTTCCAAGCTGAGATCCTCGGCCTGCGATTCGGCCAGCTCGCCGGACAGCGTCCCAGGATCGGTACCGTACGTGCCGTCCGGGTCAGGCGCGATGACGGCTTCCGAACGAGGAGCGCCGGCTGCGGCTTGGCGACCGTCTTCCCCGGCAGCGAAGGCGGGGCGGGGCCAGAAGGAGAGCAGCATGGCGCACATGAGCAGCGCGAACGGGAGCCAGCCCGTCCTCTGCTCTAGCAATCCCGGTCGCCCCATCTCTAGGCCCCTCCCCCTGCCGGCAGCAATCCGAGCACCGTCTCGATGATGATGCTGATGATCGGCACCGCCATGACGAGGATCAGCATTTTTCCCGCGAATTCAATCTTCGAGGCGATGCTGTCGAGGCCTGCGTCGCGGACGATCTGCGCACCGAACTCGGCGATGTAGGCGATGCCGATGATCTTGAGCATCGTCTTGAGGTACACGGACTGAATGCCCGAGCGGTCGGCCAGCTCCTCGATCATCGAGACGACGCCGCCGATCTTGCCGATCAGCGCGAGAAACACCGCGATGCCGAAAAAGGTCGCCAGCAGGAAGGCAAACATCGGCTTCTGTTCGCGAATGACGAGGATCAGGATGGCCGTCAACAATCCGATGCCGACAATCTGCAAAATATCCATAGGCGACCGCCTATTGGAACAGGAAGATCGTCTTGATCTCCTGGAACAGATCGTTCAGCAGCCGGACGACCATGAACAGAACGACGACGAATCCGATTACCGTGACCCAGTGCGCCATGTCTTCCTTGTTCATCTGCTTGAGCACGGTGTGAATCATCGCGACGATGATCCCGATGCCCGCTATCTGGAAAATCGTGCTCACGTCGATATTCATGAATACGGCCCCCTACTACATCATGAGAATGACGACCAGGGCGGCCGTGAGCACTCCCAAACTTCGGCACAGCTTCTCGTATCTCTGCTGATCGTCGCGCGCCGCCTGCTCTTCGGCCTGCAGCTGGTGCATCGCCAGCTTCAGGTGCTTCAGTTGATCCTCGGCGCCGCTCCCGCCGAGCGTCTCGCCGAGCCGGAGCATCGTATCCCGCTCGGGCGGACGCATCGAAGTGGCCGGCCAGCCGGCCTTGAAGGCCTGTTGCCAGCAGTCCGATACCGTCTCTCCGTTACCTGAAGCAAGCCGGGCCGACGCCTCCGCGAACAATGCCGACACGGGCGCCGCAAGCGCGTCCGCAATTCGGGCGAGCGCCTCCGGCAGCGGCGTTTGGCCGTAGCCGATCTCCGTCTCCAGCCGCTGAAGCGCATGGATCAGCTGCCGAATCTGCCGTGGCCGCTGCGCGAACTTTGCGGCCTGCATAAAGCCGATCATCGTGCCCGCGAACAGTACGAGCGCCGCACCCGCCAGCTTAAGCATGGCGCACCCCGTCCGGGTTCGGCGACCGGATGACCGGCACGGACCGGCAGCCCGACGACTTGCGCGCCTCCGCCTCCGCCTCGTCCGCGCCCACGACGCGGTGCCTTACGACGCCGCCCGAGCGGGAGAGCAGGACATAGGCGCCGAACATACCCTCGGTGGCGAGCTCCGCCAGTACGGGCCTGGCGAAGACGTCGCGCAGGTCGAGCGCGTGCGCGGTCGCCACGACGCGTACGCCGGCATGGAGCGCCTCCTTCAGCGCGTAAGCGTCCTCAGGCCTCCCGATCTCGTCGGCTATGACGACCTCGGGCGACATCGAGCGCACCAGCATCATGAGCCCTTCGGCCTTCGGACAGGCATCGAGCACGTCGGTGCGCGGACCGAGGTCGAATGCGGGAACGCCGCGGTCGCAGGCCGCGATCTCCGAACGCTCGTCCACGACGCCGACCTTGCGGCCGCCCCAGCGCTGCGCCTGGGGGTGATGCCACTCGCCGGCGCTGATGGAGCGGGCCAGATCTCGCAGCAGCGTCGTCTTGCCTTGCTGCGGCGCGGATACGATCAGCGTATGCTTCACGGTTCTGGCGACTGGATCGAGCAGTTCGGGCAGCAGTCCCGCCGCGCAGCCGGCGCGCGCTCTTGCGATCCGGATATTGAAGCTTGCGACGTCCCGAAGATGGCGGACATGTCCGCCCTCGAGCACCGTGCGGCCTGCCAACCCGATCCGATGGCCGCCTGCGACCGTTACGTAGCCGCGTCTGAGCTCTTCTTCTACCGCATAAAGCGAGTGATTGGTCACGCGTTCCAGTAATGCCCTGCAGTCTTCGCGGGTCGGGCGGTAGGCATCCGCGCTGTCCGTTACGGTTTTTCCTTGCGGACAAACGAATGCCGAGCCGCCCCCGAATCCGATCTCGAGCGGCCTGCCTTCCCTGACGCGAATCTCCTCGAGCTGCAGCAGCAACGTCTGCGGCAGCATTTCCAGCCGCCCCCGCAGACCGGCGGGGAACAGTTCCAAGAGCGGCAGCGACAAGCGTCCTCCCCCTTTCCGTCGTAGGCAAGTTGTCCTTCTCTCTTCATGCATATGCTTGGACGCTTCTCTTTTATGCGTGGGAAGTCTCTTTTTCCTTTAATAGAGTGGCGATTCGATGCGGTTATTTTTTGAGAATGCCAATCAGCAAGCAAGCGACGCCTGCGACGATCCATACGAGCTTGACGGGGGAAAGTTTGTCCGACATGCCGACCAGGCCGATCGTCGTCGTGGAGATCAAGATCAGCGGACCGACCAGCGCCAGCATCGCGTTTACGCTCAGCGCCTTGGTGACGTCGTTGAGCTTCAGCATGACCAAGGCGGCCGTCAATTCGATGCTCCCGGACAAAATCCGGAGCAGCGCCATGCTGAATACGGATTTATCCAAGCTGCTCTCACCTCCTTTCGCCAACACGAATGCGCCCGTGGTATACGCTATGCGGCCAAGTCGGACAACTTGCCAAAGATGACGCGAATTTAAGAGATTTGCATAAAAAAAGACCCGTCCGGAATCGGACGAGTCGGTGGACTGTTCTATTATCTCGCTCTTTTTAACGCTCTGATCTCCGTATCGTGCTCAAGCACGCGAAACGCGAGCGCTTCTATCGCTTTGCCTTGTCTGGACTGTTCAGTCTGCAGCGAATCGATGGCGATCGCGTGCTCCTCTTGAACCTCCATGACCTTGGTCAACCGTTCGTTTGTGTCCATGACGGCGGTCGCCACTTGGTTCAGCGTTGTTTCGATGACATCGAATCGCCGGTCCATGCCGTCCAGACGTTGGTCGATTCCGTCCAAACGCTGGTCGATTCCGTCAAATCGCTGTTCGATGGCATCGAATCGCTGATTCATCCCGTCCAAGCGCTGCGACATTCCCTTCAACTCTACTAAAATTGCGTCCAACACTTGCTCGCTCATTTTGCTTCCTCCTTGGATAGATAATACCGCCGACGACAAAAACAGCTTGTAATTCGACAGGTATAACCTCCATAGGGTCGGAAGGAGGCAGGGACCTTTGCTAATCTAAGATTAACAAAAGCGCTAGAAATAGCCAATCTACTCTTAAATCGCTAAAAGATGCTTGACAAAATTAGCGGCGGTCTTGCGGTCCGCCGACGAACGCCGCGTCCGCCGTATCCAGACCGTACGCCGTGTGAAGCGCGCGCACGACTTCATGCAGCGGCTCGGCCGCGATGACGCAGGAGCACTTGATCTCTGACGTGCTCACCATCTTGATGCTGACGCCCGCCTTCGAGATGACGTCGAACATTTTGGCGGCGACGCCAGGATTCGACACCATACCCGCGCCGACGATCGATACTTTGACTAGGTTTTCTTCGTAGGCGGCCTCGTCGTAAGGCACTTCGCCGCGCACCTTCTCAATGACGCCAAGCGCCCGCGCGCGGTCGGCCAGCGATACGGTGAACGAGAAGTCCGCCTTGCCGTTCGAGATGCCGCTCTGCACGATGATGTCGACGTCGATCGACTCATCCGCCAGCGCGCCGAAGATTTTAGCCAACACTCCCGGAATATCCGCCACGCCTACGATGCTGATCCGGGCTACATTTTTATCAAAAGCGATGCCGCTTACGACGACGCCTTGTTCCATTGCCGCTTCCTCCCTCACGAGCGTACCTTCATTCTGGGTAAAGCTCGAACGCACTACGAGACGAACGTTGTAGTGCTTCGCATATTCGACCGCGCGGGGATGCAGCACCGCCGCGCCGAGATGGGCAAGCTCAAGCATCTCGTCGTACGAGATGACATCCAGCTTGCGTGCGTTCTTCACGACGCGGGGATCGGTCGAATAGATGCCGTCCACGTCGGTATAAATCTCGCATACGTCCGCTTGGATCGCTGCCGCGAGCGCGACCGCCGTCGTATCGGAGCCGCCTCGGCCGAGCGTCGTGATCTCGCCTTCCTCCGTCATGCCCTGGAAGCCGGCGACGATCGCGATCGCCCCGCCGTCAAGGGCGGCATGGAGGCGCGTCGGCGAAATGTCGGATATTCTCGCTTTTCCGTGCACCGCTTCCGTCACGATGCCGGCTTGCCAGCCCGTGAACGATTTGGCTTCATGGCCGAGTTTATGAATCGTCATCGCGAGCAGCGCGACGGAGATCTGCTCGCCGGTCGTCAGCAGCATATCCATCTCCCGCGCCGGGGGATTGTCGGTTAACTCCTTGGACTTGTCGATCAGATCGTCGGTCGTATCGCCCATGGCGGAGACGACGACGACGACGCGATGGCCCTGCAGCTTTTTGTCGATTATTCGCTGGGCCACGTTCTGCATCCGCTCCGTGGTCCCGACGGAGCTGCCGCCGAATTTCATCACGATTAAGGACAACGCGGTTCCACTCCTCATCTACACTGTGCATACAGCAATATATTATAGCATAAGGCCGACGGCCCAGAAACGAAAAAAATCCTCCGGTCCCGGGATGGGATGCGGAGGATTCAGTCTCAGCTTAAGCGCGGGAAATATACTTGCCTTCGGTCGTATTGATGAGCAGCACGTCGCCTTCGTTAATGAAGAGCGGCACTTGCACGTTAAGCCCCGTCTCGAGCCTCGCGTTTTTGGTCGCGCCCGTGGCCGTATTGCCCTTGATGCCCGGCTCGGTCTCGACGACCTTGAGGTCGACGTTGTTCGGCAGGTTGATGCCGAGAATCTCGCCCTGGTAGCTGGTGATGTTAACCGTCATGTTTTCCTTCAGGAAGTTGACTTCCCACTCGAGCTGCTTCTTGTCCAGGTTGAACTGGTCGTAAGTCTCGTTGTCCATGAACGTGTACTCGCTGCCGGAGTTGTACAGGTACTGCACGGCGCGGTTTTCGATATGGGCGCGGACGACGTTCTCGCCGGCGCGGAACGTTTTCTCGATGACGTTGCCGTTGCGCAGGTTCTTCAGCTTGGAGCGGACGAACGCAGCGCCTTTGCCCGGCTTGACGTGCTGGAAGTCGATAACGGTGCAAAGATCGTTGTCCACTTCAATGGTAAGGCCTGTCTTAAAATCGTTAACGGAAATCACTGCTAAATTCCCTCCTGTAGGAACGTGGCTCCCTATTCCAGAACGATCAGTTCCTTCGGGGAACGCGTAAGTATTTTAATCCCGTCATCCGTCAGAACGACGTCGTCTTCGATCCGTACGCCGCCGAAGCCCGGTACGTAAATACCCGGTTCGACCGTGACGACATGACCCGGGAGTAAAATCGTATCCGGCGCCGAATAGCTGAGCCGCGGCTCCTCGTGAATCTCGAGCCCGATCCCGTGACCGGTGCTATGGCCGTATTGATCTCCATAACCATACCGCGTGATGATATCTCTCGTCAAGGCGTCGCCTTCCCGTCCGGTCATTCCCGGCTTCAGATGCGCGAGCGCGTGCAACTGGGCTTCGAGCACGATGCCGTAGATCTCCTTGTGACGGTCCGTCGCAGGTCCCACGACGACCGTTCGAGTCAGATCCGAGCAATAGCCTTTGTAGTATGCGCCAAAATCGAGGGTGACGAACTCGCCGGACCCGATCTCCCGGTCGCTCGCCACGCCGTGCGGCACCGCGGAGCGCTCGCCGGAGGCGACGATCGTATCGAACGACGTGCCCGAGGCGCCGAGCTTCCTCATATAAAACTCCATTTCCAGCGCGATGTCGGACTCTTTGACGCCAGGCTTCAGAAATCCGAGAATATGCGAAAAAGTCCGATCGGCGACGTCGGCGGCTTCCTGGATGACGGCAAGCTCGGCGGCGTCCTTAACGGCCCGCAGCTTCTCGAGCGCCTTGCCGGCAGGCACGAGCTCGACCGGTGCGAGCCGCTCCTTCAGCAGCGCGTAAGCGGCGTAGCTCACCGTGGCGTCCTCGAACAGCAGCCGCCCCACGCCCGCTTCGCGCAGTCGCTCCGCCACCCGCTCATAGTAGCCCGTCGGCGGGTGCTCTTCGACTTGGACACCATGGGCTTGGGCGTTCGCTTGCTCCGTATAACGGAAGTCGGTGAACAGCGACGCGCCCCCGGCCGTCACGAGCACGACGCCCGCCGTACCGGTGAATCCGGTCAAGTACCGCCGGTTGTGAGCGCTCGTCACCAGCATGGCGTCTCCGCCAAGCCCTGCCATCTCGCCTCTTAATCTTGCGATTCTAGCTTCGCTCATTTGAGCGCCTCCTCTCTCCCTTTACCTATTGCGGACCGGCCGACTGCCGCAGGTGTCGCAGCAGTGCGAGCAGACCTAGCTCGTAGCCGTAAGCGCCGAAGCCGGCGATCTGGCCGACGCACACCGGCGCGAGCATCGACGTATGCCTGAACGACTCCCGCTTGTGGATGTTCGACAGATGCACTTCGACGACCGGCAATCCGACGGCCGCGATGCCGTCGCGAAGCGCGATGCTCGTGTGCGTGTAGGCGCCCGGATTGATCAAGATGCCGTCGTGGCGTCCGTAGGCGGCATGCATCTCGTCGAGCAGCCCGCCCTCGTGATTCGATTGATAAAAGGAAAGAGAAGCCCCTTCGCGCTCGGCGGTCGCCGTCAGGCTCCGCTCGATCTCGGACAGCGTGGCGGTCCCGTACACGCCCGGCTCTCTGACGCCGAGCATATTCAGGTTCGGTCCGTTCAGAACCAAGATACTGGGCAATTCCGGCACTCCTTCCAAGGTTTCCGACTATAAATTCATCAGTCATTGTAACATAACGGCATAAGGCGTCGCCATATACATGCCTTGCCGCACGTCGACTGTTAAGCCGGCTCCGGTTCGCCCGTGCCACCGCCGCCGCCGTTTCCTTGACCGTCCGCTTTCTTCGGCTCGCGCGCCGACTCGTTGTGGAACTCGAAGGCGAACGAGTACCCGATAAACAACCCCCACAACACGTATACGGCACACTCCGTAAACGCGCTGCCAAGACCGATCTCTTTGAATGCCGGTATGGCACCCGTCGCCGGACCGATCCAGAAAAACAGCAGCACCCACCATGCCGCTCCGAAAAACAAACCCGGCCAAGGCCCCCGAAGCTTGCCCAGAACGAACCAGTACAAATAAGCGGCAACGATGGACATGAGGACGAACAGCGCCAGCCCGACGCAATGCCAAGCGATCGTGTCCAGATGCGTCCGCTTGATGAACGGATCCGCCAAAAAAGCTTGGGGCACCTTGGTGAAGTTCAACGCGACCGACAGCCAGCGCAGAGATCCCCAGATGAGGCCGGCGAACAAGCCGAGCGTCAGGCAGTAGACCGCTGGATGTTTCGTTTTCCCCGTTCCCGCGCCTTTGTTTTCCGTACGTTCCATGATTTCGTTTCATCCTTTCGCAGTATCCCTGATCGGCATAGTATGGGCCGCATGCCAAGGCGCTAGTCGCCGCAAGGCCGGATACTGTAGCATTGCTCGCCCTTATCCTGTAAAATAAGAAGGTATCCGAAGCCTTACGCTTCAAGAGATTCGTCGAGAGATGGTGAATGGTTTGGCAGAACAACCGACCTCCATATACGGGGGACAAGCCGTGATCGAAGGCGTCATGTTCGCCGGACGGAACGTGCACGTGACCGCGGTGCGGCGCAAAAATCAGGAAATCGCTTTTTTTGAGGTCCCCCGCAAACAGCAGCAGAGCCGGGCGCTCGCGGTGCTGAAGCGGATTCCTTTTATCCGGGGCATCGTCGGCATCGTCGAGTCTTCGGCCAAAGGCTCGCAGCACTTGAACTTCTCGGCCGAAGCTTACGCGGAGGACGAGACGCAGCCGGACGGAGCGGAGAAGCCAAAGGAAAAAGAAAAGTGGAGCCTGTCCATGGTGCTCGGCGTCGCCGTCGTAGGCGTGCTGTCGTTTGTTTTCGGCAAGCTGGTCTTCACGACCGTGCCGGCACTGCTCGAAGGCTTTCTGTTCGAAAACGTATTTAGCAGCATGATCCTGCATAACCTGTTGGAAGGCGTCATCAAGATCGCCTTATTGCTCTTTTACCTTTGGTTCATATCCAAGACGCCTTTGATCAAGCGTCTGTTCCAGTACCACGGCGCCGAGCACAAGGTAATCAGCGCTTACGAAGCCGGCGTCGAACTGACGGTTGAAAACGTACAGCGGTTCACACGCCTGCACTATCGGTGCGGCAGCAGCTTTCTCGTGTTTACGGTCATCGTCGGCGTCGTTCTTTACTCGTTCCCAATCTTCCATTGGGACACGATATGGGAACGCATATGGATCCGGATCGCGCTGCTCCCCGTCGTCATCGGCATCTCTTACGAGGTGCTTCGCTGGACGAACGCAGCTCGCGATATTCCGGGACTGCGCGTGCTCGGTTATCCCGGGCTGTGGCTGCAGCTGCTGACGACCAAGGAGCCGAATGACGACCAGGTCGCGGTATCGATCGCCTCGTTCAACCGCATGCGGGAGCTCGACCGCGAGATACGCCCCGTATAAAATCCAATGCAACGGGAGGGACGCTCCATGCGCAAGCGCAATCGAATGCCCACTTGGTTTGCCATACTTTTGGCGCTCATCGCCATCGGGATCGCGTCCTCGATCGTGAACGGCGGCCAGACGCTTATCATCCCTGTCGTGCTCGTCGCGATCGTCTGGATCTTGTACAAATTCCCGCCCAATCGATGGGCTCGCGGCGGTTCGGCACGCTCCGACTACCAGCGCGCGGCTGCGCAAAGCAAGAAGCGCCAGCAAGGCAAAGAAGCCGCAGCCAAACCTCGGCGCAGCCCTTCGCCGTTCCGTGTCATCGAAGGCAGCAAAGGACGCGACGACGAACCGCCGACCTATCATTGACGGTCGTTCCACCGGCCGCCGCGCAAAAAGGATTGAGGCTCCCGCCTCAATCCTTTTTATTTGGCCGCTCCGCCGGCTTGGCGTATCCGAACCGAACTTTGGCCGGACTTGGCGCAGGGTTTGGAGAAGGATCGCTGCCAGGCGGTCCAGGCGGACATATCCCGGTCCTGTAGTCGAACCGGTCGAAAAACTCGCTTCCTGCCCTTAATCCTGACGCATACAAGCTCTCGCTCTGCGCTTCCGACAAATGAAAATCCGTCGTTCGAACGCCGAGCGTCGGAATTTTAATCGTGCGCACGCGATTGTTTTTTTCGATGTAACGCTCGTCGTGGGCGCTCAGCATCGTTTCGAACATGGCATAAAACATCGTGAACGGTCCGCTGATCCGATGCCCTTTCGGATTCGGCCTGCCGACCATTTGAAAGCCGACGACGGGCAGTACGGGCTCCTTCGCCTCAGGTTCTTCAAACAGCCATAACGGGAAATTGCTGAGCAGTCCGCCGTCGACGACATAGGAGCCGTGCGCGATCAAGCTTTTGTCGTGACGCCTCGCGCGCTTGAACGGGCGGTAAGCCGAGGCGCTGCGTATTATGACGGGATCGAAAAAGTAAGGAATGCTCACGCTCATGCGAATGGCCTGGGCCACGCCCAATTCCCGGGGATCCATCCCGTAATCTGCGATGTCATCCGGCAAAACTAGTAGTTTGCCGTTCGTAATATCCGAGGCGACGATGCGCAGGCGGCCCGGAGGCAAATCCCCGAACGTGCGAATTCCGCGAGCCGCCAGCAGTTTTTCCGCCCATGATTCGAGCGCGTCGCCGCTGTACAGTCCCTTGAATAGCAACAGGCGAGCGGCCGGACCGAGCAGCTTGACGTTAAAAATGGGCGCCCTCTTTAAAAAGTCGGAAAACGGCGTTCCGTCGATGATCGCTTTCATCTCCGACGCATTGTACCCGGCGGCGATCAGCGAAGCCACGATGCTACCGGCGGACGTTCCGGCCACTTGATGGAAGCCATAACCGTTCAGCTCCGCAGCCCGCACCGCGCCGGCGAGCGAGATGCCCTTCACTCCCCCGCCTTCGAAAACCGCGTTGATCCTCTTCAGCTGCATGAGGCTACCTCCGTTCGCATCAAGCCGGTTACTGCAAGCTTATGCGGAAGAACGGAGGCGCAGACCGCTCACGCAAGAACGCTTGCGCTGCACTCCGATGCGCCCGACTTGCGATGATCCGTCGCCTTCATTGACAAGAAAAAGAGGACGCGTCCGCGTCCTCTTCGTCTTATTCCGTATCCAATTCGGCGCGGATGCGCATGAGCTCGGCCCGGCGCGCATCGTCACGATTAAAATATTCGACCAGCGTCTCGATGCAGGTGATGGAATCCCAACTCAAATGATGCTCGATTCCTTCCACGTCGCGGTAAATATTTTCATGCTGCACGCCGATCACGCTCAGAAACGATTCGAGCAGATGATGCCGATCGACGAGCCGCTTTCCGATTTTTTTCCCTTTGCTCGTGAGGATCAACCCTCGGTACTTCTCATAAATCAAATATTGATCCTTGTCCAGCTTCTGAATCATCTTGGTCACGGACGAGGGGTGCACTTCCAGTCCTTCGGCGATGTCGGATACGCGGGCGTATCCCTTCTCGTCGATCAGCCTGTAGATGCGTTCGAGATAATCTTCCATGCTTGGCGTCGGCACCGAACTGTCCCCTTTCCCGACGGTTAATAACTCTTTGTATCATACAACGCTCGTTCGACAAGGGCAAGCCGCTCGTTCTCCCCAAGCCGATTCCTATCCAAAAGTTAACCGGTGTCCCGCACCCGCGGACGAAGCATACTACGGATTCAAAGGGGGCGAGTGAACGATGAGCGCCGGCGTCACCGAAAAACTGCGCAAATCCGTATCGACCAAGCCGTTCGTACCCGAGCTCGTCTATTTTGAGCCGGAGTCGCTTAACTATCCGATGGGCGTTCGAATCCGGGATTGGGCGCTGCGGGAAGGCATTCCGTACAGAATGACCAGTTCGCATAACCGAATCACGAATTTGCCCGGGGAGACCGAGACGGAGCAATACAAGATTGCGAAAAGGACGCTTGTCGTCGGCCTCCGCAAGACGCTGAAGTTCGATACGTCGAAGCCTTCGGCCGAGTATGCTATTCCGCTCGCGACGGGCTGCATGGGCCATTGCCATTACTGCTACCTGCAAACGACGCTTGGCGCGAAGCCCTATATTCGCGTATACGTCAATATCGAGGAGATCTTGGCCGCCGCCAAACATTACATCGATGAACGCAGTCCGGAGATCACCCGGTTCGAGGCGGCCTGTACGTCGGATCCGCTCGGTCTTGAGCATATTACCGGATCGCTTGCCGAGACGATCGCCTTTATGGCGAAGCAGCCGCTCGGCCGATTGCGGTTCGTATCTAAGTTCCATCACGTCGACTCGCTGCTCGGCATAACGCACGGCGGTCATACGCGTGTCCGATTCAGCATTAACGCCGATTATGTCATCCGCAGCTTCGAGCCCGCCACTTCGCGGTTCGCCGAACGGATCGAAGCGGCCGGCAAAATCGCGAGAGCGGGCTATCCGCTCGGATTCATCATCGCCCCGATCATCTGGTTCGACGGGTGGGAGGACGGCTACGCCGAATTACTCGATCGGCTGGCGGCCGCGTTGCCGCCCGAAGCGGGCAGCGACTTGACGTTCGAGCTGATCCAGCACCGCTTCACAAAGACCGCCAAGACGATTATCGAGAAGCGCTATCCGAAAACGAAGCTCGAAATGGACGAGGCGAAACGGAAAAAGAAATGGGGTCGATGGGGTCAAAATAAATACGTTTACCCCGACGAGCAGGCCGATGCGCTTCGCGTTTTTATTACCGAACGCATCTTCGAAGCTTTCCCAAGCGCCAAGATCGAATACTTCACTTAAAAAAGCGTCTTAAAACAACAGCCAATCCGGCGTAATCCGGTTCAGCCATATCGTAATCTCGGTCATGCGGTCGGTAAACAGCAGGATGCCCATCAATATCATAAGTGCGCCGCCGATTTTCATCAGCTTGTCGGAATATTTCAAGATCCATCTGGCCGATCCGATAAAAAACGCGAGCACGAAAAACGGGACGCCGAAGCCTAATGAATACGCTGCGGTCATGCTTGCCCAAGTGTTCGGCTCACTGGCCGCCAAAGCGAGAATGGCCGTCAAAATCGGACCTACACAAGGAGACCAGCCGGCAGAAAAGCCGATCCCGAAAATAAAGGAGCCGATATAACCGGCCGGACGCCAGCTCACATTCATTTTGCGCTCCTTGAGAAGCAACTGCGGCTGGAAGACGCCCAGCAAAAACAGGCCCATCAGCACGATGAGGATCGCCGAGATCTGACGGATCAAGTCCTGATATTCCCGGAACGTATAGGCGAACGTATTTGCCGTATAGCTGAGCGTAAAGAACACAGCGGAAAAGCCTAAAATGAAAAAGAACGTGTGCGCCATCGTTTTCGTGCGTATTTCTTTGCCGGACTCGGTTTTCAGGCGCGTGACGGATATACCGGTTATGTAAGACAAATACGACGGATATAAAGGAAGGCAGCAAGGAGAGATGAACGAAGCGAGCCCCCCCGCAAATGCGATTCCAATGTTCAGTTGACTCATAGGTTCCTCCTTACGGATGAAAGTGGGGCCGGAAAAACCGGCCCCACCTCTTCATGCTTCTACCTTCATCTGAGCGACCATGATGGATATGAGCTGTTGAACCTGTACCGGCTTGCTGATATAAGCGTTCGCGCCGGCCTCCAGGCATTTGTCCCGGTCTTCCTTCATCGCCTTGGCCGTCACCGCAATGATCGGCGTGCTCAACTGCAGCGTATGGCGAATCTCGCGTATCGCTTGAAAGCCGTCCATGTCAGGCATCATGATATCCATCAGGATACAGTCGTAAGTGTCGCCGGCTTGGAGACGGTCCATACACTCGAGGCCGTCGTGGGCGATCGTGAACGTCATCTCAAGCGATTCGAGCACATGCGACAGCGCGAACAGATTGCGCGCGTCGTCGTCCACCAACAGGACGCGGCGTCCCTTCAACTCTGCGGTACTGAGCGGCATCTCCGATACAGCGATGGACACCGGATCGGCGGCGGACAGCGCGGACGAGGACGTGGCGAGCTGCTTCGAAGCGATTGCCTCGTCCAATTCGCCGAGCGAGCGCTGAGCTGGCAGATAGAGCGTAAATTCGCTGCCCTTTCCCTCTTCGCTCTGGACTTCGATCCGCCCGCCGAGCATATTCGCGAGCGACGACGAGATCGTGAGGCCCAGACCGGTTCCCCCGTACTTGCGGGCGGTGCCGCTATCAGCTTGGGTGAACGCTTCGAAAATCAGGCCGAGCTTGTCGCGCGCGATGCCTCTGCCCGTATCCGTAACCGTAAACGAGATCTCCTGCTGCCCCCAGGAATTGTTCGCATGAACGCCAATCGTCAGATCGACCTTGCCGGCTTCGGTGAACTTAAACGCGTTGGACAGCAAGTTTTTCAAAATTTGCTGCAGGCGGAATCCGTCGGTTTCGAGCCATGCCGGCGTTTCCGGCGCGATGCGTACGGCAAAGTCCAGTCTTTTCTTGGCGGCGACTTCCTGGAAGTTGTTCTGGATCGTGAGCTGAAGGTCAGCCAAGATAATGTTGCCCATCTCGATGTCGAGCTTGCCGGCCTCTACCTTGGACAGGTCGAGGATATCGTTGATCAGATTCAACAGATCGTTGCCGGCGCTGTAGATCGTATTGACGTAGCTGATATCGTCCTCGGTCAGGTGACCGTGCCGGTTCTCGGCCAGCATCTGGGACAAGATCAGCATGCTGTTGAGCGGCGTCCGCAGCTCGTGTGACATGTTCGCCAGAAATTCGCTCTTGAAATTGGAGCTGCGCTTGAGCTCGTCGTTCATCGTCAGCAGCTCAAGCGACTGGGCGTTAAGCTCTTCGGACTGTACCTGAAGCTCCTCGTTCGCTGCTTGGGCCTCCGTGTACAGCTGTTCCATTTCCATGCGGCTCTTCACGGATTGGATCGTCACGCCGAGCATGCCCGCGAGCTGCTCGAGCAGCTCGATGTCCGACTTTCTGAAAGGCTTGAACGCGCCGACCTCGAGTACGCCGACGACCGTTTTTTCGAACGATACCGGCAGCAGCACGATTTGCTTAGGCGCAGATTGGCCGATGCCGGATTGAATGTTCACGTAGCCGTCCGGCACTTGATTGATGACCATCGTGCGGGAGCCTGCCGCGCATTGCCCGACCAAGCCTTCACCCATTTGGAATTCCTTGCGTCCGAAGTTCTCGAAGGCTTCCGCATAAGCCGCGTTCTTCACGAGATGGTTCGCCTGGTCGCGTACGTACAAGACGCCGAACGGGATTTCGAACACACGAACCATCTGATTCATGAACAGCCGGCCGACGGCATTGATATCGTTCTGTTCCTGAAGCAGCGTGGCGATCTCGGCAATCTGGTCTTTGCGAAGATTCTGACGCTCGATCGAATCGAGCAGGGCGTTGGTCGAGTCCCCTAGCTCCATCATCTCGTCCCGCGTGCTGATCTCGATCCGTTGGTCCAGATTGCCGTCCTGCGACGCAATCTGACGAATCGTCGTGCTGACCTTGCGGATCGTCTTGATGACGGTGCCGGAGATGAACCAGGCGATGGCGATCGCGATGATCGCGACGAACAGCCAGAGCAGATAAAGGAAAAAGATCAGGGATGCGTTTCTCTCTCTCAGATCCGTCACCCGTTGGTTCGTCAGGCTCATTTCCGTATCCTTGAAGCTTTGCAGCTGCTGCCGGAGCGCGTCCGTTTTGCTCTTGCCGTTTTTCTCCCGAAAAAAACGGTCGAGACTTTCCGTATCTCCGCTTCGTTTGAAAGCGATCGCGTTTTCACTCGCCGTATCCGTCCAAGATTGGATGTTCGACTTGATGCTGTCCAGGTTGCGCAACTGCGCGGGATTGTCGATGACGAGCGCCGACAACGCGTTGAGATCCGATTCCCATCTGGACTTGCCCATATTATAGGGCTCCAAATAATCTTCGTCGCCGCTGATGACGTAACCTCTCATCCCGGTCTCCATATCGAGGATGTCTTTTTGAATCTGATTTACCGTCTCGTGCACCTGGATGTCATGCGCGCTGATGAATTCCACTTCTTTTTGCAAGGACGCGATTCGCAGGGTCAACGCTACGATCGCGATGCCCAAAAAGACCATGACGATCACGTTGCCGAACAGAATCTTGGTCCGAATGGATATTTTTCTCCTTCGCTCCGGGACGCTGTACACGAATTGCTCCTCCTCAATGCCGTTAATCTATGAGTACTACTATACCTGAAACTAACGCTCATTTAAAATAAAAAACCTGCGAAATACTGGGATTCGCAGGTTTTTTATCCGATATTATTTGACCAAGGCGCCGTTCGGCATTCCTTCCGGTACGGTCGCAAGCTTCAGCTGCCCGCCCTCCGAAGCCGCCAAAATCATGCCGTGGGACCACTCGCCGCGCAGCTTGACCGGCTTCAGGTTGGCGACGCAGATGACCTTGGCGCCGATCAGCTCGTCGGGCTTGTAGTACTGGGCGATGCCGGACACGACCTGACGCGACTCGCCGCCGAGATCGAGCTGAAGTTTTAGCAGCTTGTCGGCCTTCGGGATCGGCTCGCAAGCGGTGACCTGCGCGACGCGCAGCTCGATCTTGGCGAAGTCGTCGATCGAGATCTCTTCCTTCGCGCCCGTCTTCTGCTCCTCGCGCGCGGCATCGGCGGTCGCGCCCGACGTCGGCTTCTCCGAAGCCGCTTCCCCTTTGGCGCCGCCGCCCATCATGTCCACGATCCAGGCAACCTCGCTCTCAAGATCTAGCCGCGGGAACAGCGCTTCGCCCTTCTCCACCTTCGCGCCGGTCGCGAGGCCGCTCCAGGCGCCGATGCTGTCCCAAGCGGTCGCTTGACCCTCGGCAATGCCGAGCTGCGCCCAGATACGGGCGGGCGCGTGCGTCATGAACGGCTGCAGCATAATCGATACGATGCGCAGGCTCTCCGCCAAATGGGCCATGACCGAAGCCAACGCGCCGCGGTCGGCCTCGTCCTTGGCGAGCACCCACGGCTGCGTCTCGTCGATATACTTGTTCGTCCGGCTGACGAGCGTCCAGATCGCCGTGAGCGCGACGGAAAATTCCATCGCCTCGACCGCTTCCTCGGTCTTGCGCACGGCCGCCGCCGCCACGGACTCGAGGTCCGCGTCGAACGCCGTCGCGCCGGAAGCCTCCGGCACGACGCCGTCGAAATACTTGCCGATCATGGCGACGGTGCGGCTCAGCAGGTTGCCCAGATCGTTGGCCAGGTCGTAATTCAGCCGCTCCGCAAAGTTCTCCGGCGTGAACGTGCCGTCGGAGCCGAACGGCACCTCGCGCAGCAGGTAGTAGCGGACCGGATCGAGACCGTAGCGATCGATCAGCTTGACCGGGTCCACCACGTTGCCCTTGGACTTGGACATTTTGCCGTCCTTCATGAGCAGCCAGCCGTGCGCGAATACCTTCTTCGGCAGCGGCAGGTCGAGCGCCATCAGCATGATCGGCCAGTAGATCGTATGGAAGCGGACGATCTCCTTGCTCATCAAATGTACGTCCGCCGGCCAGAACTTGCGCATGAGCGCGTCGTCCGGCGTGCCATAGCCGAGCGCCGTGATGTAGTTGCAGAGCGCATCGATCCAAACGTAGATGACATGCTTCGGATCGGAGCGAACCGGAATGCCCCAATTGTACGTCGTCCGGGACACCGCAAGATCCTCGAGACCGGGCTTGATGAAGTTGTTGATCATCTCGGTCTTGCGCGATTCGGGCTGGATGAAGTCCGGATGCGCCTCGTAATGGGCGAGCAGCCGGTCCACGTAATTGCTCATTTTGAAAAAGTAAGACTCTTCCTTGACCAGCTCGACCGGGTGGCCGCTGTCGGGGCTCTTGCCGCCGACGACGTTGCCCCGTTCGTCCTTGACGACGTCGACGAGCTGCGTCTCCGTATAGAAGGTCTCGTCGGGGATGCTGTACCAGCCTTCGTACTCCCCTTTATAAATGTCTCCCTTAGCCAGCAGCTTTTCGAAAATCTCCTCTACGACCCGCGTATGGCGAGGCTCGGTCGTGCGGATGAAGTCGTCGTTCGAGATCTCGAGCTTCTTCCATAGCTCCTTGATGCCTACGACGATATCGTCGACGAATTGCTGCGGCGTCTTGCCTGCGTCCTGAGCCTTGCGTTCGATTTTCTGCCCGTGCTCGTCCGTGCCGGTCAAATAACGAACCTCGAAGCCGCGGAGACGCTTGTATCTGGAAATGGCGTCGCCGGCGACAGTCGTGTAGGCATGCCCGATATGCAGCTTATCGCTCGGGTAATAGATCGGCGTCGTGATATAAAAGGTTTTGCCCGCTTCGGTCAACTTCATCAGCTCCTGTAGGGGATGTGGCGCAGATCTCGGCCGGAAAGCGCAAAAAGACTCCCGTCCGTCATGGGACGAGAGTCTGCGCTCACGTGGTACCACCCAAATTCCCTCCGCCGCTTGCGCGTCGCGAAGGCTCATTCGCGCCGGTCGCCTTCGACCGGCAGCTCCGTTAACGCCGGAACGCGCGTCATGCTCTCGTCGACGGCCTGCGGCGGCAGCGGCGCTCGAGCACGAATCCTCCAGGACCATCTTCCAAAGGCGATCTATGCCGGCTCGCAGCGTCCCCGGCTCTCTGAGATAGATCGCGACCTTTGTACTCATCGCTTCATCGGATCGTTATACGGTTGTAATGGCCAAAATATAACGCAGAGCGGGGGCCTGTGTCAAGCGGACGGACGACCGGCCGCGCGCTTGCCTTTGGGCGGCGGGACCGGGTCGAAGCCGCCGGGATGAAAAGGATGGCATTTGCAGATGCGTACCGCGGCCAAGCCCGCGCCCTTAAGCGGTCCGTGCACCTCGATCGCCTCGAGCGCGTAAGCCGAGCAGGTCGGCGCGAACCGGCAGGTGGGCGGCTTGAGCGGCGAGACGAACCGGCGGTAAAATACGATCGGCAGCCGCATCGCCGCCACGACGGCGTTCCTCATCCAACCTGTCCCCTTTCATCCAGAACGCTTATCCCCATCATGCAGGAAGCCCGCAGCCGAAGTCAATTCGGAAGCTCCTCAGGCAAACCACTCGTCGACGACCAGTATGAACGCGACGAGGGAGACGAGCGAGCCGATCATATAGCTCCAGCCTTGTCCCTTTTTCAGCTGAAAAAAACGGAGTATGCCCATGCTGAGCAAGCCCCCGACCAGCAAAATAAAAATGACGCCAACGATAAACAGCCCAGCGGAAACTTCAGATACGTCGACCAGTTCCAAAAGCGTGTCCTCCCTGTCTCGTGACGCACCCTCGCGCGGCAAACGCAAAAGTGCCGATGTTTGCATTATAGCGAATTCGAGGTCGATTGAACACGCTTGCCGCGCTTATTCCCCGATAAACAGCTCGACTTCGCCCTGTCTGGACGGCTTGCGCCTGAATACGACGACCCATTTTCCGTTTTTCCAGACGACTCTCCCCGTCTTGGGCAAGACGAGACAGGGCAGCTTCAGCGAAGCGGTCGCCTCGCCGGGCAGCCCGGACACGCGCAGCCGGTCGGCCGTCGCATGCATGCGGATGGCGCTGCGGTCCGTGCCGGGCGGCGGCTTGATTGTAGCCACGACGCGCTTTTGTTCTTTTCGCGCCTCCATTTGCGGGCTGGCGGTGACGGAGACTTCCGGCCTAACGCTCGCGGCAGTCGTCGTCTGCCCCCCGGGCATGGCGATTCCAAGCTTCTTTATATAATCGTCGAGCCACGAAGCGTCCTGATGCTCCCATTGCTTGATCAGGTCCCACGGCAGATCCTTGCCGAGCAGCTGTCGGATCGTGCTCCAATCGGGAAGCGGACCTTCATCGAAAAACGACATGGATCGCGCCCTCCTCCCTCGCAGGCAAAACGTTGCTGCGCATATCGCCCGCGGCGACTCGCACCGCCGGCATTGAATCAACATCAGCTTATGCGGGCCTGGGCGAGGGAGTGCGGAAGCCCCGGAAACGGGAACATCTGGGCGCCTGCCTTCATACAATACGACATGACCATTCAAAAGGGAGTCGTTGCCGCATGCCCAGCATCGTAGGAGCCGTCAAAATCGTCAGCATCGGCTCCAGCGGCGTCGTCCAGTTCGGGGATTGTCTGCAGATCACGCCTACGAGTACGACAAAAACGTTCGCCGGCGCAGGCTCCTTCGTTACCGGAGACTTTCCAAGAACGAACAGCATCAGCTCGACCAATACGAACGATCAAGATCTTGCCGACTCTTCGGAAGCGCAGGTCGGCGGCAACTCGGGGGTCGTCTAATGTCCTTGACCATTTATCAGCATATCGCGATCGGGCAACTGCGAGTCGACGCCGTCTCCAATTCATCCGTCTTGCAGATCGGCAGCGCAGGAAATATACAATCGCTATCCCAGCTATACAATACGGGCGGGTTCACCGAGCCCGCCGCACAGTTGACGGAAGAGACCGTTGCGAACGCCGATTCGCCGCTGGCGCTCGTGCCGCTGCCGAATCCGACCTGATTTGGCGGACGATCAGCCTCGGCCGCGCTCGCGTAACCTGCACCCCAAGGAGGCAACGATCATGAACGCGGTATGGTACTATCCCTCTCAAGGACAGGTGTGCGACGAGCTCGCCAAACGGCTGCAATCGCTCGAGTCGCAAGTTCAGGCCGCAGCCGCCAGGATCGAAAGCTACGAGCAGCAGATCGCAGCGCTGACGCAGCAGCAATCGCAGATGCAGGCTAAAATCTCCGAGCTGCAAACCCGTGTCGAGGACTTGCAGCGCAAGCCTCCCGTGCACGTGGAATATCACTTCGACCAGCTCAAAGTCAGCAGACTGGACGGCACGCTGAACATCGGTCTCAGCCCGAACGGCCAATCGGGCGTCGACGCGTTCGACGTGCCGACGCCCGGGACGTGGCAGACGCCCGCAGTCAGCCAGGAAGGACCGGAGCCGCAAATTCCGGGACTGCTGAGCGAAGGGGCCGCGTTCATGAACGGAGAAGCGCCGGCGAATCTATCTTCGCTCGCCGCCCAGAACGGACTCGACTTCCAGCCGTCTGAGCTTCGCGCGGTAACGGAGGACGTGAAGGCGCAGCTGGGCGCGAGAATCCAGTATTACGCCAGGACGATGCCCTTGCCCGAGCAAGCCGGAGAGCGGGAGCTTGCGGCTTGGCGACAGGGCGTGATGGATAAGGTGAAGAAGGATATTCGGGCCGCTTTCGACAATTACGTCCGCCGGCGGGCCGCCGAAGCCGTCGAGCAGAGGAGAAGCTGATATGGCGCTTTTCGACCAAATGAACGTATACAATGAACCCGTACGGATCGGTTCGATTCGCATTCTGGGCGTGTCGAGCTCTTCGTCGCTCCTGATCGGCGATACGCAGAGCATGACGTTGTACTCCTATTTCGATACGCCGCCCGAGTCCGTTATCGTCGGGCCGTTGGCGCCTCTTCCGGCGCTGCCGGAGGAAGGAGAATAGCCGATGCGCAGTCGCGTATCCGCCGTGAGATGCGTAGACGTCAACACCATTTCCAATGCCGGCATTCTCGCAATCGGCGACAATCGAGACGGCGCGAAGCTGAATTCCCGCGTTTTGGCGGTGCAGCGTTCGCTCGCGACCTTCGGCAACGACGAGTTCCGTCTTGAATTTTATTCGCTGTTCGCCAGGCCGCTTCCGATAGCGCCGCCCCCTCCGGGACCGCCCGCTTTGTTTTTCTCCGCCTGCGCGCCGATCGAGATCGGTTCTGTGGACGTCACCGGCATTTCTGCCGCATCCCACGTCCGCATCGGCTGCGGCGGACCCGAGACCGCCGAGACGCGGATCGTCAATATCCGCAATCGGATCCCCGGTATTCGTCCTCAAGTCGAAGTCGACAATAAATAACGCACCGTCGCCGTAAACGGGCGAACGCACAAGCCGCCCGCCGTCCTCCGCATATGATGACTGTGTGATCGCTCATCACATAAACCTAATCGGGAGGTTGTTACTATGGGATACGGAGTAGCAGGCGCAGGTTGCGGATACGGCGGCGGCGCTATGGCAGGAGCAGCGTTCGCGCTGGTACTTTACGTTCTGCTCGTCATCATCCTTAAAGCCGGCATTTTCTAATCGACTTGCGGCGAAGCCGCGCCTGGTTCGATAGCGTAAAAAGCCTCCGGTCCGCACTCGCTGCGGCCGGAGGCTTTTAAACGTTAGGATGGTCCGGCAAGTCTGCGGTCAATAGCTGCCGGGCGATATTTGGCCAAGCTTCAATGACAGCTGAAGCTGCAGCCTGTCCTCGGGATCGTCGAGCGATACGCCGAGAATACTCTGAATTTTGTCCAGTCGGTAGACGATCGTATTGTAATGCGCATACAGCTTCTCGGACGTCAGCTTGATATTGCCGTTGCATTTGAAAAACATCTCCAGCGTCTCCGCCAGTCGGCCGCCGCCTTTGCGGTCCGCCTGCTGCAGCGGAGCCATGTAGCGGCGCAAAAATTGCTCGCGCTCTTCGCCGCCGGGAATCAAATATAGCAGCGCGTACACGCCGAGGTTGTCGTATGACACGACCTCCCCCGCCAGTCCGCATACTTCCGCTACTTGCTTCGCCCTTTTCGCTTGCGACAGACTAGCGGGCAGCAGCTCGGGCTTTTCGACCGGCCGGCCGGCGAACAGCCTGAGCACCGGCAAGGCGAGCTCTGCGCGAAGCTCGTCGAGCAGCTCCCGAAGCCGCTCTTCCGCGCTCGCTTCATCGTGATCGTGTCCGCCGCTGTCGGACATAATCAGGACGAGATCGCCGCCGTAGACGGCCGAGAGCAGCTCCCTTCCGGTCCGCCTGCCGCCCGTCCTGAGCCGGCGGGCCAGCTCCGCGAGCTTGCCGCCCGCAGCATCGCTCCCCGCTTCCGCCAGGCCGGCTACCGCGACGCACAGCCTGCCTGCACGATTCAATTCGCAACCGCACACCTCCGCACGCACCGTCCAATCGCGTTCGGAGACGATCTTCCCTGCCAGCCAGTCTTGCAAAAACAGCTCGAGGTATTTACCTTCAACCTCTCTCACCGCGTCGATATTGGCCATCTCCAGGTCCAGAAACGCCGACAGACGCGTGAGCATCAGCATATCCAGGGCGGTGATCGGACGATTAAGCTCGAAGAGGGCGATGGCAGTCGGATTCGCAGGTCGATTCGCGATCCAATGGATATAAACTCTTCTCCCGTCTTCCAAGCCGACAAAGCCGGAGGACGTCGACCGCTCCCCTTCGCATCTTACGTAGGCCGCTGCACCCGCCGCGAGCGGTGCGGCGGCAGGCGCACCGAGCCCTTCCGAACGCCACTCGCCTTCCCTGCTTCTGAGCACCGCGATCGGATTGCCCAGCGTCTCTTCTATCGCGTCCAGCGCCTGCTGGAGGCTGCCGCCTTCCAGGAGCAGGCGCGACACCTTTCCGATCGTGGATCTCAGATCGGCCAATTGATGATAATCGTCTGCCTGCAAGCGGTTTGGCGCCATCCGCTCTTCGGCCTTCGCGAACGACAGTTCTTCCTTGGGCTCCGTGATCGGAAAGCTGACGCGGGTCGGCCTGTTATCGGGATTGGCGTCTTTTCGGGACATTGCCGCCATATCGCTCCCCTCCTTCGCCTGAACGGTTTTCTTTGAATTCATGCACCCACTTCATTATGTTATATTTTATAACATATAATATGAATTGTCTTCTTATTTTCATTATTTTGATTGCTGTTTTATGAATAATCGATTTTTATGTCACATTTATTTACACTTAAAGGATAACATTTGCAGCTCTTCGCGTTCACCATCCTAAACCAACCACGCAAAAAAGCCGTCGCAGCGGTAACCTACCCGCCGCGACAGCCCCTCTACTCTTCAGTTTCACAACTTCATAGTCCAGCAGTTCGATCCGTTTCCCGTTAAGGATACATCGGATTGCCGCAATCCTGGCAAAATCTCGCTTCTTCCGGCATTTCCGCTCCGCAGGCCGTACAGCTGTGAAGAACCGGCTTGACCGGTGCCGGTTCAGGATCGCTTGGCGCAGGATCCTCGGCCGGCACGGAGCGGCTAGCGGACCAAGCTTCGTCAGCGGACTCATCCTCCGGGTAAATATCGATCGCCTGCGACGCACGCTCGGGCGCCGCCTCCTCGGACAAGACGGACAGCTCGCCGTCCGCGGACGCCTCGGCCGCCGGAGCGGGAGCCGGCTCCGGGAACGGCTTGCCGCAGGCCGGGCAAAATCGCGTCTGGAACGGAACGCGCTGACCGCACTCGCATTCCTTTTCGTTGCGCAGCTCGCGAACCCGGTCTTCCAAGGCGTCGATCTCGCGGTCCTTGTCCGCGATAAGCTGGCAGGCCGGGATGACTTCGCTCTCCGCCTTGGACAGATCGCCGGCAAGGTAGGCCTTATAGACGGCTTCGCCGATTTCGTTATATTGCCGTTCGATCTCCTTGCGCTTGCCCGCAATTTGCGAGTGAAGCTTGGTGATCTCCACGGTCTGCTGCGCCTTCTCCGTGGCGGTGCTAACCCCTTTGCTGACTGTCTCCGTTAACTTTTTGAAGAAACTCATGAATTCCGCCTCCTAGACTCGAGCAACTATAACTATGTACTATGATAACCCGCCGGCCCCGTCCCGGGCAACGCCGTCCCGACCCGGCCCGCGATGGATGCCAAGACCGTAGAGCGACAAATAGACGATCAGGATGAGCATGCCGAACAGGATCGTCAAGATCGCGCCGTTCGTGTTGATGCCGCCGATGACGCTGTTCGCCAGCCTGAACGGACTGAACACGACGTCCCAGCTGTTGAGGCGGATGACTCTCCCCAAATAGACGCCGAACCCGCCGAGAAACGATACGGCTACGATAAACAGCCACCCCGCCGCATCGCCGAGATACCCCGAGACTAGACGATGGAACTGCCGCATCGACAAGTACCCGAGCAGCAGGCCGCACCATGCGAACAGGAAAAACACGATCAGATCGTACCAGAGGAGCAGCGATTCGGTGGACTGACGCCAGCTATAGGTCGGATTCATGATCAGATGGATCAGGTCGGTCGTCAAATACGGTGCGTTCGGGTAGAGCAGCAGCCACCCGACCCCGAGCACGAGCAGCAGTCCGCCGCGCGCGGCCGGCGCCCTCGTCAGCAGGCGATCGGCGCCTGCCGCGGCCATCGACACGAGCAGCGGAAGCCAGGCCAGGAACAGGTTCCAGAGCAGGAACCGGTAGCGGTCGTCGCCGACCTGCGCTTCCCTGACGACGAGCATGGACAGACAGAGCAGCGAGATAAGACAGAGAATCAAAAAGGCCGGCGTTATCAAGGGCTCGGCAGAAGGACGAGGCTGGGTTCGAATCATAGATACGGCTCTCCTTTCGCGCTGGGTCGCTTTACCTATTTACACCGATCGGCCGGAAAAAGTTTCGTTTTCGTTCAAAAATCGAAAAGCCATCCCCGGCGTCGGAGGATGGCAGTCGAATATCCTTTGAACGCGCCTTATGCCGAGGCGTCTTAGACGGCGTCGCCTTTTACGGCGTTCGCCGCGAGCTCCTCGTGCTTGCGAACGTAGAGGCATACGGTCTTGATATAGGTCGCATGCGACCAGGTAAGCGGCGCCACCGAGAGAGGCGTGCCTTGGGTCGGATGGATCTGCTCCGGCATGTTGCCGCCCTCGAGCGTCGAACGGACGATCTTTTCGAGCGTGATGCGCGGCGCATCGAGATCCGCCAGACTGGTCGCGGTCTCGATCTGGAAATACGCGACCCACAGCGTGCAAATTATCCACGGGTTGCCGGGCACGCGTTCCAAATCGTCGGACTGCTGAAAATAGTAGTCGTTCGTGTATCTGGCGATGCCGCCGATATCCGTCTTGATCGACAGTCCTTGCTGAATCGCTTGCATCGTGCGGACGACGCGGTCGTCGCCGGCCGGCAGAACGCCGAACTCGAACAGGCCGAACACGCTGCTCTCGAGCGTCATATCTTTTTCCCATTTGCCGTCCCGCAGCGCGAGCCCCCGCGCGAATCTCCCCGACGCTTCGTCCCACAAATGCGTCAGCATGCCGAGCTTGATCCGCTCCGCCACATTGCGATAGCGGTCACTGCGCTCGTAATCGCCGAACAGGTCCGCGAAGTACGCGGCCCCCATCAAGCCCCCGTATACGGACGCCGCGGTGTACGTCCAGATGCCGTAGCGCTCCTCCCACAGATCGTAGCTCGGGAGCGGCAGACCGAGCGATGGCTCGATATAGTCGCACAGGAAGGACGCCGCCTTGCGCACGAGGCTCGGATAAAGCGACTGAGGCAGCTCGATCTCGCCGTGCCGCTCGTAATCTTTCCAGAGCGCGAACAGCACGAGCGCCGTCTCGTCCTCCTGGATCGGCAGCCGGGGCAGACCGTGCACGACGTACGGATGCCAGCTCGAACCGACCGTGCCGTCCGGATTGTACTTGTGGTACAAGTAGCCTTCGGGCGCGAGCGCGTCGTTGCAGAAGTGGAAAAACGGCGCGATCGTGCCGTGATAGCCGGCCAGCGACATGGCATCGGCGATCAGTGCGCCGTCGCGCGGCCACATGTAGCTGTAGTGGTCGCGGTTGTATTGCAAAATGTCCGTATCGTTGGCGGCCATAATGGCGCCGCGTTCGTCGATCTGCGTGCGCACGATGAGCAGGCTGTGCTTGAACAGCCGCACGACCTCGGGCGGCAGATCGCCGAACTGGTACTGCGTGCCGACCTTCGTCAGCCAGTGATTCCAGTAGATGACGATCCGGCTCAGCAGCTTCTCCGGGTCGCTCTCGAGCACGTACTGGTCGAGACGCTTGACCTCCTCTAGATCGCTGCCGACCGACATCCAGTAGTATAAGGAGCTCTCCGCATTCGCGGGCAGCTCGAGCCTGAAGCTGATCGTACTGTCCACGGAGCCTTGCGCGATCGCGTTGCCCATCAGCTCGCCGTCCTCGGCGTCGCGCCAAGTCCCTTCGGCCGAATGGAATCGCTTGATGCCGGTCGTGAACTGGTAGATGCCGCCGGTCTGGGAGCGGCCGTTGAACATGAAGTAGGAGGAACGCTTGTAGTGGAACACGGTCCGGTTCATCGGATAATAAGCCGCCGTGTCGCCGACCTCGTTGCCGTCGATCATCAGATCCTGGTGGAAGAACACACGCACGTCCTTCGGTTCCCCCGTCAGATTGCGAACGACGACGCGTTTCATATAGATGCTCTCCCGCTGGTGAATCCCGTCGTTGACGTACAGCTCGAGACCGAGACCGTCATGCCTGGCGATCACGTTCGTCACGAGCGAATTTTCGATATAGCCAAGCTCGATGCGCCAGGAAGGATCGTCCAGCCAGACGAAGGCGCCGTTGCACCAGATGCCGAAGCGGCACTGCTGCCCGCCGATATGGTTGAGCTGGCCGACGAACGGGAAATAAAGATCGCGGATAAAGCAGTGATCGTCCAGGTTAATGAGCATCTTGCCGTTGCCGATTACGAGATGTCGGGCCATGCCAGCATTCCCCTCTCCTATTGGGCCGCCATCGCTGCGGACCGCCCTCTATTTAACGAGCTCTCTATATAGTAGTTCGTATTGCTTGGCCGAGCTACCCCATCCATAGTCACGTTTCGCGCCGTTCGTCACGATCTGTTTCCACGCCTCGGGCTGTTCCCGGTAGAAACGGAGCGCGCGCCGCACGGTGTAGATCAGATCGTGCGCACTCGCCGGGCCGAAGGTGAAGCCCGTCCCTGTGCCGGCGAACTCGTTAAACGGCTCGACCGTATCCTTGAGCCCGCCCGTCTCGCGCACGATCGGCACCGTCCGGTAGCGCAGCGAGATGAGCTGGCTCAGGCCGCAAGGCTCGAAGCGAGACGGCATCAGGAACATGTCGGACGCCGCGTAAATTCGTCTCGCAAGGGCCTCGTTGAAGCCGAACCAGACCGCGAGCCGTCCCGGGTAACGTTGAAGCGCCTCGCCGAGCATGTGCTCGAAGTGCGGATCGCCCGAGCCGAGCACGGCGAGCTGGGCGCCTTCGTCCATCAGCGCGGGGAGGCTGTCCAATATCAAGTCGAAGCCTTTTTGCCCGACCATCCGTGAGACGACGCCGATCAATGGGGCCTCGGCGTCCTCGGCGAGCCCGAGCTCACGCTGCAGCGCCGGCTTGTTCAGACGCTTCTTTGCCAGCGAATCCCGGTACCGTACTTGCAGCGCCGGATCGGTCATCGAATCGTACGACTGCGTGTCGATGCCGTTCAGGATGCCGACCAGGTCGCCAGCCCGCTGGCGCAGCACGCCTTCGAGTTTTTCCCCGTATTCGGCCGTCTGAATCTCCAGCGCGTAGGAAGGGCTGACCGTCGTCAGCTTGTCCGCGAAACGAAGCCCCGCCTTCATGCAGCTCGCGGCGCCGTAAAATTCAAGGCTGTCGCCCGTAAACGCGTCGTCGCCGACGGACAGCAGATCCTGCAGCAGTTCGCGAGAGAATACGCCCTGATACTGCAAATTGTGAATCGTAAAGACCGTCCGCACGCGCTGCACGGCCGGCTCGTAGGCGTACCTGGTGCGAAGCAGGAACGGCACAAGCCCGGCCTGCCAGTCGTGGCAGTGCACGACGTCGGGCAGCGACGGCTCCCGCAGCATCGCCTCTACGGCAGCGAAGCTGAAAAAGACGAAGCGCTCCGCATCGTCGCCGTAGCCGTAGGCCGATTCGCGCTTGAAATAGAACTCGTTGTCGATCAAAAGAAACCGAACGCCGTCCGCGATCACCTCGAACAGCCCGCAGTACTCTCTGCGCCATCCCATCGTGATATAGTAATAGCCTTTAAATGTCGCGTTTTCCAAGTATGAGCCGGGTATGCTCCCGTATTTGGGAAGGACGACGGTCACGTCGATGCCGCGACCGCCGAGCGCCTTGGGCAGCGCCCCGATGACGTCGGCGAGCCCTCCCGTCTTGACGAGAGGAACGCCTTCGGACGCTACGAACCAAACGTTCATGGAACACCTCCGAATCTAGATGATTTTGCGCTTCAGCGCGATGTAAGGCAAATCGGAAGCTCCCATCAGCTGTTGATCGCTGCGGATCTCCACTTCCTTGTCCAAAATGCAGTTCGACAGCAGACCGTGCTCGCCGATGACGCCGTTCTGCATGACGATCGAATTGCGCACGACCGCGTCCTTGTGCACCTTGACGCCGCGGAACAGAATGCTGCCCTCCACACGGCCTTCGATATCGCAGCCGTTCGCGATGAGCGAGCCGGACACCGAGGAGCCGGCGCGATACCGCGTAGGCGGTTCGTCCTTCACCTTGGTGAAGATCGGACCCGGCTCGAAGAACAGCTCGTTCCAAACCTTCGGATCCAATAGCTCAAGGCTGTGCTTGTAGTAGGACGGGATGTTGTTCACGACGCCCAGGAAGCCTTCGTGCATAAACGCGTCGACCTTCAGCTCGCCAAGCCGGGGCATGACGGCGTGCCGGACGAAGTGATCCTTGCCCTGTGCGAGCGAGGTATCCACCAGATCGAGCAGCAGCTCCTTGCGCAGGACGTACATCTCCATCGAGACGACGTCGCTCGCCAGCCTGCCGAAGTGATCCTGCATGTCGACGATCCGGCCGTCCGCGTCCAGCTTCGCCTTGCGCGTCAGTCCCGTCGCCGCGTCCGGCCACTCTTTGCATACGACCGTGATGTCGGAACCGCGGGCGCGATGCTGCTCGAGCACTTTGGCGAAATCGATATTGCACACCATATGGCTGCGCGCGACGACGACGTATTCGAGCGGACTGCGCGCGAAGTAGTCCCTGTGGCGGTAAAAGTGGTACAGGTCTCCCTTGCCGAAATCGGACTGGTCCTCCATCGACGGAGGCAGCACGAACAGGCCGCTTTGCTTGCTGTGAAGATCCCAGTTGCTGCCCGAGCCGAGGTGATCCATGAGCGAGCGGTATTTCGTATGGGCAAACACGGCCACCTTGTTCATGCCCGAATTGACCATCGAGGACAGGACGAAGTCGATCAAGCGGTAGCGGGCGCCGAACGGCACCGTCGCGAGGCAGCGGGCGCTCGTGAGCGGGCCCATGTCCTCGGTCTCGTGAATCAGATTGATGACGCCCATCAGCGGCAGTTTCATCAGGACTTCGCCTCCTCGAGTTTGGCTTCGGCTTCGATGCGGTCGCCGCTGCCGACCACGGCGATCTCGGCTGCGTCCGCGCTGCCGATGACGCAGCCGTCTCCGACGACGGCACCGTCGCCGACGATCGCGCGCACGATCCGCACGTTTTTGCCGATCTTCGCGTTCGGCATGATGACCGAGTCCTCGATAAAGCTGCCTTCCCCGACGGTGACGCATTGGAACAGCACCGAGCGGTTGACGGTTCCTTCGACGACGCAGCCTTCGTTGATGAGCGAGCTTTGAACGCTCGACGACGGCGACAGGTAGTGTGCGGGCATGTTCGGATTGACGGAATAGATGCGCCAGGACCGGTCGTTGAGATTCAGCGCCGGCTCATCCTCCAGCAGATCCATATTGGCCTCCCAGAGCGAATCGATCGTCCCGACATCCTTCCAATAGCCGTCGAACCGGTGGGTGAACAGGCGAGCGTTGTCCTCAAGCAGCATCGGAATAATATCCTTGCCGAAGTCGTTCGACGAGCCTTGCGTCGCTTCGTCGCGGATCAGCGCTTCCTTCAGCACCTTCCACGTGAAAATGTAAACGCCCATCGACGCGAGATTGCTATTGGGCTTCTTCGGTTTTTCGGCGAATTCGACGACCCGGTCGTCTTCGTCCACGCTCAGGATACCGAAGCGGCTCGCCTCCGCCCACGGCACGGTGATGACCGCGATTGTCGCGTCGGCGCGATTGCGCTTGTGGGATTCGAGCAATTCGTCGTAGTCCATTTTGTAGATATGATCGCCGGAAATGATCAGCACGTACTCGGGATCGTAGCCTTCGATGAAGCCCATGTTCTGGTAGATCGCGTTCGCCGTTCCTTTGTACCACGTGCCGCCTTTGGAGCGGACGTACGGCGGCAGGACGTGCATGCCCCCGCCTCTGCGGTCGAGCCCCCACGGGCTGCCGATGCCGAGATATTGATTAAGCACGAGCGGTTGGTATTGGGTCAGGACACCCACCGTATCGATCCCTGAATTCACGCAGTTGCTGAGCGTAAAATCGATGATTCTGTACTTGCCGCCGAAGTGCACGGCGGGCTTCGCAAGATCCTTGGTCAATACGCCGAGCCGGCGGCCTTCGCCGCCTGCCAACAGCATGGCAATGCATTCGCTCTTATGCATCCTGCTCTCCCCGCTCTCCTTGAGAATGTGCCAGACTTGCTAGTCCTCCACGGACGCATCCGGCTCAAAGAGCAGGAACGTCAGCGGAGGCAGTACGATCTCCATGCTGAAGGGCTGGCCGTGCAGCGGGCTGCGCTCCGCCTTGAACCTGCGGGGCATCGCCGCGCCGGAGCCGCCGTAATCGGCGGCGTCGCTGTTCAGCGCCAGACGGTAAGACGCGCCCGTCGGTACGCCCATACGAAACACCGGATGGGCGGCCGCCGAAAAATTGCAGACGGCCACAAGATGCGATTTTCTTTTCTTGCCAAACCGGATATAGGAAAGCACGCTCTGGGCGGCATTATCCGCGTCGATCCATTTGAAGCCGTCGGGCGAGTGATCCTGCTCCCACAGCGCGGCCTCGTTCCGGTAGACGGACCCGAGATCGCGCGTGAATCGCCGCATCGAATCGTGCAGCGGGTAACGGAGCACCGGCCAGTCGAGCTCGCCAAGGTCCTTCCATTCGTCGTACTGTCCGAACTCGCCGCCCATGACCAGCAGCTTTTTGCCCGGGTGGGTCATCCAGTAGCCGTAGAAAAGCCTGAGATTCGCGAACTTCTGTTCGTAAGCGCCCGGCATCTTGGTCAGCAGCGTCCGCTTGCCTTGGACGGCTTCGTCGTGGGACGGCGGGAGCACGTAATTTTCGGCGTAGGCGAACATCATCGAGTGGGGGGCCAGATTGTGCACCTCGG
>NZ_JAGXJW010000069.1 GCF_019091135.1 Cohnella sp. GbtcB17 | reverse complement strand
GGTGTGCTTCACCGCTGGAAATATATCTACAAAAGAAAGTAAGTGTATATGAGGTAAAAAACCCAATCACAGCGCGGATTCTCGGGCTTTTATAGATAAACAAAGAGAAACTAAAATAAAGTAGAATAATAATTATTTGTGGGCGGTTTGTGGGGAAGTAACGACCCGCCGCCCTATATATCAAGAGCCTTACTGGCGCTCACTCCATCTACGATGCCTTGCCGATAACAGAGGTCGGCGAGCACACTTCGTTTGTTATATAGAGACTCGATCTTTATCAATTTGTCGATCAAGTTCGGGTATTCTCTTTTAATGCTATTGAACACCTGCATAAACTCATCATCGAAAGGTTGCAACCGCTTGGAATAATGCGCCTCCACTTCTGCCGACCTTGAACCTATAAATGACTCCATCGCCCACACTCCTTCGTTATGTTATAATCTGGTCGATAATGGATAAAGGAGAATACACGTGGCTGCGTCCCTGCGTTTGGGGGAGAGCCGGATACCGAATCTTTGCAGACGGGCAAAAATTACGCAAGCAGAACTAGCTAGGCGCCTGGGCATACCGCGACAGACCCTTTACAAGGTAAATAAGCGGATACGGGACCTATCCCTTGAGCAGGCCATCAACGCCGCTTATATCCTTGACTGCAAGGTTGAAGATTTGCATGTGATCGTACACGGTACCCGGACTGAGTAGATTCCTACTCACCTCCCGCAGATGGTGTGACCTCCATGTGTTACAAGCTAATTGTAAACGCAGATATTAGCGCATTTGTGTCGAACTGTGACGAATGTCATCACACAAAATAATCGCACGTTAATTTACATAAAAACTGGTGTATGTTGATATTCTATAGATGCAGCCCCGGATATACCCTCGTCCGAGGCTGTCGCTCATTCAATAAAGACATCGTCGGAACTCCAAAGCAAGCAAGAAATTTCAAGCCCCGGACTTATCTCGCTTTGTTTCACAAATGAATTTTTCATTTCTCCGAAATTGTCGGTCATATACTTTATAATTTCATCCTCAAAGTATGTTCCTTGTACTGAAGTAGATATTACGTAAACATCCCCTTCGAAACTTACTGTTACTCCGTTTCCGCTTTTTGAACTCAGCCAAGAGAAGGAATCCCCTTCCCTTTTTGCAGCTTCGATCAATGCGGCCCTGAGTTCTTCTCCTATCGTGGAGTTCCGGTCAAAGTTCATCCTAAAGTTTCTCATCGTTTTACCATTCCCCTCATCGCCTGGATGATCTGCCCCATATATGTACCTAGCATGATTTTGATCTGCGAACGGGCAGCCTCTTTTGTAATGCCAAACTTGCTGACGTATCCCCGAGCGCTGTATCCCATCCATAAAGCTATATCGTCCTGGTCCATGTCCCAAGTTTTGATCTGGCGCCGGCGTAGCTCATTACGGAGGTCCGCCAGGTCCCCGGTGATGATGTTCATGAGAATTTCCCCGAGTTCTTTCGTAAGCCCCTTGAGGATACTTCCCGACCACTCCGCGTAATTCTTTGCGTTATCGAGCATATCCAGCATATACGGCATGATCAGCACATCTCGAATTATGGTCAGCTCTTCGATTTTGGCGTGACCCTTGTACTCATCCGACATAGGACTTCGCCGGTCGGCATGCAAGGACGCGCTCAACGCTCAATGTGCGCGGCTGCCGTTTGTCGTGGTCAAATACCTTGGCTGTGTCGCCTGCGACGCTGGATACGGTTACACGGCGCTGCGTGATGATGCCTTTGCTATCCTCGTAGATCAATACGACGGTTCGGCCGATGTGCTTATCGAGTTTCATCATGATCGCCTCGATTCGTCATTTATCGAACATTTGTTCTTATATTAATACGAACTAACGTTCTTATCAAGAGAACGTATGTTAGTATTCCCCTTAAAAATAAATAAAGCCCCAGCTCATTGGCCGAGGCTTGCGGAGATTTCTTTTTCGGTAAGGCGATTCACAATGACGCTCACCGTACATTTTTCCTTTTCCGCCTGCTGCTGCAACCATGCCAATAAATGCGGCTCAAAATATATGGCTTCGCGGATTTTTTTTTCTTCCTTTGGCTTCGGAGGTCTTCCTGCCATGCTGCCCACGCTCCCTTTAAAGAGCATTTTACAGCATTTAAAATATTTTAACAATATCTCAAACAACTATTTACACAGCATTTTAAATGCTTTATAATAAGAGGTGTAAGGGAGACGCGATTAGTTCTTCCGGAAAGGAGAACAGGGCATGAAGGATTGGGTAACACTGCTGACCGCCATCATCCAATGCATCACCACAATAACGATGCTGAGGAGTGGCAGAAAGCAAAAAGCCCCCAAACGGCGCGAACGGCGCAAACGTTAAAGGAGGCTCGGAACGGGAAGGCCGGGTAGCATCCGGCCTTCTCTCCCCCAATCTTACCATAAGGCAAAACAAAATAAAACGGAGGGATGCCCGATGAATGAGACCGTCTGGAGCATCATAATAGCCGCCTTATTCCTGTCAGCGCTGGCGCTGGCACAAGTGATTCGGAATCGTCGCAAATAATCGAGGGGCTTCGTCCCCTCCTGGGGAGGATGGTATTCGATGGATCGGTTAGCGGCGTTGTCCGAACGCATCAAGGCGCGTGCTCGAGATGAGAAAGAAGCGGCTCGCTGCCGCAAATATTCGTTGAAGCTTGAAGGTACGACCAATACAAAATCCGGATTCACTGCCAGTGGGAAGCGCGTAGTATTTGAAAGCTGCTTCGGGATGACAGACCAATCAAAATACGGAGCTGGGACGCTGACCGTTGAAGACGGTGGTGAATGGAAGACGGTATTTACGAAAGGCTATCCGTCTAAGGCGCTGGAGTGGATGAGCCAAAACTAACACAGCTCCTTTTGGGGGCTCACGGGGAGGATGAGCAATTCATGGAATTGTCGCCGGAAGAGCGAGCGCTAATTGAGGGTATGCGAGAACATGGAATACAGCCGTCTTTCATCGTTATGGACGCCAAGCGTTGGATGATTCACGTTATTGAAGACAATGAATATGCACGGTTACGAGACAGTCAGTATCATACGATCCTAGAATCAATTCGTCGCACATACACCGCCTGACGAGGCTCCATCGGAAGGGGCCGAAACCTAGCGCCTGATCGGCGCGACGGTCGCGGATATCCGCTAAATTGAGGAGGCTGTCATATGTTCAATTACGAGGAGTTGGCACAGCTCGCCGGTACGTGGTTCGCCGATGTCGTTCGAGACAGAATTCGAAGCCAAGAGGAAGTTCGCACAATCCTGCATTACAGCGTTGAAAAAGACGGCGAGGATATTTCGGTTAATGTCCTGACTGGTTGGAACGGCAAACCTCATTCTCTATGGGTGTTTGCGCATAATCCGGAGTGGGGGAATGAGATTTCTGTCGCTGTAGTTAATGCGGAGCAAGTCGCAGCATTTAATCAATTCGTCAAACGTGCGCAACAATAAAAATCCCGAGAGCCGAAGCTCCCGGGCGGATGGATCAGAGCAGATACAGCTTTTTGGTCTCATTGTCGTATGTGAATGGGACGCCGGCCGCCTTCAGTACGTCTGCGATTGGGGCCACCAGCCGCCCATCTACGATCTCACCGGTCGTGATGACCTCGTTACCGGTCAAGCGAACTATCTTCGGCACGACGGCCGCGCCCGCCGGCTGCGGCGCGCTCACGGCGTCCGGCTTGTTGAATAGTTCCAACTCGGCGGCACGACGGCGCACCAATCCGGGCAACACCTTGCCGCCGCCCTTGTTGTACTCCGGCAGGCTTGCGGCGATCTGTGAAATGGTTCGCCCAAGGCACAACTTCCGAAGGTTACCAGCGCCGCAATTGTAGCAAAACGATACGAGCGCGTCGTACTGGTTCTGGTTGAGCTGCAAATTAAGCTCATTCACGGGTTTCTCATACCGCGCTATGTCTTGAAGGAATATCGCATCGGCCTGCGCCTGTGAGATCGTCATGCCTTGTTTGACATCCGGCCCATAGTGCCCCCATCCGATCGTCCAGTACGGCTCGGTCGGCACCGGCTTATAGGCGGTCAATCGGCAGCCCTCAAATGATTTTATTAGTTCGATGCCGGCTTGCGATATTTTATACCCCATCGCTGGAACCCTCCTTCGGCCTTGTCTCCGTCACTGTGACCGCTTGCGTCGTTGTCTCCGTCGTCGTAGATCCAGGCGGATTAATGACCTTGTTGTGCATCTGGCCCGCCGCCAGCGCCACAAGCAACCCGTTTGCGCCAGACAGGATATAAAGCCGCCAGTCATCCGCAGGTGCGCCCAGCGCGATCTGTGCAAGTACCAGGATGGCCCATCCCACAAGGATGGCATAGACGTCCGTCGGCAGTCCCGGCAGCAGGCGGTCGAGTAGCTTTTTGGTAAAAAGCACGACCAAAAACGTAAAAAGGGTTGCCCCGGTCAAGGTGCCGAGAGCGTCCCAGGTGAAAAGCGTATCCGCGCCAGTCATAGTAAACCTCCTCAGAATAATTTGAGTATCGTAATCCCTAATCCGACTAATGCGATCATGGTCGTTATGATCCAGTTGCGCTCCGTTTTGCGCTTGTCTGCCTGTCGTTCCAAGCGATCGCTTAACGCCGTGACTTCTTTCGTAATTCTGTCATTTGCCGCGCGGACTTCTCCGTCGTAATGGCGGTCAACATCATCAAGGCGCTGCTTATACTCAACAAGGCGATGATGCGCCGACTTGGCTGATTGCATCGCTTCTCGTGCCGTGTCATCGGACTTATCCAGCCTTTCCACCAATCTGTCAATGCTCGTGGACATCTTGCCCATAGCTTCGGCGGTGTGCTCGCTCGTGACCTTCAACCGCTCCACCACCACGGATAAGTTATTAATCACTTCTGTCTCTCCCAGCTCGTCCACCCCCACACAAAAAAATTAAGAGCCCGCCGAATAGCGAACCATATTTGCCGATTATTCCTTTGCTTCGATCTCCGTTTCTTCCTGAGGCGATTGCTTCTTCTTGAATTGCTCGAGGGCATCATCCACGTCGCTGCGGATGGCCGTCAGTATTTTAACCTCATTGCCTGGATGCGCGCGGAGATATGCGACAATCAAGTTCCCGACTTCGGCTACTGGTTGAGTCGGGTCTGCTTCGAGCTGCCAAACATTATTAACCTTCATAGGTATCCTCCTAAAATAAAGAGCCCGCCGAATGGCGGACCCTTGGGTTATTGGTTTTGAAGTTGTTGAAGCTGCGCTTCGAGCTGGGCCTTTTCTGCGGTCAGCTTTGCAATTGCTTCTTCCGCGTACCGAATCGAATCAAGTTGAATCTTATAATTACTTTCTTGGTACCCTTGTTTCTTGTAAAGCTCGATTTCGCTTTCCCAATGGGCCTTATCATCTTGGCTCGATTTTAACCATTTGTCGACTTCTCCCAAACGCGATTTAATCTGTTCCTCGCTCATCCCTGCGTTAGTCGGAGTTGGAGTGGCGGTGGCCGTGGGAGAAGGTGTAGTGGACGACGTCGGTTGCTCCTGTTTACTCAAGTTAATTTTTCCTCCCGACAGGTCTATTCCCAACCCGAGAGCTTCGGAAAGGGAACGAACCGGCAAATAACTGCTGTTATTGATAATCGCCGCTTGCCCTATGGCTTTTCCGTACAACGTGACATCCTTTGTTCCGGCCACCTTAGAACCTGCCAACGATGCGGCCCCCGCCTGAATTCCAAACATGAGGGCCGCGCCGATCAACATGCCAACAATAATTTTGCGCATATGAATCGCTCCTAATTGTGGTATTTTGTCGCAAGTATATACCACATTTAGGAGATTGTATATGATCCTGTATAACCATCGTAGGCATTGAATGTAATCGCGGTTCCGTCTGCCTTTCTTAATTGCGTGCCGTCGGGTATTCCGTGATTGTGCGCGGCAATGTTGGTGAGCGATAGGCTAAACGTCTTGGAGGCGGACATTTTACCGTCGAGGGCCGATTGCAGCGTACCGCCGCCCCCAGAAGCAACTAGATTGCTCCATCCTCCCGCGATTGTAATTCCGCTCGGAGCCTGAAGCGTAAGTCCATTCGTGGCGCCCATAAAAACATTGGGGCCATTCATCAGTAAGTTGAATGTCGTGGTGCCGTCATAATCGAATTGAATGCCTGGCCCGCTCCCCCACAACGGATTAATGCTGATATACCGGCTATCCGTGTAAAACGCTCGCAGCAGGGCCGACGTATTGCTGAACTCGATCCGACTGCCGCTTGCTGCCGTCCGAATGAGCGCGCCCGTGATGGTCCCGCCGTCAATGTTCGTCCCGTTGATATAAACGCCGAAGATAGAGCCGGCCGTCACCGTCCCCAGATCCGCGGATATGGCGGACAGGTTATTGACGACGATCTGTTCGGCTTGAATGAAGCCCGTGTAAATCCCCGCGCTTGTCAGAAGGGTCGTCTTCCCGTTCCAGTTTGTCGCCCCCGCGACTTGTGAATCTGGTAGGCCGCCGCCGATCTGGATGGCACCGCCCGACACCCACATGCCATAGATGCCCGGCCCGATCTGTCCGAGCCGCACCCGCTCCACGTTGTGGTCGTCCGTCACCTTTAGCCCCAAGCCATCGACGAGGGTGAGGCTGTCGTCGTACTTCACGCCCTTGAGCACGGCGTTCCGGGAAGTGTACGATATCGCCTTTTTACTGCCGACCGTCGCCTGAAAGATATAATCGGCGGTCGTGAGCTGCCGGAAGTTCGAAAGGACGACGCTGCCACTTCGCTTTTCGAATGGATAGCGCTCGAACTCCTGCACGCGAGCGTCGAAGCTGTAGCCGAGCACGTCGTCCCGGACCGTCACCGTATCGCCGGCGCCGCGTATGCGCTCCGCCCGGAAGTCGGGATCGACCTTCTCCAGCTGTACGAAGTCGACGTCGTAGGATACATTAGGCTGCTCGTACTTGGCGAGATACTTCTGCATTTCCTGTAGCAGTTTGCCTTGATCGTCGATGTCTGCGAACTCAACTTTCCCCATCTTCGGCCGCGCCGGATCGAAGTACGGCGAATCGATATACTTCACCGTGCGCCCACCGTATCCCTCGATTGTGAGTCCGTCTTTGCCGTAGCCATACAGGCGCGTGATTTGCTCCATGTTATGGCTATTCCGCTTGATGCCTTTCATATTATGCTTGTACCGGACCCGGGCGCCATAGTTTCCGCCGGCGCGCGTCGTGAGTGTGATCTCGTAATTGTCGAGGTACAGCTCGGCATTGTACAGCGTGCGGAGCTGCTGCAGCAAATTGATCCTCTTGTCCTCGCCCCACTCCCAAACGTCTTGTGCGGCGAATGCGCCCTCGACCGCAAAGGTATACGGCGTGTCTGCTCCCAGGATGCCCAACATCTCCTCGATCGTCTTGGCTGCGGCAAAGTCGATATAGGAGTCGAGGAAATAGTCGCCAAGGCTGAACGCGACGTGATGCGCCTCCACGAGCTTGTACATTTTGAGCCCGTCGCGTACTTCCTGGACGCTGCGGATTCGGAAGCGCTGGCCGCGCTCGACGTCGGACGGGAATGCGACATCGTTGTCCTCGACTAGCGTGTCGTATCGCTCGTCGCCTTCCTCGCGCGGATAAGTAAAGGTTACATAATATTCGCCGTTCAGGACTTCGCGAACGCGGACGTTGAACGCATTCGCGAGAATCCCGAGCCGGCCGGCGCTCGTCCAAATTTCAAGGCGGCTGCGCTTGTCGTCTCTCATAGGCTCATCCCTTAAACGTATTTGTCGCGGTAGACAATCCGCATCTGCAGCGTTCTTCCGCTCGCCGTGTCGGTGTAGACGATGTTATTCGTACCGGGCGAGAGCTGGAAAAACTCACCGTCATATCCGATCATCGTCCCATTTTTAGTGACGCGAAGTTTGTGCGCGTCGATGATGATCTTTTCGCCTGGCGCGAACGTATTGGTGATAGATATCTCCTCGATATGGTAGCGCCCTCCGTTGGCTTTGAGGTCCGCATTTCCCTCCAGCAACGCTGACGTTAACCGCGTCCGCTGCATGGCGGCCGTCATGTCGCCGTTTGCCGCCAACTCCGCAATGACGCCAATGATCTGCCGCAGTCCGGCAGCGGATAGATCACCGTCGCCAGCCAAGGCGACGGTCGCCAAGTGTATGCCGTTGCTTTTCGCGGACATATCTCCGTCCCCGGATAGCGACACCGAAAAGACGATTTCCTTGGAGGCAGGACGATTAAACGTCTCCTGCCCGAATGCAGTCCGGTTGAACATTCAATCGCCCCCTCCTCTTATTCCCCTTCAGGTGCCGCCGGCGCGATGTCCGGACGCTTGGCGTAAATCTCAGCGAGGACGAGCTCGCGGTCATCTGCTGCAAGGTTGTAGCTATCGACAACGTCGGTGATCTCACGCTCGCCGCCGTTGTAGCGCGTAATGCAGGCGTTGGCGATGATCCGAATTTTGTACATGGGCATCATGTTAAATCCCTCCTGTAAAGAGATCCGCGAGCGCGAGCTCGAGGTCTGCAAGTCGTTGTTCCGTAGGATCGATCGGCTGCGGTTTGTGTAGTGCGTCAATCTCCGCTTGCGTCAATCCCTCCACCCAAAACGCCGGCGCCTCTGGAAGCGTCAGCACAGGCGCGTCGCCGCGTGTCTCCTCGTCCTCCTGAGACCAGTCCGAGTACGCCTGTGCGTAGGAAAGCCGCGCCTCCATGACGGCCGTTTGATACCCGTCATATGCTGAAAAGTCCCATCGGGGCTGATATAGCCCTTCAGGGACTCGCTCGGCAATCGAATAACCGACGATAATTTCCGTTGGTTGGCCGCCCTCTTCTTCCGGCGCTCGATCCTCGTAAAGAGGCATCACCCCGGTTCGATCGTCAGTCACGATGATCGACTCAATGATACGACCCTCTAAGTCAACGATATGAGCTTCCTTCACGTTCGTTATCCCTCCTTTACTGAGTAGCCAAGAACGGCACCGCCGCTAAACTTGTCCAACTTGTTGAACTACCCGAATCGATGATGACTCGGCCATCAGTCGATATGATAAGTGATCCAAATGCAAGATTGGAGTTTACAGAAACACGGACCGGAGAATCAGGCCTGTAACCTGCCGGCAACGTAAACGCCGCCTGTCCGATCGCCCCAGACTTTATGAGCCCACGCATGAACACATATCCGCGATCATCTTTGTAGTATCCCGCGACCGTCTCCCCGCTGCCGTAGTTCACCCATCCGTTGACCAACGTCGGAGCAATCCATTGTGGCTGTTGCTTACCAGCCTTCTGCGTTTGGAGTACGCTTACCTCGCGCTTGAGATCAGTCACGGCCCGCGTAACGTCGTCTAAATCCTCTTTGATGTTCGGGGCGTAGTCGGCCGAGATGGACTGCGGTGCGATTCCGAGCGAATACGTGTCGAGCGCTAAGTACGTAACTGCATATGGGGCGGCAGCATCAAATCTTGACGGTAAGATGGACGCTGCAACATTTCCGTACACATCAACGCCCGACCAAGTAGACCACAAGGCGTCGAAGCGATCGGATCGGTATATACCGACGAATTTGGCGACTCGATATTTTAGCGCTGATCCTGTCGTCTTGTTGTTGATGTCCCAATTGGTGCCAAGTGTTGGTTTAGCAGCCTCACGCACAACAATCCCCGTCCCGACCTCGATCTGATTACCGCCTTCATGCATGACGAGATCGCCTTCGTAGTTAACCGGCTCGTCCGCACTGGATGCGAGCTGGTAGATGAGACGATACGGCGTATAACCCGACGCAGGTCCAAGCGCCACGGTCGCCGCGCCGAAAGCCGCAGGAGATCCGACAAGATTAACCCATGCTTTGGTGCCAGTCCCGTTATAGTTGTAGGTGGTGCTGCTTTGCGCTCCTGCTGGTGTACCGGTGTCGCTGTTGTACATCTTGTAACCATAAAAATACGCCGCGATCTCCGCAGCGCTTGGCGTGTAGGCGTCGCCCCAGCCGGAATCGGCGGCAGCGATGGATAAAACCAAAGGATTAGCTGCGTTGGTCCAATAAGCCAGGTCACTTGATGTAAACCCGGTGGACCAATTTTTAAGCAAGGTTCCGCTGTATTTAACAACGACTTGGGAATTGGCGACACCTCCGCTTACGCTTACCTGCACGCCTTTGAAACCCGTTCCGCTTGTGTTGTAAGACCAAACGAGTGCCCCGTCCAACACCATTTCCCGCCATCTCCGCGTCACCCTCGGCTTACCCTCTCCATCCGTATACAGGCTATCTGCTACGGTGCCGTCTACGTTGCTGGCGAGTTGTGGGTTCGGCAGGTACATGTAGGATCCGCGCTTGGGTTCGAACGTTGCCGGCATTGCAGATGCATCTCCGACAACAAGTATCGGATTATTAAATGTGTACGTACCCGCCGTGTTTGAATATAGATTTAGGTATAACAGTGTCGTAGCTGCATCAGTTGTAAAAGTGATCGTAGCAGTCGATGATTGATTTTGAATAACTGAGAAACTAGAACTAGCTTTAGTCGGAGTGAGATTCCATCTTACATTGCTGTCCCCTAGTACCTCGACCCGGATAGTATAAGTCGTGTTGGGTAGCAAGTTGATTGGGTAAGATGAATGGCCCCCCGGCGCTGTATTTACGAGAGTTAGACTGTTTGCTCCTTTAATTGTCGCGCCAGAAGCAATTGTCCAATCAGAAGATGAAAACGAATCAATCAGATTCTTCCCGGCGTTCTGCACATACACCGCATTAGTATGCTTGGCATCGTCTACATACGGCCACTTAGCGGCGACTTGGGCGGCGGTCATACTGTCGATGGCGGTGGAATCGGCCGAGCTGATTTCGTAGAGACGCAATTCGTCGAAGTAAACGACCATCGTGCCTGATCCGTTTGGACCGAATAGCAGTCTAAAACCGGTTCCGACGAGCGTGTTAGCTGTCGGTACTTTCAAGTAAATAAACTGCCAAGATCCTACCTTCGATGTATCCGGGCTCACGTTGTACCGCGCCGTAGATGTGCCTACATCCCGCAGGCTTAGGCTAATTGTTCCACTCGTGTAGGATTCGATATAAACCCAAGCGCCGATGAGATATTGCTTTGTGGTATCAAGTGGGTAAGTGTAATCCTTCGTGGCTATGGCTGCGCTACTTGAAGCCGTGAATTTTATTGAGTTAAGTCCGCTCCGCACCTGAGTGGTAGATAATGCCGCCGTCCCCGTAATTGCAAACGGAGTCAGGCTCTCACACCCTCCATCCCGCCCCAACAGATTAACCAACGTCCGCCCCTTGATATCCTTGATACGGAGACGGGAGCGTCTATTAGCGATGATGTTTTGTAAGCCGGGGGATAGGGTGACGGGCGTTGGATCGGCCGCAGCCAGATCCTGCAAATTGTTGCGTGCCGCATCCCAATCTGCAGCCGTGAATAGCCGGGCAACCTTGACACCGGTCGTCCATGCCTTCGCCGTGCCTTGATAGCCGCGTGTAACGCCAGTCAAGGTGTTGCCTGTCTTGCCAGTATAAAGGATTGTCTCGGCTGTCTCGTCGCTTCCGATCGTCGCGAGGTTAGGCGCAGGCGGCAGCTTGGATGCGTCCGTTACCGGAACCGTTGTCTGTGCGGCGTCGATTCCTGCCGACAACTCCGTTTGTGGGCTGTTGACCATTGCCGGGTACATCGTTTGCTGTGTCACGAATGGTCACCGCCTTAATAGAGATTTGGGGCGATCGAGTTCGCCAAGTGTTTGAAAATATCGCCCGTCAGGATGCTGCGAGGATTGTCCAACGCCCCGTAATACAGAAGGTTCCCGCCTGTCGCTGCATCTCGGAGACCGACGTGCGTAATGTTTCCCCAGTCCGCTGTAGCCGTGGGGAATGTGATGTCAGCGCTGTTCTTGACCGTCTGTTTGCCGCTGACGGCTGCTGGCGCTGCGAATGTGACCGCTTGACGCGCATAGCTGCCTCCGCTTACCTCCGTGCCCGTGTCGGCGGCCGTCGGATTCGAGGTGTACAGGGCGACATACACCGTCGTCGGCCGAGTGTAGTTGGTATTCCTGAATACTTGATTCAGCAGGGCTGTCGCGAGGAAGTTACTGATATTCGCCATGATGGCACGCTCCTATTCAAGTTGATATTCGATCGATAGCTTAAACTGATTGATCGTGGTCGAGCCGGCATTCGTGATCTCGATCAGCGTCTCCGCTGGCTCTGTCCCGTCCGATAGGATTTGAATGGTCGTTGGCGACGTCGTAATGATCGGCGAGAGGATCTGCTCCGGACCATAAGCGAAAGGGTCCGTACATTTGAGCGTGATCTCCATCGTGCCGTACCTGCCGATCTGATCCGACCCCAGCTTCCCGGCAAGCTTGGCGAAGTAAGTGCGCTCGGGCATGTCATCGAAGACGACCGCGCCGGCCGCCAACGTCGGTTTGAACCAGTTATAAATGCGCTCCCGCTGCCGCTCGAAGGGTTCGTCGGTTTCGACGATGTCGAGCGACAGGTCAATCTGACGTTTTCCATAGTCGGTGCCGTAATCGAAAGCGCCCGGCGCGCCCGCGACCTCATCCTCGTACTCTCGGAGGTCCGGCGAGTTTACGCGGTATGAAAGCAGGTTGACGCCCATTTCCGAACAATGTCGCCCGCGATAGGTAAATCCGTTCATCCTCCCGCACCTCCCGCCATCGTTTTCCGCAGCACTTCCGACGCGGCGTTCCCGCCGGTCCGCTCGTAAGCCTTCATATCGACGCCGTCTTCGATGACTGCCTCGTTCACTTCGACGCCGACAAGACGTTCGATATGCACCTGCGGAGCGCCGGAGCCTACCAGGCTACCGACCTGCTTCGGCGTCAGGACCGGCTCGCCTTGCTGCAAGATCGCCGCCACCTCGCCAGGAAGCAACATGTCCGGCTGCGAGAAGTTCATAATGCCCGCGATCCCGCCAGTGTGGTATAGAGGAACGCCGTTCTTCATCCATCGCCCGGTAGCTGCATTGTAGGTCGCGCCGAGCTGCGCCCCGAGCTTCTGGTTCGCCTCTTGGAGACTCGCCCGCTCCGCTGCCGACGCTGTCTTCCACGCCTGCGAATTGGCGACCATCTGATCAATGACGGATAACGCGCCCTGCGATCCCGCTGCAGACGGAAGCGACGCGATATCCGCCTTGAGTTTCGCCATTTCTTCCTTGATCTTGGCGTTCGTGGAGATAAATGACTGCAAGCGCTCGTCATCCGCGAGCTTGTACAGCGCCGTGAGGTCGCCGGTCAGGTCGCCCGTCGCCGCCTTTAGGTCGTCATACCAGGACTCGACGTCCTTCTTTTGCTTGTCGATCGCATCGAGCTTTTGGTCCCGCTCATCCTCAAGCGCCGACTTCTGGTCCTCGATGTCCATTTGCCGCAGCTTCTCTTGAAGGTCGAGAAATGTCTTTTGCCCCTTCTCACTTGTGGCGAATCGGTATTTCTCCATCTCCGCAACCAGATCGTTTCGCTCGCGAAGGCGCTCCTTGTCGTCAATCGCTTGCTCCTGGTCGTCGTAGAACTTCTGGATCGCCGCCCGGCGCTCGTCGAGCGCATCGAGTTCGGCACTTTTTTGCTTATCAATTGCATCGATCGAGGCCTTGACGGCGTCCTTTGCCGCTTTTTCCCGTGCTTCTGCCGCGTCCTTTTCCGCCTTGTCCGTCGCCTTCATAATCGATAGTTTGGCGTTATACACCTGCGTGTCGGCCTGCTTATAAAAATCCGAGTCCTTCGCGTAACGGTTGCGGACCCGCGTCCAGGCGTCCAGCTTCATGCGAGTGATTTCGTCCTCGGACTCCCCGGCGAGCGTCATGCGGCGCTCTTCCTGCTCGATCCACTCTTGCGAGGCTTCGAAACGCGCTTTGGTCTCCTCGTCCAACTTCTTTTTATTTTCCTCGGCTTTCTTCTTGGCGTCGGCGGCCATTTGGTCTTGAAGTTTCCTAATTCTCACCTCGACGTCCATGCGGATTTCGCCGTTTTTCTTGTACCGATCCGCGAGCCGCTGCAAAGACTCAAGCTCCTGCTTTTCGCTCATCTGGTTCAGATCTCGTTTGTACTGGATGTATTTGAGCGATTCCTGGTATTGCTCCTGCTGGATCTGTTCGGCCGTTTTCTCCTTCTTCTCCTTGCCCTTCTTTTTGTCGGGATCTGTCGGGCTGGAAGGTGTATCGAAAAACTTGTCGAGCGTGCCTGAAGTGATGGCGGATATCTGCTTGTCGATGTCGTTGATAAGCAATTGGTATTTGTTCGCGTTATCCTGGGCCTTGGCGGCCACTCCGCGGAGTACGAAGTCGCCCGCGATGTCGATGGCCTTGCCGAGTGCGCCGGGGAGCTTGCTGCCGACCTGTGTCTCGGTGAAATCGGCGCCGGCTGCGCTCATGAGCCCCGCGACTTGCGCCTTCGCAAGCTTGAGCTTGCCCTCCGTCTCCGCCCGCCAAGCCTCTAGCCGCTGCTTCGATGCGCTCGTCGTTGCCGCGATGGAATCCTTTTCTGCCTGAATGAGATCACCGAGCAGGTCCGTATTCCGGATATGCCAGCGACCCTCTTCGTCCAGCTGCGATTGAAGCCCGGGATATTCCTGAGTTAATTGCTTCACGACCTGCGTCAACTGCGCTTTTTGCTCGGCTGATAGCTTTGTTTGGCGATCCAACTGCTCGTATTGCTTCTTGAGCTGCGTCACGCTGTCGATGTGTTTGATCGATGCGGCCGCGTCTCGCAGGTTTGCCTCTTCCAGCTTCACGAGTGCCGGAATGGAGGCATCGAGCTGCGCCTTCAGGTCGCGCAGCACATTCGGCGCATCTTCCGGCGTGTTGATGCCGAGTTGGGATAGCTGGCCGTCCAACTCTTTCAGCTTTCCTTGGACGTCGCCCACCTGCCGATTCAGATTGTTCAGCGTTCCATTGTCGCCGGCGGCTTGTGCGCCGCGCTGCTTGTTTTGCAGATCGCTCAGTTGCTTTTCGAGATCGGTCCTCGTCTTTAGCAGCTCGTTGACTTTGTCGATGTCAGCTTGCAGCTTTTGGACGTCTTCGGTCGAACGGTCGAGCGGCGATTCGCTCAATTTTTTGTTCAGCTCGTCCTGATTCTGCGCGAACTGCCAAACGGATTCGGATGCGGCGTCCGCGGCGGCCTTATAGGCCGTCACGCCGATTGCGACGGCGGCAATACCGGCGATCGCCCAACCGATCGGCCCCATAGCGATATTAAGGGTTAAGAACGCCACACGCAGGGCCGCGATGAAACCGATCAACGACGTAACGACGGCAATAAGACCGGAAACCGCGACGGTTGCCGCTGCCATTCCCGCAACAACGTCCTTGTGCTCCTCGGCCCAAGCCGCAAAGTCTTTGACGAGCGGCATGATCGTGTCGATCAGTTTCGCCAGAACCGGCAGAAATGCCTCGCCCAATTCAGCGCGCGCGGTCGCTATCGTTTGGTTGAACTGCGCCTGCTTGCCGTTGTAGCCCTCCATTGCCGTCGCCGCGTTGCCCGCGAAGATCGCGCCGTCCTGCATGAACCCGTTGTATGCAGCCTGAATTTTCTGCGCGTCCGTCAGCTTGCCTTGTGTCGTGCCGATCGACTTGGCATAACGGTCGTACATGACGCTCAGATTCGTCGTCACGCCCACGGCGTCAGTCAGGGTGCTATTCCCCTGCTTGATGCCCTGAAGCGTCACAACGACCGCCTCGCCCCATCCATAATGCGCTTGACGGTTATACGCCGCGGCGTCGCCCAAGCGCATGATGAGGTCTCGCGTTTGCTCGAGATTGAGGCCCGAGGCAAGCGCCGTTTTGACGGCTTCAGAGGCTTCGGCCACGCTCATGAAGCCCTTGCTCGCCAGCTCCTCGACAAGCCCCGTCGATTTCTCCACGTTGACGTTCAGCGCCTTGGATACCTGGATAAGCCCTTGATAGGAGTTCGCCATACCATTCGCTTCGTTGGCAAGGCTCTTGATCGTCCGGACAAGTCCGGTCAGCACACCGGCAGCCCCGACGGCCGTCAGCGCGGCATGAAGCGCGTCCACCTTGTTTTCCGCCTTGTCCGTCTCGTCCTTGACTTCGGTCATCTTGGCTTTAAGCTTCGCGATCTGGTCGTCCGTGGCGCCGACACGGCGCAGCTGGGCTTCGAGGTGTTTGAGCTGCTGCTCGAGGACGTCCGGCCGCATATTGCGCAGCTCTTCTTGGACCTTGCGAACCTCTTTCCCGCTCAATCCGAGATCATAGAGCGACCGAGTGATCTGCTTGAAGTCCTGGTTCACGCGGCGCGCTTCGTTGGCGGATTCATTCAGGCTTTGCTTGGCCTTCTGGAGCCCCTGAGTGAATCCGCTCGCGTCCAGCTCCATTCGCGCTTTAATCGCCCCGACTTCGGTTGCCATTGATCAATCACCCCTCTGTCATCCGCCGGCGCAGCTTGTCGAGGGCCGCGCGGTCGAATTGATTGTCGTCTTCCTCGGCGAGCGACTTCGATAGGCGCTCGTAATACGCTTTGTAGCCTTCGTCATCCATGCCGCGATTGCCGGCCGCGAGTAGAATCGTCAACCGCTCGAACGCTGCTCCGCGCTCCTGCAGCCCCTTTTTATGCAGCAGCATGGGCAGGTCGACCATGTAATAGCCATCTTCGAGCTCTCGCTGCGTTACGCCGAGTCGGAGGGCGCAGTCGAGGAGCCATTCGGAGAGGCTAACGGATCGTTGGCCGCGCCCGGCGCCTTCCACTTCCCGAGCGCGGCGCGGAACTTTTTTGCGGCGTCCTGCAGGTTGTTCTTGCTTGCCGTCCGGGTCAGGAACTCAATCAGCTCGTCGTGGGTGACGTTGTCTTCGATCCATTCCGGCTCCAGCTCCGTCAATACAGCCGTCAAGCGTACGATTTCGTCCAGTGTCATGCCGAGCGACGCGACGACGGTCGCCGTGAAGTCCGCCGTTCTCCGGGCGGCAAGCACGTTGATTATGATCATCGGAAGCGATTCGATGTGTTCGAAAAGGAGTTTCCATTTGGCGATTGTGAGTTTCGGAATAGCGACCTGCTTGCCGCCGAATTGTATGTAATCCGCCGCGGCGGCCTTGTTTGCGCGATTAAATTTGAACACGGTTATCCCTCCAGGGAGTGGAATAAGAAAGGAGCCCCGAAGGGCTCCGTCGATTAAGCGTCCGGATCGCCGAAGCCGATCAGGCGGCCGGTGTCGTCCGGGAATGCGGTGAATGTGATGTTCGTAACGAGTTCGCTTTCGAAGTTGTAGCGGTAGCTCAAGTTAACCTGCGGCGCCGCCTTGAAAAGCGTCACCGTGTCGTCAGGCGTCGATCCCTCGGCCAACGGCTCGATGCGCACTTCCTTCGCGACCGTCAGCAGGTCGATGACCTTGTCGGCGAAGACGTCGACGCGCTTCTTGGTTGGTGCGGTTCCATTTGTTACCGTAACGGCTCCGGCAATTACTTGCTGCAGGCGCGCGTTATCCTTCTCGAGCGCCGGTACTTCGACGGTCGCCGACCGGCCGGTGATGATGCGCTTGATCGGCGTGGATCCGTACTGGTCCGCGTTCACGTCCCGCGTCGTTTCGGTGTATGTCAGGACGACACCGCCCTGCGTGAGCTCGATAACGATCTCCGTCGGAGCCTCCGGGTCAAATGTTACCTTGCACGGACCGAGTTTTACCTTCGTCAAATCAGGCATTTTCTTCGTCCTCCTTCACAATTTGAATACTTCCCGCTTCCTCGAGGGCGGCGGCCACCGTAGGTGAGCAGGAAAACGTATCGCCAGCGCGCTTCAGGTCGGGTTGTTTACCTGTCCCGAGGTTGACGGCGTGCCTAGGCAATACCTGGACGGTTTGCTTCTTGGCGGTCATATACCTCACCTCACGATTGCATGATAAGGTCAAAATTGACGCTATATATCGGGCGGCCGTTTTCGTCCTGCCCGAGATAAAACGGCGTGGACTGGTCTGCGGTACAATGTACGACACGCTGCGTACCGACCTTAAACTCGGTCAGGTTGTGCAGCTCGGACAAGAGCGACCATGCGATAGACTCGGCTGCACCGTCACCCTTCGGCTTCCCCCGCACAAGGACCTGAAATGACGGCTGTACTTTGTTGCTCCACTGGTCCGGCGCGGCGCCTCCGGTGATGCGGACGATGGCCGCGCCGTCCGGGTGATCCGTCCGGAACTCGTTTCCGTAATAGGGATACGGCACGATCGGCTTTAGCCAGTTGATGAGGTCGACTGTCGTCAGCATCTACCGCAGCTCCTTCCGGATCTCGTCGATTATCATTTGTTCATAGCGCCGGCGCTTGGCCTTGAGGGGCCGCGACAAGAACTTCGGGCCGGTTCCCGGCTTGCTCGGATTTACGATTCTCGGCATTTCGTGGAGGTGCAAGGCGTAGTCGAATTTCCATCCGCTCTTGCTCGTCGAAATGGCCGAATAGCGAACCTCCCCCGTAACCCTCGTTCCTTCGATTTTAACCTCAAAAGTCGAATGGCTTCGCAGGTCTCCGGTCAGGATCGGGGCAAGGTGAACCGAATCCCAATGCAGATCTTCGACCGCTTTTTCCACGCCACGAGCGACCGCCTTTTGAACTCGCTCATTCGCGAAGTCCATCCCCTTGAAGATTTCAGCCAGATCAAACGATACGCCATCCATCAGCAATTCACCGCCAGCAGTACCGGCAAACCGATGTTGTTCCGCAGCAGCTCAACGGAGATCGGACTGCGCCGCGAGATGACGCCGGCGCCGGACTTGTATTCGATCTCATCCGTATGCGGCACGGTCGCCCAGGCTGGGAAATAAAATTGCACCGAGGAGACAACTTCCTCGCCGCGCGAATCCTTAACGACCTTGCTTGTCTCGTCAATCCGGCAAGGCAGTGTCTCTGTCTCGCCGTCCGGCACATTGCCGAATGGGTCGATGTCGTCCGGGTCCGTGCTCTTGCGGATGACCGTGGCCCGGTCAGGAAAATACATCATACCCGGTCCCTCCTCGTATACGGCGAGAGTAGCGCCTCAACGACCGGTGGAAGTCCGCCGGGCCGCCCTTTGGAGTATGTGACCGAATAGGAGTTACCCAGGCGTTCGGAGTCCTTGCCCCACTCGCCGGCGTAGATCATGCGAGCCAGGACGATCGCCGCGCGCTCGATCGGCGTCGGCAGCGGCGCAGGTGCCGGGTCTACGCCGTCGGGGGGAGTCGCGCCGGGCAGCAGATAGCCCGCCGTCAGCGTCACGACAACGTTGCGATCGCCGCTCGCCCACCCGCCCGAGCGGTAAAGCATGCCGGCGGATGCCGCGACCTCGAACCCTTCTGCATCCGCGCCGCCTACCTTCACGCCGGAAACGGAGTGGACCGGGAACGAGCGAAGGCGCTGGTATTTGGTGCCGCTGCCGTCCAGTGTCTCAACTCGCTGGCTATATCCCAATTCACACCCGATCTCCTGTTCAATCCTGGTCGAAGCAACGGAAAGGACGGCAGACAACTCCTCGTCCTGGTCCACGATCGCGGCTGGGATGAGCAGCGCCCGCTTGAAGGCATCGAGTGTCGCGAGCATGGATTACGCCTCCTTGCCGTTCGCCTCGAGGTAGGCTGCGTACAGCCCCGCGCGCTTGTCGGCGTTGCTGTCGTCGCCGGTGATGTCCAGGCGTGCCAGTTCGGCGCGCTGCTCGTCAGCGGACAAGGCGGCGAACTCGTCGGCCGTGTGCTTCGGAATTTGGGGCAGCTTGCCGCCCTCGCCCTCCGCAACTTCGTCGCCGATGACGTCAGCGGCCACGAGGGCAGCGTGTCTCTTCTGGTCCGCTTCGATGATATCTCCGGGAAGGACTTGCTTGCCGGTCATGGCGTCAGTAAATTCGTTGGTCACGAGATAATTCTTGGTCGTCATGGGACTGTCACCCTCTCAGTTTGATTGAGGAAAGGGGCCCGGAGGCCCCAATAACTTAAGCAGACGGCGCGCCCAGCTTGATGAACGGCGAAACTTCATACCCGTTCTTCATCGTGAAAGGAGCCGCCACCCACGGCTTGCCGTCCGTGTTCCAGAAGGCTTTGATGATCGTCTTATTCTCGCGGAACAACGGGTGTTCGGACGCGGAGATAAAGATGCCGGCACCGTCTTTGATGACGTAGTAGCCGAAGTCAGCAAGAACAAGATCACCGACGGCACCCAGGATCGGCGCATTCTCTTGGAACTTGATCGGGTAACCGAGGAGCGTTCCCGTCAGTTTGTCCGCGATGTTTGGCTGGAAGATGAGGTTTCCCGCCTCGTCCTTCATCGTGAGTAGCTGCGGAAGGATGGACTGGGATGCCGACCATACCAGGCTGCCGCCGAGCTTGGCTTTCGAGAGCATCGCTACGACGTCCGCATACACGACTTGATTCGCCGTCTTACGTGCAACGGTGATGGCCGCAGCCGAATTGATGGCGCCGAGAGGCTTGCCCGTACCATTGGCATACAGGAATGCGTCGTCCTCGGCTGCCGCAATAGCGCCACGGAACAAGCGATTGATGATTGTGTTGATGGCCGGAGCGTTGCGGAGCAACTTGTCCGTGACCACGATATGACCCGCGACTTCGTGCGGCGTCAGCGTCATGTCCGTGAATTTGGCGTCGGTGACCGGCTTCGTAGCGCCTTCTGCGATCCAGTCCACGACAACGCCGCCATAGATGTTGCTGCCGGTGCTTTGGTCGAGAACCGGCATCGTCACGCTTGCGTCGGGCGACGTCGGATCGGCATCGATAACGATAGCCCGCGGGCGAACCAGCGCCTCTTGCGGCGTGATCTCGAACAGTCTCTGCGAGAACTGGGGCGGAACGAATACGCCACCGGATGTCTTCGTGCCGGCCGACATCTCACGGTATTGCTTAAGTCGTGGATCGCCCGGTTCAAAGCGCACGGCGCTGACGAACTCGCCGAGACTGCGGAATTCGGATTCGTGATCGGGATCATCTGGCGTCTTCTTCGCGCCGGCGCCTCCCATCGCCATCTGCTGCGCCCGCTCTTCGACTTTGATCTGACCGGCCAGCTCTTCCGCTTCGGTCTCCAGCGTGCCGAAAGAGCGCTCTTCCTCCTCCGTGAAACCCCGCTTCTCACCTTGCGCCTTTTCAACCAGGGCGCGCATTTGATCCTTCAGTTGGGCGAGCTTCTTGCGCATTTCGATAAGGTTCAATGTGTCCAGCTCCTTTTAGATGGAATTAATCCGTTTTAGTCGCAGTGCATGTTCGCGAACGGACCGGGCTTCCGCCTCCAGCCGCTCGGCCTCCGCCGCCTGCGCGGACTGCGGTCGACCTTGAAATACGTCTTCTGCCGATCTGACGCCGACACTCGACTGTGGATATGCCGGCGTCGTGACAGGGCTTACCTCTAACAGCTCCGCCTCCCGGACTGTCCGGATCGGCATGTCTCCGGATTCGTCCCACTCGTCCTTCACGGAGCGAAAAATAAAAGACGACCCTCGCACGTCTCCGCGCTCGATCGTCTCCAAATGCTTCTCCGCCCAGCTCGGCGGCGTGATCTCATACCGCAATCCGACTTCGTCTTCTGTTAGCTGCAGCGTGTTCGGCGTCCGCCCCAGCACTTCGCGGCTATCGTGCTGCCAACTCGCATAAACGTCCGGGTTGATGAGTGTCGCCGAGAACGCGCCGCGCGCGAATCGCTCCTGGAACATGCCCCAAATCGGGCGTGATAACTGATCCCAGCGGACCGCATATCCGACGATCTTCGTCGGCTGCCCGTCCTCCTTCCGGATTTCAATCTTGCCCTCCGGTAGCAGGATCTCCCGCTGCTCCTTCGTTTCCTTTTGCATCGTTACCACCCCCCTTCTCGGCGCCTGCGGTCAGCACCTTGTTTTTCAGATATTCGTCCAGTTTGTCGACGGGGACCATGTTCAACGGCACAAAGTACCGATCGCCGCCTTCAATCGGGTTATCGTTCTCCTTCTCCCGAATGTCGTTTTGACTGTAAACCCCGATCATGAACATCTGTGTGTAAAACGATGCTCGTGCCGCCGAGTCCCCGCGCAACATGCCTTCGAGAAGGAACTCCACAAACAAGCGCTTCTGCTCGTTGCTGTCAAACAGACGGATGTTGATGGCCTGCTCGATCCGAACCGCCCAAGGCCGAAGCGTATGCGTGACGAAGTCTATCGATTGCTGCTCTATGTTAGAGAATGTTGCCCGCTCCAAGTCTGCCAGCATATGCGGCGGCACGCGGAAGAGACGGGCGATCTCCGACGTTTGAAACTTCCGCGTCTCCAGGAATTGCGCGTCGTTCGGCGGAATCGTATTCTTCGCCATCGTCATTCCTTCTTCAAGGAACATCATCCGATGTGCTCGTCCCAATCCCGAATATTTTTCTTCCAAGGATTTTGTGAGCCGCTTGTATGCATCGTCGCTCAGATGGGCAGGGTGCGTCACGACCGCGCCGACGTTGGTGCCGTTGGCAAAGAACTCCGCGCCGAATTGCTCAGTTGCGAGCGCGAGCTCCACCGACTGCCGCGCCCATTGAATGACCGATATTCCCTTCCGACCGTCAAATCCAAGCCCCGGGATATGAAGCATGGAGTAAAACGGCACGTTGTGCTGCTTGCCCTGGCCGTCCGTGACTCGGAAGAAAGGGTCGCCCGCCGCCGTCTCCATGTGCTCCACCCGGTACGGCGGAATCGGCCATAGCGCTTTGATCTCGCCGCGTTCGTCCGTCTCGATCTCCGCATAGGCGTTCCCCCATAACAGGATGTGCGCCATCAGCGTCTCGCGGAAGGTGAATGCGGTCATATATGGGTTAGGCGATTTTCCGAGTAAGTCACCAACGACGTGGCTTGTGCGCTCTTTGCCCCGCGGCTTCAGACGCCGATAGACCGGCAGCGGAAGCGAAGCGATACTCTCGGCGAGGATCCGCACGCATCCAAGGACGGCCGTCGATCGCATGGAGGTCGCCGGCGTCACGACGATACCACGCCCGAACGGAATGCCGAACGCCTCGTACATGCCGCGCGATGGATTTTCCAAGGTGTACGACTCGCCGGATCGTTGCGCGAACCATTTGCTGATAAACGGTATTTTCAGAATCATCACCCCCTCCGTCAGATAGCCCGCACGTCTTCCGTTTCGTACCGCGAGCGCGGCGGCCCCTTGTCGAGCATCGCCCGCGACATGGCGTTAATGATCGCTGCGAGCAAGTCGATACGCTGGCTATCGTCCTTATGCTTTTTCGACAGCTTGATGTTCCCGTTATTGTCGATGATCTCGACCGCATTCGATATGCACCACGTGAGCAGCGGACTGCCGTCGTGGACGATCTGCCCCTTTAGGACGAGTTCGCGGAAGTATTTGGTCGGCTCCGAAAGCGTCTGAACCCCTTGCCGAATCTCGACCATCTCGTAACCTTCGTTCGCCATTTCCTGCGCGAAGTGCGTCGCGTTGTACGGGTCATAATCGCCCTCGACGATCTGCCACTTCTCGTCAAACTCCAGATCATGGACGTGTGATTTGATGTACCGATAGTCCGTCACCGCGCCTTCGGTCAGCGTACACCAATCCTCCTTGGCCCAGGCTTTGTAAGGCACGCGGTCGCTATGTTCGTGCTTGGTCGCCGTCTCCTCGGGCATGAAGCCATGCGCGGACACCGCATAAAGCGGATAAAGCGTCTTGTCGCCAACCTGAACAGGAACCTTGCCGTCGAGCTTGAAAACGAAGCCGTCGGCAGTCAGATCGACCCGCTTCGAAAGGTCAAGCCCGAGCCACGTCCGCATGCCTTTTACGACAGACAAAAAAGCCGCCCGCGAGACCGCGAGGGCTTTCCATTTATCCATGATGCCGGCGAAGTATTTGTTTTCGCTATCCGCCTGCCAACGATTGACCCGCTTGATAAGCCACTCCCGGATTTTGTCCGGGTCGCCACTGTTGTACGCCTCGTCATGCTCCGTCCGGATTTGCCGGCGCAGCTCTTGCGAATAAGCATTGTCCTCCTGGAGTACCGGATTCGGCAGCGGCCACAAGGATTCGTCGTGCGGATCGGCGTTGTCGGGCAGCTCACGTATCATCACGAAGTACGTATCTTGCATCGGCGTTTCGCCACGCATCATCTTGCGAAGGATATCGTACTCCTTTTTGCACGGGCTGTTCTCGGCATCTTTGCCGGCCGTGCTGATAATCTGCATGAGCGACTGCAGCCGCTTACCGAACCCCGAATAAGAGACGTCCAGGATCTCCGATGTCGGATGCGCATGATACTCGTCTATGACGACGAGGCACGGCGCACCGGAGTCCTTATTCTTCGTGTCCTTCGACAGCGGCTTCAGCAGACCACCGCGGCTCTCATGCTCGATATAGCCGCGCTTAATGCGCAGGCGCTTCGAGATAGCCGGGCTGTTCAATCCCATTTCCCGCGCGTCGCCCCATACCCGCTTTGCTTGGCCCTTGTCAACGGCGGCGCAATCTACTTCGGGACTGTGCTCGTACTGCCGTTTGCTCGGCTCGCCTGGCGGATAGATAGCATCGGCGCACATGCCGTACAGCGCAAGCCCGCTCATTTCCGTTGACTTGACGTTGCCGCGCGCCCGCAGGTGAAACGCTTTGCGGAACCGCCGCTGCCCGGTCTCCATATGGACCCATCCATAAACCGCGCCAAGGTCGAACTTCTGGAACGGCAGCAGCTCGATTAGTTGCCCGCTGAACGGCCCGCGGACATGCCGACAGTATTTTTCGAACCAATCGAAGATACGATCGGCGCGCGACTCGTCGAACACATAGGGGAAGTCGTCTGTCGCCTGCCGCTGCAGATCGGATAGATGACGTTGGCAGGCAAGGAACTCCATTTCGCATGACGGGCGCAATCCTGATACGATCTCGGCGGCGTACCGGTGCGTTGGATGGAGGTCGCCCCAATCGTATTCAGTCGAGGAGGTCATCTTTTCCGCCCCCGCCGCCGGCGCCCGCCACGTCCGCCATTTTTTTCGCTAACCGTGCCCGCGCTTCCGCTGTGATTCCCAGCTTGCCAGCGTACTGAAGGACGAGTCGTTGATAAGACTGCGCCATTCGAACCAGATCGTTCACGTTCGGGTTGGGCACATGCGCCCCGTCCTTTTCCTCAATCGTGAAGCCATCGTTATCAATGGCAAAATTCAATTGGCGAAGCTTCACGACCGAGTCACAGTAAACCGCCAGAACTTCTTCGTCGACCGTGTCGAGAATTTCGAAGTCCTTCATATCCTTTACTGTTTTATTCCAAACTTTTCGCGCTTCTTCGCCCATCCAATCCGGATATTTGAGCGAAACACGCTTTTTTCGCTTGAATTTCTTCGCTGCTTCTTCGCGATTTTTGACTTCTTTTTCGGTCCAATGCTTACCGCCGCCTTTGGCTCCGACACGCATGTGGTCAAAGGCGATGACCTTATTCATGCGGCCCACCCCTTTCCAATTACTGGCTTTGTTTGACTGCTATATGAAATTCGCACGGGGACATTTTTTCGCAAACGAGGTCGGCGCGGTCAACTGGGGCAAAGGTCGTCAGAGATTTACCCCGCCCTGGGGGGCTCTCAGCGGCTCTCCAAGCCCGGCGTTCGCCAGCCCTTCAGCGTCACGGAGTCGCGCACGACAATCGCGTGGTCGATGGCCGAGCTCAAGGCGGCCTTGTATATGTCCTCGGCCAGCCCTTGCGACATGCCGGCATCAACCGCAGTCTTCACTGCTTCTCCCATACTCTTCGACAGGACGGTGAACCACGGTGCCGTGCCGATCTCCGCTTTCAGATCGTGCAGCCCGACTCGTTCGCCTGGCGGTTTGATCATTGGCTTATCCATTCTCATTCCCTCCGTTCTTCGCATGAACGCATCGATCTCTGTCCCTGGAGGGGGGGGCAGGGTCGCAGTCAGCAACCATCTTTCTTCATCCGTAAATTCCCCCAACAATTGACACTCGTGGTCAATCCTTATGCCATCAAGAAGATGTGCGGGAGATCCGCTGTGCGCTCGCCGCCATTGCGATCGATGAAGCCCGTGCTCCTTCGCAATCCTTTCGGCCCGCTCTTGAGATCGAGCGCCGACGTAGAATTTCAACCCTAATTCTGCCGGCTTACCCATTCCCGAACCCTCCATTCTCCCGCGCCGTCTTGGCGCTGTGACATGACTTGCACAATGATTGCCAGTTGAGCCGGTCCCAGAACAGAACCTTGTCGCCGCGGTGCGGCCGTATGTGGTCGACTTCGTTGGCCGGCGTTAGTTTGCCTTGTCGTTCGCACGCCACACAGAGCGGATGCTTGCGCAGCCATCCTTCACGCGCCTTGCGCCATGCTGCACCATAGCCGCGCTGTGCTGACGTTCCTCGCTCTCGATCCGTCTGTCGGGCTTTGTCTGCATGACCCTCGCAATACCGGCCTTCCGTCAGGTTGGGGCAGCCTGGCGCGCTGCATGGACGCTTCGGTTTGCTTGGCATGGCATCCTCCCCTGAATACAAAAGAACCGAGGCGCGATTGTGCGGCCCGGTTCCGGTTATGTGCTCCTACTATAAATGCGAAAATGTATGACGACTGCATGACATGAATCTTCAGATTGCTTGATGCTGAAGGGCTGCCGGTATCTTGGCCTTCGCCCTCATGATGTGGTGCTGTACTGTTCCCCGGGAGAGACTGAGTTCCTTTCCGATCTGTGCGAAGCTCATCCCATGCGCCATGTGCAGCAGGAAGCACTCTCGCTCCCGCTCCGTCATCCGCAGCAGTACCCGGACGATGGCCTTCTTCTGCTCATCCGTCAGCTCGGGCTCCTTGTAGTCCAGGTCAAGTGACGGGAAGAGGTCCATATTCAGCAGCACCGACCGCTTATAGGCGTCCTTGGCGTCTACCCCGCGGCGCCCGCCGGGACGTCTCCCGCTCCGCATCCATTCGACGCTATACTGCAGGTCGGATATCATGCCGTTGATGATGGTCAGCTCTTCCCGCTGCTTGTCCGTCTGGTGCTTCGGTTCCAGGAGGGAGGCGCGATATTTCTCCAGCATACGCCGGCCTTCGTTGTATTCCTTAATTCGTTCCTCGACCCAAGTCTGCACTGTTCTCCCTCCCATCTTCGCCCTCTTTATCAACGCCTAGCGTCTTTCGTTCCAGTTCATAGCGGATTTGCTCATAGCTCGCCTTCCACCCGATGACCATCCGCTTTGCCGCACTATTTACCACCTGGTAGACCTTCCGCATACATCGCGCTATTTCCTGAATGATGATGCGCGTTTCCGCGTAGGTCAGCTCCTGTCCGTTCAATATCTTCCGGGATGCCCGATTCCGAATCTTCTTTCGTTGGCGCTTCCTCATAGACGCCCTCCTTCCCGCTTGGTCAATCCCCGACGAACCTTGTCCGGCTCTCCTCGACACGGCGCAGGTCGACGGGTGATGCGGTGATGTGTATTTCGTGGCCGTCGATGTTGGCGTCGCAATCCGGGAACATGTTGTTCAGGTAAGTGTCTACGTCGGCGATGGCGACGGTTCCTTTGTCTTGGCCGTTAAGGTGTAGACGGTAGATCGGAATTTTGCTGATCGGGATTCCCGCTTCCGCCATTCGCATCATCCTTCCTGAACTGCTCGAGCGTCACCCGAGCCAACGTCATGTAGTCGTACCTCTGTCGGTTTGGCGAATGCTTCGTCATCTCTTCAAGCACTCGCGTCTTAGCGTCGAGCTCGACTTTCAATTTCTCGTATTCAATGCGCAGCTCGTCGTATCTCGCTCCCTTTTCGGCGAGCGACATCATTGTGCTGAGTCCGGGCCAGCTTGCATGAGCCGTCGATTGTTGTTCGCTGCTCATAGTCCCATCTCCTCGATCGCTTTGAGGCAGCGGCGTGCACGTGATCCCGTATCTGCTTCGACCATGGTCATGTCCTCTTCGTCCTGCGTTTCCTCAATCCAATTCTCCGCAGAGGCATACCATTTGAGGTATGTCTTTGCCGCGAGCATGCCTTCGCGGTGCCGGGCGATTGCGGCGTCTCTCTCGGCTATCTGGTCGTCCTTGGCTTGCAATGCTTTATCCGCTGCCCCGATCGTTAGGCATAACTTATGCTGGACGGATAGCAACCGGGCTATCTCCGTATCCTTGGCGTCTAGCTGGGATCTGTATCGTTTGGCCTCGGCCGTAACCGCCGCAAGGTCGCTCTCCAGTTTACCTATCGTTTTGCGGTCGTCTTCGATAACTGCCTGTAGGGCTTCGGCTAGCGTTGCTGATTGAGAGCCGAGCCGCTCGATCTCGTCCACCGCCCGGCCGCGATAATTTCGGAGGTCGCAGACGAGCTTAAGGACGATTATTTTGCGGCGGCGGTCCTCTTCGTCTGCTGGCTCCTTGACGAACTCGGCCACAATCTCGTCGAGCTGCTCTTCGGTGTAGTAGACGTATTCGGCGTCGTCTCCTTGCCGGTTAGGGGTGTTATCGCTCATGAATGGGCCTCCTTGCACCAGTCCGGCGCATCGTCCGGGATGTAGTCGATGAATCCGAGGTCGCCGTCGAACCACTTGGCCGGCGTATGCTCGAACGCGAACAGCGAAATGTCGATGAGTTCGCCGTCGTCGGAAGTCATTTCGGCGATCCGCTCGTCCGTCGCGCCGAGTTGCTTGAGAATTGCGATTGCCTCGGGCGTCCGTTCGGCGTATACGTAATACAGTTCGCCGCCGCTACCTTCGGACTCGACCACTTTCAGGCTGTTAATCAGCGTTAGGGTGTTATCGTTCATTTGGAGTCTGCCTCCTTGATCTGCCAATATCGATGCGGTTTCGGCCATGTCCTGCGCCCGAATATGCCGAGGCTTCCGAGACGCAGCTTCAAGCCGATATGGACTTGCATAGCACGATAGACGACGTTCAACTCGTTCCGGAAATGCGGCACGTATTTGCGCCTTATCATTCCGTCTCTTCCTCCTCTGTGCTGCATTCGCCGCAGTAGTAGGTCTTGTTTCGATCGCGGTAGGGTACGTCATACACCGTCATCGTGTTTTGGCATTTGTAGCAGACCGTCAGCACGTCGCACATCCGCTCACTTGGTCCGGGCTGGTCGTCCTCTGTGCTATTGATGCCGGGTATGGTGATGCCGAGTCTCCTCAGTGTGTCACGTGTAGCCTGCCGATAGGCGTTGCCGTAGGTATGAGTCGGGCTATGCGACTTGTAGGCCGCCGCGATCTTGTCCGCTCCGCTAGGCTGTATGTCCGCCTGTTCTGTGCTATTGATGCCGGGAGGCTGCGGCAGCGGAATCCAGTGTGTCGGATATTCGGCATCCCCGCCGCAGCATCCGCATCCGTGTTGGTCGGCGAAAGCGAATCGCCATTCCTCACGTTCGTATGCGGCTTCATAAACGTGGCCGTCGTTGTTCAGGACAAGGATGTCGGAACCATCCTTCGGTGCTGATTCAATCGGCATCCATCCGCTAGGCTGTATGTCCGTCTGGGAGAGGGCTTCCATGAACATAACCGCGTCTCTTTGCAGTCTCGAATTGGTGAGACGCAATGCTTCAATCTCACGGGCGAGCCGCATTACGTAGTCGTCGTCAATGTTCCCGGCGCGGCATCGTTCGCGAGCTCGTTTTACAACGTTGTCCTCTTGGTATCCCTGTACCGGGGTGGATGGGGTGGACGACAACCGAGCAATCAGCTCCGATATCTCGCTTTCTGTCGGGCATCCGTAATTCTTGAAGTTGATATGGCCCCTGTTCATCAAGAGCGACAGCATTGATATTGCGCTGTTTAGCGCCTGCTTGTTTACCGTATCCGTCATGATTGGGGTGCCTCCGATCCGGGGTCATAACCGATCCAAACTTCCCGCGCGCGGAGCCGCTGGAGCTGTGCATTCAATTGGCTATTCAGCCGCAGCTCTGCGGACAGGGCGACCATAAGGCCGCGTTCCTGTTCATATAGCGGAGGAAATCCGGCATCAAACAGGGCGATATGTTCTTCGAGATTTGCGGCGACTTCGCTCTCGTCGATTATGATGGCCGGCGTCGTCGGACTTGGACGGACCGCCCAAACGTTGTCGCCGTCGCAGCGCAGGTATTCCCATGTTCCGAGCTTGAATAGTGCCGGCCCGTCCAGATTCTCGCGTTGTTCGCTCATGCCCGCTTCTCTCCTATCCATTGGGTGATGATGTCGTGTAGCTCGGGCGGTATCGGCGCGCCCCATTCAGCGGAGGCGATGTCCGCGGGTGTTGTACAGAGGAGGGCGGCCGTCTCCGGGTATCCGAGATCGTGCTTTAGGCGGCGCTGGATGAATTGCGTGCGCTGCTCGGGTGTTAGGGTCTTGCCCGCTTCAGGATCTTTCATGCGATCAGTCCCCGTTGGTGTAGATGTCATAGTGCCAATTGCGGAAGATGCCCGCTCCGACGTGGTATTCAGTCCATGATGCGTTGTATCCGCCGGTGTAGCCGTCATAGGCGACTTCGATGCTGTCGGCCGTCCATAAGTCCTCCCGGAGATTGAAGAAGAGACAAATATAGGCCTTGAGAGTGTACAGCCAGCGTTGAACGCGGTTCAGGTCGGTGTCGCGGTGGGACTTGCAACGCTGCTGAACCATGATTCTGAAGGCGGCGTGACGTTCAATATCCTCCCGCTCGTCATTGGCTGCGTCTAATTCGGAGTCTATTTCCTCCATGCACTCGGCACACATCATGCCTTCCGCCTTGACTTCGTTCATGCAGCAAACGCAGATGTACTTGGGCACACGATTCACTCCTTTCGGCATTTTCAGAACGTGCGTTCCCCTGTATAATCGTGCTGGGAGGTGAACGCGATGTTTACGGAACGCGCCCAGGCTTTTCTTGATGGCTTCGACCATGAGGCCGAGGGTGGGGATATTGTGGATAGGTATAGGATTTATGTGGATAACTTGGGAATGACGGTCGATGAGGTGGCGACGGAAGTGGCGGGCTTTGCTGCTATTGTGGATCAGCTCGCCGTCACGGCGCCGTGAGCTGAAACACCCCGCATGCCGCAGCCTCTTCCGCGGGCTTGCTGCCGAGAAGCTTCCGTGCTCTCGCCCAGAAAGTGGCCGCCGGCGTCTTTTCGTCAGCTTGAATGCCGGCCGCGCGCATTGCCTCGAATTTCGGCTCCAGGTCTTTCATGAAAGCTGGCTGTCCGTTAATCCGAAGGATGCTGTAGCCGATCAGCTCCTCCGCCCGCTTCGCCTTTTCGAATGCATCCCGCCGGCGGCAGTAAACCACGTACCAATGCTGCTGGCCGGCGCGGAGGCATCCGACGCAATTCGCGTGCTTCCAGATGGCGTATGTCGCCGGCGGAGAGATTCCGATATCTGTTGTGCTGGCGATCGTACGCGTCCATTCCGCCAGAGGGAAGCACGTCCGATATCCCTTGTCGCCCAGGATCCCGCGCCGGCGTTCTATACGTGCTGGCTCCCCTGCTTCGAATCCGTAATAGATTGTGACGTCCGTCCGGCATGTGCCCGCCTCCACTGGGAACGTATCGGCTAGCCAGCGATGGAAAGGGGCGGTCTTCAGCCGATTTGTGCATAACGGGTGGACGCCTACCTTGAACGCCTTCGCCTCTATGCATACATCGAATTGGTCCTTGGTCTCCCAGCCGTCCATATTGGCGTACGTGATTGGGATTCCGAGATACCCGGCGACCTCCCGCTTAAAGCGCTTGATGTCCACGTCTTCCTTATCTCCGTTGATGTCGTGATTGATGAGGATTACGTTTTCCGGCCCGTAACGGCGAACCACTTCGATGGCGACGATGGCCGACGCTTCCCCTCCGCTGTAACAAACGATATGGGCGCCCGTGCTTTTATTCATCGCCTTCATCTGCTTCGTCCTGGATTACGAGTTCGCCGTCTACGATGATCATTTCAATTTGTCCCATATGCCGCTCCCCTCACTCTGCGTGATCCGATGAAGTACGTCGCCTTGCTGCTGGACTCGTCCGAAAGGATGATCGGCCGGCCCTGGGTGGTTGTGATTCGGATATTGAGCCAATCCCCCGTAATGGCCTTAACCGCTTCGGATACGAACTTCCCGTTAAACGCCAGTTCGACCGCGTCTCCCTTGAACTTGAACGGCTCCACCGTTTCATGGGCTTTGCCGAGCTGGCTTTCGCCCCGCATTTCGATTCGATTGGCCTTGAAAGAGAATTCGATAACGTCATCTTCCGCCGGCAGCCGCACCCGCTCGACCGCTTCGAGAAAGTCGGTCCGCATGATGCTCGCCGTGTACAAGTCGCTCCCCGCGAATACGGATTCGACCGGAGGGAAGTTGCCGCGCATCTGCACGATCGACACCTTGATGCGTTCCCCGAGGATATAGAACCGCTTGTTCTGATTCAGGATGCGAACCGCATCCCCGCTTTTGAACAATTTCCGCGCGCTGGATAGGTGCTTGTGGTGGATGATCGAATTGAGCCCCACGTCCGATGCCGTCGTTTCCGTAGCCGCGGCAGCCCGCCCGCCGTCTCCCGCGAACATCGCCAATGATTCCCCGTCGGTCTTGATCAGGACGCCGTGAAGGATGGGACGCGGCTCCTTGTCCTTGGTCGAGGCGCAGAACGTTGTGCTACGGATCATCTCGCCGAGCGCGCCGGCCGTCATCTTGATGGCCGGAACGTCCGGCATTCTCTCGAGCGTGAATTGATCCGGATCCATACACTCGACACTGAGGTTCGCCCGGCCGGATTTGAACGTGGCCGTGAGCCGATCGTCGCCGATCTCCACGAGCCCGTCGGGCAACCGCTTCACGATATTACTCGTCAGCGCCGATGGGAATACGAGCTGCCCGGGCGCGCCGAGCGCAAAAAGATCCGGCGGTATCGTTTCCTCGACCGTGTAAATACCATCCGTTCCAACGAGTCTGATTCCGTCGTCCGCAGCCGTGCAATGGATGCCGCGATAGATTTCGTTGTTGTGCGTGTTATTGACTGCGCTGGACACCCGCTCCAGGGCGTCATGAAGGTGCTGCTTGTCAATCGTCAGGTGCATTCGTGCCCGCTCCTTCCTGCAAAGCTTTCCGGTACCGCTTAGCCCACTCCATCCCTTCGCGGGTATGGTCTATCCACCAATGGCATGTTCCGGTATTGACGGAGGGGCCGCATAACTTAGCGACATCCTGGGCGGTTGTGTGATCTTCCACCTTGCCGCGGCGGATGAGATGGGCGCGTTGGAGTCCCATGCGGGCGCCGGTCGGGTCGTAATTCCCCGGCCGCCAGCCGCATTGCTCGCATCGGTTCTTGGATCGCTTGTCCACCTTGGCGGCGACCTTCGGCGAAATGTCTCCGCGCTGCTTTGCCGTACGGGAGCCGCGGTTATGATTGATCCGCTTCGGCTTCTTCTCCGTCTTGTTCCAAGCGAGCTGTCGCGTCTTTGGATAGGGCTGCGCCATAGTTCGGCCCCTTTCGCTTGATCTCGTTGACCCATTCGCGGCTACGCTGCCGGGATGCGCTCATGGGCTTGTCCGCTCCGCGTCCGAGTTGCTGGCCGAGCTCGCGAAGTCTTGCGCCCATTGGGCAAATCTTGTTGCAGCACTCTGCTAAAGCACTCTTTTCGCTGTTGTACTTGGCGCCCTCTTCTTTCTTCAGCGCACACCCTTTGCACTGATGGTCCAAAATGACGCCGATTTCCGCTAAAATCTCAGCGCGCGCCACGACGATACGCCTCCACGGCGGCGGCCTCGTCAGCAGCTTGGCCGATGCCCCAGTCTGTAAGGTACTTCCCGAGCGACTTGCGCTTGACGCCCCAGTGTTCCGCGACTTCCGCACGAGACATGTTCGTTTCCGCCACGAGTTCGATGTATGCCTCCCGGCTGCGAGTGTTTAGTCGCGGCTTGCGGACTCGGCCTATAGGCATGATCATTTTGGGTTTTACCTTCGGTGCATCTGCGGGCTTCGGCGCCGGCGCGCTTGTCATCCGGAGTACCGGCGGATCGATGCGATGAGGCTCGCCAAGGTCCATGCGGGCAAGCGTCATGCCGGCTGCATAAGCGGCGCGCTGCTCGGGCGTTAGCGTCCAGCTTGAGATATTCCCCGGCCCGCTCATGCTGGCGGCTCCCAAATGTGATCTATGACCGCCAGATAGTCGCAAGGGACGCCGCGCCCCTGGGCTACCGGATATCCGTAGCGCTCGAGGTAGGAGATATGGATCGACTTGGACCCGCGGACCTTCGATCGCATCTTCCAGACCTGCTCCAACTCCGTAAATGGCAGGAGATATACGACGCGGTGCTCGGTGAATTCGATAAGCAGGAAGCTCGGAACGTTTCCAACGTAGTGGGCGTCGGAAAGGTACTCGAATTGGTGCTGCTCCAAGTTGGAAAGCGGAAAACGTTCGCCGGCGGCAATGGATTTGGCTTCGAAGGCGAGTCCTCTTTGCTTGTAAAATCCGTCGTAATCTGCCTCGGACGGTTTCTCCAGGAATCCCCGGACCCGGCCGCGTCCGTCTACGCCCAGAATCTTAACGGGCGTCGGTCGCTTGGTGACGAGTGCGATTTTGTGTTGTCGGTACAGAAGATTGCAATCGTTAATCAGGTTCTCAAATGCCGTGCCGCGGTTCGCAAAACTCATGTCTACCCCTCCTGTCTTGATAGTCGATTAATCAGACCTGCTGGGCTTGTCCTCCGCGTCGAGCTGGCGAGCGAGCCGACGAGCTTCCGCCCGCTCTTCTTCAGTCATGGCCTTCGCCGGCTGCTCTTTGTTAACTACCGGCATCGCCGGTTTTCCCGTCTTCGTCTTGCTGGGGTCGGACGGAGGCACGCCATACGATTTGCGCGGTCGCTGTCTCGACGCTTCGTGTTGATCGTCTATCGCCTTCGCCCCAGTCACTGTCTTCGCTCCGGCGGAAGCGTAATCGTCAAGCATTTTGAGGACGAGACTCAAGCCGCCCTCTTTCTTTGCCGATCGTTCGATGGCTCTTACGATCACAGCCTCCTCAAGACCATCCTTGTCGATATACGCTCCGAGCTCTTCAGCTTGAAACGGTGTTAGGTCGCGTTGGTAGACGCGTTTGAAGGCCAATGCGAAAGTTTCGGAAGTCGCAGGCGCGGCCGCAGCAGCTTGTTCTTGATCTTGGTTTTGTACTGTACTGTTAGGTACTGTACGGTACTGTACTGTAGCCCCGTGACCGCCACTTCCGTCGCTCGCCCGTGACGTTCCGGTCGCATGACTGTCGCCCGTGCTTGCCCTTTGCGTCCCCTCATTGTCTTGCTCTTGTCTCGCGTGACTACCGCGTGACTTCTGCTTCCGTAGCGTGTTCGCCTTGCGCTTGTCCAAAAGACGTCCCGCGTAATCTCGCCAATCGTGGATATGAGCTTGGTCGCAGGCGAAGTCCACAAATCGCGAATCGATCAACGCTCGCATAATCGTGTCGGGCTCGCCCGGCCACATGACAGCGTCGGCAATGTCTTCAGGTTCGAAGGGCGTTAAATCGCCGTCCTGGGCGTAATCCAATGCCCACCACCACAATAGATGCAGATGCCCGATGGCGGCCGGCACAGAGACGCCAGCGAGGCGAGCAAGGCGCTTTGTCTTCGGGTGATTGGCTAACTCTTGGTTGCTCTCAATCCATGCCACTGTGGTTGTCACCCCCTGTTTGCTAATTTACAGCGCATGGTCGGGGAGTTTTGCGCCGGGGGCCTTACCCTCCGGCGCTGAATGTGGTATAATTGCCGTACATTGTTTTTGCATGCGGGCCTACTCAGGTTGAGAGCTGAGATAGGTCCTTTTTCATGCCTTCTTATCGATTGATTCCTTCCCATCGAACATCTGCTTGACATCTTCCACATCGTCCCTGCGCTCCGCCACCGGCGGCTTTACAAACACCGCAGCCACGACCAGTGTCAGCGCGATTCCGGCGAACAACCCTGCGAAGAACGAGATCGCCTCGGTCGTCATTTTCGTGCCGGAACCGCGACTTGATGCTCCGCCCCCTTGATGTCGATCCGACGCAGGCGCGGCGCCGAAACGCCCAGAGCTCCGTAAAACCAAAACCAGCGATTAAGCTTGTCCATCCCAGTCATCTCCTCTTAGGCATCCATGCCTCGACATACCGGATCGCGTCCGGGTATTCCTTGCGCTTAACGTCCCGATAGCTTGCGACACCGAATCTGTCCTTGATCTCGCGATGCAATTCGGGAAAGAGTCGTTTTCGATTCTCGTCATTTTCCGAATGATCGTATACCGCTTTGCTGATTGCCCGTTGCAGCCGGCGCGCTTCGCCGTGGTCAATCGTGATCTGCTCGTCCAGTTTTCGCTCGACGTGATCGATCCGCCCGGTCAGCTCCTGCGTCCGCCGGTCGACCATGAATATCGCCCGCAGTTCCGGGCTCGCTCCGTGCATCGGATCAGCCGCACGCTCCATCTCTTCGAACTTGGTGACATACGCCGCGGTAAACAGGACGCCTTTCTCGCCGGTCATCTTGTTCGCGATCATGTCGCATCCCTTGCGGGTACAGTCGAACTTGCGGCGAACTTCGCCTTTGCTGTCCCTGTACTCGCCGGGGATGAAGAAATCTAACGAACGGAATTCTCCGTTGGTTAGATGCATCACGTAAACGTCGATCTTCTCCAGCAAATCGGAATGCCGGACACTGGTCATTTCTGCGATATCGCGGCTATCGACCGCGAGCAGGCCGTCTCGCTTTACGATTTCAAGCTGAACCAACTTCCTCAACCTCCCCAGTGATCATCTATGCTGTCGACCCGTCTTCCTTCATTGGGCAGCCCGTTCGCTTTCGGTGCGATTTATGAGCCTTTGCTCGTATTCAAGCAGCCATTCCCGGCGAATCCTCCACTTTCGGCCCTCCTTGTAGCCCCGCAGATCGCGGGACTCCAGTCTGGTGAGGATCGTTTTAGTACAACGGCGAAGGTAATGAGCGACCTCTTTGACCGTCATTACAGCCGGAAGCTCGTTGTTCACTTCGAATCCCTCCATATTAAGCAGAGTTTTGTTCCCGTTTGGGAACATTTTTGACAAAAAAATTTTTGATTTCTTCTTCTGGTATGCCGAAAAAATCAAGGATCGCGGCAAATTCCTCCACGCTCATTTTAATTTTTCCATTTTCTTTTTTGTGGTAAGTGGGGCGTTTTACGCCTATTACCTCGGCGACCTCCTCTTGTGAGATTTTACGCGAAAGTCTTTCGAAGCGAAGTTTGCGAAGATCGAATGTCATGCTGCACCTCCTTCCTTCCTGTCCATAATATACCGATGCGTTCCCGAATGTCAACACAATGATCTTTTTTGAATCATTTTGTTGCCTCACGGGAACTATTTGATTATAATGGGGCAAGAGGTGATAGCAATGAGGTCGTCGGCTGAAATTATCGGCTTGATTAAAAATCTCAGGGAAGAAAAAGGTTTGACTTTGGATGAGTTGTCTAAACGGGTTGGTGTCGCCAAATCTACATTATCTCGATATGAGAGCGGACAACGCGCCTTCCCGGTTAACGACATCGGCTTATATGCAGACGTGTTAAACACAACCGTCGAGCATCTGCTCGGCCTCAAAAAAAGCCCGCGTAGAGAATTTTCGATTCCTCTGGTAGGAACTATTTGCGCTGGCGATGGATTACTAGCCGAACAAAACGTTGAAGAATATATCCAATATCCATTTCCATCGCATAAACAGCCAGATTTTGCCCTTAGAGTGAAGGGCGACTCAATGAAAGGGGTCGGAATTGATAACGGGGATATCGTATTTATGAGGAGTGCTCAGTGGGCTGAGAGAAACGGTCAAATTGTCGCGGCGATTGTGAATGATGGAACGGACGGCACATTAAAAAGAATGTGCTGGTCTGATCAGTCCAACAAAATCACTCTCATGCCTGAAAACGAAGAGTACGATTCGATTGAACTTATGCCAAACCAAATAATTGTTAGCGGAGTGTACATGGGCCATTTTAAGCCTGAAAGGGAGATATAGAAAGCGCGTTTTACGCGATCACATAGATACTTTTATTCTTTGAGGTGTGAGCTATGACGAATAACAAAAAGAAAAAGCTGCCTCCTGGAGTCAGAGAGCGTGATGGACGGTTTACTTACCGTTACAGTGTGGAAGTCATAAAAGATGGGAAGAGAACTCGTAAGCAAAAAGAAACAAAATCATTCGGCACCGCTAAAGAAGCGTACGAAGCTGGCATCCAAATTGAAGCCGACAAGCTGCGCGGACGACTAGTCGACGAAAAGGTCATATCCGTCGATGGGTGGCAAGCGCGCTGGGTTAAAGACTACGAAATCGAGAGAGCCCCACGTTCGACTACGCTTCGAAATCGAAGGGTTGCCCTTGATTCCTTTAAATCCTTCATCGGAGCAAAAACAAGGATGAAGGATATAACTCCCGACGATTATCAACAATACCTCAACCACCTAAAAGTCGAGGGCAAGACGCCTGGGACTATAAAACAATACCACACGACTTGTAAAATGTTCTTCGCAGATGCATTTAGAAAAGGAGTTATTGCGAGCAACCCCACCGCCGGCTCTAAAATCCCGGCTTTTAAGATAACGCTTGAAGACTTAAAGAATGTTAAAAAGGTTCCTAAGTTTTTGGAGAAGGAGCAACTTAAGCATTTTTTGAATACTGTCCGTTTCCGAGGCAGGAAGCAAGAATATGAAATTTTTCTCACACTCGCGTATTCCGGACTCAGGATAGGCGAGCTATTGGCGCTCCAAGTGTCGGATTTCAACGAAAAAGAGCGGACAATTTCTGTTACGAAAACCATTACGCAGATAGGCGGAATTGAAAATTACGAACTTGGGCCGCCAAAGAATATGAGTTCCATACGAGAAGTATCCATAGGGGACACTGTTATTAAGGCAATCAAGAATCAATTGGCATGGAGGCGCCAGAAGATTGAAAATGGCGAAGTTATGCATGATGCCGATTTCATTTTTTGGGGGATTGAACACCCGGGCTACCCGGCAAGCAAGACATACCTCGCAACTCGTTTCGGAGAGCTGCTGAAACTCGCAAGCTTGCCGCCGGGTCTGACCCCCCACAGTTTGAGGCATACACACGTATCCCTGTTAGCAGAAGATAAAGAAGATCTCGCCGTCATCCAGGAGCGCCTTGGGCATAAGAATGACGAGGTAACACGCTTGGTCTACCTGCATGTTACGGAACAGAGAAGAAAAGCAGTTCCTGACAGGTTCGAAAAGCTTATGAATTCATGATCGTGGGTAGCTTGTGGGTTGAAATCGCTGATAAATGTTAAATATCCGCATAGACAAGCCATTTTCAGACCCTCGGTGTGCTTCACCGCTGGAAATAT